>CACYNH010000001.1 GCA_902775735.1 uncultured Erysipelotrichaceae bacterium
TATTCAGAACCAATACACAAAAGAATAAGACTCTCTATAAGGCGCCATTCATCCCATGTCTGAAGACACAGGCTTTCTGGACGGTTTTCTTAGTAAAGAAGGCGATGAATTCCCTTTTGACCCGGGCGTATTGAGTGATGATGACGGCAGAGTGTGGCTCTATTCCGGCTTCGGTTCGGCTGAAATCATGAAAATGATGGGCGGTACTTCCCCTGAGGCAGGCTGCAACTGCATCGAACTGGAAGCGGATATGATCACGATCAGAAAAGAAGCGGTCAAGATCATTCCGGGCAGAGGAAACGGCAAAGGCACACCGTTTGAAAACCATGAATTCTATGAGGCGAGTTCCATCCGCAAATTCGACGGAATCTATTACTTCATCTACTCCACAATTCAATCCCATGAGCTGGCATACGCCTTCTCCAAAGAAGGTCCCGACCGCGGATTCGTCTATGGCGGCGTCCTGCACTCCAACGGCAATATCGGATATATAGGCTCAATGACCCCGCAGTTCTTCTGGGGCAACAATCACGGATCCATCGAACTTGTCAACGGGAAGTTCTATATCTTCGGCCACCGTCAGACAAACTGGCACGAATTCTCAAGACAGGGCGTTGCCGAGGAAATCCGCATGGATGAAAACGGCCGCTTTGAAATGGCAGAAATGACAAGCTGCGGTCTTAACGGCGGACCTCTGGAAGGCAAAGGAACATACAGCGCCCATATCGCCTGTGTCCTTTATCTGAAAGAAGGCGCCTGCAAAATCACCGAAATCAAAGACAAAGCAAAGTGCCCTTCCCTGACCCAGACCGGCGAAGACCGGATGAGCGATCCGGACCAGTATATTTCCAATCTGAATGATGGATCAGTGGCAGGCTTCAAATACTTCAGTTTTGACCATCCCCATCATATTTCTGTCTGTATGAAGGCGGAAAAAGACGGTGTCATGGAAGTTCTTACCGCACCTGACTCAGAGCCTGTCACTCTGATCAAGGTGAGTGCGTGCGAAGGCAGAGAGACATTCAGCGCTGAGCTGTCTTCTCTTTCCGGCGTACTGCCTCTGTATTTTGTATGGCGTTCGGAAGGGATCGCCGACTTCTTCTCCTTCACGGTTGAATAAGTTTCAATTGATCTTCTCAGAAGAAAACCCCATGTGCGCGCATGGGGCTTTTTCATAAGAGGTTGTCTTAATACCTGTTAAAGAAAGTGCTTTTGTGCGGATTTCCCCGGAAGAATTACAGCACCTGTTTCTGGCTGAAGCGGAAGTGGTTCAGATCAACACTGCAGTAATCGCGGTCAAGCGGTTTGGTGGTGAACTGATGAAGAGAGGAAATATCGGAGAAGTCGTTCTGCTTTGTGCCGTCGTCGGTTCCCCAATGGGCGACCCAGCGGTCATAGAACGCGCAGCTTTCATCCAGATAGCGCAGCCAGCTGTAGGAACAGTAGATGCCGGTATGGTAACCCGCCTTGCGGATCGCGGAGCACATAATGGAGGTCAGCTTGGAAATGCATTCTTTATTGATCTCAAAACCGTTCTTCACTTTCCAGCCGTCGGCGTCCTCCTGGTCCACCCAGACGCCCATGGCGATATTGCGCTTATAAGGTTCAATCACTTTGAGGAAGACTTCCGCCTCCTCTTTCGCGCTTTCTTCATCCACCGCGTAGGAATACCAGTAGACGCCGAAAGGTATTCCCAGCTGGATGCACTCTTTCACATTGCGGTCGAACTTTTTGTCCTTCTGATCAATCGACCAGCCCCAGCCGGCCCGGATGATGACAAACTGATCTCTGTATTCGGAAAGATCAATGTCGCCATTGTGTTCTGAAATATCGATTCCGTACATTGTCATGATATCGTCTCCTGTTTTTTCAAGTTTAGCAGATTTTGAAAATGATGAGAGGAAGAAGGAAAAGAAAAAGGAAGGCAGCGCCTTCCGTTCATTCCTCTGCGAGTTTGGCCACTTCATCCTCGAAGTATGCTTTGGCCTCCTCATAGGTTTTGCCAAGAGCCACGGAGATTTCCCGGTAGAGGTAATTCTCCGCCTTCTGCAGGTACTCATCATCGATGCTGGCCAGCTTCTTGTGCTGCTCCATTCTGGCCTTGTTGCGGCCGTAGGAGGTTTTGATGATGCAGATCAGATCCTGAATGTCATTGCCTTTGAGAAGAGCCGCATACTGGCTTTTCATGTTAGCCGGCTTGTTTTCGAGGGTCTGGATATCCGGAGCTGAAATGATCAGTTCCCTGATTTCATCCTCGGTGATCAGATCGCGCAGATTGCCGGCCTTATTGGATACCGGAACCTGCATCTTCACCGATCCGTCCTGTTTCAGGTACGGAACCAGGTCATAGCACATTTCGCCTGTAAAATCACTGCGGTGCTTGCCAACAATTTTGCATACATCACGTCGGTAAACTACAATATCGTTCACTTTGTACATTGTCTTCTTCCCCGCTTTCATGTTAATATTATACATTTTTTACAGGAAATTTTCCACGATAGATAAAGTGGATTTTTACTACTTTCAGATAATCTGGACAATGAAGAACTTCAGATACTCCGTTTCCGGCACATCCGGAAGCACCGGATGATCCGGGGCGGCGTGGCGCTCTTCCACAATGCGGATGGTGACGCCGGCGTCCCTGGCCGCGTCCGCCAGCATTCTTCTGAATTCCTCCTTCGGCATGAAATGCGAGCAGGAGGCCGAGGCAAGATAGCCGCCTCTTGGCAGCAGCTTCATCGCTTCGCAGTTGATCTGTCTGTATCCGCTTCTGGCGTTATGGAAGGTCCTTCTGCTTTTGGTGAAGGCGGGCGGATCAAGAATAATAAAGTCAAACTTCGCGTGCTCGCTTCTGAGCTCAGGCAGAATATCGAATACGTCCGCCTGTCTCAGATCAATCTTCAGCCCGTTTCTTTCCGCATTCTTCTTTGCCATCTCAAGGGCTGACTCTGAAATATCCACAGCCAGAACACTTTCCGCTCCGCCGTTTGCGGCGTTGAGCGCAAAGGAGCCGGTATGTGTGCAGCAATCCAGCACCTTTCTTCCCTTTGCCAGTTTCTTGACCGCCAGGCGGTTGTATTTCTGATCCAGGAAGAAACCTGTTTTCTGTCCGTTTTCCACGTCAACTTCATAAATGATGCCGTTTTCCGTGATTTCGGTGACTGGAGATTCCGGATGGTTTCCGCCATACCAGCCTTTGTACTGTCTTAATCCTTCCTTGGCTCTGAGGTCGCCCTCATTTCTTTCATAGATGCCATCAATCACTTCGCCATGCGCTTTGAGCTCATCCAGGAGTGCCTGATAAAGAACATCTTTATGCAGGTCCATGCCATAGCTTGCGATTTCCGCCACAAGAAGATTGTTATAGCGGTCCACGGTCACCCCGGGCAGGCCGTCGGCTTCGCCATGGATCAGCCGGCAGGCGCCGAAATCATCCGCCATGACATCGAGGCGGTACTGAACGGCATATTTCACTCTTCTTGCGAAGAAGGAATCATCATATTTTTCATTGGCGTTGGCGCCTAAAAGGCGGATCCTGATTTTTGAGGCGGCGCTGTAAAGGCCGGTGCCAAGCCAGCTGCCCTTTGATGAAAACACATCGATGAACGATCCGTTTTCAATTTCTTCTGAGCTTTCCGTGATCTCATCCTCATAAATCCAGGGATGGCCTTTCTTTAATGAAAGCTCCTGTTTCTTTGTCACCTTTGCGTAAGGAAATGTTCTTGTCTGTTTCATATTTTTCACCCGGAAAATCGTACCATAAGGAAAAGAAAAACGATACATCGTATCGCTTTTCCAAAGACTGATTTGTGATTACAGCTTAAGATCGTTTTCTTTAATCCAGCCTGCTTTTCTTTCCAGCTCGCATACCGCCCAGCTGATGAGTGCCGGCAGAACGAAGCAGATCAGAACCATGCCGGTCCAGTCCATGGCGCCGATGCCAGCCTTAAGGCCGCTTGCTGTGTCATTGACCCAGCCGGTGTAGACGCCGATCTGACCGACCAGACCGCATGTGCCCATGCCGGAAGCGACAGCCGGACCGTTGTTCTGCATTCTGAACACGCAGGTGGCCAGAGGTCCTGTAATTGCGGAAGCCACGATGGGCGGAATCCATGTTCTGGGATTGCGGATGATATTTGCCATCTGCAGCATGCTGGTGCCCAGTCCCTGGGAGACAAGGCCGCCGATGCCGTTTTCTTTATAGGACATGACCGCGAAGCCGACCATCTGCGCGCAGCATCCCGCCACCGCAGCTCCTCCGGCAAGACCGGTCAGGCCAAGGGCGGCGCAGATCGCGGCGGAGGAAATCGGCAGAGTCAGGGCGATGCCGACAAGAACGGAAACGATAATGCCCATGAAGAACGGCTGCAGTTCTGTCGCCCACATGATCACGGAGCCGAGCGAGCTTGCGGCTTTGCCGATATACGGGGCAAACAGGATGCTCAGGATTGTTCCGGCAAGAATCGTGACGGCCGGGGTCACAAGAATATCCACTTTTGTTTCTTTGGAGACAAGCTTGCCGCATTCGCAGGCGATGATCGCGATGACATAGACGGCCAGAGGTCCCCCTGCCCCGCCAAGGCCGTTGGCGGCGGCGCCGACCGCGATCAGAGAGAATAAGACAAGCTGGGGCGCTTTGAGGGCGTAGCCGATGGAAACCGCCATCGCCGGTCCGGCAACGCTTTTGGCATATGTTCCCGCGTCAATGAGAAACTGAATGGACAGCTGGGTGCCCAGCGTCTCGATAATCGTGCCGATCAGAAGGCTGGCGAAGAGGCCCTGGGCCATCGCGCTCATGGCGTCGATCCCGTATCTGCGGGCGGAAATATTGACATTCTTTTTTTCAAAGTATTCTTTCATCGTCATCGGAATGTCCCTCCTTTGTTCCGATGAAGTTATATCATAATCATTTTCATTTGTATAGTCATTTTGACTATATATTTAGTCAATTTGACTATAACCATCCGAAAATACATGTTTTTTGAAGAAAATCATAAATATTTCACTCTGGCTATTGACCTTGAAGCTGCCCAAACCTCTATGATGAAACCGGAAAGGAGGCAGGATATGCTGATTAATGAGCTGAATGCCCTGCTGGGAATCACAAAAGAGAATATCAGGTATTACGAAAAGGAAGGACTGATCTTGCCTGCCCGCAAAGCCAACGGCTACCGTGAGTACTCCGATGAGGATGTGCTGCGGCTGAAAAAGATTGTTGTCTTACGCAGGCTCGGCGTTCCGATCGCCGATATCCGGGATGTGCTGGAAAACAGAAAAGAACTCGATGCCGTGCTGAATGAAAACATCCTGAAGCTTGATCAGGAAATCAATGAGATGCAGGAAGCCCGGAAGATCTGTCTGGATCTTGAAAGCAGCCACACTTCAATTGAGGATATGAACGCCGATCTTTATCTGGAAAAGATCAATGAAAAGAGCTCTTCCGGCTTTGCGGATCTGAAGAAGGATGTGCTGAATTACTCGGCGGACCTCTTTGTGGAGTCATTCGGTCACTTCCAGTTCTTCTACCCGATCTTCAAACCGCTCTTATGGAAGCGTAAAAGAAAGGGTTCCGTGGTACTTGCCGTGATCATGTGCGCTCTGTTTATCCTGGGCGGCGGATCCGCATGTTCCAGAATCAGTATCCGCAACAACATGTCCCCGGGACTTTACTTTTTGAGAGGCATGCTGGTGTTCGCCATGATCGTGATTGTCTGGATTATCCTGAGAAATGTGTTCTATTTCCTTTCAAAGAAATACACAAGGTTTGAGAAACCTGCCGCAATCGGCGGCGCGTTCATCTCGGCGCTTGTCTCTATCGGTCTTGTCTTCCTCGCCGTCTTCCACTGGAGCCGCATCATCATGTTCACCCCATACAATGATCCGCCTGTCTTTCTGGATGAAACCGCCGATCTTGTCCAGGTGATCCGCCATGATGAAATCGCCTTTGAAGATAATGACTGGACCCCATCTGAAAAATCAGTCAGATACAGTTCAGCTGACACGGAATACAACCTTGCCATCCAGAAGGCGCTGCGTGAGTGCCGGCCGGCGGGAAAATGGTCGCCGACAGGCAGCTATTGGGATCTTCTCAACAGCAGAAAGATCACCGGAAGCCCGGATGAATTCTGGCAGATTCTCTGGTATAACGACTTATCCAACCGCATAACCTTCTTCTATCTCGTTCATAACGGAGGCTACGGTCTTGGGGATGATCCTGAGGATGAATGGGTTGTCGATGAGCCTAATTATGGCGTCCATATTGCAAGTGAAGAGCTCATCCGCCTTGTCAAAGAATACGACAGCCACATCACAGTCAAGCCGGGTGCCCGGGAAACCTTCCGGAATATCTTTGAATATGATCCTGAAAAGATCTGGAAAGATGATCTGTATAAAGACGGACGTTTTGACACATACCGTTATCTCACTCTGCTGGACAGTGAAACCGGTGAAGACGTCACCGAAGCCTTCATCGAACAATACAGGGAAGCCTGGGAAAACGAGGACTGGGATACCCTGTTTGAGGCAACTGAAACAATCGATCAGAGATGGGAAAGTGTTTATGTGAATCCTGAAGCCGCCCACATGGAGGGCAGCGATTAACCCACCATTCAGAGCCTTCCGGAAAAACCGGAAGGTTTTTTCATGGAACCTCACGAAAGAAAAACGGATCCCCTGAGGAGATCCGCCTGAGAAAAAGAAATTGATCACTGTTTTGTGAAGCGCACCGCAGGAATGCCCGGCATCGGTTCAATCACCGCGTCAAAACCGGTCACTTTCTCCTCTTCAATGATGAAGGTGACCGGGAACTGGACGCCATAGACAAACATCGTGACATCAAAGACATCATAGTTGTAATGTCCCAGCATGCCCTGATAGCTTTCCCACTGCAGCGCGTATCCCTGCTCTGTGCATGCGATCGTGATGGTGCCGAATCCATTGCTGGTGTAGGTCCCGGCATATTCTTCCGCCGCCAGGGAAGGCGTTGTATCCTTCACTCTTGCGGCTTCTTTTGCCTGCATGCCTGCGGCCATGCCGGCAAACAGAGGGCCGAGCACTTCATTGATCGAAGCAGTCCAGTCTTTTTCCTCAAGGCCGAGATAATCATCGAGAATCTGGTATGTGACCGCGTTGCAGAGGAAATTGGTGGTGCCGTTGGAAAGAACAATCACGCCAAGATCCTCACCGGGCAGGATGGTCATAAGCGCCGAGAAGCCAAGGGTGTTGCCGCCATGGCTGCACATCCGCTGTCCTCTGTAAAGATCGGTGAACCAGCCAAGGCCATAGGTGGTTTCAGTGATTTCCGGCAGGAAGAACAGATACGGCGTGCCGAGAACCTGCGGTTTATGCATTTCATCCAGTGTTGCCTTTTCGACAAGCTTCTTTCCTTCCCATGTTCCGTCGCCAAGCTGGAACTTCAGGTATTTCACCATGTCATTGGCACTTGAGACAATCGCGCCGGCCGGACCGACTGCCTTTAAGGAAAGATACGGCTGAGCCAGATTGCCCTGCGGGGTTGCGACATAGCCAAGCGATCTGTTTTCGTTTTCTTCCATTTTCTCAATTGTGAAGACGGTATCTTTCATGCCGAGCGGTTCGAGGATTCTTTCCTTCACCAGCTCTTCCCATGATTTTCCTGTGACCGCTTCAGCCACATGGCCGGCCAGGGCGACCATCTGGTTTGAATATTTGAAGCCGGCCCTGAAATCATACTGGGGCTCAAGGTATTCCAGCATCGGCACAAGGTCCGCTCTTTTGTCGGGAACCGGATAGATGGACTGGGCGTCATAAGCCGCCACGCCGGTGCGGTGGGATAAAAGATCGCGTAAGGTGACGTGGGCAGCGACCCATTCGTCATAGAGTTTCAAATCCGGCACATAGGTTCTGACCGGAGCGTCCCAGGAGACTTTCCCCTCTTCGCACAGCATTCCCAGAAGCAGGGCGGTAAAGCTCTTTGTGGCGGAGCCGATGGGCATTAATGTATCGGCATCGACCGCTTCGGTTTCATTGCGCAGGCCATAGCCGGCGGTTTTGATGACTTCCCCGTTTTTGATGATGCCGATGGAGAAACCCTGAAGATTCCATTTGGCAAGTAGTTCGGCTGCGTGGCTGTCCAATGTCTGTACGTAGTTTCCCATGATTATTGTCCTCCTGTTCAGAAACCATTCACCTGTATCCCGATTCCGGGTTCATCGGAAAGAGTGATCTTTCCGCCTTCTGAAACAAATCCGCCTGTGATCCAGTCGCAATGGCTGAAGAAAGTGATGTCAAGATCGATTTTAGAGATATTTCTTCTCGCCGCCGCCACATGCATGGCCGCCGTATTGGCGATGACGCTTTCTCCCATACATCCCAGCATGCAGAACATATCCGCCGCTTCGGCGATGGCATTAATCCTTAACGCCGGCTCAATCCCGCCGCACTTCATCAGTTTGATATTCATCCCGTCGCACGCCCGCATGGAAGCTAAACGCAATGCGTCTGCCGGCAGATGGCAGCTTTCATCGGCGATGATCGGCAGTGTGCTTCTCATTTTAATTTCCTTCATGCCTTCAAAATCAAAATCGCGCAATGGCTGCTCAATCAGTTCGATATTGAGTTCTTTGAGAAGCGGCTCAATCTGAAGTGTTTCCTTGAGCGACCAGCCCTGGTTGGCGTCCACCCTGAGGATCACATCATCCCCGACCGTTTTGCGGATGGCTTTCATTCTTGCGCTGTCTGAGACAATGTCATGGCCCAGCTTGATTTTGAGGATACTGAAGCCTTTGTTCTTCCACTCAAGGCAGTCTTCCGCCATCGCTTCCGGCGTGGAGATGCCGATCGTCACATCTGATTCAAGATGAGGATCACTGCCGCCAAGATATTTATAAAGAGGCACTCCCATCTTTTTGGCGGCGATGTCATAGCACGCGATATCAAACGCTGCCTTGACGGCGGTATGGCCATGGTACATGGAATCCATGACTGTATGGATGTTCTGGATCGCCGTGGGATCGGTTCCGATGAGTTTCTTTCTGAATTCATCGGCGATGACCATGCAGGTGTCCAGATTGTCGCCGGTGACATATTCCAGCGGTCCGGCCTCCCCGTATCCGCTGATTCCTTCATCGGTATCGATTCTTAAAACCATTGTCTGAAAACCGTAAAGAACCGCAAAGGCGATTTCGAACGGTTTGTTGAAGGCAAATTCTGCCTTTGTCATTGTGATTTCCGTGATTTTCATAGGTGCTTCCGCCTGTAATACATGCATTATAGTACGGTCTTTCGAACATGCGGGCATGTTACCGGAAAAGTCAAAAAAAGGTTCACCCTGCGAAGAGTGAACCCTCTGGAAATCCTGTATGATTCTGACCTTAACGCATGCCCTTGTCGTAAGGAATACCTTCGGCTTTGGGCGCCTTGGAATTCTTTGATGTGAAGGCAAGGATGATCAGGGAGATGATATAAGGCATCATGTTGTAGACGGTACTTGGAATGCCAAGACCGGCCAGGAACGAGAAGCCTGTGTAGACGTTGGAAAGAGCGCGGAAGAAACCGAACAGCAGTGCCGCAAGAGCGATCTTTGTCGGTTTCCACTGACCGAAGATCATAACCGCCAGGGCCAGGAAGCCGAAACCGGCAACGCCGACCTCAAATTTCCATTCGGAAACGCCGGCAAGGATATAGACGATGCCGCCCAGTCCGCCAAGGGCGCCTGAGATCAGAACGCCGCTCCATCTCATCTTGTAGACATTGATACCGACCGAGTCAGCCGCCTGCGGATTTTCACCGCACGCCTGCAGACGCAGTCCGAATCTTGTTCTGTAGAGGACAAACCAGGAGACAGCCAACAGGATCACCGCCAGTAACATGAACCAGTTGAACTCGAAACCGCCGATTCTGACGATGAAGGCGTTCTTCTGGGAGATGTACTGCAGGGTTGAGGATGTGTTGTCCGGGTTTTTGGAAGCGTTGTATGCGGAGACAAAGACAGTCGCTGCCGCTGTCGCCAGCATGTTCATGGCGGTTCCGATCAGGGTCTGGTCAGCCTTGAAGCGGATGGCCGCAACACCAAGCAGACAGGAATACAGAACGCCGAAGACAACCGCCGCGATGGCTGTGACAAACACCATGACAAATCCGCTGGTGCCCGCCGGTAAGAGATTCATCGCCAGGGCGCCGCCAAGAGCGCCAATGACCATGATGCCCTCTAAGCCCAGGTTGATGATACCGGAATGTTCGGAGAAGCAGCCGCCCAGCGCCACCAGCATCAGGACGGAGGCGAATATAATCGTATACTGAAGCAGGAGTACCATTATGCATTACCTCCTTCCGCCTTTTTCGCTTTTTTCTCTTCGCTCTTTGCGATCCGCGCGTTCATGACTGTCTTGAAGAAGAGCACGAATCCGCAGAGGTAAATAATGACTGCCGAAATCAGATCGGAGATTTCAGCCGGATATAAGGAGCGGTTGATCAGTGCGCCGCCGTCGGTGATCGACTGGATGAAGTATGAGGAGAAGATCGTTCCGATCGGGCTCAGACCGCCAAGGAATGTCGCCGCGATGCCGTTAAAGCCCATGCCCGGAACGGATGTCTGGGTGGTGGCCCACTGCTGGTAGCCGGACAGGAACAGGAATGCCGCACCGACCGCAGCCAGGGCACCGCCGATGGCCAGGGTCACGATAATGTTCTGCTTTTCCTTCATACCGGCATATCTTGAAGCTTCCTTGTTGAAGCCGGTGGCTCTGAGCTCATAGCCGAACTTTGTCTTTTCCAGCACAACCCAGATCGCGACCGCGATCAGGACTGCCAGCGGAATTGCCAATGTAACATATTTGTTGTTGGCAAAGAGTCCTTCCATGCCTAATGTCGGTAAAAGTCCTTTCGGATTGGCTGAGGCAAGGCCCTGGGTATAAGGGCTGGCCGGATCCTTGACAGAAGGATTGGAAAGAATGGTATTGGCTGTATACAGGGTAATCCAGTTGAGCATGATGCCCGAAATGACCTCATTGACATTTCTGTATGCCTTGAGGAATCCGGAAAGGGCACCGAGAACAGCACCGGCACAGGCAGCCGCGATCAGACAGACGAACCACGGCAGCTTGAGACCGATCGCGCAGAACAGAGCGGCGCAGGCACCGGCTTCGTACTGACCGGCGGCACCGATGTTGAAGAGGCCCACCTTATAGCAGAAGCAGACGCTCAGCGCGCACATCAGAAGCGGCGCTGTCTTTGCCAGCGTGTTGCCGAAGGCCTTCAGTTTTGCCGGTCCCGAACTTCTGGTCAGGAAGTTGCCGAGGATTGTGGTGATCGCCTTGAAAGAACCGGATGGATTGATGATTGACAGGATAATGAAACCGACGAAGAGACCCGCGGCAATGCAGATCAGGGAGGAAATCAGCGTCTGAACTGCCGGTTTCTTCCAGAAACTCTCTTTCATTATGCGGCCTCCTTTCCGGTATTGCGTTTTGCGCCCGCCATGTAAAGACCGAGCTCTTCAGGCGTTGTCTTCTTCGGATCAAGCTCACCGACGATCTCGCCTTCATACATGACGAGGATTCTGTCGGAAACATTGAGGACTTCTTCAAGTTCCAGGGAGACAAGCAGGACCGCCTTGCCGGCGTCTCTTTCCCGGATCAGGTTGCGGTGGACGCCTTCGATGGCGCCGACGTCAAGGCCTCTGGTCGGCTGGACTGCCAGCAGCAGTTCATGCGGTCTGTCGATTTCACGGCCGATGATCGCCTTCTGCTGGTTGCCGCCGGACATGGATCTTGCGGCAGTGATGGCGCCCTGACCTGAGCGGACGTCGTATTCGCCGATCAGCTTATCGGCGTAATCCCTGATTTCCTTTCTCTTGAGGAAACCGGCCTTGGATGTGAACTGCGGCTCAAAGTAGAGCTGCAGGATCATGTTGTATTCCAGTGAGTAGTCCAGAACCAGACCGTGCTTGTGGCGGTCTTCGGGAATGTGGCTCATCAGCTCTGAACGTGAGCGGATACTTGATTTTGTGATATCCCTGCCGCACAGCGTGATCTTTCCGGAGACCAGCGGTTCAAGGCCTGAGAGGCCGTAGACAAATTCCGACTGGCCGTTGCCGTCGATGCCGGCGATACAGACGATTTCACCGGAGCGCACCTGCAGCGAAACATTCTTGACCGCGTTGTTTTTATGAACCTTGGAGGCGACGGTCATATTCTCGATATCAAGGACAACCTTGCCGGGCTTTGCCGGTTCTTTTTCAACGACGAGCTGGACGTCGCGGCCGACCATCATTCTTGAGAGTTCGGCTTCGTTTGTGTCTTTGACATTGACAGTGCCGATGTATTTGCCCTTGCGCAGTACGGAGACTCTGTCGGCGACTTCCATGATTTCGTTGAGCTTATGGGAAATGAAGAGAATCGACTTGCCTTCACGGGCAAGGTTCTTCATGATCTGCATGAGTTCCTCGATTTCCTGGGGCGTGAGCACCGCGGTCGGCTCATCGAAGATCAGGATTTCATTGTCGCGGTAGAGCATCTTGAGAATTTCGGTTCTCTGCTGCATACCGACGGTGATGTCTTCGATGAGAGCGTCCGGATCAACATACAGACCGTACTTTTCAGATAATTCAATGACTTTTTTTCTGGCTTCGTCCATCTGGAGAACACCGTTTTTGGTTGTTTCGACACCGAGAATGATGTTCTGCAGAACAGTAAAGCACTGGACCAGTTTGAAATGCTGGTGGACCATGCCGATTCCCAGTTCATTCGCGTCGTTGGGGTCGTTGATTTTAACCTCCACGCCGTCTTTCTTGATGATGCCCTCCTCAGCCTGGTAAAGACCGAAAAGAACGGACATCAGTGTCGACTTGCCGGCGCCGTTTTCACCCAGCAGAGCGAGAATCTCGCCTTTCTTCAGCTGGATGGTGACATTATCATTCGCAATGATACCGGGGAATCGCTTCGTGATGTTCAGCATCTCAATTGCATATGGAGCATCCATGATTGCTATTCCTCCCTGCTTCTTTCTTTATATTATAAAAAAAAAGACTGACAGATGAAAGATTCTGTCAGTCTTATTTTGCGGATTGATTAACCCTTGATCTTACCCTGGTCGTCAACCTTGACAACCTGTGTTTCAGGCATTGCTTCGATGCTGTTGGAAACCTTGATTTCGCCCTTGAACATCTTGCTTACGAGATCCTTGTAGTCGTCAGCTGTGAACTTGCCGTCTTCGAACTGTGTGGAAGCAGGGAGCTGGACGAAGTTCTCTTCCGGATTTTCGGAAACAAGACCGAGAGTCTGGACCTGGCCCTTGTAGGAATCCCAGCCGCCTTCAACGATCGCTGTGAGCAGTGATCTGACTGTCGGAGCCAGACCCTTCATAGCGGAAGTGACTGTCATGCCTGCGCCGTAGTCGCCGTCGATGATGGCAGCCTGGTCAACGTCAACGCCGATGACCTTAGCGTTTGTTTTCGCTGCTGCTTCTGCTGCGGATGTGTAGATGCCGCCGCCGCAAGCGAAGACAACTTCTGTGCCTGCGCCATACCATGTGTCCATAACAGCTGTGATGTCAGCGTCGCCGAAGAACTGGCCGCCGTAGACATACTTCATTTCAACATCTGTGAGTCCGAGTTCAACTGCAGCTGCGTCTGCGCCCTGGACATAGCCATAGCCATAACGCTGAACTGCCGGAACAGCCATACCGCCGAGGAAGCCGAGCTTTGTGTAGCCGAGCTTGACTGCTGCGTAGCCAGCCATGTAGCCGGCGAGCTCTTCCTGGTAAACTGCGCTGAAGAGGTTGTCAGCTTTGAAAGCTGTTCCGCCGTTTGCTTCTGACAGGTCATATTCAGAAACATCGAGGGCGACGAACTTGACATCCGGATATGTCGGTGCTGTTTCCACGATCGCTGCTGCGAATGCGTAGCCAGGCATAACGATGACGTTGTAGCCTTCTTCGATCGCCTGTTCGATGGAAGCGACACGGTCAGCGTCAGCGTCTGTAGCCGGCTGCTTGTAAGTGAATTCGAGACCGTTTGCGTCTGCGAAGGCCTTGCATGCTTCGTATGTTGTCTGGTTGAAGGACTGGTCGGTGATCTTGCCGTAGTCAGTTACCATGGCAACCTTGACATCGGAAGCTGCGGTGGGCTGTTCTTCGTCTGTTGTCGCTGTTTCGTCTTCTTTTGCGGTGTCATCTGCTGCGGGTGTGCTTGAGCTGCAGGCAACGAGGCTTAAGCTCATGACGCCTGCGAGCATAGCAGGTACGATTTTCTTCATTCTTTTCCTCCAATGTGAATAATCACACTGTTATTTTAGATTGTTGGCATGTCAACTGCAATGTTTTTCGGGTGAAACTGCAGCTGAAACAGGTGATTCTTAAAGTGCGCGTTTTCAGAAAAGCGGATGTTCTTTTTCATTTCTGAGCTGTTCGTCATGATTGTACATTGATGGGGATTATTGCTATAATTTCCTGCGGATATTAATAAGGAGACGCGATGGTATTCAGCAGCCTGACATTCCTGTTTGCCTACCTGCCTGCCGTACTGGCAGTTTATTTTATGGTCCCTGCCCGCTGGCGGAATCTGGTCCTGCTTCTGGTCAGCCTTTTCTTCTATGGCTGGGGCGAGCCGGTCTATGTGCTGATGATGATCGCCTCAATCCTTGCCAACTGGTATTTCGGTACCCGTGTCGGCATGTACAGAGATAAAAACAAAGAGGAAGCGAAACGGTGGCTGATGATCTGCATCATCTTCAACCTGGCGTTACTGGGCTTCTTCAAATACTTTGATTTCTTCGCCGAAAACCTCAATGCTCTGGGGCTTTCGTTCATCAGGCCGCTGAAGCTGGGACTGCCGATCGGCATCAGCTTCTACACCTTCCAGGCAATGTCCTATCCGATTGACGTCTACCGCCATGACACCGACCCGCAGAGAAGCGCGGTTGCCTTCGGCGCCTATGTCACCATGTTCCCGCAGCTCATCGCCGGTCCGATTGTCCGCTACAAGGATATCGCCCGCCAGCTGGAAAAAAGACATGAGAATCTCGATCAGTTCTATAACGGCGTGCTGCGATTTGTCACAGGCTTATGCAAGAAGGTGCTTTTAGCCAACAGCGCCGGCCAGGTGTTTGAGGCGATCAGTTCCCTGCCGCAGAATCAGACAAGCGTCATCGGCGCCTGGATCGGCATCCTCTGCTATACATTCCAGATCTATTTTGACTTCTCCGGCTATTCCGACATGGCAATCGGTCTGGGCAAAATGTTCGGCTTCGATTTCCTGGAGAACTTCAATTATCCTTATATTTCAAAATCCATCACCGAATTCTGGAGGCGGTGGCACATGTCGCTGTCCTACTGGTTCCGTGATTATGTCTATATTCCCCTTGGCGGCAACCGCAAAGGCCTGCCAAGGCAGATCGTCAACATCATGATCGTCTGGCTGCTGACCGGCTTCTGGCATGGCGCTTCCTGGAACTTTGTCATGTGGGGCGTCTTCTACGGAATCGTGCTGATCATCGAAAAGCTCTTCCTGCTTAAGTATCTGGAAAAAGCGCCGGGCTGGCTTCAGCACATCTATACCATGCTGGTGGTGATCATCGCCTGGGTTCTCTTCGCCTTTACCGACATCTCCTTTGCCTTAAAGTATCTTGGCATGATGTTCGGCGGCGCAGCGTCCTTCATCAACGCGGAAGCCTTCTGGTTCCTGCGCTCCAACCTGGTCATGATGATCATCTGCGCGATTGCCTGCACGCCCATCGCCAAAACAAAGCTCAACATCTTTAAGCGCAGAGGATTTGAAGCGGCAATTCCCCTGGCGGTACTGCTGGCATTGCTGGCATGCACGGCGTTCATCGTTGACGCTTCTTATAACCCGTTCCTTTATTTCAGATTCTGAGGTGACTTATGAAAACAGGCAGAAAGAGAAGAAAGCTGATCATTCAGGGCATCACATGCCTGGTTTTCGTATGCTTTGTTTTCCTGCTGACTTTCATCAACCTCTTTTCAAAGAAGGTCTACTTCTCCGACAATGAAAACCGCGCCCTTTCGCCGGGCGTTGACAGCAGCATCAGAAACATTCTCTTCGGCACCTTCGACACCGACTTTGAAACCTGGTTCTCCGACCACTTCGCCTTCCGCGACAGATGGATTGAGATCAAGGCTTCGCTGCGCAAGGATCTTTTAACAGCCGAAAACAACGGTGTCTATTATTCCCATGACGGCAGACTGATCCAGCAGTTCCTCACTTATGACGAAAAGACAGTTGAAGACAACATCTCCTACCTTCAGGAATTTTCCGATGAGAATAACGTGACCCTCAATGTCATGCTGGTGCCGGGGGCTTCCACCGGAGAAAAAGGATATCTCCCCTTCGGGGCGGCGAATGTCGATGAAAAAGAACTGATTCAAAGCATCGGCGAAAAGCTCAAAGGACAGAACTTCATCGATCTCACACAGCTCATGAATCCGAAGGATGACAACTATTTCGAAACCGATCACCACTGGAATCACAAAGGCGCGAAGATCGGCTATGACGCCATCTGCAAAAATGTCCTGAAGAAGGAAGTCGGCACGTTCAGTCTTGCCAAAGTCTCGGATAACTTCAAAGGAACGATGTATTCAAAATCCGGCGCCTTCTGGACAAAACCCGATGAAATCTGGCGGATGGATCCGGCCAACGGTCTCGAGGTCAAAGTGCAGTATGACGACGGCAGAGAGACATCATCATTGTTTGAAGATAAAAACCTTAAGATCAAGGACCAGTATACCTACTACCTTGACGGCAACCACGGCTATGTCCATATCACCACAAACGTTCCGAACAAAAAGAAGGCGATCATCATCAAGGACAGCTATTCACATATCCTGATCCCCTATCTTGCGGCGGAATACAGTGAACTGGAAGTTTTCGACCTGCGCTATTATCACGAGCAGGTCTCCACCCATCTCAAAGACAGAACGGAAACCGACGTCTATGTCATCTATGGCATTGAGACATTCTGTTCAGACACCAATCTGGCGATCCTCTGGTAAGTATTATGAAAATCAAGTTTGTCAAAATGGGAATCAACGGCGAAGGCATCGGTTACAGCAACCGGATGCCTGTTTTCTGTGACGGCGTTCTTCCCGGCGAAACCGCGGAAGTGGAAGTCACAGAAGAAAACAGGACCTATGCCAGAGCAAAGCTCAGAAAGCTGCTCACAAGATCATACGACCGTGTAAGACCTCTCTGCCCTTATCAGAGAGAGTGCGGCGGCTGCGCTTTGATGACACTGAAAAGAGAAAAGCAGAAAGAATATAAAAAACAGCTTCTTGAGGAAGCATTGTTCAAATACGGCAATGTCAAAAGGCATTTCGTCAGAGAAGTCCATGAAAGTGATCACTTTGAAGGCTACCGCAATCAGTGCAAGCTTCCCCTGCGCTCAGAAAACGGAAAGATCGTTTCCGGCATGTACAAAACCGGCACCAATCATTTCCTGACCGTTGAGGAATGCGCCATCCATGATCCTCTTCTTGAAAGCACAAGAAAACAGGTTCTCGATGTTCTGAACAGACATGAATACAGAGCCTATGACAAAAAAACAAAGTCGGGCATGCGCTCGCTTGTCATGCGCGTTATGGACGAAAAAGTTCAGTGCACACTGATCACAGGCCATGACAAATTCACCGCTTCCTTTGTTGAAGACGTCATGAAGATTGAAGCGGTGGCTTCCCTCTTCCAGTCGGTCAACACCGAAACCAAAGGCACCGGTTTCTTCGGCTCAAAAACAGTCTGCCTGGCCGGCGAAAAAGAACTGCCGCTCAAAGTTGGTGACATTGAGTTAAGGCTTTCTCCGCAGTCGTTCTTCCAGCTCAATAAAGAACAGGCGGAAAAGATGTATGAAATGGCCGTTTCAAAAGTCGATCCCTGCTCGCTTCTGGTCGAAGCCTATTGCGGAATCGGCGCGATGAGCCTGATGGCTTCAAACAAAGCGGAACATGTCATCGGCATTGAATATATTCAGGACGCGGTCGATAACGCCGCCAAAAACGCAGAACTCAACGGCATCAATAACTGTGAATTCATCTGTGCCGACGCGGCGGACGGTCTATACAAAGCCGCAAGAACACAGGAAGTTGATGTGCTTCTGGCAGACCCGCCGAGAAGCGGCATGGATGACAGGATGATCGAAGCGGTCTTAAAAGTCCTGCCGAAAAAGATCATCTACATTTCCTGCAATCCGGCCACCCTGGCCAGAAATCTCAAAGCGCTCAAGCAGAACTACCAGGTGCAGACGGTCATTCCCTACGACCTCTTCCCCCACACCCCGCATGTGGAAAGCATCACGGTTCTGACCCGCAACGGTTAACACACACCGTCTGATTTCAGGCGGTGTTTCTTGAAAGGAGGAACCTATGGAATACTGGGACGCATATGACGAAAACATGAATCTGATCGAAGGAATGACGCTCACAAGAGGAGAAACCGTTCCCGATGGCGTCTTCCATCTTGTCTGCGATATCTTTCTTGAACATGAAGACGGCACAATCCTGATCATGCAGAGAGATCCGGTAAAAGAATACGGCGGCCTATGGGAAGCGACAGCCGGCGGCAGCGCCCTCAAAGGCGAAAGCCCGCTTGAATGCGCGCAAAGAGAGCTTTATGAAGAAACCGGAATCAGAGGCAGAGACTTCAGAGAATACAAAAGAGGCCAGAGCCTTGGGCCTCACTGCTTCTACACCGAGTTCACAGCCCTCACTGACTGTGATAAAACTTCCGTCCGGATGCAGGAAAACGAAACGGTCGCTTTCCGCTGGGTCACAAAGGAAGAGCTCAAGGAGCTTAAGGGTGCAGGACAGCTCACTGAGCGCTCATGCGGCTGCGTCAGCGAAATACTTCATGAATGAAAATGCCATGTATATCACATGACATTTTTTCTTTATTCTTCTTCCGTTTCAAACTGTAATGCGAGCAGTCTTTTTCCGGTTTCGGTCTCAAAGATGTTCTTTTCAGCGGCCAGGATTGCCTTGTATCTGACGCTGCTTTCAAACAGGTTTACCAGGAAATCCGCTTCGACAAGAATCCGGTAATCGATGCTGTCGATGTTCTTGTAGGTGTGATGATGGCCGACCAGATACATGACTCTTTCAATCTGCTCAGGCGTATAGCCTCCCGCCTCTTCCAGCATTGCTTTGGCAAGAGAAGGTCCTTCTGATTCCTGATACGGCCCTGCTTCAGAACCGTATTTCTCAAGTGCCGGCTTAATGCCGATGTCATGGACAAGGGCAGCGGTTTCAAGAATGTAAAGTGTTTCTTCATCCAGACCTTCAAGAGTGCCGATGGTTCTTGCGAAGGAATGGACTTTGAGGAAGTGCTGGATGCGCTTGGCGGATCCTTTGTCATGTCCGCTCATCAGGGTCACGAGCTTAGCATATTGTCTGTTTTCCATATGATGCCTCTTTAGAATCTTTGTTCAAAGACAATCGTACATCAGGAAAAGGCAGATACAAAGAAGATGTTTCATTGACTGTAACGCTTCAGAGTACTAAACTGTATTCAATATCCGAAGAAATTAGGAGACCGCATATGATCAATGAAAAAATGAAGAATTACGGCAACAACAGATCTGTCATCCGCGACCTGTTCGAATTCGGCAATCAGCGCAAGGCTGAGATCGGTGCTGAAAATGTATTTGACTTCTCCCTCGGCAATCCCAATGTCGCTGCCCCGGCGGATGTCAACAGAACGATGATTGAGCTTCTGAACTCAAAGAATGACATTTACCTGCATGGCTATACAAGCGCCCAGGGCGACGCGGCCTGCAGAGAAGCAGTTGTAAAGCACCTCAACGCGAAATACGGAACATCCTTCCGCAAGGAAAATCTTTATATGACATGCGGCGCAGCCGCTTCACTGAAGATCATCCTGACGGCTTTATACACAGAGGGCGATGAGGTTGTGGTATTCACCCCCTACTTCCCTGAATACAGAGTCTTTGTCGAGACAGCCGGCGCGAAAGTTTCCGAAGCAGCCTGCGATCCGGATACTTTCCAGATTGATTTCGACAATCTTGAAAAGGCACTCAGTGAAAACACAAAGTCCGTCATCGTCAACTCCCCGAACAATCCCTCCGGCGTTGTTTACACGGAAGAGACAATCAGAAAACTGGCTGAAGTTCTTGAAAAGAAGGAAGAAGAATACGGCCATCCGATTTATCTCATCACTGACGAGCCTTACCGTGAGCTTGTCTATGATGACATCGAAGTGCCGTTTGTGACGAAGTACTACAAGAACACTGTCGTCTGCTATTCCTATTCCAAATCCCTCGCACTGCCGGGAGAAAGAATCGGCTATGTGCTGGTTCCTGATGAAATCGCGGATTCAAAGGACGTCTATGCGGCAGTCTGCGGCGCCGGCAGAGCGCTAGGCTATGTCTGCGCCCCTTCCCTTATGCAGCATGTCATTGAAAAGTGCACCGGCCAGGTTTCCGATATGAATGAATACCGTGAAAAGAGAGACCTGATCTATAACGCGCTTACGGATCTTGGCTTCACCTGCATCCATCCGGACGGAGCCTTCTATCTCTTCGTCAAGTCACCGGTCCCCGACGCCGGCGAATTCTCCGCCAAGGCAAAGGAATTCGATCTGCTTCTTGTTCCGGCGGATTCCTTCGGCACGCCCGGTTTTGTCAGAATCGCCTACTGCGTTGCGACTGACATGATCAGGCGCTCCCTGCCCGCTTTTGAAAAGCTGGCCGCTTTCTACAAAGACGAACTTGCAAAATAACCATGATCACCGCCAAACCGGCGGTTTTCTTTTTTGATCAGCCCTGATTCATGATATGATCACTGCACAAGAGTAAACTGCCATGAGATACGAAATCAGAGAAAATCAGATCGTCATTCCTGCCTGCCAGCAGACGCGCCATATGAAGGTCAGCGCGTTTCTGGATGAATACAGGCAGTCAAAGAAAAACCGCTGGCTTCTCACACAGAATCAGAGACTGCTTCTGGATGAGGAACCGGTCAGAGACCTTGAAGAAGAAATCGGGGACCGTGAACTGAGGATTGTCATTCCGGAAGAGGAACCCGACTGGCCGATGGCAAATGAACCGGCCAGAGTCGTCTATGAGGATCCGTTTGTCTATGTGGTCCATAAACCTGCCGGCATCATCATCCATGGCGATCCGGATGACACGGAATGCCTCAACGCCCTGGCCGCAAGATACCAGTACGAAAACAGCATCAAAGCGCCGGTCAGACCGCTGCACCGGCTGGACAAAGACACACAGGGCCTTGTCATGTATTCCAAGATTCCTTTCTTCCAGCCCTGGCTTGATTCGCAGATGGAAAACAAGGAAATCAGAAGACATTACCTTGCCGTCTGCTATGGCAAAGGCGAGCCCGGCACAAAGTTCACCTGCAATGAACCGTTGGCCAAGGACAGGCACAGAAGCGGCGTCTGGCGGATCGCGCCGAACGGACTCAAAGCCGTCACCAGAGCGGAGATCCTTGAAAAGAAAGGAAAGTATCTTTTAATCGGCTGTGAGCTGGAAACCGGAAGAACCCATCAGATCAGGATTCATCTGGCCAACCGCAGATATCCCATCATCAACGATCCCCTCTATGGCATCGCTTCCCGCGATTTTGACATCATGGGATTATGGGCGGATGAGATCACATTCCGCAGCCCCTTAACCCGCAAGAAACATAAGATTCACGATATTCCGGTCAAGGAATATGCATATTTTGACTATGAGGAGAAATGATATGAAGTACGATTTCACATCCATCATTGACCGCAAGGGATACGATGCCATTGCGGTTGACATGCCGGAAAACTATCTCGGCGATTATGGAAAAGTAAAGCGTGAGGAAGGCTTTGACGTCATCCCGATGTGGGTGGCGGATATGAACTTCCCGGTTGTCCCGACGATCCAGGAAGCAGTCATTGAACGTGTGAAGCATCCTGCTTTCGGTTATTTCTCACCAAGACAGGAATACTTTGATTCCATCATCCATTGGCATGAAACCAGAAACAATGTCAAAGGCCTTGAGGCAAAGCACATCGGATACGAAAACGGTGTTCTGGGCGGTGTTGTCACGGCTATGAATGTTCTGGCTTCCAAAGGCGATAATGTTCTGGTTCATTCCCCGACTTATATCGGCTTTACCCACTGCCTTGAAAACAACGGCTATCACATTATCCACTCACCTCTCATCAAGGATGAAAACGGCGTCTGGCGGATGGATTATGAGGATATGGAAAAGAAGATCATTGAAAACCACATCAATGTCGCGGTCATGTGCAATCCCCACAATCCTTCCGGAAGAGTCTGGCAGCAGGATGAGCTGGAAAAAGCGATGGATATTTATGAAAAGCACAATGTCTGGGTCATCTCCGATGAGATCTGGTCGGATCTGATTCTGGACGGTTATCATCACATTCCCACCCAGTCGGTGAATGAGTATGCCCATGAACATACAGCCGCTTTCTACGCCCCTTCCAAAACATTCAACCTTGCCGGTTTTGTCGGCTCCTACCGCATTGTCTATAACGACTGGCTGCGCGCAAGAATCGAAAAGGAAACCTCCCTTTCCCATTACAACTCGATGAATGTTCTTTCCATGTACGCTTTAATCGGCGCCTATAAACCGGAAGGACATGAATGGGTGGATGAACTGAAACAGGTGCTCAGCGCCAATGTGAAATACGCCTGCGATTTCATTGAAGAAAACTTCAAGGGCATCACAGTCTCCCGTCCCCAGGGCACATACATGCTGTTTGTGGATTGTGAAGACTACTGCAAAGCCCACAACACAAACATGGATGACCTTCTCCATGAAGGCTGGAGATACGGCGTCTACTGGCAGGACGGCCGTCCCTTCCATGGCGAATATTCGATCCGCATCAACCTTGCCCTGCCGCTTTCCAGAGTGCAGGAAGCCTTCACAAGATTAAAAACATACGTCGTCAAAGACTGATTCATAACCTGTCCCTCACCGGACAGGTTTTTTGATGTGCCGCGAAAGGAAAAGGAGCCGGGCAGCCCTTGGCGGGGATCTGCTCAGCTCCTTCGTTTCTCTGTCTTTCCTTTGATCAGTTCTGATCAGAGGATTGCTGTTTATTTTGCGAACCTGCAGAGGAATGTCACAACATGTTCTCTTAAGCAGGTGTCATCCAGTCTGAATGTGCCGTCTTTGTAGCCCTTTGTGATGCCGTTTTCCGCTGCCCAAAGCACTGCTTTGTAGTAGTACTTATCGGAGCTGACATCGCTGAACGGGTTCTTAGTTGTCTTAGGCTCAGGCTTGCCTGCAAGTCTCCACAGGAATGTGACGACTGCTTCTCTGGTGCAGTTGTTCTGCGGCCCGAAGTAGACGTTGTCATATCCCTTTGTGATGACATTGTCGGCTGCCCAGTAGACAGGCGTCCAGTAATACTTGCTGTCATCATCGACGTCATAGTATCTTGTCTGCACTTCACAGGAAGCGGATTCACCGTTGGAAGCTGTCGCTGTAATGGTGACCTTTCCGTATCTCAGTGCTGTGACAAGACCGTTGGAATCGACTGTCGCGATTGTTTCATCGGATGATGACCATGTGACAGGCATGTTTGTCTTGAGCAGGAGTGTGGTTCTTGTCGGGATTTCCGCTTCAGTCTGGCTGATCGTGAGATCCTGCTCTTAGCTTGAGTGAAACGTCGCCTTCCCGGCTCAGATCCCCTGTTCTCTGAATCGGGATGTACAGCTTTTCACCGCTTTTCTCACTGACCTGGTATGTGTTCTCATGGATGAAGTACCATGAGTTTCCGTCCTGGAGTTCCTCCGGAACGGTGAGTTCGCTTCTGTCGAATGGCTCACTCAGTGCATAGGCAATGAGAATGTCGGCGTTTGGCATCATCATCGCAATGCTGAGGAAGAGCACCAGAAGGCTTCTCAGGATTCGTTTCATTAACAATTTCCTCTCAATCTAAACAGTGCGATGCAGTGCAGTTTAAAACAGTCTGTAATTGGATCAGCCTTTGTCACGAAGATCCGGATCAATCGGCTTGAGCGGGACGCGGGGAACATTGTCGAACGGACTGCCTGCTCCTGTGACTTCAGTAAGCTCGTCCATTCCAAGTTCTTCTGCTTCGTCTTTCCTGACTTCTTTTTCTTCAGGTTTGACATCGGTGGAATTCATCTTTCTTCCTCCTTCTTTTCACAGTTCTTAAACAGCAGGATTCTGCTGAGCAAAACAGGATTTCCAGGCAAAACCCTCAGCGAATGCTTTCATATAATTATCGCAAAAGACAGCGGCGGACACAGGATACGGAGATGCTTTCCGTTTTTCTGATCAGTCCCCCGAAAACTGGTACGCAGAAACTAATAAAAGTATAGCCGATACAGCACCGGTTTGAGCATGGACGGAACCGACATAATTTCCAATCTTAAGAACAATTCTGAAAATTCATTGATTCTGTTTTCAGGCACTTTTTCCGATAAAGGAAAAAAGAAGCGATACTCCTTTCGGCATACAGGGTTGCCGTCTGAGCATCGCTGTGAGAGTTAAGATGATTCTGTCCTGTGCAGGCCGTTTTCATCAAGAACACAGACCGTCCGCGCGGTTTCCTGAATGAACATGCGGTCGTGGGAGACGCTGATCACACAGCCGCCGAATTCCGCGATCATCTTACGGATCACCGGAGAAGACAGCGGAGAAAAATTGCGGGTCGGCTCATCCAGCAATAGCACGTCCGCTTCATCCAGATTCATCTTCAGCAGCAGCACCTTTGCCTTCTGGCCGCCGGAAAGATCCCGGATGGCGTGTTCCATTTCATTTGTTGTATAGCGCATCGCGCCGAGATACTGCCTTGCCTTTGTCACGCTTTCCTTATCCTTTTCAGGAGCCAGGAATTCAACCGGGGTGATGTCAAGATCGAGAAGATCCTCGTAATTCTGGGGCATGTAAGCCGCTTTGATATCGTCCCTTGCAAGAAGCTCTTCGGCAATGATTTTAAGAAGCGTGGTCTTGCCGCAGCCGTTGGCGCCGGTGATGCAGATACGGGCAGGCCCGTAGATTTCAAGGCTGATGTCTTTTGAAAGAAGGCGGCCGTCGGGAGCTCTGAGCTCATCGAGATGAAAGTCCATGACTTTCTTGCCATAGGGAACGGAGCATTTTTCAGAGAAGCTGAAGCCGATCGCTTCTTCCTGTTCGGGAATCTCCGTCATGTTTTCCCGCTCTCTTTCGAACCTTCTGCCGAGTGATTTGACCGCGTGCATTTTCTTTTTGAGCAGTCTTCCGGAATGGGGGTCCTGACGGGAAACATTGTTGAGATCATGGTTGACCTTCTGCTGAATGCGGCGGAAGCGTTCCATTCTTTCGGCGTCCGCCCTTCTGTCCCAGACCGCTTTCTGCATCTGCTTATCGAAAAGATCATTCCGCTGTTCCATGTAGTCTTCATAGTTCATGGCTGCCTGGGTGATCCTGCTCTGCGTTTTTCTGTGCAGAAGCTCGATGTGGATGATCCGGTTGGCCGCATGGGAGATCAGCACTTCATCATGTGAAATAAACAGGACAGCCTGCCTGCAATTGATGATCAGTTCCTCGAGCCATTCAAGCGTTTCAATATCAAGGTCGTTGGACGGTTCATCGAGCAGTAAAACGGTCGGTCTGGAAAGAAGGATTCTTGCCATCTGAACCTTGACCTTTTCGCCGCCGCTGAGCGTCTTCATGATCTGATCGGAATAGAAAATGTCATTGGGAATATGGATGGAAGCCGCCAGTTCGCCCAGTTCCTTCGGGCCGCACTCCGTGAACAGCGGTTCTTCCAGAAAGTATTCATAGATTGTTTTATCTTTGTCTTCCTCCGGCAGCTGCTGCGGCAGCCAGCCGGTCTTTTCTTTTTTTTTTACGCAGATGCCTTCGGCGTCGGCGTATTCTTCAATTAAGGAAGGATCGTGAATCCACTTCAGCAAAGTCGATTTGCCGTTGCCTTCCTCACCAATCAAAACAGCCTTGTCCAGGCTGCCGAGTACAAGATTAAAATGATCGACAAGGACTCTGGAGTCCCGTCTGTACGTGATCGAAAGATTCTGTATCTTCAGCATTGTTATCGTTTCCTCTTTTTGCTATGATAAAAAAACTCAGATTGTCATGATGTATTCAGAGTGCGTTTTTTACAATGCTTACAGTCTCATCCTATCACTGCCGCGGAAGTGTCCCGGCCCTTTCTTCTTTCTGATTATAGCAATCCCCCTTACCATTCTCAATAATGATTTGCACAGGATGGGCAGGCGCTTTGAAAGCCGATACACAAATAACCCTTTATCGTTTATGATTGATTCGATGAAAGAAACGCTGCTCAGGATATTCTTTATATTGGTAGACATTCCGTTCAGGATCATTTTTGTATTGATCGCATTGAGCGCGCTTCTGCTCACCTGCATCTGGTTCTTCCGGATCAGTTCGGTGTTTCTGCTGGTGCCGATCTGGATCTTAGTGATCTATACGGCCGTGATGACGGTCTACTGGATCTGGCTGTTTGTGTCCTCCAACCGGCTGCAGGAGGAACTGGAAGTCTTTGAGATCATGCAGAAAAAGAGCCTGGGTCTCTGTCTTTCGATGGAGCTGAACCTGATCATGTCGCTCTATTACGCCTATGTCTCGATCCGCTACCAGAACCAGTGGTTCATCAACTCCGCCTTCTTCTACACTTCTCTGACCATCGCCAGGTTTGTCATGTTAAGAAGCTACCAGTTCGACAAGCCGTCGATGTTCCAGCAGTACAAGCTGTATATGATGATGGGCTATCTGATGTTCGCGATGATGTCGTGTCTGTTCTTAATGACAGTCATGATCGTCAATGAACATTATGTGGTCCACTATCCCGGCCATTCGATCTACGCGATGGCAATCTTCTCCGCCTATCTGATCATCTCGGCTGTCGCCGGTCTGATCACCAACCGCAAATACAAATCGCCGCTCTTATCAGGAACGCAGATGATCGCGATGTCGGCCGCTCTGCTCGGTATCCTTTCCCTGCAGACAGCCTTCCTGCCGATGTTCAATGTCAGTATGGAAATGCAGAGAACACTGAACCTGATCACCGGAACGGTTGTGTTCGGCATCATGATTTTCATGTCAATGCACATGATTGTGCGCGGCGGCCGGAAGATGAACTTCTATATGACAAAATACAATATGCACTAGAATCCGGGGATAAGAAAACCCGGATTTGTTTTTCCGGGTCAGACAAGCTTAAGTTCTTCCAGGACTCTGGCAACGCCGTCCTCCCTGCACGGAGGCGCAATGATATCAGCCACCGACTTGATGTCATCCTTGCCGTTTTCCATCGCGACCGCGATCGCGGCAGGCTTTAAGAACGGGGTGTCGTTGCCAGCATCACCGAAGGCGATGACATTCTCCCATTTCAGATCATATGCTCTTAAGGCCGCTTCCACGGAAGTGGCTTTTGTGACTTTGGAAGAGAAGACGTCGAAACCGCCGCGGAAACTCCAGGCAAACTGGAGGTCCGGCACCATCCGCACAAACTCACGGATGGAATTGTCGGCGCCGACCATGAAGGTGCCGAGCGGATAGCCGTGTTTCAGGTGATGGTTTCTTGTTCTGGTGCCGTCAAGGACGGTCAGTTCATACGGTGTTCCCTTCTGCACGTAGCCTTCTACAAACTTCTCATGATTGGCATAGGTGACGATGCGGTCTTCGAACTTGAAGCCGAGACCGACATTGTTTTCAATGCTGAGAAGAGTGATCATGTGCATCTGCGCCTCGCTCATCGGATGCTTTTCAATCACGCTTCCGTTTCTTCTGTTGACGCAGGCCCCGTTGATTGTGCCGACAATGTCCATAGGCAGATCATCGAACAGGCTTGGCTGCAGGAAGGTGAAATGACGGCCGGTGTTGATCATGACTTTCAGTCCCTTTGCCATTGCCCTGTCGAAGTCCTCTTTCAGGCGCCGGGAGATCGCGTGTTCACCGCCGGGGATGATGGTTCCGTCAATATCGCAGACGATTAATTTTATTTTTTCTGTTCTCAGTGTCATCTTTGAAATTATACCATATCGTGCTAAAATCATTACTGCGCAATTGTGC
Source organism: uncultured Erysipelotrichaceae bacterium (assembly GCA_902775735.1). GTDB lineage: Bacteria > Bacillota_I > Bacilli_A > Erysipelotrichales > Erysipelotrichaceae > Bulleidia. The sequence goes on from CACYNH010000001.1 coordinate 28,024, forward strand.
TCATAGCTCAGCTGGATAGAGTACTAGCCTCCGAAGCTAGGGGTCAGGAGTTCGAATCTCCTTGAGCACGCCATATGCAAGGTCAGATTGCCGCATGATTATAAGGATGTATTGATGGCATCCTTATGTATCGATGCAATGACCCTTAACAAAAGCACTCAGAACGGTCTGTATCGGTCTGAGGTTTTTTTTCTAAAGGAATCTATGTCTGACGGCATCTAGAACAATACACCCATTGGGTGTATAATGATTCTGCAGAGGTACTTGATATGAACATCCGTGAAATGAGAAACCAGCTGGGTGAAACGCAGAGCGAATTCGCTGCACGCTACCAGATCCCGTTCCGCACAATTCAGAATTGGGAAGCAGGTGTGCGCACACCCCCGGCATATATAACGAATCTTCTGGAAGCCCGTGTCCAGGCTGATCTCGTAAACAGAAAAACCGTTATCCTGCCGGAATATGATCCGAAAAAACAGAATCTGCCGAAGCGGAGCGATTACATCGGTTCTCTCTCCTGGCTGCGCGCTGTCGCTGACTGTATGGGTCAGCCTGTAGTATTTGCACTGGATGAGGCGCTCATGTGTCAGGGAAGCTTTGGCGGCAGGAGTGATGAGTACCTTGTGTGGGTCTATGGAGACAACAGCCTGACCCGCTTCAACGGAGTTGTTATTCTCGGCAACAGAATCAGCACATATCATGTTCAGGAACGGAATGGTCTATGCTATACAGACCTAAACCGGACACTTAATGATGCACTTGCCAATCAGTCCATTCTTGATATGCAGGGAATTACAGAGGCACTCAGCAGATACTATTACAGAAACAGCAGCAGCTTTGCGGGTCTGTTTCCGGTTCCCGGATATGAAGATGCGTTTGCGAAACTGGCAGACGAAGCGGTCCATTACTATACAGATTAATGGAGGTGACAAATGAATCTGTCAGATGAAGAAAAAATGATGTACTCAGTCATGGATGCACTCTTTAACAGCGGTATCCCGATTGACTTCAAAGGTGCAATGGTTCTGAAAGCATGCCTGATGGAGGCAGGGTATCCGGAAGAGACTCGGCATACCGCGGACATTGATGCAAACTGGTATTCTGAAATACCGCCGACTGCTTCGCAGCTCGAAAATTCTTTGGAAACAGCACTTAAGAAGAGCGGAGTGAATCTTCATGCGGAGCTCTACAGAATGTATGGAGAAGGACGTTCCGCAGGAATTGAGCTGTCTGACCCCACAACTGGTGAAGTCCTGTTCACCATGGACGTGGATGTGAACCGTCCTGTTCAGCCATCACAGATCTATGTGGTTGAAGGGCTTCACTTCCGTGGCATCACTCCATCCCAGATGCTGGCAGATAAGGTTTCGACCGTATCTTCCCATAAAGTATTCCGAAGGATAAAGGATGTTATGGACCTGTATTATTTTTCAAAAGTTTTTGAACCTGACAGGGAACAGCTGCTGCAGGCATTGCAGAACAGCGGCAGAACCCTGGGAGATTTCCGCGGTTTTCTGCAGAGCACAGCTGAATTGAAGCACGCATATGAAAAATTCAGGTTTTCCGGAGGAGTTAACAAGCCGCCGTTTGACGAGGTGTATGATACCGTCAAGGATTATTTGAAAGATGTTATTCCAAAGACGGTGTAACGGACTCTTTAAGAGAATATCTGTAACAGACTGACCGGTGAGCTTCCACTCATCGGTCTTTTCATTACGGAGAAAATGACACGCAGCCACTGAAACAGGAGACCGGTCGGCAGCCGTGGAGACCGACCGTAAAAAAGGAATGGTTCGTTCTCAAAGAGCTGAATCATTCCCTGCGACTTTATTATTGCTGTTATTACTCTGAGCTGCTGACGGTCATGTTTATTCAAACGGGAATGTGTAGTCCAGTGAGAAGCGGTTTCTCAGCTCAATGAGCTCCTTCTGGATGGATGCGCCGACCGGAACACCCTTGTCTTTTCTGTCGCACCAGGAGAGGTATTCCTTTTCGCCCGCGGTGTAGATTCTTTCCGCGCCGGGCGCCTTTTCGGAATTCCTGAGGTCTCTTAAGATGCCGCCGGAAGTCGCTTTGAACGTGTCAAGACCCATGAAGAATTCAGGATTGATGACAAAGAAGAAATGGCCCAGATGATACATGGCGTTATTGCCGTTTTCATCCTTGCCGGAGAGCGCCTTCATGTAAGGACCGCCGCAAAGCGCAGCGGACAGGATTTCAACGATGGTGGTGAAGCCGTAGCCTTTATAGCCGCCGGTTTCTTCCCCTGCTCCGCCGATCGATAAGAGCGCGCAGTTGCCTGCTCTCATCTCTTTGAGGATATTGTGGGAGTCGGTCATTGTGCCGCCGTCTTTTGTGATGACAAGGTTGGCCGGCGTTTCTTTTCCGGATCTTTCGTAGAATTCAATCTTGCCGTTCTGGACGATGGAAGTCGCGCAGTCGAAGTTGAACGGGAATTCTTCATCCGTCGGCATCGTGAATGTTAAGGGGTTGGTACCCATCATCGGCTCGACGCCGAATGTGGGAGCGACGGAAGGTCTGGCGTTGGTGCCGGAGATGCCGATCATGCCTGCCTTTTCCGCCATGGTTGTCCAGTAGCCGGCAATGCCGTAATGGGTGGAATTGCATATGGCACCGCCCGCCATGCCATAGACCTTCGCCTTTTCAATGAGAATTTCCATCATCTTATGGCTGGCCACCATGCCCATGCCGTTGTTGGCGTCCATGACGACTGTTGTGGGTGTTTCCTTGAGAATGTCGATCTTTGTCACCGGCAGAAGAGTGCCGTTTTCGATGCGGTCAAGATAAATCGGTTTGAAACGGTTGCAGCCGTGGCTTTCGATGCCTCTGCGGTCGGATTCAAGAAGCACGTCCGCGCAGATCTTCGCGTCCTCTTCCGGTACGCCGTATTTTTTGAACACATCGATCATGAAGCTGTTCATCATGTCCCACGGGACATAAGGCCTAGTTTCCATATATTCCTCCAGTTTGATTTGCAATCATTGTAATACAAACCTTCACCCGTATGAATGCATGAGTCAAAAGATGAGATCCCTTCGCAGAGATCTCATCATGTCTATTTGGCGTATCTGTAGAGGAAGGTGACGACGTGCTCTCTTAAGCAGTCCAGTTTGGGTCCGAAGCCGCCGGCGTTGGGACCGCTGCTGTAGCCGTTGGTGATTCCTCTGCTGACTGCCCAAAGAACCGGTTTGTAATAGTAATCTGAACTTCTTATGTCGTTGAACGGATTCGTTGAAGTACCGATGTTCGGTTTTCCGGCATATCTGTACAGGAAGGTCACGACATGTTCTCTCAAGCATGTCGCGTCAGGTTTGAATGTTCCGTCGCTGTAGCCTTTGGTGATTCCCTGTTCCGCCGCCCATAAAACAGCCTTGTAATAATAAGTGTTTCTGTTCTGAACATCCCTGAACGGGCTGTTAAGACTTTCCGGTTCCGGCTTTCCAGCCAGTCTCCACAGGAATGTCACGATCGCTTCACGCGTGCAGTTGTTCTGTGGTCTGAATGTTCTGACCAGTCCGTCTGAATCTCTGTAGCCGTTTGTGATGCCATGATCAACGGCCCAGTACACAGGCGTGAAATAATACTTCCCTTCATCAGGAACATCAGAGAAGAGAACCTTCACAGTGCACTGTGCCTCAAATCCGCCTTCCGCACTGACCGCATGGATCACCGTGGTTCCAAGACTGATGGCTTTCACATTTCCGTTTTCATCCACTTCCGCAATCTGCGGATTTTCCGAGGTCCATGAAATCCGTCTGTCATCCGCATCAGCAGGAACGACTTCCGCTGTCAGTTCTGCTGAGGAGCCGGCAGGAATGACCATGTAATCCTCACTCAGACTGATCCCTGTCACATGAATCACTTCCGGTTCAGGCTCTTCGACGGTAAGCTGACATGAAGCGGAAAGCTTTCCGTTGTACGTGACGGCTGTAATGACAGCCTTTCCCGGTCTGCTGGCTGTGATGAGCCCTGATGATGAGACAGAGGCGACAGATTCGTCTGAGGATTTCCATTCAACCCTCTGATCCGCGCCCGCGGGCTGAACCGCAGCGCTCAGCTGTGCTGTTTCGCCTGTTTTCAGAGAAAGTGTATCCGGGGAAACAGAGACGGATTCCGGTTCGCTCACAGATGGCCCGTAGACGGTTGTGCTGTAGGTTCTTGTGCCGATCTTTATTGAAGCGGTATATTTGTTTCCATCCCTGACGGAAGGAACATCCTGTTCAAAGACAAAGCCGCACTCATCGCATGCCACCGTGATCGTCGCATAGGAATAATCGGCCGCCCACGCCCAGTCGGCAAAGCCGTAACTGTGTCCTTTTGCGGGCAGATCGTCTTCATAAACATCCGTGTATCTTTTTCCTTCAAATTCACAGGTGGCTGTATATTTCACATGACCGCCCTTTTCACATTCAGGTTCACTCCGCTCGGCAGCCACATCCGCTGTGACTCTGACTGTATGTGAAGAATCTGAGGCACAGACGAAGAGAGCATACGCAGATGAATGATCATACGCCCAGCTCCAGCTGTCCAGCCTGTACTCATGAACATGGGGCTCAACAACGTCAACTGTCAGTGCTTTCTCCGCTTTGATTCCGTAATAATCCGCGCTCAGAACAAGCTGGCAGCTGCCGGCAGACAAAGCTGCCAGTTGACCGCCCTGAATTGAAACGGCAGTCCCGCCGGACAGTGAATAACTGAAATCCGCTTCAACAGGACCGGTAATCGTTCTGCTGCTGGTGCTGTTGACCAGCCGTGCTTCCGCTTCGGGAAGGCTGATCACATCACCGACAGTCATCTGGATTGAATCCCAGTGATAATCATCATCCTGATCCCAGTATCCGTGGCTTTCTGTCCAGTTCAGATTCATAGCCATGTATTCCTTCAGGGCCCTGATTGTTTTCTCATAAGGGGTGCTGCTGTACTGCGTGGCCGCAGCGCCGGAAACGACGTCGGAAAACTCCTGAACCCAGTACTTCACCCCGTTGACTTCGGCGCAGGCAATGCCGATGGAGCGGGCATTTGAGGAAAGCATGTTCCGCCGGTGTCCCTGTAAGTAATAATCTTTATCTTCTTCTTTCCAGGCAGTGAATACACTCTCATCATCCGGATATCCGGCCGCGATATTTTCTGCCATGTAGCCGTTGGCAAAAACGCCGGTATACTCTTCAAAGCAATATCTTCCGTCCGGTTTTTCATGACTGTAATAAACCGCGATCTGTTCTGCACGTCTGATTGCGATCTTTTCAAGTTCATAGTCGTAAACAAGTTCCTGCAGATCATCGAAATACTGCTTATGATCAGAAGAATAGCTGTCCCAGATCCAGGCGCCGTCTCCGGTCCTGAAATCATTGACCAGCTTCAGCATATCCCGGCATTCGTCCTGATGAAGTGAAACACTCACAGTCACATCGATGAAAGAATCTGTATCCTGATCATACGGGATACGGGAACTGATGTCATAGATATGTGAGGGACCAGTTGCGCCAAGGATCACATGTCTGCGGCTGTCCATCAGGAAAACAAACGGAAGGACACTGCCGGCAATCCCGGCACTGCTCATCAGTCTGCGCGAAGTGCTGCTGTTGTAGGAATAGGCATCCGACACAACAAAACCGTCCAGACCTGCCGCAAACTCTTCAACCGGCATCGGCTCTGAATTCGCATCAATCAGCATCACCACCGGTTTGACATCAGCGCCAAGCTTCAGCAGCTTCTGAGCTTCCCGGATCATAGCCTGTGTGTTGCCGCATGCCTGCCTGCCGAATATCAGCAGCACATATTCCTCACTGAAATCAGCCGGCGTGTATGTATTGCCGTCCCATGACTCTATTGTCAGATCATATTCAAAATCCGTTTCGGCGTATGTCGGCGTTTCGGCATGGACCGGAACAGCGGTCAGAATCACCAGCATCACCGCAATGACACCTTTGAGCATTGCAAGAATCTTTTTCATTTTGTTTTTTCTCCTGTTTGCTGAATATAACCATATTATACATGCATTCTGTCTGCAGTCTGTGCTCTGGTATGCCGGCTTTTCAGATCACCTCATCTGAAAACCGCAGCTGTATGCTGCAGCCTTCACTCACTTCTGATTTGCGTACCTGTAAAGGAATGTGACGACGTGCTCTCTTAAGCAGTCCAGCTTGGGACCGAAGCCTCCTGCATTGGGACCGCTGCTGTAGCCGTTGGTGATTCCTCTGCTGACTGCCCAGAGTACCGGTTTGTAATAGTAATCTGAACTTCTTATGTCGTTGAACGGATTCGTTGAAGTACCGATGCCCGGTTTGCCGGCATATCTGTACAGGAAGGTCACGACATGTTCTCTTAAGCATGTGGCGTCCGGTCTGAATGTTCCGTCATCATATCCGCCGGTAATTCCCTTTTCAGCTGCCCAGAGGACTGCTTTGTAATAATATTTGGAGCTGTCTTTGACATCCCTGAACGGTGATGTCATGGACCTGGGATTCGGCTTGCCGGCCAGTCTCCACAAGAATGTGACGACTGCTTCTCTTGTGCAGTTGTTTTTTGGTCTGAATTCTCTTGCAAGACCATCATGGTCTGTATAGCCGTTGGTAATGCCTTTGTTCACAGCCCAGTAGACCGGATCGCTGTAATAAACGCCGGTGTCCGGAACATCGGTGAACAGAACTTTAACCGTACATGCTGCGGTCTTTCCGTTGACTGTCTTTGCGGTAAGCGTTACTGTGCCCACTTTCTTTCCATGCACGGTTCCATCGGCGTCAACAGTCGCACGGGAAGTATCGGAAGAAGTCCAGGTGACGGTCTGATCAGCATCGGAAGGAGACATTGCCGCTTTCAATTTTAAGAATGAGCCGACATTGACTGCGGCATTGCTTACTGTAATGCGGACGGATTCAGGAGCCGGCGCTGTATCGCTGATGACATGCACAGTGCATGTGGCGGTAAATCCGCCGTCTTTTGTTGTGACGGTCAGAACCGCTGTACCGGCACGGCTGCCGATGACAGTTCCCTTATCTGAAACAAAGACGGTTCTTGAATCGGAGGAAGCCCAGCTGTAAGTTTTGTCAGTCGCGTTTTCGGGAAGGACGGTTGTTTCAATTGAAGTGTTTTCCCCGACTTTGAGAGTGATTTCGCTCTTGTTAATTCTTACGCCTGTTACCGGAATGACTGCGGTCTTTGCTTTGACCGTCAGAGAGCACCAGGCGTTTACACCATTGTCATCCGCAGTCGCGTAGATGAGGGTCTGGCCTTCTTTAAGAGCGGTGATTTTGCCATTCTGATCAACGGAGGCCACTTCCGGATCGGATGAGCTCCATGTGATGTTTTTATTGTCGGCGTTATCCGGAGATACCGCTGCGGTAAGTGTTTCACTCTGGCCTTCTTCAAGAGTTAAAGAGGATTTGTTCAGTCTGACCGTCTGTACATGAACCGGTGTGCTGACCTTCTTCCATGTGCCTGCCCATTCTGAGGCATGGGAGGGATATTCTTCATACAGTTCTTTTTCGGTTTTTGTGATTGTTCCGTTGGTCCATGTGCCTTCGGGGAAATATGAATTATTTGTCCAGACAGTAAATCCTTTGCCAAGTTTGATTTCCTGGATGTTGTCGGAATACTGGAAGAGATTCATCATACTTCCGGACATCTTTGCGGTATTGAATGAACTTAAGTCAACTTTCTTAAGAGCCGGGCAGTACCAGAACAGTTCACTCATGCCGGTGCATTTGTCCGTGTTGAAGCTGCTGAGATCCGCTTCAGTGAGGCTCTTGCAGCGCCAGAACATGCCGGCTACCGAGCGGGTATTGGATGTGTCAAGGGGCTTTACATTGGCAGTTTTAAGGTTCTGGCAGTTGCTGAAGGTATCGGCAAAATCTATGCATTCGCTGGTGTCAAATCCGGTGCCGTCGAATTCTTCAACTTCCATGAAATCAGCGAACCAGGCACTCATGTTTTTGATGTGGACAGTCTGGTTGGGGGCTGTGTAGATCCGCAATGTGGCAAAGCGCGCATTATACCAGGGAGATTTCCCGTTCGGGTAATCGCAGTGTTCTCCTTCAATTTCAGCATCAATCGCGTAAACCTGCCCTTCATACTCATTGCCATAAAGGTCAGTGACGGTCTGCCAGTCAGACTCTTCGCCGGTATCGTAAAGATTTTTCGAGCGGAAGAAGATCAGATCTCCCCTGCCTGTATTTTCGTCTGTTCTTGTACGGATGCAGTAGGCATGACCTGAATCTTCTTCAATTTCAGAAACTGTGATTTTACATACAGCTGTTTTTCCGCCTGCTTCGGCTGTGGCTGAAATATTGGCAGTTCCTGCGGATACCGCAGTCACCAGACCTTTGCTGTCCACCTTTGCGGCTTTTGTGTTGTCGCTGGCCCATGTCACTTTCTGTGAGTAAGTCAGAGGAAGTACCTGTGCTGTGAGCTGATAAGTCTGGCCGACATCAAGGGATAATTCTCTTTCATTCAGAACAGCGCCCTGGCAGACATCATCCTCTTCAAGATCCTCTGCTGTCACTTTATAGTCATTGGGATCAATCGGATATTTGCTTCTGAATTCTGAAGTCAGATATTCATCGTCTGAAGCGTGGTCGCTGAAATTCTTCGAGCCGCGCAGGAAATATTCTTCATGGTCTTCTGTTGTGGCTGCCCATGTCACATCAATGTCATAATACAGATCGCCGATCTTTACGATGTTCCAGGCGTGGCCTTCGCCGTTGCCGATGCCGCTGATCACTCTGCAGTCAATGCCGAGTTCCAGCATCATCCGGCAGAAAAGAACCGCATAGCCCTGGCATACAGCCACATTGTTGATCAGTGCGCCGTATGCCGTGTATATCAGCATTGTATCGACAGTCGCGTAGTCATATTCGTATTTCACATGTTTGGCAATCCATTCATAGACGTTGTAGATTTTCTGGTAATCGTTTTTATAACGGATTCCCAGATCATCGATCAGGTTTTGCACAGCTTGATCAACTTTGGCTTCCTGCTGTGCGTCCGTGTAATACGTCACATGATATGTGTATGTCAGAAAACTTGTATTGCCGTTAATATCACAGCTCCAGGAACCGTACTGGAATCCGAGATAATCCCCTTCCTTCGGATTGCCTGTGTATGTTTCCACAGCCTGATCCCACATATAGTGCGCGGCATCCTCGTAATCATCCACATACGGAATCGTGATGGCAATATCTGCATTCCTGCTGACCAGTTCAGCACGGAGTTCCTCAATATAGTGCTTATCAATGGAATCTGAAAGGGCATTGATCTCCGCCCGGCTCAGCTTCAGCTGATCCGCTGAACTCAGTTCACTGTACAGCGGATTTTCGTAAGTGACTGTTTCTGAAATTTCATTCCCGTCTTCAGCTCTGACCTGATAAACAGGCAGATCAGCCGCAAATGACAGGGAAAGCATTACCGCCAGCAGGACTGCTGTCAGTTTCTGAATGATCTGTTTCATGGCATCCTCCATAATGTTTTGTTCTCAGCCATCATAACATATGCATGACGGATTCTTTGAAAGTACCGGCTTCAGCCAATACAGCAGGATGCGGTAAATCACACAGAAACTTTTCTTCATTCAGAAAAGATGGCTGTCAATTTGTGTAAGAAACCGGCAGAACCGGACACTTATTATTACAAAGGAGAGAACACACTATGAAGCAATATTACTCAGGAATGCTTGCGGCATGTCTTCTGTGTTCAGGATGTACTGCGCTTGCGAGAAATGAAGAACCGGAGCCGGTTTATCAGACAGAAGCTGAACCGGTCACAAAGCAGGAAGACCCGGAACCCTCAGAAGAATATACATTCCAGATGGAAGAAGGCGAATTCTCCATGCGCATTGATGAAGAACACTGGAAGATTGACATGAGAGACGGGAGACTGTACTTACTGTCCAAAGATCCTGTGGAGCCTGAAGATGATCCTGCTTTGTCAATCTGGTTCAGTGACTGGTGGGGCGTCTGCGGCACCGGTCTTGAAATCAGGAAGACCGATATCGGCGAAAGAACTGCAGAGGTTGGGTATTATGATGGTAATGAGTATTGGGACTATGCTGTGTTCCCTCTGGAGGAGGAAATGAAATTCATCGTTGCCAAAACCGGCGGACCATGGAGTCAGGAAATGAGTGAAGCGGCACAGAAGATGCTCGAAAGCATCCGGATCACCCGTTAGCAATATAATCTGAAACAGCACAGCAGGTGCTGTTTTAGTTTGCGCGGAAGTATCACACTCAATGGCAGTCCGCAGCGCTACCGTCATGTCTTTACCAATTTAGTTCAGCCTTGAAACACTCTGAAACAGCCGGATTTTTCCAATTGTGTCAGACCTCCAAAGCAAATAATCATGCATTTCTGCATTTTCAGTTTTCCAATTGTTTTGAACCTCGTAATGCATTTCTGCTATTGAAGCTTTTCAATTCAGTTATTCCCCGAAGGTGTAATTGCCACCACATTCTAAGTCACCTGAGCCGCTGCCCTGCGGCAGTAATCCTATGGATCCGGCATTAATAAATACATCCTTTAATGTCAGGAACAACTCAATTGCAATCTGTGAAACCCAGAATTGCACGTTTTGGATCAACTCAATTGTAATAACCCTTTTCGTCAAAATGCGCTTCGAGGAATGAAATAATTGGAAAAGGAATAAAACAATTGTAAATGACAACAGCAAAAAATTTTTTTGCAAAACCTATTGACTCGTGGTCAGACAGATAATACACTTAGTACAGTTAATACAGATTGGAGGTGCGGGAAATGTTTCTGCTGAATCTACAAAGCAAGGTTCCTATCTATGAACAGATACGGACTCAGATCCTGCGCTTCATCGAAGCCGGCGTGCTGAAGCCGGGGGATAAGCTCCCCTCCGTAAGGCAGCTGGCCCAGGACAACGGTATTAACCCCAACACCGCCGCCAGAGCTTACATTGAACTGGAACGCAAGGGTGTTGTGTATAACCTGCCAAAGAAAGGCGTCTATGTTGCTGAAATTGAGGCGAACGCTTCCAAGGAAATCAGAATCCTCTCCGTTCTGAGGCCTCTCAAAGCAGCAGGCATTACCAAAAATGAGCTGATCCATTCCGTGGAAAAGCTCTATGCGGAGGCAGAATGATGCTGAAAATTGAACATCTTTACAAATCATTCGGATCAAAGACAGTTCTCGATGATCTGAATCTTGAAATCAATGATTCCTCCATCTTCGGACTGGTCGGAATCAACGGTGCCGGCAAATCAACCCTTCTCAGACTGATCGCCGGCGTCTACGAGGCGGATGCGGGGAAAATCACCCTGCATGGCGCCGATACCTCAAAAGAGCCATTGACCCGCAAGGAAATCGCATTTGTCCCTGATGAAGCGTATTATCCGGTCGGTGCCACGATCGGCTCAATGAAACTTCTCTATGAAACCATGTACAGCTTTTCCGAAGCGGACTTTAAAAAATATCTTGAACTGTTCGAACTCGATGAAAAGATGTCCGTCAACAACCTCTCCAAGGGAATGAAACGCAGGGTTTCACTGCTGTTCGCCCTTTCCATCAAACCGAAGCTGCTTCTTCTCGATGAAGCCTACGACGGCCTGGAGCCGTTAGCCAGACTCCGCTTCAAGAAGGCGCTCAGCGGTCTCATCGAGGATGAAGGACTTACCGTCATCATCTCCTCGCACAACTTAAGGGAGCTGGAAGATATCTGTGATTCCTTCGGTATCCTCGAAGGAGGCAGGATTGTCAGCTATGGCGATCTGCTTGAATCCAAAGACATGATCAACAAGTACCAGCTGGCCTTCGCTGAAGAAAAAACCAGAGAGGACTTCAGTGAGTTCGATGTGCTGCATTATGAGCAGGAAGGAAGAGTTCAGAGACTTGTCATCCGGGGAAACCAGGAGGAGGTCACTGCGAAGCTTGAAGGCATGAAGCCGTTATTGATGGACGTGCTGCCGGTCAGCTTCGAGGAACTGTTCATCTATGAACTCGAAAGCAGAGGTGAATCCAATGAATAAGAGCTGGTTCAGATATCTGTTCAGGAATTACCGGATTCCCGTCATCTTCTTCACGGTCGTCTTCTTCGGAATCTCCGCGATTCCCCTGATCAGCTCCGGCAATATCCATAACGATTATATGGGTTCCGTCGAAGTAATGACGGTTCTGGCGGGTATGATGACATACATCCTGCCGGTGATCCTGTTCGCCTTCGTCCATAACAGAAGAAGCTCCGACCAGCTTCTGGCCCTGCCCTTAAGCAGAAGCGAGCAGCTGATCACAAACATGGCATTCGCCTTCACGGTCATCTTCGGCAGCTTCCTGCTTACATCAGTGCTGCTCTGGCTGATCAACGCAATCCATGCGGTGAGCGTCACTGAACTGCTGACGGTCATCGGCCAGGAAGCCTTCTTCACACTCACCCTGCTGGTGATCCACACATTCTGGTTCCTGATTGCCAACAATACCTTCGACGGCATTGTCATGATCGGCTCATGGACCTGTCTGCCGCTTCTGTTCCTGGGAGTGATTTCCTCCTTTGTCTCCAATACGGTGGCAGGCGGAAACTTCAGCGACACCGGCGGCATCGCGATGTGGCTCTCACCGCTGGCAATGAATATCCACAACCTCAACTTCGCCCTTGCGGCAAGCGACGTCTTCTACAACTGGGGCTACACGGCAGTGACTGCCATCTATGCCATAGCCGCCTGCTATGGACTGTACAGCCAGTTTGTAAAGAGAAAGAGCGAAAGAGCCGGACAGCTTTCCGACCATCCGCTGGCCTACCGGCTGATCATCAACCTGTACGCCTTCGGGATCCTGTTAACGATCTGCTTCTCAGCAATGAACAGCTTCTCGGTTTCAATGCTGACGATGATCCTGCTGCTTCTGTTCATCTATGTGGTGGCACAGTTCGTCTACAGAAGAAAGATCCAGCTGACCGTTAAAATCCTTGGACTGTTCGCCGCACTGACTGTGGCGGCAGCGGGATGTGCTTTCGCGGCATACCATACCCACGGATTCGGTCAGGCGGAGCGCTACACATTCACAGACACCGGCTATATCGCCATGCACTACAACAGCTCAGTGAGCGCGGACAATCTTTCCAGAATCCGCAGCAGCGAAGATATCCCTGAAGCCTACGTATATGCCGAAGTCGTTCTTCCCGTCAGTGAGATCAGCCAGTCAAATGAAATCTGGCAGATCATGGAAAAGTACAGACAGGCGGGAATCGATACCTTCTATTCAGAAGAGACATATCCTGTTACGGCCTATCTTACCTACAACAACACCGATTCACCGATGTCCTACACCTACACAAACAGCTACAGCTACCGCCTGTCTGAAGGCATCAGTCTTGAAGATCTGATCGCCATCGACAGTTACCGGAATGGATCCGTTACCGTTACCGATTACGATGATGCCTATGGCACAGAATATTCCCTCAGCGCATGGCTGAGCAAGAAAGGAGATTAAATTGAACCCGTTACTGAACAAAGAAACACGGACCGTTGAGTCCAATGGCAAGTCATCCCACCTGACCCCGATCGAGTTTGATATTCTTTCCTATCTGATGGAAAATCCCAATGAGGTCAAGTCAGCAGAAGAAATCTATGAAAATGTCTGGAATGACAACCCCTACGACTGTCATCTGGTGATCTCAGTCCATGTCCGCCACATCCGTGAAAAGATCGAAGTCAATCCTTCCCGTCCGCAGTTCATCCGTGTGCTGCGCGGAAAAGGCTACCGCTTCAATCCGGCCGAATAACACATCAAGGCACCGTGAGGTGCCTTTCATCATGTCTGCACAGCTGTTAACTGCCGGACGTCTGTGATGCTTTTCTGTGAAGAAGGTATTCCTTGTAATAAGCGCTGTAATCATTGCCCTGCACCTGACATCCCATTCCCTGAAGAATGCCTGAAACAATGCTGCGGTGGCAGATCGTTTCATCGGTGCAGAAACACGCCAGGGCAATCCTTTCCCCTTCTTCAGAGCTTTTCCGGATCTTTTCCATTAAGCGCTGAGCCTGCTCTGAGGCGAGCAGATCATCCAGGAAAGAAGGCAGGTATTCTGAAACAAACACATCTTTGTTCCAGTTTCCTTCACTCCTGCGGCGTAAATATAAGTCAAATGTTTCCATAGCGGGAGACAGTTCAGGAATCCAGAAAACGCCGGATGTTTCTTCAATGGTTTTAAGAAACTCACCGGGTTCCCGGACTATGACAAGCACTTTCCAGCCGTCATGCGCGGCGGATAAAACTTCTTCAGCTGAAATAATTCTGATCATGTTTCCATAATAACCGTCTGAATCATAAAAGGAAGGGATATTTCCCCTTCCTCAATGATTATGGTTCAAACCAGGTGCCGGTTCTGTGCTTTAACGCCTTGCGGGCACATTCCAGTCTGGTAATCACGGCACTGCCGCCGTTCTGGGCAAAGCAGAGGCAGGCTTCAACCTTGGGCTTCATACTGCCTTCGCCGAACTGTCCTTCCTCAAGATATTTCTTCGCGTCAGGCAGGCTGAGCTTTGAAAGCTGCTCCTCCTGCTCTGTTCCATAGTTGATGCAGACCTTTTCGATGTTGGTCAGGATCATCAATAGATCCGCATGCAGTTCTTTTGCCAGAAGCGAGCTGGTGTAATCCTTGTCAATGACAGCGGCCACGCCTTTGATGCCATGGTCGGTCTTGACCACCGGAATTCCCCCGCCGCCGGCGGCGATGACGATATTGCCTGCTTCGGCGAGCGTTTTGATGATGGGAAGCTCAATGATTTCTTCAGGTCTGGGTGAAGGGACAACCCGGCGGTATCCCTTTCCCTTTTCCTCGCGGAACACATAGCCGGTTTCAGCGGCGATGGCTTCCGCTTTTTCTTTTGTATACCAGACATTGCCGACCGGTTTGGTGAAGTTCTGGAAACCGGGGTCTTTCTGGTCGACTGCCACCTGGGTGATGACTGACACAACGCCTTTTTCGATGCCTCTTTTTTCAAGCTGGCGGCGGATTGACTGCTGTAAATGGTAGCCGATGTAGCCCTGCGACATGGCGCCGCATTCGGCAAAAGGCATAAAGGCGATGCCTTCCCGGTGGCGGGCAGCGTACTCCATGGCCTCATTGATCATGCCGACCTGAGGACCGTTGCCGTGGGTGATGATGATTTCATATCCTTCTTCGACAAGATCCGCGATCGCTTTGGCGGTATTGCGGACCTTTTTGAGCTGTTCCTGCGGTGTTTTGCCAAGGGCGTTGCCGCCGAAGGCCACAACGATTTTCTGTTTCATTGATGTTACTTCAGTGTGGCATACATGACAGCCTTGATCGTATGCATGCGGTTTTCCGCCTGATCAAACTGTCTGGCCTGAGGACCGAGGAAGACGTCGTCGGTCACTTCCATCGCCTCTAAGCCGAATGTCTGGTAAATCCTTTCTCCGACGGTTGTGTTGCGGTCGTGGAACGCCGGCAGGCAATGCATGAAGATTGCGGTCGGCTTTGCCTGGGCGATCAGTTCTTTATTGACCTGGTATTTCTGCAGAAGCTCAATTCTCTTTGCCCAGAGTTCATCCGGTTCACCCATTGAGAGCCAGATGTCGGTATAGAGAACATCGCAGTCCTTTGCCCCGAGCGAGGGATCATCGGTGAATTCAAGCTCAGCGCCTGTTTCCGCCGCGATCTTTCTGCACTTTTCGATCAGGCTTTCTTCCGGCCAGAGTTCCTTCGGGCCGCAGGCGCAGAAGCGCATGCCGAGTTTGGAACAGACGACCATGAGCGAGTTGGCGACGTTGTTTCTGGAGTCGCCGAAGAATGTGAGCTTTCTGCCTCTGACGTCATGGAATTCTTCCTGCACTGTCAGGATATCCGCCAGCATCTGGGTCGGATGGAAGTCATCGGTCAGGCCGTTCCATACCGGAATGCCGGAGTATTTGGCAAGATCCTCGACAACGCTCTGCTTATAGCCTCTGTATTCAATGCCGTCAAACATGCGGCCAAGGACTTTTGCGGTATCGGCCAGGGATTCTTTTTTGCCCATCTGCGAGCTGCCGGAATCCAGGAAGGTGACGCCCATGCCGAGGTCCTTCGCGCCGACTTCAAAGGAGCAGCGTGTTCTTGTCGATGTCTTTTCAAACAACAAGACAATCTGCTTGCCTTCAAGATAGCGGTGAGGGGTGCCGGTTCTCTTCATTCTCTTGAATTCATCGGCAAGGCCTAAAAGATAGCGGATTTCATCGGGTGTGAAATCCAGAAGTGTGAGAAAGCTTCTTCCGCTTAAACTGATTCCCATAATTATATTTCCTCTCTGACTAAAGGCATGGACATGCAGCGGGGACCGCCTCTTCCTCTGGAAAGTTCGGAGGAAGGCATCTCCAGTACCTCAATTCCCTTTTCTCTTAAAATCGCGTTGGTGACATTGTTGCGGTCATAGACGATGACTTTCCCCGGGGCGATTGCCAGGGTGTTGGAGCCGTCGTTCCACTGTTCGCGTCTGGAAGCGATGACGTCATCGCCGCCGCATCTGATCAGTTCCACATGGTCACTGTGTGTGTATTCTTCAAGGATCTGCTGTAAGGATCCTTTGGCTTCTCTGATTCTGATTCCTGTTTTTGCCGGTGTGATTTCAAAGACGGTCAGCGGACCGAGAATGCCGGGATGAACGACATAGGTGTCTTTGTCGATCTGGGTGAAGACCGTATCCAGATGCATGAACGCCCTGGATGATGGAATCTTGAAGGCAAGCACGGTGCGCACCGGGCTCTGCTCATCGGTGAACAGCTGAGTTGCCAGCAGTTCAATCGCGTCGGGCGAAGTCCTCTGGGAAATGCCGATCGCAAGAGTGCTTCTGTTCAGGTTCAGGATATCCCCGCCTTCAATCGCGGCGTGCTCGCTTCTTGAATACTGTTCTTTGACGAAACCGGCAAAATCGGGATGATAGCGCAGGATGTAATCCGCGTAGATCGTCTCTCTTTTTCTTGTCGGAAAGTGCATGCTGGAAATGACCGCGTCATTGCCGACTGAAGAGAACGGATCACGCTGGAAATAGAGATTGGGCATCGGATCGATGACCAGATCATCGGCCGGAGCGATTCTGTCCTGCAGGGAATATGCCCTGACCTCCCCCATTTCCTTGAGGGTGATGCCCTCCATGGTTTTCAAAACAAGGTCTTTGCCTTTGAAATTGTCGGTCAGGTATTTCTTCAGCTTCTTCTTCCACTTTTCGGTGCGGATATCGCCTTCCTCCAGCCACTGATCAAGAAACGTGTCCACTAAGCGGGGCCGCAGGGTCAGCACCTCATTCATCAGGTCTTCCAGATAAACAACCTCAACGCCGTTGTCTTTCAGGATTGAAGCGAAAGCGTCATGTTCGCGGGCGGCCGCTTCCAGATAAGGAATATCATCAAACAGCAGTTCGCCGAGACGGTCAGGCACCAGGTTGAGCAGTTCTCTGCCCGGCCGGTGAAGAAGAACTTTTTTCAGTTGACCGATTTCAGATGTGACATGGATGCCCTGGGTCATTACTTGACACCCTTGTCGAGCAGGCAGACGAAGTCCTGCACATTGGTGACCAGGGTCACGGCGCCGAGGCTGCCGCGGTCATGAAGCTTGTTGGTCACAAATTCAGAGATATCGACGCAATAGAAGAAGACAGGTCTGACCTTTCCTTCACGCACGCGGAAGGAAGGAATCATATTGCCCGAGGCGATCGAATGAAGCTGGGTGGCCAGACATACGATGGTGGTGGCGTCCCTTAACATGTCGCGCATCTGCCTCTGTCCTTCGTAGGCGTCGGCGATCACTTCCGGCAGCGGACCGTCATCGCGGATGGATGAGGTCAGCACAAACGGAATGTTGTTTTTGACCAGACCGTAGATAATGCCGTTGTCGATTTTGTATTCTTCAATGAATCTGGGAATCGAACCGCATCTTCTGACTTTGTTGAGAACGTCAAGATGATGGTAATGGCCGTTGGGCTTTGACTTCTGGGTGTAGATGTCCTGACCGAGCGCTGTGCCGAGCAGTCCTGCTTCAAGGTCATGGGTGGCTAATGCGTTGCCGGCTAAAAGGCCATGGACATAGCCTTTGTCAGCCAGAGATTCCATCGCTTTTCTCGAGTCATAGTCAAACGAGCAGGCCGGTCCCATGACAAAGACGATCTTGCCGTGTTCCTTTTCATACTCAAAGAGTTCATAGATATTATTGTAGTCCCGGGCAAACGCCGTTTCCCTTGAGCGGTTGGCGCGGAATTTGAACTGGTCGTCGATCTCCCCGTCTGATTCCGTGAATCCGTCGACATGGAGATAGATTCCCTCCTCGCATTTTTCCGAACGGCCCAGGATGACCATGTCGCCCTTCTTCACATTTCTCTGCTCAACGACGTCGAGAGTGCCGTTTTCACGGTAAACAACGCAGCTGTCCATCCGGCTTTCCGCCGCCAGAATCCACTGGCCGTTTATTTTGAAATATTCGGGATAAATGGAAGTTGAATGGAAATAGTCCGGCACGACGCCGTCCTTTTCACAGGGCTCCATCTTCACATCGGGAGCGCTTTGAAAAACCGCAGCTGAAAAGTCGGGTTCTCTGTATTCAGGCATGATAAACATAATAATTCTGTTCCTTTTCTCTTTGATTGAATTGTACCACCGAACAGATACAGACGGTAGGTTTGTATCCGCAGCGCGCACAGAAAAAGCAGCCATTCCGCGATAGCTGCCCTGTCAGTTTTTTCAATTTTCTGAAAGATATGTGAAACCCCAGAGGTAAATGATTTCATCCCCGTTTTCACCGCTCTTTGCGATTTCCTCATAGCTTTCATACGGAAGATCGGAAAGAACAGCTGTCTCGGCATAATACTTTTCCCCATATTCTTCATCGGTCACCAGCGCGCTCTGATGGGAGAGATACTTCTTCACACCTGTTTCAAACGCATACTGTTCAGAACCGAATCTGTCCCTTGAGGAATCCTTGAACCAGGCGAAATCTTCCCCGTTGTAATGGACAAAGGTATAGATGGGATCGCCTTCAATCGTGTAATTGCAAAGGGTTATGGAAGCCGGCTGCGACTGATTCACTTTTTCCTCAAACCGGTTCCATTCATCTGCGTTGGTCAGACTGACCGAATTGCATATGGGAAACCTGTAGCCTGTCGGACCGGTGAGCTGGGTGAGATATTCCCGGATCTGATCCGGATCGCGGGCAGGATCGTATACCTGCGCATTTGAGACAGACTGCACCTCACTCACGAAATCCTGCAGCCGCTTTGCGGTTTCGCTGTCCGCGGGAATCAGCAGATCTGTGACCGACACCACAGTTCCGTCTTTTATGGTGCCGGCCTCTACATACAGCATATTCTCATGCATGACACTCCCATACGGGAACCGGCCTGCTTCATAGCCGATAAATCCGGCGTCCGAGCTTATATGATAATTCATGATATTTTCATATCCCTCATTCATCCTGATGACGCCTTCTTCTTCAAGCGTCATGACGTTTCCAAGGAGGGTTTCAAAACGGCTGATCAGTTCTTTGTCCGTGCTTTGATAAAGCACCTGTGTGCTTCCGTTTGTCCAGTCCTCCATCCGCAGCACAGGCTCTGTGACAGGCACAGGCTCCGCGTCAGGTGTCTGATCCGGCACCGCAGGCGTGATCTCTGGACCCTCATCGGCTTTGGCGGGATCGGAAAGGAAGCTGACCGCCGCGATCACCGTCAGGACGATCACGACAATCCCGGCCCAGAAGGAAGGTGTGCGGTAATCCAGAATTGTTCTGATTCTGTTTTTGACGCCCGATTCCCCGAACGCGGCCGGTGACACCGCAAGACGGCCATGGGCGGCGTTTTTCAGAAGAACCGCGGCGTAATCCGCATGTTCATTTTCATTTAATCCGGAAAGAACCGTCTCATCGCAGGCATATTCAATATCTTTTGTGAACAGGCTGTACGCCAGCCATACCAGCGGATTGTACCAGTGGACCGCAAGAACCAGGAAGGCCAGCGGTTTTAAAAGATGGTCGCCATGGGCAATATGGGCTTTCTCATGGGCAATGATGTACTGCTTTTCTGTATCCGAAAGATGAAGCGGCAGATAGATTTTCGGCTTGAAGATTCCGAAGACAAAAGCGGAATCCGTCCTCCCGCTTTCATAGACATTGCCTTCGAGCAGCATTGCCTCATTCATCCTTCTATGAAGACGGAATGAGGAGACAAGCAGCCAGAGAATCATGCCTGCCATGCCTATGATCCAGACGATGGATGCGATATAGTTGACGATCTGCAGCGGATTGGCGCTGTTTTCAGGGCTGGGTCTGAAGTTTGAAATAATCACCGGGTTGACGGCGTTGTTGATGGAGGAGATGCCGGTGTCGATCTGCGGCAGCGGCGCCGTCGCGATATCCATGGGAATGGTGTCCCCTTTGGGAAGAAGCGAAAACGGACTTTCAAACGTGAGCGGGCACAGCAGCCGGAAAGCGGCGATGGCCCACAAGAGAATCCTTAAGCGCTTGGGCGCTCTTTTGAAGATGAACCGTATGACAAGGATGAAAAGAATCAGCCAGGAAGCGCGCAAAGAAATGTTGAAATATCTTAAGAAGAGTTCTTCCATGATCATTCCCCTTTCTTCGCTCTGATCAGCGCTTCAAGCTCGGCGATGTCTTTGTCGCTGAGTTTTTCATGTCTTGCGAAAGCGGCGATAAAGGCCGGAAGAGATCCGCCGAATTTCTTTTCCATCAGTTCATCGATTTCGGAAACCTCGGCTTCCTCTTTTGAAATGATGGAAGTGACGATGGTATTTTCATTGCGGCAGACACCTCTTTGGCAAAGACGGCGTATGACGGTATAGGTGGTGGCTTTTGACCAGCCGAGCTTCTCTTTGCATAAGCCCACAAGTTCAGTGCTGTTGACGGGTTCGTTCGCCCAGAGAATCTCGCAGAACCGGTATTCACTTTCGTGGATTTTGGGAGTGGCCATAAACAATCTCCTTTCAAAGGTTTACATCAGTAAACCTACTTTAAGTTTAACTGTGTAAACCCCCCTGTGCAAGAGAAAACACAGCGTTTCCGCTGTGTCAATTATTAAGATTCATGTCAAGCACCGCGATGATCTCAACATCATCATGCAGGTTGGTCAGAACCTTGCGGTAGGCCGCCTCCACCTGCCGCATCGCAGCCATGTCAGCCGCGGAAAGATACGGGGTTTCCGACGCCTCTTCAAGGAGTGCTGCCTGCAGGTCTTTTTCGACTTCGTTTGTCTGCTCGGGGGTGAGTTTGATATCTCCCCAGCCGAAGATGTTGCGCTCGATATCGTCAAAGGTGGTTTTATCAAAATCGATCACGACATTCTTGAGCTCGGCTCTTGGAATCGTGACGGTAATGACGCGGTCATTTCGGTTGACGCTGATCCCGTACGAATTGATTTTCGAAAGATCAATGATGTATTCCGCGGTGGCGCTCAGATGGACGGTCTGTTTCTTTTTGAACCATTCGATGTTCAGAAACATGTCGGTGATGTCCATTGACGCCTCAAGGTCCTGTTCATAGACAATCAGCTGTTTGAGCTCCCGGTTTTCGCCAGCGATGATTTCCGTGATTTCCGAATCCTTGTAGCCCATGATGTCATCCGGCTCATTCTGCTCTGATCTTTCAGACTGCCAGAAAGGCATGTTTTTGACAGTCAGAACCAGAAACAGTACGGCAAGAGCGGCCAGACCGATCCGGATCCATTGCTGGGGGGAGATTTTCGGCAGTTTTTTTTCAGACATAAGTCACTCCTGTCTGAACTGCTGTTTGAGCAGTTCGATTCTTGAAAGCAGCTCACGGGCACTCATGCGCAGAGCCCCCTGGGCAAAGACGGCGTTCTGGATCAGGCCGTCGGAGGAAGCGACGGTGATATCGTAGGTGTTCCTGAGTTCCGCCGCGATCTTCTGGATATACTCATCAGCGGTCTCGTTGGTTCTGGTATAGACGATTTCAACATTCTTCTGACGCAGTCTGGTGCCGCTGTTGCCCTGCACTTTATAGCCGTCAAAGACGATGATCATATGCCATTTGAGATATGCCTGGTAGGCGAGCAGTTCGTCAATTAACATTTCCCTTGCGGTGGTGATGTCGGTCTGTCCGAGTTCCTTGAGCTCATCCCATGAATAGAT
This sequence comes from uncultured Erysipelotrichaceae bacterium, assembly GCA_902775735.1. GTDB lineage: Bacteria > Bacillota_I > Bacilli_A > Erysipelotrichales > Erysipelotrichaceae > Bulleidia. The sequence goes on from CACYNH010000001.1 coordinate 50,133, forward strand.
CATGTTGTATCCGTCGACGATCAGGCACGGCGGCAGTTCCTTTTTCACCACCGGCTTCATCTTCTTCGGTTCTTCCTTTTCTTTCGGTTTGATCTTTCTGGTGTCGCGCTTGGACATGTTGCGGTTGTTGCCGCCGGCGGACTTCAGCACATTCATCAAGTCCTCCTCCTGAACTTTGTAGGATCTGACCCGGTAAGAGGAGGAGCTTCTTTCCTTCTGCGGCTGCACATGCATTAAAGCATCAGCCTTGTCCCAGGGCACATAATAGCCGGAGCCATGGGCGCAGAAGACAGAACCGGTCGGATTGCGTAAGTCAGCGTCAGGATCATAGAGGGAAGCTCTGACGATTTCATCCTGGTCGGCGCAGATATCATAGCCATCGGCCATGCAGGCAAATCGGCCGGCGCCTCTTGTATAGGCTGTGACTTCCATCTGGTAGTTCATCAGTGTCCTGACCGGGCCTCTGCCTTTAATGACCATCGTGTCATCCGACTGGTCAGAGATTTCCACCTGCGCCCCTTTTGTCTCAAGATCATAAAGCGCTCTTGAAAGAACAGCGGCCGGCAAAGTCAGGGTAAAGGAATAATAAGGTTCAAGAAGAACACATTCGGTTTTCATGAGTGCCTGTCTCACCGCTCTTCTTGCGGCCTGTCTGAAGTCGCCGCCTTCGGTATGCTTGAGATGCCCTTTGCCGGCTGTCAAGACAATGCGCACATCATCCAGCAGCGAACCGGTCAGTACCCCGCGGTGCCTGCTTCTTTCCAGGATGGAAAGGATATTGCGCTGCCACGAGGCGGAAAGCACATCGGTTGAGCATTCCGAAACAACCTGGATGCCTGATCCTCTTTCCAATGGTTCAAGACGGACATGAACCTCAGCGTAGTGGCGCAGCGGCTCAAAGTGGCCCGCCCCTTCGGTTTCTTCCAGAATGGTTTCTTTGAATATAATGCCGCCGGCGGAAAAACCGACGTGAAGTCCGCTCAGCTCAAAAATCCTTTTGCTGAGAACCTCCATCTGCATTTCACCCATGATGGAGACACGGATTTTTCCGCTGTCGGTATCGGAAGTGATGTGAAGCTGGGGATCCTCATCAGCTAAGCGCCTGACGGTTTCCGCCATCATTAACGCGTCAGCTCCTTCCGGCAAGAGCAGTTCATAATCCATGAACGGATCAAGAAGCGGTTTTTCCCCGTCTTCCTCAAAGCCAAGCCCCTGGCCTGCCTCGATATGCTCAAGTCCCTTGACCGCGACGATCATGCCGGCTTCCGCTTCATCAATCATGCGGTAGGTTTTGCCGGAATAGATGCGGATCTGATCGGCTTTCTCCTCTTCGGTTACCATCTGTCTGGCTTTAAGGGTGCCGCCGGTGATGCGCATGTGGGTCAGCCTGGCGTTGTTTTCGTCCGCGGAAACCTTATAGACGCGCGCTCCGAATTCTTCCGGATATTCCTTTTCTTCCGCGCAGTCCGTGATGGCGTCAAGCAGTTCCTCAATGCCGTTCACCTTTAAAGCGGAGCCAAAGAGCACAGGGAAACATTCTCTGTAAAGAATCGCTTCACGGATCATATCAGAAGGAATGGTTCCTTCATTCAGGTACGCTTCCAGCATATCTTCATTGGCGGTGGCCAGTTCTTCCAGACTGTCCTCATCGCCATAGACAAAGCATTCCGGAGAACATTTCTTTTTCAGATCGGCGAGAAGGTCTTCCTGCGACTGATAGGAAATATCCATCTTGTTCACGAAGATGACGGCCGGCACATTGTAATGTTCCAGGCACTTCCAGATCGTTTCGGTATGGGACTGCACGCCATCCTGGCCGTTGATCAGAATCACAGCCAGATCCAGCACCTGCAGCGACCGTTCCATTTCAGCTGAAAAGTCGACGTGGCCTGGGGTATCGATCACAAAGATTTCGGTATCCTTCCAGGTGAAGGAAGCTTCTTTGGAATAGATCGTGATGCCGCGGTCTCTTTCCTGCTTATCATAATCAAGAAAAGCGTCTTTATGGTCCACCCTTCCCAGTTTGCGGATGGAGCCTGCTTTATATAACATGCTTTCAATGCATGTGGTTTTTCCGGCATCGACGTGGGCAACGATGCCAATCACTATTCTTTTCATCGAGATAATTATATCAAACCATTATTATTCAGGACCATCCCGGTACTTTAATCTGAAAAAGGACCCGGAGGTCCTTCATATTCTGCTTCAGCCGCCTGCAGGCAGGATGCAGGAATGGTTTACTGCCTTTACTGCTTTTAATGGTTGCTTTTTGTTTTACTGGTTTTGTGAAGATCTACCGCAGAAATTCTCTGAGACAGTGAACAGTTTTCCCCTGAAGATCTTTCGTTGCTGAGGCATTGATCAGCGAATCCAGCACGGCTTCCTCCACGGCTTCCCCGGCCATCCGGAACGGCTGTTCAAGCATATGTTCGGGAAGGATCTCATGACTGATGGTTCCTTCTGTTTTTCCCATCGTGTTTGCAGTGGTGAATCCGATCACCACATCTCCTGAGCCATGGCCAAGCCTGGAGCCAAGACGGATCAGACCGGTTTCGCACCGCTTCAGGATTCTTTTAAGCTGTCTTGAGTCAACAGGCAGATCAGTGGCCAGAATAATCATGACCGATCCTTTGTCTTCCTCTTTCTGACCGTTCAGGTCTTTTGCGATTCTCTGCCCGATGGGATCGCCACTCACTGTCAGGTCTTTCATCGCGCCGAAATTGGACTGAACAAGAACGCCGATGGTATATGTCCGTCCGAGAATGTTCATCACTCTTGAAGAAGAGCCGATGCCTCCTTTGAGACCGAAGCAGACGGTTCCTCTGCCGGCTCCCACGGCTCCGCGCTCAAAGATTTCAGAAGCGTTCTCAATTGCGTGAATGACATGGCTGCTGTTCACTGCCAGAGATGAAATGTCATTGATGCGGGAGTCGTTGGTTTCGCCGCAGACCGGATTGAACGTCTTCACATCTTTGTTTGTATTGAGCGTCCAGCGCACAAGACCTTCAAGGCCGGCATGAATGCTCAGAGTGTTTGTCAGAGCGATTGGAGACTCGATGTTTCCAAGCTCTTCCACCTGCATGAGTCCTGCCGTCTTGCCGAAGCCGTTGATCACATGAACAGCTGCCGCCGGTTTTGTTTCATAGACATTCTCGCAGGGAATCACAGCCGTGACGCCGGTATGGATATTGCCATTGTCAATGGTACAATGGCCGGCTCTTACGCCGGCCACATCGGTAATAAGATTGTTTTTTCCCGGTTTCCCTTCACCGGGATAAATGCCGAAATCCTGAATTCTCATATCAGATCACCATCTTCATCTTCTTGTCGGAAATCCGGATCGTCACATCATCGGACATGCCGATCACTTCGCCGTCGGTATGAAGCCAGAGCGGAATATCTGTGCGGATCTGTGCTTCTCTGCATGTTTCGATCGTGACGCCCCTGAAATTCACATGGGAGCCGCTGTAGGCGTAGGGAAACATCCGGAAGAAATCAAACCGGCTCAGATGGTCCGCAGCGACCAGATCAAGAATACCGTCGGTGGGATCCGCTTTGGGCGCAAACATGAACCCGCCGCCTTCATAGCGGGAATTCATGCCGCAGGTGAAAAGAAGCTGTTCCAGTCTGATGGTTTTCTCTCCATCCAGCGTGATTGACGCATCGGCTCTTGGCGCCATGAAGATCACCCTTAAAGCCTGGGCGATATAGCTCAGTTTGCCCATATGGATGGCATTGAGAATCTTCTTTGTTGCGGAAGATTCGACATGGGCGCAGATTTCCGCGTCAAAGCCCATGCCGCAGCTGATATTGAAACGTCTGACCATGTCAGAAACAGATATGACATTCCTGTCGGGATCATATGATTTGTGAACGATGAGCTCGCCGACATCGAGGGTCCTGACTGTTCTGCCCGCGATGACACTGTCCAGCAGTGTTTCCAGATCCCGCGAAAAGCCAAGGGCTTTGGCAAGGTCATTGCCCGAGCCGCACGGAACATAGCCGACCTTTGTCTTCTCAAAGTCCTGAATGCCGTTAACGGCTTCGTTCATCGTGCCATCGCCGCCCAGAAGCAGCACCGTCACATCTTCCCCTTTGGAAGTGATGTTTCTGACGATCTCTGTGATGGATTCATCCATGGAGGAGAAATGCACTTCGCATCCCGCGCCTTTTTCTTTAAGGATGGACTGTGCCTTCTGCCATGTTTTGAGTGTTCCGCCATTGGCGCCGGCGGGATTGACGACCGCCTTAATCATCACGAACCCCCTCATGGGCAAAGGCAAGATCCGCCCTTTCCCCGTCCTTTGAAAGAACAGTGTTTTCAAAGATGGCGCGCAGCTCTTCCGCGTATTCCTCCACATTGTGCTCAATCGGAGAATAGTGGGTCAGCCAGAGACACTTCGTGTTTGCCTCACGGGCAAGAGCCGCCGCTTCCTGCATGGTCATGTGCTTGTTGGCAACCGCCTTTTCCAGCCCGTCCGCAACGCCATACATGCCTTCGGTGATCAGAAGATCAGTGTCCTTTGCGTGTTCGCGGAGGGAATCGCATGGTCTTGTGTCGGTGGAATATACCATTTTGATTCCTTTGCGTTCATCGCCCAGCACCATTTCCGGCTCATAGGTCTGACCATCATGCTCGACTGTCTGTCCCTTCTGCAGTAAACCCCAGAACTTTTTGGGAATGCCGTTTTTCTCCGCTTTCTTCGGATCAAAGCGTCTTGTTCTTTTCACATTGATCTCATAGCCATAGCAGGGAACGGAATGCTTCACATGGAAAGCGGTAAAGGAAAGACTTCCGAATTCGAATGTCTCTTCCTTCCCTTCGATCTGTCTGTAATAGATCTCAAAAGGAACATATCTTGCGATTAACATCACGCCTTTGAGCAGATCCTCGATTCCTTTCGGACCGATGATCATGATCGGATCGGTTCTGTCGGCTTTTGCCATGGAGAGTAAAAGTCCCGGCAGACCGGCCGTATGGTCGGCGTGGAAATGGGTCAGGAAAATCAGGTCGATGTGCTTGCAGGAAATGCGTTCTTTATGAAGGGCGATCTGTGTCCCTTCGCCGCAGTCGATCAGGGCTGCCGTCCCCTCACAGCGCACATAGCAGGAGGTCAGCCAGCGCTCAGGCAGCGGCACCGTGCCGCCGGTGCCGAGCAGACATACATCAAGCATCGTGATCCTCCTGGGGGCTGTGGAGCTGTGCCCCGATCATTGTTCTGCCAAGATCCGCAAGGACATCCCTTGCCTCGGGCGATGTTTTTGAAAGTGCCTCAAACACTTTCATATAGCCCTTGACGGAAATCTTTGTAATATCATCCGAGCCGGAAGCGCTCAGGATATCGAACGCTTCACTCACAAAGAGCTCACGGTTTTCAATGGACTCGGAATTCGCCCAGCGCATGACAACTTCCATGATTTTGTCCGAGATCAGATTGGTTTTATCTTTTGTCCTGAACACCGGACCGCTCAGCTGCCATGTGATCAGGTCGTGCTGCTGGGTGGCGACGCCGGTGCAGTCGACAACCAGTGTGTCGGGAATGTCCACTTCATAGATTCTTGAAATAATGCAGAACTCGGGAAGAAGTCTTGTTGTTTTTGAAAGAAGCGGTTCAAGCAGCGTGCGGTCAAAGACATCCGGCGCAAAACCCGGAGCGTCCATGATATAGAGATGCTCAACCTTTTCATTCAGTTCTTCCGGCAGATGGGCACAGGCGTAAAGGGCAAGGTTGCCGCCTTTGGAATGGCCGCCGGCGCTGTATTTCATCCGCGGATTCATCGTTCTCTGCATATATTCCGCCGCCGCTTTCTGCGATTGGGTCAGAGTGAAGGAAATCATGAAATCCTCCCGCCAGCCGACAATCGAGGCGTCGGTGCCGCGGAAGGCCGTATAGATTTCTTCCTCTCCATACTGGAACTGGACAGCCGAAAACTGGGTGTCGCGCTCCTCGTCGAAAACCTCTTCGTAATGCAATACCTTCACACTGCCGAAACGTTCCGACTGCCATGCCAGGCGCCAGAAGTTTTCCTCGCCGCCGTTGAGTGTTTTGAGCTCATATGCGTCCTTCTCTGTGATGATTCTCCCCGCCTCTTTGAGGGTCATCCCGTCCGCACCGGAGTCAAGAAGACCGGCCGGTTCGAAATTGACATAGGCAAGCTCATTGAAAACAGCCGCGTCAACCAGATTGAAAGGATCTTTGGAAAATGGGATATCGCCCCGCCAGAGCAGGTAATCTTCAATATTCATATTCTTCATAGACACCATTTTAGCAAAATATGGAGAAACCAAACGGGTATTCTGATATGAAAAAGCCATCACGCGGATGGCTTTGGTTTAAGATGTGCGCTGTTTCTAGAGATTCTTGATCAGTTCGGAAAGCTTGGGCATGAGCTGCTGCTTTCTGGAGATGATCTTCGGATCGAAACCGGAATGGTCGTCGAACTGGGTTTCGATGACGTCCTTCATGATTTCAGACAGCGGTCCGTAGAAGATGAACTGGGAGCCTTCGCCCATGACGTCCGTAAACAGCATGACCATAAGATCGAGTTTTCCGGCAGCCTGTTCCTTTTCCATGTTCGCCTTGAATTCAGGAAGAATGGACTGGACCTCTTCAATGCGGCCGTAGTTGGTCTGGCCGATCGCGAACTTGTATTTGCCGATTTCATAATTCTTGAGGTCGCGGTTGAGGATTTCATGCGGCGAGGAATCCTTCAGGGCAACCGAAGCGCCCAGCATTTCCCTTGCGTAAGCCTGCACGTCATCGATGCCGGCGATCTTTGCAAGATAGGCGACCGTGTCCTTGTCCTCCTGGGTTGTCGTGGCGGACTTGAAGTTCAGGGTGTCCGAGAGGATCGCGGACATCATGATGCCGGCGATCTGCGGATCGGGCTCAAGCCCCGCCTCTTTGAACAGGGTTGTGACGATGGTGCATGTGCAGCCGCATCTGTGGTTTCTGTATTCAATCGGGAGGTCAGTCGTGACATTGCCGATGTGATGGTGGTCAACGATCGCAACAATCTGGGCGGCGTCGAGATGGCCGATCGACTGGTTGACGGCGCTGTGGTCGGTCAAGGCAATCTTTCTTCTCTGGTAGTTTCTGGAATGGTAGCGGGCGATGGCGCCGGCGATCTTTCCCTGCTCATCGAGCACCGGGAAGGAACGGACTCTTGAGTTGAACATCTTGGCCGCCACATCATCAATATACTCATTGTCGCGGAATGTCATGACATCCTTTGTCATGATCTGATCCACGGAATAGCTTTCGGTGATGACTCTTGCGACATGCATGGTGTTATGCGGGGTGGCGATAATCGCGCAGTCCTTTTCCTTTGCCAGGGCGATCACTTCATCGCTGACGGTTTCACCGCAGGTGATGACCATCACCCTGACGCCTCTTTCGATGACGGTTTTCTGCTTTTCTTCATCAGAGGAAAGCAGGGCGATACTGTCGGTGAGGTTGTAGCGGCCGACTTCCAGTTCGTTAAGCGTAATGACATAGACGACGCCGTTGTGTCTGAAGTCTTCAGGTTTGTACAGAACTGTTCCGCCGACGGTTCTTGCGATATTGGCAAGGGATGCGGTCGACATCAGTGTGGCCAGGTCAGCGTCCGGATGGATTCTGACTCTGGATAAGTCGCTGGTGGTGACGATGCCGGCAAGGGTACCGTCGTCATTTCCGACAAACAGGATTCTGTTCTGCTTTTCCAGCATCAGATGCCAGGCGTGGTGGACTGTTTCGTCCGGGCGGATCATCGCCGGTTTGTCGAGATCCATTTCCGCCAGTGTGACTCTGGCGTCGGTTAAAAGCAGCGGGTTTTCAAGGCCGAAGCGCTTGAGAATGAATTTGGTTTCTTCGTTGAGCGGTCCCTGGCGGCAGGCAATGGCGGGTCTGCCTGTGCGGTTGAGCAGGTTCGTATACGATAAAGCCGAGCAGATGGCATCGCTGTCGGGATGCCGGTGGCCGGTGACATAAATATGATTGTCCATGATTCTCTCCATCTGTGATCAGTCAGGCTGATCTTATGCCTCTATCATAGCAGATAGTTTCCAAACGGGGTTGAGGAAAAAGAAAGGCAGCCGCCGCGGCTGCCCTGCAAATCAGTAAGTCAGAATTTCATTGCCGGTTTCGGTGATGAGGATGGTGTGTTCCCATTGCGCCGAATCCTTGCGGTCTGCGGTGTAAATGGTCCAGTCGTTGTAAGGATCAATGACGACGCCGGCCTTGCCGATATTGATCATCGGCTCAATTGTGATGACCATACCCGGCACCAGCACCATGCCCTTGCCTTTGGAGCCGATATGGGCAACAAAGGGGTCTTCATGGAAATCGCACCCGACGCCATGACCGCCAAGCTCACGGACAACGCTGTAGCCCTGTTTATGGGCAAACTTCGCGATGGCATAGCCGATATCGCCGACATGGGCCCAGGGTTGGGCGGCGGCGATGCCGATTTCAAGGCACTTCTTTGTGTCTTCGACAAGCTTTCTTCTCTGTTCGGACACATTGCCGATCATGAACATTCTTGAAGCGTCGGCGTAGTAGCCATCGACAATTGTGGTGCAGTCGACATTTATAATATCGCCGTCATGGATCTTTCTCAGTTTTGAAGGGATGCCATGGCAGACTTCCTCGTTGATGGAAGTGCAGACGCTTTTCGGGAATCCCTCATACTGGTAAGGCGCGCAGATGCCGCCATGGACATGAGTGTATTCACGGACGATATCGTCGATATCCTGGGTGGTCATTCCGGCATGGATTTTTGAGGCAACCTCATCGAGAACGCCGGTGTTGACAACACCCGCTCTGCGGATGCCTTCGATCATCGTCGGCCGCTTGATCAGGCTGTCATCAGGCACGTCCTGACGGCGGTGTCTGAGTTCTTCCATTCTCGCTTTGATATGTTCGGGAATCGGTTCTTTTTCATCTATTTCAGCCCAGAGTTTTTCATCCATAATATTTCCTGCTTTCTAACGGGTTGTGCTGCCGAAGCCGCCGGTGCGCTGCGTGTCAGCGGCGTCATCCTCGGTGATGCCGAACGGCAGGAAGATTCCCTGCACCATTCCTTTGCCCTGCTCAATCACAAGGGTTTTCCCCTCTCTTGAATCATTGATCAGCTTGCACATCATGTGGCCTTCATTGTCCGCCTCATAATAATCCGCGTCAATGACGCCGACCGTGTTGTCCAGCTGCATCCTGTATTTGAATCCAAGTCCGGAGCGCGGCACGAGCACCAGCACAAAACCATCACTTATTTTAACACGGATTCCGGTGGGAATGAGTTTTTCCTCTCCCGCCGCCATGGTGACGGTGACCGGCGCGTAAAAATCATAGCCGGCCGAGCCTTTCGTGGCTCTTTGGGGAAGCTTCAGTTCCTCATAGATTTTCCTGACGTCATTCTCTCCTGCTTCAGGGTCATATTTCGCCCAGTCTTTCAGGAACTGTTCAAAGCTTACCTTTTCAAATTTCGCGATTCTCTGCATTCTATACCTCCGCCAGCTGTTTCATCGCCATCACCACCGCTTCGGCAAGCGCCTGCTCAAACGGATAAACCGTCAGGATCAGCGACTCGGGGAACAGGCGGTGCTCCGGATAGAGAATGGCGTGAAGCAGCTTGGAAACAATTCCCTTCTGGTCCAGTGTACGGATGTAGCCGTGCAGGTCAAGAACGCCCTGGGGAATATAGGCGTAGTCTTCCTCGGCACATTCGGCAAACTCGGCACAGATCAGTTTCTGCGCATCCCGGATATTCCAGACCTTCTCGCTGTCAAGACCGCACATGTCCATGAGCACATCGACAACGGCGAAGAAGTACTGTTCCGTCATCAGATGGCTGACATGAAGCTGGTTCTTCAAGCGTTCGGTGATCATGTCGGCAGCCCGCATTCTTTCATTGACGCCGGAAGCCAGCTTGATTCTTGTCTCCAGCATCATCAGGCTGCGGTACCATTCATCGAAATAATGATCCAGCTGAAACGGCTCGAATGTGTATTTTTCCCCGGCGTACCTGCCGTACACCTTCATGGTGTCATTATACCCGAGGATTCTTGCGTGCCGCATCTTTTCATGGTCAAAGTCGAGGAAACTGAAGAGTTCCTCATGGGGATGGATATAGCGGATCATGTAACGGTCAAGATACTGCGGATGCTTGGGAATCACCGTCAGATCGACGGCGATCACTTCTTCCGCCCCCAGGCGCAGAGCGAAGTCCACCGGCATGTTGTCGAAATAGCCCCCGTCAACATACTCAACGCCTTCAATTTCCTTCTGCGGGAAAACCGGATAGGCGGCAGCGGAGGCGATCAGCCAGTCCTTGCCGTGTTCCTTCATCATGTCCTTGGTGACATAAACAGGCTCATGGTTTTTCGCGGTGGCCGCGATACAGCCGAAATCGATCTCAGAAGCGAAGAATTTCTCCGGGTTGTAATACTTGTCGACCATCTGCTCGAAGGGAGCGATGTCAACGCCGTGCGACTGAAGCCACTGGCGGAAGGACGGGATGAACTCATCCCTTTCACGGATCAGGTTCGCGATACTCATATCACTGGGGACAAAGCCGCGGATGAACTGGTCCGGGGCGATGTTCTCGTACATTTCAATCATGCTGTCAAAGTCATGCTGGACCAGCATGACCGCGTTCAGAGCGCCGACACTGGTGCCGGTGATCAGGTTATAGTCAGCCTCGCCGAGCTCACGGAGAGCTTCAATGGCGCCGGCCTGATAAATGCCGCGGGTGCCTCCCCCGGCAAGTACAAGTGCTTTTTTCATGTCTGCACCTCCACCCGAGTATCATAATCATTTTTCCGCAGTGTTCAACTGACATTTTCACGCGCATGTCATGATTAAAGTCCCGATGGTCATTCTTATGTGAATTGGGTATAATATCCGTGTTGTGACGGAGGTTTTTTATTATGAAACTCAACGTAGCTGTATTCTTCGGCGGCGAAAGCGTGGAACATGAAGTATCGGTCATTTCCGCCCATCAGGCGATGGACGCTCTTACCCCCGACAAGTATAATGTCATCCCTGTCTATGTCTCCAAAGACAGAAGACTCTTCACATCCGAAAAGATGGGCGACATCCAGTTCTTCACCGGCAGAAAGCTCGATGAAGTGATCGCCGAGTGCACACAGATCTACATCGTGCGCGAAAACAACAAAGCTGTCATCAGACCCGTCAAGACAAAGATGTTCGGCAGTAAGGAAATCGGCACCATCGACGTCGCTGTCCCGGTCATGCACGGCACCAACGGCGAAGACGGAACGATCCAGGGCTATCTGGAAATGCTGAAGGTTCCGTATGCCGGATGCGACCTCTACGGCGCGGCGGTCGGACAGGACAAAGTTCTCATGAAGCACATCCTGGCGGACAACGGTCTGCCGATGGCCGACTGGTTCTGGGTCTACGGCAGGGAAATCGACGACCATCCTGAAGAGGTTCTGGCAAAGGCGCGTAAGCTGAAGTATCCGGTCATCCTCAAGCCGGCAAGAACAGGTTCCTCCGTCGGTATCGCGATTGCCCATAACGACGAAGAGTATCTGGAATGTTTCGAGGACGCAAGACAGTATGACGAGAAAGTCATCACCGAAAAGGTCATCCGGCCGATGCGCGAAATCAACTGTTCTGTTTTAGGCGATGGCTATGAATCCGAAACCAGCGTGCTTGAGGAAGTCAGCTCCGCCTCCAAAGACGAGCTGCTCAACTTCAAGGACAAATACCAGGGCGGCGGCAAGGCTGCCAAAGGCGCAAAGACATCCGGTTCCAAGGGCGCCGGCATGGCTTCCACATCAAGAATCGTTCCCGCTCCCCTTTCCGAAGCGGAAACAGAGCATATCTGCTCACTGGCAAAGAAGACATTCGCAGCCCTCGGCGCGGCGGGCGTCTGCCGTATTGACTTCATGATGGACGCTGAAACCAAGCATGTCTATGTCAATGAAATCAACACCATTCCCGGTTCCCTGGCCTTCTATCTCTGGACCGCAAAGGGCGTCAGCTTCCCTGAGTTAATGGACAGACTGGTGAACCTCGCTCTTGAAAGAGAGAGAAGAAGATCGAGAATGACCACCTCCTTCGATACCGACCTGCTCCTGAACTACAAAGCGGGCGGCGGCGCAAAAGGAGCCAAGGGTTCCAAAGGTTAATCATACTGAAGACCGCATGGCGGTCTTTTGTTTCGGTTCAAAGAAAATGCTATACTGATTTCAACAGATCCAGGAGGAAACACAATTATATGTCAACACCCCATAACAGCGCCGCAAAAGAACAGATCGCCAGGAGTGTTCTGATGCCCGGCGATCCGCTGCGGGCGAAATTTATCGCGGAAACATTCCTTGAAAACCCGGTCCTGGTCAATCCGGTCCGCGGCATCAACGGATATACCGGCACCTATAAAGGCGTCCCCGTCACCGTCATGGCTTCCGGCATGGGCATGCCTTCCATCGGCATCTATTCCTATGAGCTCTTTAAATTCTACGATGTCGACAACATCATCCGTGTCGGATCAGCCGGCGCCTATGTGCCTGACCTGCATGTCTATGACGTCGTCATCGCCGACAGCGCCTATTCCGAAAGCACCTTTGCAAAATCCGCCTTCCACTATGAAGAGGATATTCTTCTTCCTTCCGCGCAGCTGAGTGAAAAGCTGAAAAAGGCCGCCGCTGATCTTGGCATCAAAGTCCATGACGGCCGCGTCCACAGTTCCGACGCTTTCTACCATGCGGATGATGAGTATCTGAAAACAGTCGTGGATGAAAAGAAGTGCACGGTCGTCGAAATGGAAAGCTTCGCCCTTTTCGCAAACGCGAAGTATACCGGCAAGAACGGCGCCTGCATCCTGACAGTATCGGACAACCTTGTCACCCATGAGGACACCACGCCGGAAGAAAGACAGAACTCATTCACAAACATGATGAAGATTGCCCTTGAGGCAGCCATCGCTTAAGAAAAAAATGAAGGCTCCGCTCAGTCGGAGTCTTCATTGATTTCATCGGCTATGTCCAGCGCGTCCTGTTCCGCCAGCCTTCTGGCCAGTACCGCCGGAGCGGTGTTTTCATAAACAGGCTTTGTGATGAACTCACGCGCAGCGAAGTAATCGGAGCGGTAGATCATCTTTGAGATATTGAGCATGTTCTGGTTTTCGCGGGTCACGGCATTGATGTAGTCTTCATCCGCGTTTCCGTCGAACTCACCGGATTCCATGTAGTAGATGCCTTTGTCCGTGATCCAGTCGCCTTCAGGCATGAAGACGACTTTTTCTTTTTCACTGAAATAGTCGGTGCCCATGTAAAGACGCGGATCATATTCAATGTTGAACAGGTTGAACATTGTCGGCAGGATATCGAAGGTGCTGTTGACGCCGTCAAACTTTCTTGCCGGTGTGCCGGCGTTGTAGATCACCCACTGGCCGCGGTCGATATTGAGCGCTTCCAGACGGTCAAACGGAGTATTGGAATATTCGGCGATCATTTCCTCATCCATCTCGAAAGGATGGTGGTCATTGAAGAACATGATGACCGTGTCCTCCAGTTTCCCCTCTTCATCAAGAGCGTCGATCAGATACTCCAGGGAAGCGTCGAAGTCCATGGATTTGGAAAGGTAGGACTTGACGGCGTCGGGATAATCCGGATGGACCCTGTTGATTTCGCTCAGATACCTTGTGCCGAGGTCTGAGTATTTCTGGTAAGGATAATGCATGGCGGAAGTGATGATGGCGGCCATGAATTTATCCTGATGAATGAACTCGGGCACCGCCAGCTTCATGAGCTCAAGATCCGACTGCCAGCCGGTCAGCGTCTTGATGGGCAGATCATCGTAATTCAGATAGACCTGGCAGCCTTCATTGGCATAGTAGGTTCTTCTTTCATAATACTGATCCCACCAGTTGTGATAGGCCGACGTCGTATAGCCGGCGTTGACGAACTGCTGGAACATGCCGTTGGGGAAGGCGTTGTCTTTATATTCATTTTCCGTGCAGACGGCGTTATCGGGAATCAGGGATGTCTCAGTGATAAAGCCGGTGTCGCCGGTCGTGCAGTTGTAGCGAGGTGTGTAGTGATTCGTGAAGTCCCAGCCCTCTTTCATCAGACGGCAGAGTGTCGGCGTCAGTTCTTCATCAAACGCCATATAATCAAGCGCTTCGACCAGGATATAGATGTAATTCTTTCCTTCAAAAATACCGGTCATGTCATTGAATTCAGTGGAAGGTCTGCTCATGAGGTAGGTGTCGATGGTGCTCATGACCTCATCCTCTTCGGCGTCTCTGGTTTCGATCCATTCGCTGTCGTCGATCTTCCGGATGGAAGGATCTTCCGTTTCCTCTTCTTCCGTGCTTTCATCGACCGTGATTCCGCCGGTATTGCGGAATACGGTTGTCAAATCGCGGATCAGGAAACGGTTGAGGCCGAATTCCATAAATCCTTTTGAAATGTAAGCCGGATCATTGTAAAGATCATCAAGAGCCGCCCCATGCACAGTGATCACGCCGATCATATTGACAAGTAAGCCAAGCACCAGGAAGAACGCCACGCCGAAGCGTCTTGTCTCCCGCTTTGTCCTGATTTTAAGTGACCAGACAGTGATTAAAAGCGGCGCTAAAAACAGCAGGATGTATTCCGGCTTCAGGCAGTTGAGGAAAGGCTCCACAAATTCCGAGACCTTGGTCCCCTGCCCGGCGCTCTTGAGTGAAATATAATGGCCAAGAAGACCGTTGTAGCCAAGCTGGAAAACAGCATAGACCGGCAGGAACCAGTTGCATATTGTCACAACCGCGGTGCCGAGCTTTAAAGGCAGCAGGGAACAGATCCCGGCCAGGCTAAGAGCGTAAGCGATGGAAAACAGCGTGATCCGGATCAGGGAAAGATCAAACATGACCGGAAAGCTGAAAAGCCTGAACAGCATTTCAGAAACCATCGCGACTATAAAGCACTTCAGTGCCGACTGTACAAAAAATCCGTTTTTCTCCATTCAGGGCTCCAAACAGGGGTATTTTACCACAGTTGTTCAAAGTCAAAAACAATATGATTTCACTTGTTTCTGAACTTCTTCTGAATCTTTGGAAGCATTAGAAAACCGGCTGGTTTTTCCAGCCGGCAATTCTCATTTCATGGCTTCAAAGCCTTCGCGGTAAATATCCTTAAGCTGCTGAACTTCCTCTTGGCTCAGACTGCGCTCCGTTGCGTCATGGCCTTCCACGGTGCCGTTATGTTCAAAGACGGTTTCTCCGTTTTTCACAAAAAAGACATGCGGTGTGTAGAGATGTTTAATTCCGTTGTCATCATATTCCAGATAATCAGAGAACTTCTCAACAAACAGGTCATAATCATCGATATCGATGTTGGATGACCAGGAAGGATCTTTTCTGGTATCGACATAGCCGACCTTCACGCCTGCCGCTTTGGCTTCCTCATTCAGATACGGCAGCGCGGCGATGCACCAGGGGCATTTGGAAAAACCGAAGTAAACGGCGAATGTCTCTTTGCGCTCCATGGCGTCCGAAACATCTTTGACGCTCATGTCATAAAAGACATGATCTTTGTCGTCAAATCCTTCATAGCCGCTCATGTCGCTTTTATTCTGGGATGCGCAGGCGTTTGCGGAAAGGATGAGGAAGCAGAACAGAAGAGAGAGAATCTTTTTCATTCGTTCTTCAGTGCCTCAAGAGCGGACAGCAGTGAATCATAGACGCCGCCGGTGGCCATCGCCCTGATCTCATCGGTGGGCTGACTCATATCCGGAATCATGATCGTGCGGCAGCCGGCGTTGTATCCGGCGGTAACCCCGTTGAAGGCGTCCTCAAAGACATAGCAGTCCTTCGGATCAAGCCCCAGCATATCCGCCGCTTTGAGGAAAATGTCAGGGGCGGGTTTGCCGTTGGCCATGCCGATGCCGCTGACCACTGCTTCTATGTAGTCTTCGGTATTTGTGTTTTTGAGATTTCTGCGGATGACTTCCTCGGCTGAGCTTGAGGCAACCGCCATGCGGACGCCCTTCTCTCTGAAGAATTCCAGAATCTCATGAATACCAGGCTTTTCCGGTGTGAATTCGATCAGGTCATCGTGGACACGCTGTTTGACAACGGAAGAAACCGTCGCCCCGTCTTCCACGCCGTAGTATTTTTCGCAGACACTGTCCATGAGTCTGCCGGAAGTGCCGCAGATGTTGTACTTGAATTCTTCCGCGAGAGTGATTCCCATTTCATCCGCGATCCGGTTCCAGTTTTTCTGCCAGATCTGCTCGGTATCGAACATCAGTCCGTCCATGTCGAAAATAGCTCCCTTGAGCATCGTGATTTCCTCCTCTTTGCTTTAAATGGCTGAATTAATCATAGCATGAATTACTGAATTGCCTTGAGCGAAAGGCTTAAAAACAGTATTATTATTTTAATAGCAGACATATGTCTAAGGAGGAATACTTATAATGCTTAGGATTGGTATGCTGACAAGCGGCGGTGACTGTCAGGCACTGAATGCTGCAATGCGCGGTGTATACAAAACAATCATGAACAACGCGACAGAACCCGTTGAATTCTACGGTTTCCTGAATGGTTACCAGGGACTCATGTACGGAAGATTCAAGCTTTTGACAGACCGTGATTTCACAGGTCTTATGACCAAGGGCGGCACCTTCCTCGGCACCAGCCGCACACCGTTCAAAGAAATCCGCAATCCGGACAAGGACGGCAACGACAAGGTTGCCCTGATGAAACAGACATACTACAAGCTCATGCTTGACTGCCTTGTCATGCTCGGCGGCAACGGCTCCACAAAGACAGCCAACCTTCTCTCCGAAGAAGGCCTCAATGTTGTCACACTTCCGAAAACAATCGACAATGACCTTTACGGCACAGACATGACATTCGGCTTCCAGTCCGCAGTCGATATCGCAACCAGAGCGATTGATGAAATTCATACAACCGCAAGTTCCCACAACCGTGTCTTCATCGTTGAAGTCATGGGTCATAAAGTAGGCTGGCTGCCTCTCAACGCAGGCATGGCCGGCGGCGCTGACATCATTCTCCTGCCGGAAATCCCTTACGACATCAAGAACGTCGTAGCTGCGATTGAAGACAGAGCCAAGACAGGCCATCAGTTCACAATCATCGCGGTCGCTGAAGGCGCGATCTCCAAAGAGGACGCTGCCCTCTCCAAGAAGGAATACAAGAAGAAGCTGGCCAAGTCCAAGTATCCTTCCGTTTCATATGAAATCGCTGCCCAGATTCAGGAACTCACAGGACGTGAAGTCAGAGTCACAGTTCCGGGCCACACACAGCGCGGCGGACAGCCCTGCGCTTATGACAGAGTCTTCGCGAGCCGTCTTGGCGCGGAAGCAGGCAAGCTCATCCTCAAGAAGCAGTACGGCTTCATGGTCGGCTACAAGAACCGTGAAATGGTCAAGGTTCCGCTCAAGGAAGTTGCCGGCAAGCTCAAGGTTATCGATCCCAAGTCAGAGATCATCAAGGAAGCCAAGATGCTCGGCATCTGCTTCGGCGATTAATCAGCATTTCAATCAGAAGAGTTCCTTTTCCGGGAACTCTTTTTTTGCGCGGAAAAAAGACCGTAACAATTGTCTGGCAGCTGTTACGGTCTCTTACGGTTTACTGAGCGTTCTGTGCGATGAACTCCCAGGCGCTGAGTCCGTTTTCGTCCACGGCCTCATTGTTGTCGAAGTAAATCCATGACCAGTGACCGGCATATTCATGCGCATTGCCGTTTTCATCCTTGAAGCGGCCGCTTGTGTCGGTGACGGAATCCGGATTGAATACATGCAGATCAGAGGCGCCTGCGGCCTGCAATCTTTCGACATTTGTCTTTGAGCAGTCATCCGGATTGACCATGGTGTCATTCTTGGACCAGATGAAGAACATGGGCAGATCCTTGACGCGTTCAATATCGGCATCGGAGATACTCTCAGCCTTCAGTGACTCGCAGATCATGACATAGGCGTCGTAATCATCCGGATAATTGATAGCCTGCAGGAATGTCATGTAGCCGCCGTTGGAGCAGCCGGTCAGAATAACCTTTTCCGCGCCAACCTTTTCTTTGTAGTTCATGATCAGCTCATGCAGTGATTCTGTGTAATAGGAAACATTTGTGGATAATGTGTAGTCCTGAACAGCAATATTGTCATGGCCTTCACTGTCCATCCAGTAGGAAGGACACTGGGGAGAAAGGACATACGCGCCGCCGACTGCGTTCTGGAAGTCTTCCTTGGCAAGGTTTCCCGCCTCATTGCCAAGCAGCGGGATCCGGGGATCTGTTCCGGCTTCACGGACATGCCCTTCGCCGCCGCCATGGAGCCATACAACAAGGGTTTTGGATTCATTTTTCGGCTCATAATACGCGTAGTCGTATTCAGTGCCGTCGGAAGCTGTATAAGTGTCCATCGCGAATTCGTCAACGGATGTTTTTGTGTCAGACGGAGCGGCGCTGATGGAAACATAAACAGGCTTGCCTTCACTTGTCAGCGCTGCGGATGTGATATCAAGTTTGTAAGGAGACCATTCATTTCTGGTGATATGCGGTTCATATGTGAAAGCATTTCCTTCACTGGGGCTGATGTACAGCTCAACCGCGAAAGTGGCGGACGCGTTGCTGGTTTTGTTTCCCTGGCTGTCTGTCAGATAGGCATCCGTGATCGTCCTTTCATTTGTGACCAGTGTCAGAGGCATTCCCTCCGCGCCCCAGTCGGCGCTTACTCTTGTTTCCTTTACGGTCAGATCGTCCGCGCTCAGACTGTCAAGTTTACTGTCGAGGGTGACGTCGATTCTGGAAACACCGGCACCCCAGTCATCTCCCTGTACAAACCTTGTGTATGTTCCGGTTAAGACAGCGGCAGGCTCTTCTTCAGCCTGGGGCTGCCGGGCTGACTGTGCACAGCCGGCCAGAAGTGTTAATGCGCATGCAAGAGTGAGATACTTCTTCATTCTGAATTCCTCCCTTTCAACACCTGCAATTTACCACTTGCGAAGGGGCGGATTATAGCCGTTTAAAACCATTTAATTGTCATTTTCGACCATCATGATTTCTATTGCCGCCTGTGCCGGCGGACATCTGTTCAGTTTTTAAGGTTCATGAAAAAGCTGTTTCCGGCAGACAAAAACGCGGCAGTAACGCCGCGTATGTCAGGACTCATAACGGCAGGGCTCAGTTCCCTGCTTTTCTGTTTTTCATGACCGGGATCAATGACATGATCACCGGCACCAGCATGATTCCCATGCCAAGCAGCGCCACCGAGCGGGCGCCGAAGCTGTCCATCATCGCACCTGAATAAAGAAGAGCGATAATGCCGGCGAAAGAACCATACATCGCGTCGGACAGTGAATGGGCGGTATTCTTGAGGGCGCCGGTCACATTCTTTTCCGTGATCTCCCTCATTGTCGGCAGCATCACCCCGTAGCTGATATTGTTGAAGACAGTGCCCAGGATCACCATCGCCGGGGAAGACGCCGTAAATGTCAAAAACATCGTCACAAAGACACAGGCGCACATCACAAACAAACGCAGGTCGGAAGGATATCTTCTCAGTGTGCCGGAAATGAAGATGAAGACCGCCTGGACCATGACCCCGATGAAAGCGTCAAGGCCAAGAACAGACACATCGCCGCCGACACTGTCGAGAATGACTGTTTTCAGGTTGTTGAACGGCGAGACGGCAAGACCGGTCAGAAACAGGATGGCCAGAAGGAACATATACGGCCGGATTTTAAAAAGATCCCTTGTGTTTGTTTTCTGTGCGTTCCCCTTTCTTTCCTCATACGGCATTTCCTCGGTGAAGAAAGCGAGGATCAGAACCACGGCAGCGGCGGAAAGAGACATCACCGGCATCATCACATAGCCGAAGGAACTGATCAGCTTTCCCATCGCCAGCATCATCACCGCATAGCCGACCGAGCCAAGCGATCTTGCCCGGCCATACACCGCCGCGTCACGGTTGAAGCTTCTCAGCATCCATGAGTCGAGGTTGGAGCCAAGCGGCGCAAACAGGAAACCGAATAAAGGATAAAGCGCGGCCCCGACCCGCACATTGCGTGAGGCCATGAACCAGACAGCCATGGCAGCAGCGGCGGCAGCCGTGAATTCAAACAGGAAGACTTTGCGGTTTGTTTTTTTGCGGTCGCATAAGCCGCCCCAGAAAAAGGCGCCGGTAAAGCAGCAGCCCATATAGCACGCCAGCATGACGGAAAGCACGCCGGCGCTCAGTCCGCAGGAAATCAGATAGGCAGAGGCGTATCCGGCAAAAGCCGCGATGAAAGCCCAGTACAGAGCGTCAAGACAGGCAAATTTCGAAAATGTTTTTAAATCTGTAGTATTCATCATCAAACCTCCGCGAGGTATCTTAGCACAAACGGTGTATTGTTCAACTCATTTGAACCATGGACATGCATTATTAAAAGTAATCGTTTCCATAAGAATCCGGCACTTTAACGCAATAAAGTATTTCTGTATAATATGTTTGTTGCAACAGACCAGACAGAAGGAGGCTGTTTATGTTCAAGATTTTAAAAAAGGAAGTTCTCGCGCCGAACATCTATCTCATGGATGTCGAAGCGCCGAGAGTCGCGAAGAATGCCCTGCCCGGGCAGTTCCTGATCGTCAGGGTTGACGATGAGGGTGAAAGAATCCCGCTGACGATCTGTGATTATGATTCCGAGCAGGGAATTGTCCAGATTGTTTTCCAGGCCATCGGCGCCGATACCCGCCGCATGGCAAAGCTGCAGGAAGGCGACTGTTTCCAGGATGTCGTCGGTCCGCTCGGCAGACCCAGCGACCTGACCGAACTGCCGCTTGATGAGCTGAAGAAAATGAAAATCTGCTTCATCGCCGGCGGTGTCGGCACAGCGCCTGTCTACTGCCAGCTCAAGTGGCTGAAGAAAAACGGCGTCGATGTCGACTGCATCCAGGGCGCCAGAACAAAAGACATCATCATCCTCGAGGATGAAATGAAGGCTGTTTCCAATCTGCACATCTGCACCGATGACGGTTCCTACGGCATCAAGGGAAATGTCTGCGTGGCCCTGCAGCAGCTCATCGACGAAGGCCGTGAATTTGACCGTGTTGTCGCGATCGGTCCGATGATCATGATGAAGTTTGTCTGCCAGCTGACCGAAAAGCTCGGTATCGAAACAATCGTTTCCATGAACCCGATCATGGTTGACGGCACCGGCATGTGCGGCGCCTGCCGCCTGATGGTCGGCGATGAAGTGAAGTTTGCCTGCGTTGACGGTCCTGAGTTCGACGGCCACAAGGTCGATTTCGATCAGGCGATGCAGAGAATGAGACTTTACAAGAGCGAGGAAGGAAGACTCCTTCTCAAAGAGCAGGAAGGCGAAACCCATGAGGGCGGCTGCGGAAACTGCTGAAGCGGAAAGGATGAACAGAAATGACAGTTGATATGTGGAAAAAGGTTCCTGTCCGTGAGCAGGACCCGAAAGTCAGAGCGGCAAATTTTGATGAAGTCTGCCTTGGCTATAACAAAGAAGAAGCGGAAGCCGAAGCACAGAGATGCCTGAACTGCAAGAACCCCTTCTGTGTTCAGGGATGCCCGGTTTCCATCAACATTCCCGGTTTCATCGCAAGAGTCAAGGAAGGCGATGTGGCCGGCGCCTATGAAGTGATCAGCCAGTCCAGCGCCCTGCCTGCTGTCTGCGGCCGTGTCTGCCCGCAGGAATCGCAGTGCGAAGGCAAATGCGTCAGAGGCATCCGCGGCGAAGCGGTCTCCATCGGCAAGCTGGAAAGATATGTCGCCGACACCGCCCGTGAGATGGGAATCAAGCCCACCGTCACAGCTGAAAAGAAAAACAAGAAGGTCGCCGTCATCGGCTCCGGTCCGGCAGGCCTGACATGTGCGGGCGATCTGGCCAGACTTGGCTATGACGTCACCATCTTTGAAGCCCTGCATAAGGCAGGCGGCGTCCTTGTTTACGGTATTCCCGAATTCCGTCTGCCGAAGGACGCGGTTGTCGAAAAGGAAATTGAAAACGTCAGGGCGCTCGGCGTCAAAATCGAGACTGACGTTGTCATCGGCAAATCCGTCACCATTGATTCCCTGATGAAGGACGAAGGCTTTGAAGCAGTCTTCATCGGCTCCGGCGCCGGTCTGCCCCGCTTCATGCATATTCCGGGCGAACAGGCCATGGGCGTCTTCTCCGCCAATGAATACCTGACCCGTTCCAACCTCATGAAGGCGTTCCGCGAAGATTCCAGAACCCCGATCATGAGAGCGAAGAAAACCGTCGTTGTCGGCGGCGGCAACGTCGCGATGGACGCCGCTAGAACCGCTCTGCGTCTCGGCTCTGAAGTTCACATCGTCTACAGAAGAAGCGAAGAAGAACTGCCGGCCCGTAAGGAAGAAGTCGAGCACGCCAAACAGGAAGGCATCATCTTCGACCTGCTGACCAACCCGGTTGAAATCCACGCCGATGAAAACGGCTGGGTCAAAGGCATCACATGTATCCGGATGGAACTCGGCGAACCGGACGCTTCCGGCAGAAGATCCCCGATTCCTGTCGAAGGCAGCGAATTCTACATCGAATGCGACGCGGTCATCATGTCGCTCGGCACTTCCCCCAACCCGTTAATCTCCTCGACCACAGCCGGTCTTGAGATCAACCGCAGAAAGTGCATCGTCGCCGATGAGGCAAACGGCCAGACCTCCAAGGCAGGCGTCTTCGCCGGCGGCGACGCGGTCACCGGCGCGGCAACCGTCATCCTGGCAATGGGTGCCGGCAAAGCGGCAGCCAAAGGCATCGACGAATATCTCAGCAGTCTCTGAAAACAATGAAGGCATGGCACTGAAGGAATTAATCCCTCAGGCCATGCCTGTTTTTTTAAAGATCCTTTACGGCCTTCATTTCCCTTCTGCGCAAGTCAAAGCACAGGAAGAAGATGGATAAGAAAAAGCACAGCAGGCCGATCAGGGAGACATCCCTGACGGGGCTCCACGTCGCTGCGTTGATTCCCCTTTCCACAATCATCGAGGCAAGACACCAGGACAGCGGGATCAGTGTCAGCTTCTGCAGGATGACACCCGCCTTTGTTTTACGCAGCAGGAAGCCGCCGCAGGCGCCCAGAATGGTCAGGCCGCCTGCCGCCAGGAACCAGAAGTTCAGCGCCAGCCGCCTGAGCGTTTTGGAGCCGCCCTCTTCCGGTCCGTAAAGCTGCACATCGGAAGCCATACTGTCTTTGTTTCCCCGGAACCAGATTTTGTCAGCCCTGATCAGTGTATCTTCCGCTGAAGGAGCTTTCCAGAGCTGATCCAGCGCGGATGTCCAGCATTCAAGATCGGCCGTCTCATATCCGTCCGGATCCATATAGGTCACACTTCTGATATGGCGCACATCATCTTTGAAGTGCACAAGAATCCCGCCTTCGGTTTCCTGAACGCTGTCAACAGCCTGGGCGTATCCAAGATACCGGGGCGTGCTGAGCAGCGCGTAAAGAGCGATTACAATGGAAGCGGCCAGAGCTGCGATCATCACAGCCAGCCCTCTTTTTTTCTTTCTGAATGTCTTTGAGAATTCCTTCAGCGGCAGTTCCTTTTCAGGAAGTTCCTCCGCCGCCATCACATCACTGCGCAAAGCGTCCAGCGCTTCCTGACATTCCTTACATGTTCTAAGATGCTCCTCAATCAGTTCATTGCTGGAAGGAGAAGTCATCCCCTCCGCATAAAGCGGTAACAGATCCTTTACGATCTCACAGTCATTCCTCATCCTGTTCTGTTTCCTTTCTGACCATTTCCTTTGCCCGGTGGGCAGTGACACAGGCCCAGTTCTCGCTTTTTTCATAGCGGGCCGCGATTTCCCTGAAGCTTTCATTGTCCACATACCGCAGCAGGAAGACTGTCCGGTAAGGTTCTCTGAGCTTTCCGGCCGCTTCAAGAACCTCCTGCACCTGCCGTCTTCTTTCTGCCTGTTCGGGCGAGTTCACAGGGTCCGGGATGCGCATCATGCCGGTGTCCGAAATGTCTGCGAACTTTTTGTTCTGGCGCACCTGATCCAGCCAGATATTCCTGGCGATCGCGCACAGCCAGCTGTGAAGGGAACTTTGATGGCGGAAGGAAGACATCGCCCGCATGGCCCGGAAAAAGGTTTCCGCCGTGATCTCCTCAGCCAGACTTTCGTTATGGGTCAGCTTCAGAGTGTAGCGCCAGACAGCCGTGAAATATGTTCTGTAGATTTCTTCAAAATCTTCCATCTCTTTTTCCCCTTCTGTCTGTTAGACGCTTCAAAGGCGGAAACCTTACAAGGTTTTTGAAAAAAATCCGGACTTTCGCAATCCGGATCACAATACAGTCAGCTGTGTGAGGCTTCCTTATGGATCACCTTCTGGCTGACCAGGCCGATCGGAGCGGCCTGCAGGACGAGCTCAAGCTGCAGGATGGCCTGATTGAAGGCACCGGCAATCACGCCGAAGATAATATCGGCGATCATTCCCGCGACAAGGGCGGGACGCGGAATGCCGAGTGCCGCGAAGATCGTCATGAATGAGATCAGCGATACCCCGGCCACAGGCGGAGAAGCCATGGAAAGCACGACGGTCAGAAACAGCAGGAAGAAATACCATGTGAAGGAAGCTTCCACATTGTAGATTGTCGCCGCGTAAACGGAGAAGACAATCAGTTCAATCAATGAGGACGGCATGAAGAGAACCAGTCCGGAGGGAAGCGACGCTTTGGCAAAATGCCTTTCCACGCCAAGCGAGGAAATGCAGGATTTTTCAATATAGGAGTAGGCGTCGTTGATCGAGCCGGTGCGCAGGGTCACGTTGAATGACTGCTTCAGTTTTCCCAGCAATAAACCCACCGGCACTTTGAAGCGCCTTGATACAGCCAGCACCCAGATCATAAGGGTGACGGTGCTCAGAATGCAGAAAATCAAAAACGGAATCCAGATATTGCGGAAGATCGCGATATCCCCCCTCCAGATGATCAGGGTCATCAGGACAACCGAGAAGAACGGAACCGCCGAGGAAACCCATTCCGCCAGCTGCAGCCCGATGCCGTAGCACTGGTGAATAAATGATTCGACAACGTCCGATTCAAAACGGAGTTTGTTGATGGCGGCGCCGATAAAGACGGCCATTAAGACAAGCTGGGCGGTATTGACGGTCACAAACGGGCTGATCATATCTTCAGCCATGATTCCGAACAGAGTATCCAGAACATCCGAGAATTCCGAAGTGCCGATCGCCGATTTGATGAAGTCCAGCGGCAGCAGCGGCATGATCGCAAACAGCACCGCGACAGCCAGCACAATCAGCAGCGAGATATAGCGCAGAATGACCTTTTTCTTGTTGCCGCCCTGCACATCAACCGTGCTCAGGTTCAGAACCGTGTTCAGCACAAGGATGAAGATGAGCGGTCCGCAAAGCAGGTTGAGCGTGCGCATCCATAAATCGAAGAACGGATCAAGGATGGTGTTGTTGATGACGGAAATCACACTCCTGCTGATCAGCAGGCGGCCCATAACCCCAAACAGCATACCGAGCGCCACACAGATCAGAAGCTTCAGCACCGGATTCATGTGCTTTCTCGGCAGGATCAGGCGCAGGTGGTTTTTCCCAAAGGTATATGAGTAATGCGGCGAAATGCCGATATCGCTGAGCAGCGAAGCACTCCAGTTTTCCGTTTGGTCATCCGAAAGCACAAGCGGATTGTACGCCGGTCCGCCCAGTGAGATATGGATTTCATTTTCCGTAAAGCGCCTGCCGATGAAGACATGCATGGTCTGATCATCCGGGAAGTGATCATAGAACCTCAGCAGTGCTTCCTCAATGGAAAGACGGATCCTGAGGATTGTCGCCGGATCGGTTTCCGACGTCTCCATATAGGAAGCCAGCTGCTCTGAAACCTCATCAATGGCAGCGCTGTTCAAAATCAGATTTTTATCATAAGAAGCCATACTTCATCTCCATTGATAGTGTACCAAATCCATTACGCACCGGCATACCAAAAAGAAACGGGACTTTTTTAATATGTCCCGTGATCTGTATTTCAGGCAGCCGCGCTGCTGACAAACTGCGAATTGTAGAGTTCGGCATAGAAGCCGCCTTTATCCATCAGTTCCTCATGGGAGCCCTGTTCTATGATCCTGCCTTCCTTCATGACCAGAATCACATCGGCGGAGCGGATCGTGGAAAGACGGTGGGCGACGATGAAGCTTGTTCTGCCCTTCATCAGTTCATCGAAAGCCTTCTGGATCTTGATTTCCGTCAGAGTATCGATTGAGGAGGTCGCCTCATCCAGAATGAGCACCGGCGGCAGCGCCAGCATGACCCTTGTGATGCAGAGCAGCTGCTTCTGTCCGGCTGAGAAAGAATCCTCACTGATGGGCGTGTCGAGTTTCTGCGGCAGCCTGCGGATGAACTCCCAGCTGTGGGCTTTGCGGCAGGCGTCGATGATTTCCTCATCCGTCGCATCCGGGCGCCCGAAGGCCAGGTTTTCCCGGACAGTACCTGACTGCAGCCATGTTTCCTGCAGAACCATTCCGTACTGCTCACGCAGCGAATGGCGCGTCACATCGCGGATTTCATGGCCGTTGACATGGATTGTGCCGCTGTCGATTTCATAGAAGCGCATCAGCAGGTTGATGAAAGTGGTCTTTCCGCAGCCGGTCGGACCGACAATGGCGATATGCTGGCCGGGCTTCACATCGAGGTTGAAGTTTTCGATCAGCGGTCTTTCCGGAACATAGCGGAAGCTGACGTCCTTTAACTGCACACTGCCTTCCCTGCTTTCGATGACGCCGTCCTTTTCCGGCACCTCCGGTTCGGCTTCGATCAGTTCGAACACCCGGGCCGCGCAGGCAAGTGCGTTCTGGAATTCAGTGACAACGGAGCTGATATCATTGAATGGTTTCATATACTGGTTGGCGTATGACAGCATGACCGACAGTCCGCCCACACTCAGCATGCCCCCCAGAATCAGGAAACTGCCCACAAGCGCCACTGCCGCGTAGATCATGGAGTTGACCGCCCTGGTGCAGGGATTGGTCAGAGAGCTGATGAAGATCGCTTTCTGAGAATACTCCTTCACCTCTTCATTGACTTTTCTGAAACGGAGAGAGGCCCGCTTTCCATAGCCGAAAGCCTGTACGAGTTTCTGATTGGTGATCATTTCATCAATCAGCGCGGTCTGCGCGCCGCGGGCGGCGGCCTGTTTGCGGAACATCTCAAAGGATCTTGAAGCGATCACTTTGGCGGCGATGAAACTGACCGGCGTCAGGGCGATCACCAGCAGGGTGATCTGCCAGCTGCGCATGAACATGAAGACAAGCGTCACAATAATGGTCAGCACGCCGGAAAACAGCTGTGTGAGTCCCAGCAGCAGCCCGTCGGAGAGCTGGTCGGTATCGGCGATGATGCGGCCGGTGATGTCGCCGGTGGAATGGGCATCGATATATTTCATCGGGATGACCTGGATATGGCGGATCGCCTTTGCCCGGATGTCATAGACGACCCGGTAAGTCAGATGATTGTTGACGAGGTTCATGACCCATGTGCACAGCGAAGAGATGGCAACACAGATCAGAACCCGCACAAGCATCGCTGACACAACAGCGGGATCCACTCTTCCCTGTCCCGCGATCGCGTCAATGGCGTCGCCGAACAGGATCGGCACATAGAGCGTCAGCACAACAGTGACAGCCGCAAGAACCAGTGATAATACAAGCCACAGAGAATAGCGGCCGACCATCCGCATCAGTTTCTTCATCGTTTCCATGGATGTGCTTTTCATGCCTGCACCTCCTGTAAAGATGAGGATCTTCTGTGATCCGGATACTGGGATTCGTAGATCTGACGGTAGACTTCACAGCTTTCCAGCAGCTCCTCATGGGTTCCTTCCCCGGCGATCATGCCGTCAAAAAGCACCAGGATGGTATCGGCATAGCGGATCGAGGAAATGCGCTGGCTGATAATGAAAGTTGTGATGCCGGCAAGATCGCAGCGGATCGCGGTGCGCAGCCTGGCGTCGGTGGCGAAGTCAAGGGCGCTGGCGGAATCATCCAGAATCAGGATTTCCGGTTTATGGACAAGGGCTCTGGCGATGGTCAGGCGCTGCCTCTGGCCGCCGGAAAGATTGCGGCCGCCCTGCTCAATCATGAAATCAAGTTTTCCGTCCTTGCCTTCAACGACGTCCTTCGCCTGGGCGGTTTCCAGAGCCTGCCAGATTTCTTCGTCAGTCGCGGACTCATTGGCGATCTTCATGTTGTCGCGCACACTGCCGGCAAACAGCACCGCCTTCTGGGGCACCATGCCGATGAGAGCCGTGAGATCTTCTCTTGTATAGTCTTCAATCGCAAGACCGTTGACTGAAATCTTTCCTTCCGTGGCGTCATAATAGCGGCCGGTCATATTCGCGATCGTCGACTTGCCGGAGCCGGTGGCGCCGATGATGCCGACGGTTTGTCCCTTTTTCACCGCAAAGGAAATGTCGCTGACGGCCGGTTCAGAAGCGCCGGCGTAAGTGAAGCTGACATGGTCAAAGCGGACCGCTTCATCCGAAGGTTCCGCATGCTTTGTTGTTTCAGGATAAACAATGGAAGGCTGCTCATCCAGAACCGACTGGACTCTTGCGGCACAGGCCAGCGACTTGTCGATTGTGATGATCAGGCTTGCCAGCTTGATCAGCTCGACAATGATCTGCGCCATGTAGTTGTAAAGCGCGACGACGTCGCCCTGCTCGATCGCTCCGAGCGTGACCCGCCATCCGGCTTCTCTGATCAGCATCACAGTCGCGATATTGATGAGCGCGTAGGTTAACGGATTCAATAATGCGGAAATCCGGCCGACCTTTTCATTAATGAATGTCAGTGCCTCACTGGCTTCATCAAAAGCGGCCACCTCATCCTGTTCCTTGCGGAAGGCGCGGATGACGCGCACGCCGGTCAGGCTGTCCCTTGTTTTGCCAAGCACTTTGTCCAGGGCGTTCTGCACTTTTTTATAAAGCGGAATACTGATGAGCATGATGCCGAAGACGGCAACGGAAAGAACCGGAATCGCGCCCAAGAAAATCAGAGCGCACTGCACATCGATGGTAAAGGCCATGAACATTGCGCCGAAAACAATGAACGGGCTTCTCAGAAGCAGACGCAGCGCCAGGTTCAGGCCGTTCTGCATCTGGTTGACGTCGGAAGTCAGTCTTGTGATCAGGGTATTGGCGCCGATGGTGTCAAGAGAGCTCCAGGATAGGTTCTGGACATGATCAAAGAGCGCCTGGCGCACATTGGCCGCAAAGCCGACCGAGGCTTTGGAGGCGAAGTACTGGGCGGTAAACGAACAGGCAAGGCCGCAGACGGCCATGCCGATCAGCAGAATGAAGCGGCTGTAAAGAACACCGGCGTCGCCGTTGACGATCCCGCTGTCGATCATGTCCGCCACAATCAGGGGAACCGTCAGATCGAAAACAACCTCGAGCAGCTTGAACAGCGGCGCGATGATGCTTTCCTTCCGGTATTCCCTGAGATAAATCAGAAGTTTCTTCATAAAACTATTCGCTCAGATCCTCCCCGTTGGAGGCGATGACCTTTTTCAGCCAGTGATAGGATTTCTTGGGGACCCGCTTCATGTCGCGCAGGTCATGATTGGTGCGGTTGACATAGACAACGCCGTAGCGCTTGCGCATGTCGCCCTGTGAGGAAAGAATGTCGATTAAGCCCCAGCCCAGATAGCCGATGACATCAATGCCGTCTTCCTCAATGGCGTCCTTCATGGCCTGGATGTGGCGGCGGTGATAGTCAATCCGGTAATCATCCTGGATTTCATGTTCGCCATCCCACTCTTCATTGACGCCGATGCCGTTTTCAATCGGGAAGACCGGAAGCCCTGTGCGCTTTGCGATTTTATTGAGAACATCGCGGAAGCCGAGCGGGTCAATCTGCCAGCCCCACTCCGTGGCGGGAATGTAGGGGTTGGGCTTTCCGCCATACTGCAGCCACTCATTGACCAGGGTGTTTTCCGGAATGTTTTCAGCGCTGATTGTTGAGGAGGCGTAATAGGAGAAGCAGATATAATCCTCCTTGTGCGCCGCCAGGATTTGAAGATCTTCTTCTGTCAGTCCGGTTTCAATGCCGTTCTTTTCAATATAATGCATGACCTCTTTTGAGAAACGGCCATGGGCGAAGGCGTCAAGCAGATTGTAATTGATGAATTCATCCCATCTGCGGGCGGCCATGATGTCTTCCGGCCGGCATGTGGCGGGATAGATTTCTGAATACGCCAGCATTCCGCCGATCTTCGCATCGCTGTTTTCATGCAGGAAAGTGCAGATGCGGGCGTGCGACAGCATGACATTGGAAATGATCTGATACAGCTCATCCGCCGTCTTTTCGCCATGCGTATAGCCGGCAATGCGGAAGGCAAGCGGCTGGGAATATAAATTCTGCTCATTGAAGGTGATCCAGTACTTCACCTTTGAGCTGAAGCGTCTGATCATCTCTTCGCCATAACGCACAAAAGCGTCCTGCACATAGCGGGACACAAAGCCGTTGTATTCATTGGCAAGCTTCAGAGGCATATCGAAATGATACAGACAGATCATCGGTTCAATGCCCGTCTCAATCAGATCATCGATAAAGCGGTCATAGTAGGCGATCCCCTCTTCGTTGAAGTCCCCGTCGCCGTCTCTGACGACGCGCGACCAGGAGATCTGGAAGCGGTACATATTCATGCCCAGATCCTTCATCAGGGCAAAGTCTTCTTTATAGGAATGATAATTGTCATTGGCGAAATGCCAGTCGCTGCGGTTTTCCCCCGCTTCGACGATGTCATAGACGGACAGGGACTTGCCGCCTTCATTCCAGCCGCCCTCCGTCTGCATGCTTGATACCGAGTTGCCCCAGAAAAATCCTTTTTTCATATCTGCTCTCCCTTCTGGTTTCTTCATGTGTAATCTTACACTTTTCAAAGAAACCAGACAACCGAGCAGAACCCTTCATCCTTCTTTGCGGATCATCTGGTAGCCGATGCCGATGTGGGTGCGGATCAGCTCCTCGCCATCCGCTGTTCTGAGCTTTTTGCGCAGCGAGGTCATGTAGACGCGCAATGAGGAGATGTCGCTTTCCATTTCATTGCCCCAGATCCTGGAAATGATCCAGGAGTGGGTCAGCACCTTGCCGGCGTTCTTCGTCAGCAGGCACAGAAGCTTATACTCGATATTGGTCAGGTGCACTTCCTGCCCGTCGGCATAGACAAGATTTGCCGCGTAGTTCACCGTCAGGCTGCCGTTTGTAAAGACGGCCTTTTCCTCTTTTGATTCCGCAAGATAATTCATCCTTCTCTGGGCGGCGCGGATTCTTGCCATCAACTCATCCACGGAAAAAGGCTTGGTGAGATAATCATCGGCGCCGGCGTCAAGAGCAGTGATTTTGTCACTGTCGTCGCTTCTGGCGCTGATGATGATAATGACAGCGGCCGACCATGTGCGCACTGTTCTGATCACATCAATGCCGTCCATATCCGGCAGACCGAGGTCCAGCAGGATCAGATCGGGATTCATCGAAGAAGCCAGGGCGATCGCCTGGGTTCCGGTTGAAGCCCTGATACAGCTGTACTGATTGATCTTCAGTGTTGTCGCGATCAGATTGGAGACGGAGCTGTCATCCTCCGTCACAAGGATCCGGATATCATTCATAGACTCACTTCCTTTGCCTGAAGAAAAAAGGTAAATACGGCGCCATGAGGCACAGCGTCACTGACTTCGATGGAAGAGCCGTGCGCCTTCATGATCAGCTGGCACAGATTCAGACCGATGCCCATATTGCGGCTTTTGTCTGTAGGCATCCGGCTGCCGGTGTAGAAAAGATCGAAAACATGCGGTTTGTCTTCATCGGCAATCCCGCTTCCCTCATCGGCGACGCTGACCCTGATCAGCTCACCTTCATGGAGGGCGCTGACCGTGATCTTTGTGCCCTGCGGGGTATATTTCAAAGCGTTATTGAGCAGGTTGTCCATCACCGTCATGATCAGCCGGGCGTTCATGAGGGCAAAGAGCGGTTCATCATCAAACTGCGTTTCAATCTCATGATCCGTCTTCTGGCCAAGATGGCGGATGCTTTCAAGGATCACATCCTCCACGTTTTCAATGTTCATGGCAATATCGGCTTCATTTTCGATTCTGGTCATCGAGAGAATATTCTCCATCTGCCGGATGAGCCAGGACGAGTTTTCCTGCATGTCGCCATAGATTTCCTGACGGTCGCCGGCGCTCATTCTTTCGGCGTTTTCGGCCAGGTTCACCGCATTGCCGTAAATGGAAGTCAGCGGCGTGCGCAGATCATGCGAGATCGAGCGCAGAAGCGCGGTCCGCATCCGTTCGTTTTCGGCGGCGATTTCCGCCCGGTGGTGTTCCTGTCTCATCCTCTCATTGTCAAGAGCCATCGCGGCTTCATAGACGATGGAATACAGGATGGTCTGCTCAAAGCCGGAAAACGGGCTTTTGTTCATATCAATGCCGATGACGCCGTAGTTTCTGTTATCGGCATGGATGGCGATGTACTGGCAGCGGCATCTGCTGTACCGGTCGGTGAAGGCACCGCAGCGGCGGCTGTTTTCCTTAGTCCACTTCACTGCCTCTGTTTCCTGTTCCGTGTCTCTTTCAAGGGGCATCCCCGGACCGGCGGAAAAGAGCTGAGGCTCCTCCCCGTCATTTTCAGCCGGATAAAACAATACAGATCTGTTGAGCAGGCGGACAAGCTGCTGACATGTGATCGCTGTCATTTCCGCTGGATCGGAGGCTCTTTCCAGCTGGTTTGACGTGTCCAGGAGCACTTTTGCCTGATAGGCGTTTTCGGCGGACCGGCGGGCAATGGCCTGAGCGTGGGCCGCCAGGGAGCTGGTGATTAATGCCGCCGCCAGGGAGACAAAGTAGGTCATGAGATAGGCGGAATCATAGACCAGCAATGTGAAGCGGGGCTCAATGAACAGGAAATTGAACAGCAGGATATAAAGCACAGCGGCCAGAATCCCGTAGCGGCGGCGGGTGGTGATCAGAGAGGAGATCAGAACCGCCAGAATATAGACCGTGATGATGTTGGCGTTGGAATAGCGCGACTGGTAGAACCACCAGCCCACGGCCGTGGCGGCTGACATGAGGGCAATGACCCGCAGGCAGTCGGCCAGCTGGAACGGAAGCCGGTTGGCTTCCCGCTGTATGTATGGAACGACGGAGGAAAGACCGTTGGGAATGACATGGATCGTCACATCACTCAGAGAAGCGGTCAGCTGGTCGCTCAGCGGCTTTTTTGTCTGGATAAAAAACGCGGAGGGCGAGGAGCCGATAAACAGATTTGTCGCTTTGATCCGCCTGGCGTATTCGGCAATGGAAACCGCGATGTCGCTGCTGTTCAGCGACCGGTATTCAAAACCGCATTTGCGGGCATAGGCGATATTTTCCCTGAGAACGGCGTTTTCGCTTTCCATGGATGAATCGCCGACAAACAGCGCGGTGCCGGTGCTGCCCGGCACTTTCAGCATAGCCGCGGCCGCTTCAATCACCCGCTGGCTGGAGGGAGAGGAAGACATACAGACGAGTATGACCGGCGCATTGTCCTTGACTGCTGACATAGGCCACTCCTTTTCTTTTTCACGATCATACTCTTTTTCGCGGCTGTAAGCACTGTCAGTTGTCATAGCGGGAGTCATTTTCATCTTTCTTACACAAAGCGGACTGATTTTCGATGAACCAGAAGAAGAAAGCCAGGGCCAGATACATGACGGCAGCGCCGAAGAGCGCACAGAACAGAATCAGAAAATCAGACATACGCTTCATCACTGGCGGAAGAAGATCCGCCTGAGATCCTCATATCTGCCCAGCACCAGCATCTGCTGTCCGGCATGCAGGACAGTCTCATTCGTCACATTCATATTCATCTTCCCTTCCCTGACCCCGAGAATGTTCAGCTTCCACTTCCGGCGCACATTCAGCTCACCGATCTTCATGTCATCCCAATGGGCGGGAACCCCGATCTCGAAAATCGAATAGCCGTCGGTCAGTTCAATATAATCGGTGATATGGTCGGAGCTGTAGCGGATGGCGGTCCAGGTGCCCAGCTGCCTTTCCGGATAAACAACAGCCTCGGCCCCGTTGCGTAAAAGGAATTTTTCCTGGGATCCGGTCGTGGCCCGGGAAACGATTTTCTTCGCCCCGAGCTCATCCAGAAGGAACGTGGTTTCCAGGGAAGCCAGGAAATCATCACCGATCGCCACAATGCACAGATCAAAATCCCGGATCCCCAGCGAGGACATGAAATCCTGATCGGTGCTGTCGCCGATCTGTCCGTCCGATACCAGCGGCAGGATGCGCGCGATTCTCTCCTCATTGCGGTCAACCGCGACAACCTGATGTCCCAGTTCATGAAGCTTGCGGATTGTATAGCGCCCGAATCTTCCGGCGCCGATGACCAGTACATTTTTCATTTGATTCCTCCTATCCGACAGTCACTTTCTCAGGCGGATAACGCCGCGGGGTGCGGTTATGACCGATCACAATCGCATACGAGATCGTCAATCCCCCTGCTCTGCCGAAAAACATAAACGCGCACAGAAGCAGTTTGCCCAAAGTATGAAGACCGGGCGTGATTCCGGTGGTAAGGCCCACCGTGCCAAGCGCCGAAGCGCACTCGAACATGCATGCCAGTACCGGAAGCTGTTCACTGATGCTGAGAATGAGCGTCCCTGCCAGCAGCATGCAGACATAGACCGTCACCAGGGCGGCAGCCCGGTGAATGGTTTCCTCATCCAGACGCCTGCGGAAACAGACCGCGTCGGTATTCTTGTTCGTGACCGCTCTGGCGCTCAGAATAATCACCGCCAGCGTGGTCACCTTGAAGCCGCCGGCAGTCGAGCCCGGAGCGCCGCCGGTCATCATTAACACAATGCTCAATAGCAGCGAAGGCTCGCTCATCTTTCCGTAATCCACCGTGCTGAAGCCGGCTGTGCGGGGTGTCACCGCCTGAAACAGCGCCGCAAGCACCCGCTCACTCCCCTGCGCTTCCGCAAACTCAAGGAAGTAGAAGAACAGAAACGGCAGAGTGATCAGGATCACCGTCATGGAAAGAATGATCTTCGACTGCAGCCGCAGTTTTTTCAGATGGAAATGACAGTCCAGAAGATCCCGCCATGTCGTAAAGCCAAGGCCGCCGATCACAATCAGCAGGATGATCACAAGGTTCACCAGTACTGATGAGCGGTAAGCCGCAAGCGAGGCGAATGACTCCGATGTGCCGAGAATATCAAAGCCGGCGTTGCAGAAAGCGGAGACGGAATGGAAGACTGCGTAGCCTGCCCCTTTGAGAAAGCCGAACTCCCTCATAAACACAAAGCTCAGTAACAGCGCCCCGATGCCCTCGATCAGGAATGTCACACTCAGGAAAAACAGGGTGAACCGGATGATGCCGCCGGTCTGGGGCGCCGAGACCGCGTCCTGCATGGTCAGCCTTGAGACAATGCCGATCCTTTTGCCGCGCAGCACCTGGGCCGCCACCACCGCTGTCACAACCCCGAGGCCTCCGATCTGGATCAGGACCAGAATGACAATCTTACCGAACAGCGACCATTTCACTCCGGTTTCAAACAGGACAAGTCCGGTCACGCATGAAGCCGATGTGCTGGTGAAAAGCGCGTCGACAAAACTCACAGCCTGACCGTCCGCCGCCGCGAAAGGCAGACACAGCAGAATCGCCCCGGCTGCGATCAAAAGGACAAATCCGAGAATGATTGCCCTGAAAGTAGTGAAATGTTCACGAAAGAAGACTTGTATCCTGGTCCACATGTTTTTTCTCTTTACTCTGAAATTGTCGCTGAAGCGCCATTAAAACGGGATTAAAATCATGGAACCGGAATTAAAAAGACATAAAAAAACCGGTTCGCACCGAACCGGTCAATGGATGCTCAGCCCTGAAGGCCTTCCTCCTGTCTCTGCATGTTTTCAACAACCACATCGTAGATGTCGCCGATGGACTGTCCGTATTCAAGGACAAGCCAGGGTTCGTTTGTGTGGAAGTGAATCTTGATCAGCGTGTCATCGCCGACAACCAGCAGGCAGTCGCCTTTGAAATGCTCGAGAATATAGTCGTGGATCACGTCTTCATCAAGATCATGACCGTCAATCAGAAGCTGTGTATCAAATTTAAATTCAAGCTGTTCCATGTTTTTCCTCCTGAAACATTGACATTATAACATGGCTTTTTCAAAAGAAAACCGATCCGCATTTTCACTTCGGGGAAACCGGGCAAAAGCAGGAAATATATCCTCAGGAGGAATCATCATGGAAAAACTGCAGACCCTGACCGGGGAAGAACTGACCGGATCGCTCGGACGGTACGCGAAAACCGTCTTTACATATGAAGTATGGCCGCAATACCTCAGTGTCTCCGCCAACTTTCATACCTTCAGTCTGGCAAACACCCTTCTTCTATGCGCCCAGAAACCCGATGCGCTTTATGTCGGGGGCTACCACTGGTGGCGCGACGAATTCGGCCGCCATGTGCGCAAAGGCGAAAAAGCCATCCGTCTGGTCTTTCCCGAATATGGGGAAGACTGCTGGCGGACCGCCTCCGTCTTTGATGTTTCGCAGACCGCCGGCGCCCGTATGCCTTCTTTTCTTACCCGCCGTTTCATGACTTCTCTCAAAGATGATCCCCTGTTTCTGCAGTCCCTTTTACTGGCTTCGCCGGTCCCTGTCCGTTTTGAGGAAACAACGGCAGGAGTCGCCGGATTCTACCGGCCGCTCGATCAGGAAATCATTATCCGACAGGGCATGCCGGCAGAGGAAACCATACGGGTATTGCTTTATGAAATCGCCAGCGCTCTGGTTCATCAGGAGCACAGCGGCGACAGCAGACAGGACAGAATCAGACGGGAAATCGAAACTGCCGGCATCGCCGGGATCGTGTCACGGCGTTTTATGCTGTCGGCTGACCCTTCCCGCTTCCGCCACATCGGTCTCTGGGCCAAAGATCAGAGCCCGGCCGATCTGACCGGCACTCTTGAAACAATCCGCTGTGCGGCGGACAAGCTGATCAGGCTGATTTGCGCTGTCCGTGACCCGCAGGCAGAGAGCAGCTATCCGGAGCCGCTTTCCCTGATTGCGGCATGAAAAAAGATCCGCAGGCGCGGATCTTTTCTGTGGATTATGCTGAGAAAACTTCAGTCTCTTCTGCGGGCGCTTCGGCATTCTCCGCTTCAGGCATTTCACCTTCAGGCAGCTCACCTTCCGGGAATTCACCTTCAGGCATTCCTTCAGGACGAGGTCCGCCAGGACCATGGCCCGGTCCGCCATGAGGAGGCATTCCGCCGGGTCCATGTCCGCCGGGACCGCCATGCGGCGGCATTCCGCCGGGGCCCGGTCCGCCGGGACCGTGACCGCCATGCGGCGGCATCGGGGGTCTGTCTCCCCTCGGAGGTTCAGGGAATTCTCCTTCAGGCATTTCTCCTTCAGCGGGAAGTTCTTCTGTAATTTCTTCTGCGGGTTCTTCTGTGATTTCGTCGAGGATCTCTTTGTTTTCTTCTGACATACTTTGTACCCTTTCTGTTATGGAAAGAATAGTCTGTCCCGATGAATCCGCACTGAATGAAATGTGGAGGTTTTCTGAACATGCATACAAATGCAGGACAGCAGAAAAAAGCCGCAGTCTTTTCAGTACTGCAGCTTAAGTCAGATCACTTTTTGTTTGTGAAAGCCATGTTGGGAATATCGAGTGTCTTTGTGGCTTCTTCAATAAGACCCTCGAGTTCATCCTCATCCGTTTCAAGTTCCGGAGCCAGTTCAGGTTCCCTGTCGTCGTAGGAATCGACGGTTTCGATGGCGCCGCTGACGATATCGGGAAGTTCTTCATCATCATCATCGAGTTCGATGGATGTCAGGTCGATCTCTTCGGATTCGCCTTCCATCAGTTCATCTTCGACATGGACGCTTTCTTCACCGGGAACTGTGTATTCGGGTATTTCTTCCTCAACGTTTCCGGCCCGGCCGGGACCGTGCTTGTATGTGTAGGCGGGAAGAGGCTGCTGTTCAAGCTCCTGGGTCATTTCCTCATCTTCCGCGACAGGTTCTTCCTCAGTCACTTCAGGCAGTTCTGTTTCCTCTTCTTCCTCATCCCCGGCAGGCTCCGCTTCTTCTTCGGGTTCCGGTTCTTCCTCAAGATCGAATTCAGGTTCCTCTTCCGGTTCCTCTGTTTCTGTAACCTCAGTTTCCTCAGATTCTTCAGCCGGTGCTTCATCGACTGTTTCCAGAGCTGTGAATGCGGCTTCCTCTTCTTCGATCAGTTCTTCTTCGATGACGGGTTCTTCCTCAACAGGCTCTTCATCGACCGGGTTGAGCCAGTCTTCCTCAGTCGGCTTACGCAGACGGATTGCCATGTAAGGTTTGCCCGGCAGAGCGATTCTGAAGGCACCCTTATGAATACCGGCTTTGCGGACTGTCATTTCCCATGTGTCGATCACTTCGGCGATGAAGTCTGTTTCATCATCGATGTGGAAATCACGGAAAGACGGACGCATGAAGCTGTAGTAGAACAGATACTGGCTCTTGACCGGTTCGAACCATTCGGATTCCGGCACGCCGCAGACGCTGTCCCATTCAAGATCCGCTTCAGCTAAACCATTGCCCGGAACTTCCTTCAGCACATCGAGAAGGAAACCGGCACGCTTCCAGCTTTCGCCTCTGAGGGTTCCGCCATGGGACCACCAGAGAATGTTTTCATCGTTGAGATATGTTTCGCCATGCCCGGGATAGCCGCCTCTGACAGCTGTCTCCCAGAATCTTCTGATCAGTTCTTCACCGGAGATATTGCCCCAGCCGTACTGGATATTGCCTTCATAGGCGATTTCATCCATGACAACCGGCTTGCCGTAGCGTTCAGCCAGTTCACCGGTCAGCTCAGCGCCCTTGTAGAGATCGATTCTCTGGACTGAGCAATGGGTGATCCAGGGTCTGGAATGGTCATACATCTTGCGGCAGTTGTGAATGGAGCGCAGATGCTTATACGGATCCTTCTTCATCAGAATGGAAGCGTATCTTTCCCAGTCGGCCAGCGTCTTGGCCTTCATCAGGTCATATTCATTAGCCAGTGCCCACCAGACATTGTGGTAAGCGCTGAAACGGGCGATGATGTACTTCCAGTACAGGTCATCCTGTTCTGCGGTCATTGAGGAGAAGCCCCATCTGTCATACGGATGCATGCAAATCAGATCAGCTTCAATGCCCCTTCTGCCGAGTTCTTCAATACAGTATTCAATCTGTCTGAAATGTTCAGGATTGAAACGGGTATAGTCAAAGTTATTTCCTTCTGTTTTCCCGGTATAGGCCATGAAGTTTTCATCGTTGAGCACGGATGAATCCATCGGGGTTCCTTCATAAGGATAGGAACGCGGCTCGCCGAGATTGAAGGCATAATGTTTGGGGAATACACAGAAACGGATCTTGTTGAAGCGTGCTTCCTCCAGGCTCTTCAGTGTTTCCTGAATCAGTTCATCTGACTGCAGATTCCAGACATAGGCGGTTGTGCCGACAGGAATGTACGGGGTTCCGTCTTCATACGCAAAATGATGTGTGTTGACAACTCTGACAACACCATGATTGTTCTCATCCGGCGCGCCGACATAGAAAGCTCCGGACAGCGGTGTGTTCAGGAATGAGCCCTTCAGCACGAATGTGTATTTGCCTTCATAGGACGGCATGAAACGGATCTTGTAGATGCCTTCGCCGTCATAGAAGCCGTCAGTGATGACACATTCATTTCTTCCGGAGAAAATGCCGTTCAGATACTGTTCTGTAAACGGGTTCCCCTCTGAAGGTCCTTCCAGAGTGATTTCGAATACACTCCATTTTGAAACCTGTGCTGGATAGTCCTGGTTCATACTTTTTTCCCCCTGATGCCAACCTGTTTCAAAGCACGATAAAAACAGGCGCTTATATACAGTAAAGATATCACTGATTCATGCAGAAAAAAAGCGGAAAAGCGCTTTGAATCGGCACTTTTCACACTTTTGTGACGGGTTTTCTCTCCGCTTTCAGGTTATGCTGTTTCTCTGAACGGCGGATCATTTCCTTCTCAACATCCTCAAGGGTGATTCCCTTTTCGACCATCAGGACAATCAGATGATAGGCAAGATCATTGAGCTCGCCGATCAGTTCCTCATCGCTCTGGCTCAGCGCCGCGACGATGACCTCGGTCGTTTCCTCGCCGATCTTCTTGAGGATCTTTTCAAGTCCCTTGTTATAAAGATAGGTTGTATAGCTGCCCTCTTCCGGATTGAGCTTCCGGTCCAGGGCTGTCTCATAAAGATTCTTTAACTCGCTCACAGTACTTCCTCCCCTTCCAGATTGCGGTAGAAACAGCTGTATTTGCCGGTATGGCAGGCCGCTGTGTCCTGATCAACCTTCAGCAGGATGGTATCCTCATCGCAGTCGACAAGGATTTCCTTCACATGCTGGTAATGGCCGCTGGTTTCCCCTTTGACCCACAGTTCACCGCGGCTTCTTGACCAATAGGTCGCAAGCCCTGTTTCCACTGTTTTCTGAAGGCTTTCCTCGTTCATATACGCCAGCATCAGAACCTGCAGGGTTTTATAATCCTGGACAATGCATGGCACCAGGCCGTTTCCTTTTTCAAAATCAATTCTGATCATAGACGCACCGGAATTCCTTTCTCTCTGAGATACTTCTTCACATCGCCCACCGTCAGTTCGCCATAGTGGAACAGGCTTGCCGCAAGAGCCGCGTCCGCCGCGTCCTGTTCAAAGACTTCGGCGAAATGCTCAAGGCTGCCGCAGCCGCCGCTTGCGATGACAGGCACATGGACCTCTTTGCGCACCGCTTTGAGAAACGGCAGGTCGAAGCCGTTCTTCGTGCCGTCGGCGTCCATTGAAGTCAGAAGAATTTCTCCGGCGCCTTTTTTCACGCCCTCTCTGATCCACTCAATGGCGTCAAGACCGGTATCGATGCGGCCGCCGTTGATCACGACATTCCAGCCGTCTTTCTCCGGACGCATGCGGCCGTCGACCGCCAGAACAATGCACTGGCTGCCGAATAATGAGGCTGAGCGGGCAATCAGGTCAGGATCCCTGACCGCGGCGGAATTGAGTGAAACCTTGTCAGCGCCGGCTCTCAGTACAGCGCGGATTTCTTCCGGGGTGCGGATCCCGCCGCCGACGGTAAAGGGCATGAAAACCTGTTCAGCGACCTTTTCGACGATATGCACCATCGTTTCCCGGTGCTCATGGGTGGCGGTGATATCAAGAAAGACAAGCTCATCGGCGCCCTGTTCGTAATACTGCTTTGCCAGGGAAGCCGGATCCCCCACTTCCCGAAGCCCGACAAAATTAATGCCTTTGACGACTTTGCCGTCTTTGACGTCAAGGCAGGGAATGATGCGTTTTGTGATCATACATCCTCCCTTGTCACGGCGATGGCTTCTTCAAGACTGATATTGCCGGTGTAGATCGCCTTGCCGATGATGGCGCCGTAAACGCCGAGATCCTTCAGGGCTCTGACATCGTCCATTGTTGTGACGCCGCCGCTGGCGGTGATATCGCAGGAAACAGCGTTCTTCAGCTTTTCCAGCATTTCAAGGTTCGGTCCGCTCAGGGTTCCGTCGCGGGAAATGTCGGTGAAGATGATATTGGCCACGCCGATATCCTCGAGCTTTTTCGCAAAATCGAGATAGTAATATTGCGAGGACTGGAGCCAGCCGTCCGTGCATGCGTAGCCATCGCGGCAGTCCATGCCGACGGCGATCTTTTTTCCATAGAGACTGACCGCTTCTTTGAGCAGGGCCTCATCAGCGATGGCAGCCGTGCCGAGAATCACCCGGCTGACGCCGTTTTCGATATACCAGCGGATATCCTCAAGAGTCCGGATTCCCCCGCCGCACTCGACAGGCACATTCAGCGATGAGGCGGTTTCGCCGATCAGCACAGCGTTTTCACGTTTTCCGCTTTTGGCCCCGTCCAGATCCACCATGTGAATATAATCCGCGCCTGCCTCAGCGAAGGAAAGAGCGGTCGCCTTCACGGAATCGGCGACGATTTCAGAGCGGCTGTAATCGCCCTGGTAAAGACGCACCGGCTTACCGGCGATCATATCGATTGCAGGAAGAATAATCATCAGAACACCTCCGCGAAATATGTGAGTATTTTAAGACCGTCCTGAGCGCTTTTTTCCGGATGGAACTGGGTGCCCATGACATTGCCTCTGACCACCAGGCCGCAGACTCTGATATCGCCATACATGGAATATGCGGCAAGATCAGCGTCGTCATAATCCGCCGCGCAGTAGGAATGGACATAGTAAACATAGGGATGCTCGCTGAGCAGGGAGCGCAGCGGGCACTCATGATTCCATTCAAGTTCATTCCAGCCGATTTCCGGCACCGGCAGATCAGTGATCATTTTCGTGACCCTGCCCTTCAGGAAACCAAGGCCTTTGGAGATTCCGTTTTCTTCGCTGTATTCATACAGCATCTGCATGCCCAGACAAATCCCCAGCAGCGGTTTGCCGGCGGAAACCTCCTCTTTCATAAAGACGTCAAGTTTTCTGTCCGTGACATTTTTCATGCAGTCATTAAAAGCACCGACCCCCGGCAGGATCAGCTTATCACAGTCATGAAGCACCGCCGGATCATCGCTGATCACGCACTCCCGGCCGATTGCCTTTAAGGCGTTTTCAACGCTGCGCAGGTTGCCCATGCCGTAGTCTATGATGCCGATCATTCAAGCATCCCCTTTGTGCTCATCACTCTGTCTGAGCTGACTGTCACGGCTTTGTGAAGCGCGTGGCCAAGCCCCTTGAAGATGGCCTCCGCCTTGTGGTGGTCGTTTTTGCCATGGCGCAGGCTGACATGCAGGGTGATGCCGGCG
Source organism: uncultured Erysipelotrichaceae bacterium (assembly GCA_902775735.1). Classification (GTDB taxonomy): domain Bacteria; phylum Bacillota_I; class Bacilli_A; order Erysipelotrichales; family Erysipelotrichaceae; genus Bulleidia. The sequence continues at coordinate 92,980 of CACYNH010000001.1, forward strand.
TTGAAAGCGAAGGCGCGCATGAACTCCTCGACCATTTCCGTCGCCATCATGCCGATCTGATCCCTTGTGAATTCACAATCGAAAACCAGGAACGGTCTGCCGCTGATATCAAGAGCCACTTCGGCCAGCGCCTCATCCATCGGCAGCAGGAAGAAGCCGTAGCGCTCAATGCCGATTCTTTCGCCGAGCGCTTCCCTGAACGCCTGGCCCAGGGCAATGCCGCAGTCCTCGACGGTATGATGGTCATCAACGTCAAGATCGCCTCTTGCCTTCATCGAAAGATCAAAGCCGCTGTGGAAAGCGAGCAGTTCAAGCATGTGGTCGAAAAAGCCGATGCCGGTGGCAATGTCCGCCCGGCCATTGCCGTCAAGATCCAGCACGCAGCGGATCTCTGTTTCTTTTGTCTGTCTGTCTATGACTGCTGTTCTCATCCTTCCTCCCCGAACTGCTTCAAAGCTGAAAGAACCAGTTCATTTTCCTCTTCTGTTCCGATTGTAATACGGAAATACGGTGTATTGGAATAGTCACGGATGGTGATGTTCTTTTCGCTGAGCGCATTGAGGAGTTTTTCTTTTTCGCCGCTTTTGCCGTAAAGGAAATTGGCTTCGCCGTTAAAGATCTTCATATTGGGGATGTCTTTGAGAATTTCATACATCCGCGCCCGTTCGCTTTTGATCTTTGCAATCTGTCCTTTATATTCTTCCGCAAACTGCAGAACCGTGGAAGCGATCTTCATCGAGACGCTGTTAAGGGCGTAAGGCACAAAGGACTGCTTCAGCGGTTTCATATTTTCTTCAGAAGAAATCAGGAAACCGACTCTCAGTGCCGCTAAGCCATAGGCTTTGGAAAGCGTTCTGGTCAGATAGAGATTCTTATATTTTCCAATCAGTCCGAGACTGCTTTTCGTATCGGCAAAATCAATATAGGCTTCATCAATGACCACCGGGATGTCATGACAGGCAGCGGCAATTTTTTCGATCTCGTCCGGCGGAAGGCAGTGGCCGGTCGGATTGTTGGGATTGGAGAACAGGATCATTCCGGCTTTGTTTTCTTTTGCGAAGGCAATGAAATCCTCTGTCCTGAAGCTGCCGTCCTCTTCCATTTTGAATTTGACGACATCCGCTTCATAGCTGGAAGCGTAATAGTCATACATCGAAAAGTCAGGGCTCAGCGTGCAGAGCGTTTTTCCTTTGCCAAGGAATGTGCCGATCATATAGCCGAGCATCTGATCGGAACCGTTGCCGGCTAAAAGCTGACCGGGACTGACGCCGATGACATCAGCGTAAGCCGCAAGCAGTTCTTTCTGGTCACTGTCGGGATAGCGGTTGAAAGCCAGCGCGGAAACAGCCTCGGCGATCTTCTGCCGAATGCGGCTGTCAAGTGGATTTGAATTTTCGTTGGCGTTTAAAAGAATCCCGTCCGTTCTGGCCGGAACATAAGTCTCTATTGTCTTCATTTCTTCATCCTCACTCTGGCCGCGTTGGCATGGGCGCGCAGCTCTTCCTCTTCCGCCATTGAAACAATGTGGCTGCCATAGTTCTTCAAAGCTTCTTCCGTGTAATACAGGAAGGAGGATTTCTTGATGAAAGCGTCAACGCCAAGGGCGCTGGAGAAGCGGGCGGTGCCGCTGGTGGGCAGGACATGGTTGGTGCCGCCGAAGTAATCGCCGATTGACTCGCAGGTGTAGTAGCCAAGGAATACCGAACCGGCGTTTTTGACCTGGCTGAGATAAGGCATCGGATCCGCCACCATCAGCTCAAGATGTTCAGGGGCGATCGCGTTGGAGAATTCAATGCATTCTTCGATTGAGTCAAGCACGATGGATGTGCCGTAGTCGCGCAGTGAGCTTTCGACGATTTCCCGCTTGGGCAGTACGGCTGACTGGATGCGCAATTGTTCATTGACCTTTTCAAGAAGCTCTTCACTGGTGGTTAGCAGGATGGCGCTTGCCATCGGGTCATGTTCCGCCTGGGAAAGCAGGTCGGCTGCCGTGAATTCAGGATCAGCGCCTTCATCGGCGATGACGAGGATTTCACTGGGACCGGCGATCATGTCGATGTCCACTTTGCCATAGACGAGTTTTTTCGCCGCGGCGACATAGATGTTGCCGGGGCCGACGATCTTATCGACAGCCGGGATTGACTCTGTTCCGTAGGCCAGGGCCGCGATGGCCTGGGCGCCGCCGATTTTATAAATCTCATCCACTCCGGCAAGGCGGGCCGCGAAAGCGATATTGGGATTGATGGAGCCGTCTTTATTGGGCGGGGTGACCATGACAATCCGTCTGACGCCTGCCACTTTGGCGGGGATTGTGTTCATTAATACTGAACTGGGATACTGGGCACGGCCGCCGGGCACATAAATGCCGGCAGAATCCAGCGGAATGACTCTCTGGCCCAGGAAAATGCCGTATTCCTTCTGCTGAAGATAGGAGTTCTGAACCTGTGCTCTGTGGAAGAATTCGATATTCTCTTTTGCCTTTCTCATGGATTCCATGAAGTAAGGATCGCACTTTGAAGCGGCCTCATCGATCTCCTGCTGCGAAACACGGAAATCATCAATCTCAATGCCGTCGAACTTCTTTGTATAAGCCTTCGCCGCCTCATCGCCGTTCTTACGGATTTCGTCAATGATCTCAGAAGCCCTCAGAATAATCTCAGAGGAGATTTCCTGGGAGCGTGAGTCCAGATATTCACGCAGTTCTTTTGTGGCGGTTTTCTCAATTCTCTTCAGCATATTTCACCATTCCTTCCAGGTCACTGATCAGTGCCATGATTTCGTCCTGTTTCATTTTGAAGCTTGCCTTGTTCACGATCACGCGGGCGGACAGTTCCGCCGCGGTGTCATAGACAACCAGACCGTTTTCCTTTAGAGTCGCTCCGGTTTCCATGATATCGACAATCCCGTCGACCAGTCCGAGCACCGGCGCCAGTTCAACGGAGCCGTCGATTTTGATCACCTCAATGTCCTTGCCTTTGGAATGGAAATACTCCAGGGCGACATTGGGATATTTGGAGCCGATGCGGATGTGGCCGGTTTTGTTCAGCGGGTTATGGCCGGCCAGACCGGCGACGATGAAGCGGCAGCGGCCGATGTTGAGATCCAGCATCTCATAATAGTCTTTGCCGCCTTCCATGAGGGTGTCCTTGCCGACAACCCCGACGTCCGCCACGCCGTGCTCGACATAGGTGATGCAGTCATTGGCCTTGACCAGGAAATAGCGGATGTCCTTTTTTGTGTCGGGAAAGACCAGCGCCCTTCCCTTGTTGTCGAGTTTTTCCGTGCCGTAGCCGCACGCCTTCAGCATTTCAACGGTCGCCTTTTCCAGACGCCCTTTTGTCAAAGCGATGGAGAGACTCATTTCACCACCTCCATAATATCTTTGTCCCAGGGGATCATTTCCACCGGCGCTTCCTGTCTGAGCTTTCTCGCCTCGATCATGGCCTCAGCCGCCTTTTCAGCCGGGTAGAAGAGTTTCCAGATCTTTGTCTGAGGCTGCGGGGCTGTTTCAAGAAGGTAATCCAGCTTGACGCCGAATCCGATCGCCGGCATGTCGCGTCCCAGCTTTGAAAGAAGAGAATCATAGCGGCCGCCGGAGAGCACGCTTGTGCCGATGCCGCTGATATAGCCTTCAAAGATGATGCCGGTATAGTAGTCCAGATGCGGAACCTTGCCAAGATCGAAGGTCACCTTTTCTCCGTATCCGAGCTGTGTCAGGATCTCCCTGAGCTTCATCAGACTGTCGACCTCCTGCCTCAGCTCATCCGCGAAGCAGACTTGCTTCGCCTTTTCCAGCGCGTTTCGCCCGCACAGCAGCGGCAGCTTTGTGAAGAAGGCCGTCTGTTCTTCACTCAGGTCCAGGCTCCTGACGAAGGTCTGAAGCGCCGGCATTTCCTTGCGGTCAACCAGGTCAGCCAGCACGGCGGCGTCATTTTCACTGATGCCGGAAAGCGTGAACGCCTTGCGGAAGAAGTCGCTGTTGCCGATTTCCAGCGTATATTCATAATCGCCCAGCGCTTCCATCACATCCAGCGCGCAGCAGAGCACTTCCGGATCGCTTGTGCTGTCAAGGCCGATCAGTTCCACGCCGCAGTCGGTCACCACATTCCGCTTGCCGGCGAAATTCTGCCTGACTTTATAAACATTGGAACAATAGGAGAAGCGCAGCGGCACTTCATCCTGCCCGAAGCGGGTCACGCAGACCCGGGCGATGGGCAGCGTCATGTCTGTCCGCAGGGTCAGGATCTGCCCGCTTTCATCGACAAACTTGTAGAGTGTTTCTTCTTTGAGGGAAGTGAAAGTGTTCTGGTAGGTTGAATAGAATTCGATCAGCGGCGTTTCCACCGGCTGATAGCCATAGGCGGTATAGACCGCGCTGATGCGCTTTCTGAGCTCCTCTTTGGCGGCGCATTCCCCGGCAAGCAGGTCCCGCATTCCGCCGGGAATCTGAATCTGTTTCATAATCAAGCTCCTTTGTACAAAAAAGACGTCCTCACAAGGGACGTCTTAAACGTGGTTCCACCCGGATTCACCGGTTCCTCACGGAAACCGGCCTCATGAAGTACAGTCATACTTCCGTGCTGTAACGTGCACCCACGTCGTTCCCTACTGGCTTCGCGTTCGGGAGCGCGGCTCCGGGATGTGTTTCCGCAGGACTGATTCCGCTTCCTTTTCAGCAGCCGGAAGCTCTCTTATCGGAACAGGAAACTGCGTACTCTTTCCCTTCAGCGCCATTTTTATGATTGATACAATCATATCACCGGATCTTTTCAAGTCAACGGAAATGTTACATTTTTCAACAGTTTGAAAACATTTTCATTTTGTTTTCGGATGCGGTTTCCTGAGGGCGGTCCAGATCAGGGCGCCGATGGCAAGGGCTGCGATCACAGCCGAGGCGATCACCAGCCAGTCCGCTGTCTTTTTGATTTTCTGCGTTTCCGTGACTTCCTTCACTTCCGCTTTGGGATGATCGCTCATCTCAATCACCGGATAGCGGCCGTCGGCCAGGCTGAGGGCGGTATGCTCAATGTCCAGCGTATCGGCGGCGTAGCCTTCCGCGGCTTTGATCAGACGGATGGTATAGGTTTCCCCTTCGCTGACCTTGTCGCCCGAAACAAGATGATCCTCACTGGCGCTGATCCAGGCGTCAACCGGATTGCCCTGACTGTCATAAACGGCCAGGGACGCGCCGGAAAGATACTGGTGCTTCCCGTCTGTCATGCGGATCAGGAATCCCGTTTTCTTATTGGCCATGACTGCCGTTTCTTTCTTCTCAGGCTCTTTGGCGGTACCGATGGAATGGGTGACATAGGAGGGAGCACTCCAGGAAACATTCCGGATTTCCTCTTTCTTCTCCTCTTTGAGAGTTTCTGTCTTTTCCTTCTTTTCCACCGCTTTTGTTTCAAACGGTTCTTCGGGCACCTTCGGAATGATCAGATCCCCTGCCCACTCGCCGTCTATGGGGGTCGCCGGCTCAATGTAAGCCGGAGGAACGGTGAGGCTGTAGGTGATTTCAATGGGTTCGTCAGTTTCTTCCATGTATTCCGGAATGGCCACCAGCATATCGCCTCCCGCTTCAAAGTCAGGCGCAGCCTCTTTCTGGCTCAGCACATAGTCCTTACCGGCCTGAAGCAGGATTTCCTCTCCTTCCTCATCGAGCATTTTCCCTTCCGGATCAGGCACAAATTCACAGAGCGGCTCATCCTTCTCATCCCGCAGTTCCAGTTTTCCGCCCGGCGCGAAGATCTCTGTTCCTTCAATCCTCTGGAAGATTTTTATTTCAAAAGGCCGCAGGGTGATCACTTTCTCACTGTCGGCCATCGTTTCAGAGAAATAAAGAAACACTTCCCTGTCCGGCATCAGTCCCGCCGGCACATCACTCAGGCTGACGGCGTATTCATTTCCCTTCTGCAGTGAAAGATCCTCGTACGCTTTTGTCATCGGGATTTGCGTCACGACGCCGCTGTCGAGATCGACAAGGCGGATCACGGGGAATTCTTCAGTGTCTTCCTCAATGCCTTCGACCGTAAGCCGCAGCGTTGAAACAGGTTCACTGCTGTCTGCCCGCGGTGTAAGCGGACTCACAAGGCTCATGCTCAGAAACAGCGCCGCACATAATTTCATGCGGCGGCCCCCAGAAGAGACGGAAAGGGTTCCGCTTCCGCGGTTTCCTCTTCCTCCTCAGTGAGCTCCTCAATCTCCTTTGCCTCGACTTTTGTGCTGGAATGGCGGCGGCCGTCATTGCCGTCATAGCTTGACTTGCGCAGGCATCCTCTGATCCGCAGCCGCTTGCCGGCCTGCAGGCGGTCGATGATGATCGCCGCCAGGGGCTGCCAGACAACGACATCCAGATAGTCGTGCGCCCTTGAAGGTTCCGGCCGCGCTACAGCAAGCTGGAATGAGCACATCGGTTCACCTGCTTTTGTGGTGGAGGTTCTCGGTTCGGAGCGGATGACTCCGCTGATGGTTACTTCATTTCTGTCTTTCATTTTCATCTCCTGTGGTCTGTCACCGGATATATTTCCCGGTTTTTTGAAAACTCCACAAAAGAAAAAACAGAAATGTTCACTGAACATCCTGTTTCATGTATGCCTTGAGATTGTCATCCATGCGCCGCATGAACTCTTCAAGCTTTTCTTTTTCTTCCTCACTGAACCCTTTGGTGCTGAGCTGCCGCAGGTCATCGCAGGCTTCCAGAACATCTTTTTTAAGTGTTCCTTCCGCCGCAGTGTAAACCGGCAGGTCCGATCCTTCCTTAAACTTCTGGACAACATAGTTCTGCAGGATCAGTTTCTGCAGAATTGTCATGACAACCAGTTCATTGATGCCGGTGAAGTCGGCGATTCCTTTGGAATAGAGCGCTTCCCCCGCAAACAGCAGTGCCGCGAACACGGTGACTTCCCTAAGTGAAAGATCATGACTGATCGCCACCCGGTCAAGATAGCCGGCAAAGAGCTTCTTATGGTAGTAGCCGGTGATGATCGGATTGACGCTGTCCGTCATAAACGGGACGGTGACTTTTTCCTGGCCGAGCTTTTTGGTGCCGGGCATCATCGGAATGACCATCTCGTCATTGGCGGCGGCGATCAGAAAACGGGCGATGGATAGCCGCTCGGCGTTATACTGTTTCTCATCCAGGACGTCGCGGAAATACTGGTCGTAGTAGGTATAGATATTCAGCTTCATCTGCACCAGTCTGGCCGGATTCATATTGACCGAAACCAGGCCGCCTTCGGTTTTGACATAGTAATAGACAGGCACATTGAGGGCGCGGATGCGCTGGCAGTGGACAAGGTATTCAAGATTGAAGACAAAGTCTTCGCAGAAGCTCAGCTCCTCCTCCATGCGCACATTGTATTTTTCAATGATGTCCCGGCGGTAGAGCTTGTTCCATAAAACGCCATAGTAATAATCGGCGGGATTGTCCTTCATGTATTCGGAATACTCCTTCAGAGTGAGCACATCCTCATCATCCAGTGAGCTCTTGCGGGCCACGCGGTCATTGACCACCCGGTAGAATCCCGCCACAACAAGATCGCACTCATCCTCCACAGCTGTTCTGACAAGAATCTTTGTGGATTCCGGCGGCAGCCAGTCATCGGCGTCCATAAACTGCACATAAGTGCCCGAGGCTTCGCAAAGACCGCGGTTGCGGGTGGCAGAAACGCCCTGGTTGGGTTTATGGATGACTTTGATCCTTGCGTCATGCGCAGCATATTCATCCAGAATCGCGGGACTGCTGTCCTTTGATCCGTCATCCACCAGGATCAGCTCATAATCGCTGTATTCCTGATTCAGAACACTTTCTATGCACCGGCGGATTCCTTTTTCCGCGTTGTAGACCGGGATGATAATACTGACATTTGGCATGGGAGATTCTCCTTTGTTCGAAGAGATTATAATACACAATTCCAGGGAATGGAGAAACCCGCCGGTTTTGGATCAGACTGTGATGCGGACAGTTCCGTCGGCGTGCTCGAAAGCAGCCAGCTGCGGATTCTCCTTTTTTTCCTCAGTGTAGTTTTCGTAGGAAGGACGCCTGTGGGTCTGTTCCCTCCATGCTTTTTCCGCATAGGGAGCCCATTTTTCCGCGTAGTCATCGCACTTGGCGCAGAGTTCTTCAGCGCTTTCCGGCGATTCCTCATTTGTCTGCTTTGCCCCGCAGACCTGAACCATCTGCCGCAGCAGCTGCGGATTCTCCAGCATTGGGCATGGCCTCAGATGATTCCGGTTGAACGGCTGGCCTTCGTGATAGGCCATGAAAAGCGGGCTCTTCAGCATCTCAAGAACGCTGTGGGTGTGAATGTTTGTATTGGAAAAATGAATGAAGACGCATGGTTCGCCATCACCGGCAGCGTTGATGTGGAAGTAGTTTCTTCCTCCGGCAATACAGCCGCCCACATATTCCCCGTCGTTCTGAAAGTCCATCGGGAAGAATGCGGCTGGATTGTCTTCAGAGCGGATCTGCCGGATTCTGCGGATCATATACAATCTCTGCTCAGGCGTGGGCATCAGTTCAGGCACAGCGTTTGTGCCGACAGGCATAAGATGGAAATAAAAGCCGAAGTGAGCACCGCCGGCATCCAGCATCCGGAAGAATTCATCACTGGTGACCGCTTTGATGTTATCCCTTGTATAGCAGATGGATGTGCCGAATATGATCCCGTATTTTTTAAGCAGCGCCATGGCCTTCATGACCGCGTTATAATGTCCGTCTCCCCTTCTGCTGTCGTTTGTTTCGGGCGTTCCTTCGATCGAAAGCAGGAAGGTCAGATTGCCGAGCTTCTGAACCTTGCGGCAGAGTTCATCATCAATGAGGGTGGAATTGGTGAATGCGGCGAAGAAGCAGTCTTCATGTTTTTCACACAGCTTCAGAATATCGTTCTTCTTGACTAACGGCTCACCGCCGGTCAGAAAATACAGATGGGTGCCGAGCTGCTTTCCCTCACGCACGATTTTGTCCATATCCTCAAAGGACAGGCTGTTTTTATGGCCGTATGTCCCCGACCAGCAGCCGATGCAGTGCATGTTGCAGGCGGAAGTCGGGTCAAAAAGAATCAGCCAGGGAATATTGCAGCGGTGAATTTCACGTGACCGGCGGATCGTTTTCGTTCCGTTGAAGAACGCCTCATACCCCAGCGTCATCAGCATCCTTTCCGCGTAATGGGGATCGGCGTCATCGATCACGTCATTGATGAGACGAACCCATTTGTGTTCAGGATTTTCAAAATAGTTCCTCACCGCGCTGATCTTCTCCTGTGTTTCAGCGGAGTCACCGTAGAAGTGAGCGGCAGCGTCGATGATCTTCAGATATGTTTCCGTCCTTTCCTGCCTGTCCTGAGGGCTTTTCAGTTTTTTCAGAATCTTATGGGCAGCGGCGTTCAGCATTTCTTTCTGCGCGCGGCTGCTGATGGTTTCTTTCAGTGTCATTGTATTTACCTCGTTTTGAACATGGTAAAACTGATCCGTTCCTGTTGAAACTGACAGATCCTCTGAATTGTCGAAGACACTGATAAAAAAAGAATACAGATCAGCCGATCTGTATTCCCGCAGCCTGCAATTATTCTTCTTCCAAAGAATTGTGGTCAATCGCGTCAGGGATGACGTTCTTTTCGATTTCGTCGATATCTTTGGAGAATTCAGTGGGAAGAATCACTTCAATGATATTGGCTTCCGGCTTGTACGCCAGCATGAGTGTCTCGCCGTCATATTCCATGATCGCTGTGACGCATGTGAGAGGAACGTCCTTGAGGCGGGCGGCGAATTTTTCTGAATCCGGGATAAACGGAAGCTGCTTTGTCATGCCGGGCCAGTCATCGTTTTCCAGCGGCTGGGTCAGGATCACGCCATGTCCGGTGATTCTGTCGGCATGGAGGATGTCGGCGATATAGCTGAGCATCTCTTCCTTGCTGAGATCCTTGACATTATAGGAATATGTAATGCAATGTTCGTCTTTTTCAATTGATCTTGTCATTTGTTAAAACCTTCTTTCATCACCATCTACTATACCTTAAGGCCGTTGCCTTTTCCAATTGATTTTGAATATGCCCGGTAAACAGAAAATGCCCCGTTATGAGGCATTCTGTCTTTATTGTTTCAGCTTTGGCAGGGTGCTGCCGCCGAAGGGCATCGCAAGGATTGTTTTCCTGCCGCCCGCTTCCGCTTTCTTCAGCGCTTCCTCAAGGGAAGGGGCAGGCTTCAGGATGGTTCTGTTGACAATTTCAGGATCCATATCGGAGACAAGGTAAATCTCCGCCTTTTCTCTGACCATGGCGATCGCGGCTGCCTTATGGGCGCCTAAGATAAAGTTTCTCTGAATCTCCTCAACCATGTCATGGGGATTCTTATACTTCAGCATCCACTCCTCGAAATGGCTTTCGCCGAAGCCTTCGGCACAGCTGCCGCAGAGGATGACGGCACCGCCGTTTTTCACCGCGTGCTTGGCGTTGTCGAGCGCCTTCTGGGTCTGGTAAAGATTGAGATCCTTGGGCGCGCCGCCCTGGGAAACAATCACGATATCCGCCTGTTCATCAATTTCACGCAGATAATAGGAATCCAGGAACGCGCAGGCTTCGCGGTGGGCTTTTGTGACGTCGCCTGCCTTGGCGCAGACGATTTCCTTTTTTGTGTTGAGAACGACATTGACGATGAAGTCGATGCCTGCCATCGCGCCTGCCTCCTCGATATCCTCGCGGACCGGATTGCCTTCCAGCCTGCCGGCGCAGGATTCGGGCTTCACCATGTGGCGGTGGTTGTACTGAATCGCGTCACGGGTCGAGACGCCCGGCATGATCGCCTTGGCGCCGCCGGAATAGCCGGCGAAGTAATGGTATTCCACATTGCCCAGGCAGATCCGTCTGTCGGCCGCCATGACTCTTCTGTCGATGTCCACCGGCGTTCCTCTTGAAGTTGTGCCGAGATGGACCGTGTCATCGGGATCGGAGTCGATACATGTGATCTCTCTGTATGCCTCTTCGCCGGCCAGATGGATCATTTCCGCTTCGGTGTGATGGCGGTGGGAGCCAAGGGCGAAGACAAGGGTGATGTTTTCTTTTTTCACGCCTGCCGCGTAAAGTTCTTTGAGAACTGAAGGCAGGATCTTCCATGTCGGACAGGGTCTTGTGATGTCGCTGGTGACAATCGCGACGGTCTCATCAGGAGAAACAATCTCACTGAGTTTTTCCGAACCGGCCGGATTGTTCAGGGCAGCTCTCACAAGCGCTTCTTCATCGCCGCCTTCGGGCAGATCGTCGGGTTCAAGAATGCCGAGAACTCTTTCGTCTTCCACATTGACGGTTTCAGCGCGGGAACCGATTTTAAACGTGAGTTCCATCTCAGTTATCCCACTTGATGATTCTGACTCTGACCATGCCGCGGACTTCATTGAGCTCGCGGATGTTGTGCTCGTCGACCTCGGAGTTGACGTCAAACAGGGAGTAGGCATACTCGCCGCTGGACTTGTTGGTCATGTTTTCAATATTGATGCCGTCTTCGGAAAGAACAGCTGTGATCGCGGCCAGAACACCGGGCAGGTTTTTATGAATCAGGCAGATTCTCGCCTTGCCGCTGCGCTCCAGGATGACTGTCGGCAGGTTGACGGAATTCTTGATGTTGCCGAACTTGAGATAGTCGTTGATTTCCTGGGCGGCCATGCGGGCGCAGTTGGCCTCGGACTCGTATGTGGTTCCGCCAAGGTGCGGCGTCAGGATGACGTTCTCGGTTTCGATCAGTCTTCTTGTCGGGAAGTCGGAAACGAACTTGGCGATCTTGCCGGAATTCAGACCGTCAATGATGGCGTCTTCCTCCACTACCGCGTCACGGGCGTAGTTGATGATGCGCACGCCGTCCTTCATTTTGGAAATGGCGTCGGCGTTGATCATATATCTTGTGTCGGCTTTGAGCGGCACATGAAGTGTGATGAAATCGGAGTTGCGCAGCAGCTCGTCCAGGGTGTCGACACGGTCGACATGTCTTGAGACATGCCAGGCGGCGTCAACGGAAAGGTAAGGGTCATAGCCCAGAACCTTCATGCCCAGTGAAAGAGCGATGTTGGCGACAGCGGAACCGACGTTGCCGGTACCGACGACGCCGAGTGTCTTGCCTTCGTATTCAGGACCCGCGAACTGCTTCTTGATCTTTTCCATCCGCTGCTCTACCGGGCCTTCGGAATCATCATATGTATAAACCCATTTCATGGCGTTGAAAATGTCACGGCCGGCCATGGAGATGCCGAACAGGAACAGTTCCTTGACGCCGTTGGCGTTTCCGCCGGGAGTGTTGAAAACAACGATTCCCTTTTCACTGCATTCGTCGAGCGGGATCGTGTTGACGCCGATGCCGGCTCTGCCGATGCACTTGAGTTCCTTATTGAAAGGATAGTTATGCATATCGGATGCCCTGACAAAGATCGCGTCAGGATTCTTCACGTCGTCGCCGACGGTGAATTCCTGGGGCTTGAGAATTTCAAGGCATGAATCAGATATGTTATTCAGTGTTTTCACTTTATACATATTAGTTTTCCTCTTCCTCCGCTTCACGTGCGGTTCGTCACATTATAGCACAATGAGTGAAAACCGTAACATCCAGTTACATTTGTTTTCACTGCTGTTTTCATAGGATCTGGAAAATATAGAACTTCAGATAGGAGGTTTCCTCCATCAGCCACAGGATCGGATGATCCGCGTTCTGCTGGGTGACGGAAACCTGGCGCAGGATGACGCCTGCCTCTGAGGCGGCTTCTTTGAGCATCTGCTCAAAGAGTCCTGTTTCCATATATCTTGAACATGAGCAGGTCGCCAGCCACCCGCCGCCTTTAAGGGCGCGCATCGCCTGGGCGTTGATCCGCTTGTATCCGTTGTAGGCTTTATAGACTGTCTTTCTGGACTTGGTGAAGGCGGGCGGATCAAGGATGATGAAGTCATACTGTCCTTTTTCAAGAGTATCGAGATATTCAAACACATCCGCCTGCACAAAGCGCATTCTTTCTTCAAGATGGTTGAGTTTCGCGTTGGCAAGTCCCGCTTCAAGGGCAAGGCCGGAAACATCCACGGCTGTGACTTCAGCCGCCCCGCCAAGAGCGGCGTTGAGCGCAAAACCGCCGGTATGGGTGAAGCAGTCCAGGACCCTATGACCCTTTGCCATTCTTCTCACCAGCATCCGGTTGGTTTTCTGATCCAGGAAATAGCCGGTCTTCTGTCCGTCAATATAATCCACATGTAGTTTTAAGCCGTTTTCCTCCACGATCACAGGACATTCATATGTTTTTTCATTCCAGAACCCTGTGTACTGATCCAGTCCTTCCTTCGTGCGGGAAGGAATGTCATTGCGGATATAGACCGCTTCAACCGGAGCGTCTTTGGAAAGCTCCTCTTCAAGCAGTTCACAGATCATGTCTTTGCGCTTTTCAAAGCCGGCGCAGGAGATCTGGATGACAAGCACGGCGCCATAGCGGTCGCAGACAAGCCCGGGCAGAAGATCCGCTTCCGAAAAAACCATACGGCAGCACGTCAGATTTTCACGCTCTGCGGTTCTGCGGTAATCCGCGGCGGCCTGAATTCTTCTTCTGAAAAAAGCGCGGTCGATCACCTCATCCTCATCGCGGGAAAGAATCCTGACGGTGACATGGGAAACGGCGGAATAAAACCCTTTGGCGATGAATGTTCCTTCCTCATCGACAATCCTGACAGGGTCGCCGTCTTCACAGGAGGAATCCGCCCTGATGACATTGTTGGAATACATCCACATCTGACCTTTTTCCAGAAACGGCTTCCCCTGTTCTGAAATCACAACACAGGGCTCATTCATGGCTCATCTTTCCTTCCAGCTCTGCTTTGCGCTTACTCAGAGCTTCATATTCCTTCCGGTATTTTTCAATCCGCTGATAATCCTTTTCTGAAGGGTCTGCGATTCTGGAAAGATCGCTGTTATGGGTCAGGTCAGCCAGCTTGACGCAGACCGCGTCATAGTTTGCGGCGATTCTTTCAAGATAGTCTTTGCGTGGCTCCCCCTCGCGGTGGGTCAGACAGTCAACGCAGGCAATCACTTCTTCACTCATGCCAAGCTCCCGGAGCTTTTCAAGCGTGATGTCTGTATCCTCGACGGTGTCATGGAGCAGCGCGCTGATCACGGCGGTCAAAGAGCCTTTGGTCAGAGCGGATACGCTCACCGGGTGCGTGAAATAATCATTGCCGCCCTTGTCCTTCTGTCCTTTGTGGGCTTCCTTCGCTGTTTCCAGTGCGCAGAGATACATCCGCACTTCTTTCTCACTCACATCGATGGCGTTCCTGCTCATTTCCGCAGACTGCCAGGTGAGTGTGAGCGGGTCAAGGACTTCACAGGTTCCGTCTGTGGTTCTGTAAATCCTGTTTGAATCAGAAAAGTCAATCCGGTACATCATTGCCTCCTGTCTGTTTAAAAACGAAAAGCGGCGGATTCCGGTGAAGGGATCGCACCGCTTTCTTGAATCGTGCCCGTGGCCGGGCTCGAACCGGCATGGTGTCGCCACCGGCAGATTTTGAGTCTGCTACGTCTGCCAATTCCGTCACACGGGCATGTTTGAACGTGCCTACCTATTTTAGCTTAGAACCTTTCCGAATGCAATAACAGAGGCCGCGCATGCGGCCCCTGTATTGTTTCGTTATTTGACTGATTGAGATTATTCAGCCTGACGTGCCTTGGCTTCGGCGATGACCTTGTCAGCAACTTCCTTCGGCGCTGTCTGGTATCTGTCGAACGCGAGAACGTATCTGCCTCTGCCCTGTGTCATAGCGCGCAGTTCGTTTGCGTATGTCAGCATTTCAGCGACAGGAACTTCAGCGTTGATGACCTGGTCGCCGTCTTCATTGACAGCCATATCCATGATCAGACCGCGTCTCTTTGTGATGTCGCCCATCAGAGTACCTGTGTATTCTTCCGGAGCGATGACTGTGACCTTGCCGATCGGCTCGAGGAGTGCCGGCTTGGCGTTGGGCATTGCCTTGTTGTAAGCAAGTCTTGCGGCTTCCTTGAAGGCAACTTCCTTGGAGTCAACGGGGTGGTAGGAACCGTCGAACAGTGTGGCCTTGACGCCGACAACCTTATAGCCGGCCAGAGGGCCCTTGGCCATACAGTCGCGCAGACCCTGCTCTGTCGGAGGGAAGTACTGCTTCGGAACAGCGCCGCCGAAGACTTCCTCGGCGAAGACCATATCGTCGCTGTCGCACGGTTCGAAACGGACCCAGACGTCACCGTACTGGCCGGCGCCGCCGTTCTGCTTCTTGTATTTACCCTGAGCTTCAGCCTTGCCGCGGATTGTTTCACGGTACTGAACGATCGGAGTTTCTGTTTCAACTTCAACCTTGTACTTGGACTTGAGCTTGGAGATGATCAGGTCGATGTGCTGGTCGCCCAGACCATAGAGAACCTGCTGGTGTGTCTCGGCATTGTTGTCGAGGCGGATTGTGCCGTCTTCCTGCATGAGGTTGCGGATACCGACGGACAGCTTGTCTTCGTCTGCCTTTGTCTTCGGTCTGATCGCGTAGCCGAGCATCGGTGTCGGATAGTCGATGGCAGGGTAGTGGACCTGCTTGTTCTTCATGCACAGAGTGTCGTTTGTCTCTGTGTTCTGCAGCTTGACAACCGCGCCGATGTCACCGGTGAACAGTTTGCCGACGCCTATCTGGAACTTGCCGTTGATGACATAGATCTGGGAGATCTTTTCAACTGCGTCTTTCTTGGAGTTGTATACCTGGCTGTCGGAGTTGAGAACACCGGACATGACCTTGAGGTAGGAAATCTTGCCGACGAACGGGTCGACGACTGTCTTGAAGACGAACGCGGAGAGGCTTTCGTTTTCATTTGTCTCAAGGGAAACTTCATTGTCAGCAGCGTCGAGAGCCTTGACTGTGCCCTTTTCCGCATAGCTGGGGAAGTATTCAGTGATGAGGTCCATCAGTCTTTCGATACCGGTCTGGGATGTTGCGGAACCGCAGTAAACAGGACGGATGTCGCCGGATCTGACGCCGATTCTGAGTCCCTTTGCGATTTCGTGTTCATCGAATTCTTCGCCTTCGAAGAACTTTTCCATCAGTTCATCGTCGCCCATCGCGATTGCTTCGCTGATTTCAGCGTAGTATTCTTCGACCTGGTCAGCCAGAGCAGCGGGAACTTCCTGCGGCTGCTTCGGATTTGCGTAATACCATGCCTTCTTGCGGAGAATGTTGACGGAACCGACTGTCTTGCCGCCTTCCTGGATCGGCATTTCGAACAGGAATACGCTCTTGCCGAACTTGTCGCGCAGTGAGTTATAGACCTGGTCGAAGTGAGCGTGTTCGTCATCAATCTTGTTGATGAAGAAGATTGTCGGCAGCTTTCTCTTTCTGGCTGCTTCCTTCCATGCTCTTTCGGTGCCGGCTTCGATGCCTTCCTTGCCGTTGACGACGATCAGGGCGTTGTCGCCGACCGCGATACCGGTGGCTTCTTCACCTTCGTAGTCCATATAGCCCGGAGTGTCGATGAAGTTGATCTTCTTGTTCTTCCATTCAACCGGTGCCAGGTGGCAGTAGACGGACAGGCCTCTCTTGCCTTCTTCAGGATCAAAGTTCAGAGCTGTTGTGCCATCGTTGTTCTTGCCGAATTTGTCGATCTGTTTGGTGTGATACAGGCAGGCTTCAATCACAGAGCTTTTGCCGGCGCCGGAATGGCCGAGGACTGTGACGTTTCTAACTTCATTAGCCAGATAATCTCTCATAATTTCTTTTCCTCCCGATTATTTAAGAATGTCTTTGAGATCCGCAAGACATTCCTTGCGTACATAGTGGATTGCCATGTTGGCATTGTTGTCTTTGATTTCCCTGTCGGCGCCGTTTTCCAGCAGCATATTGACAAGGCTCGGATAGCCGATATAGGCAGCTCTCATCAGAGCTGTGCAGCCCTTGTGGTCCTGGGCGTTGATGTTGGCGCCGTTGGCCAGCAGATATTCAATGATATCTGTCTTGTAGCCGTTGACGGCTTCCATCAGGGATGTTCTGCCCTGCTCGTCAACCGCGTTGACGTCAGCTCCCTTGGATACGAGATATTCGACAACATCGCGTTCACCGAGAAGTGCCGCTCTCATTAATGCGGTTCTGCCTTTATTATCATGTGAATTCACATCCGCTCCGGCATGAACGAGCATTCTGCAGATTTCCACATGACCCTTTTTGGCGGCGCCCATGAGCGCAGTCTTATTGTTGCGGTCACGCATTCTGGCATCGGCACCGTTGTCGAGCAGGAATCTTACGATATCCTCATACCCGCGCTTGGCGCTTCTCATCAGAGCTGTCCGGCCATCTCCGCTTGCGACATTGACATTTGCGCCCTTGGCGACACTGGCGCATACCTTAGCGAAATCTCCGCTCGCCGCTGCATCAAAGAATTCCTGATTTGTCTGATCCATATTGTTTACCTCCTAATGCAATCAGATAAAGTGTTTTTTGACCAAAAAAGATGGACGCTCTCCATCCATCTAAAAAACAATTCCGGATTTTGGTTCAACCCTGCCTAAAAGACCGCGATCCTCCGTGTTCTTTTCTGACACAATTCCAATCAAAAGTTCCTTATGTACAACCATATTATTTAAAACTCCGATCTTCCAAAGGCTGAAACTTTACCTACATACATTTTATCGAAAACTCTCTTCAGTTCAATAGAATTTCAGTGAACATCCCGTGAGATTCATGAAAATACAGCGCATTTTCCTGTAACTCTTTTCATTCCTTCAGGATCTTCACATACTCTTTGTATTCCGGCATCCGGATCTCCACCTGGTGCCAGAAGTTTTTTGAATGGTTGGCTTCCAGCATGTGGGCATACTCATGAAGCAGGACATAATCCAGGCATTTTTCCGGATAGTGGATCAGCCGCATGGAAATGGAGATATGCGCCTTTGCCGGCGTGCAGCTGCCCCAGCGGCTGGTCATGTATTTCACCGTGATCTTCGGTAATGGCTTTCCGTTTGCCCTGCAGACCGATTCATCCAGCCATCCCCTCTTTTGTTTCAGCAGGCTGACGATATGCCGGCTTCCATATGTATAGAAGACATGTTTTCTTGTCTCGGGCGTGTCATTTCTCAGATGGAATGTCAGATAATGATCATCCACCTCAAGATAATCGCGTGTGTCGTGTACAGCGCGCACGGCGAGTCTTTTTCCCATCCACATGGCGTCATTGCCATCGTCCCCGCAGGCAGTGCTTTCATTGCGCTTTGTCACGGAGGCTTCCGCTTTCATGATCCATTTTTCCTTGCTGAGAATGAATTCACGGATCTGTTTCTGGCTGACATACCTGCTGCAGGTGATATGGAGACTGCCGTCCTCATTGACACGCAGCCACATATTTTTGTTCCGTTTGTATTCAATCAGGACTTCCCTGGTTTTTCCCGCCACATCTAAAATCATTGGTTCTTTCTCCATAAAACCCATTATATCCTTCAAGTCAACACCGGCCGCCTGATCTGTTTATAGCCTCATGTCAGGGACCGGATCGGACAAACTCTGAATTTTCCTTGTTGTTTTCATTTTTGCTTTATGCTATTATCAGTAGGCACACATGGCGGCTATGGTGAAGTTGGTCAACACACTGGATTGTGGCTCCAGCACTCGTGGGTTCGAGTCCCACTAGTCGCCCCATGCAGAGAAGAAGTTCCAGGCGGAACTTCTTTTTTTGTTTATTCCTCACTGTCAACTTCTTCGGCAGGCTGCGGATTCATCAAAGCGCGCAGGTACGCGGTGATCTGTGAGGTTTCATCAAGCACTGCCTCTTTGTCTGTGTTATAGGAATCCACGGACATGTAGAGCTGGAAGGTGCCGTAGGTTTTTGCCATGGTCAACAGTTCCAGATGGGAGCCGTTCACTGCCAGCTCGGCCAGATAGGGAACTTTCGTGCTGTCCGGGGAACGCAGGCTGACTCCTTTGTGATCTTTCACATCGATAACTCTGACATTTCTGAGCAGACAGCCGGTAATGGGAGTTTCGGAGCGCTGGTTCACTGTCACGAAAACATCCGCTCTCTGTCCCGCTTCAATGCCGCCGAGCATTGCCACATCCACTTCCATGGAGAAGGCGACCTGGTTTTCCTTGAGCTGGGCAGCGGCGTGATCGGGCAGTTCGCTTTCCTCATACAGCATTGATTTATAGAACGGGGAGCCGGCCGGGATCATCCCCTGGATTTCGGTATACTTTCCGATGATATCCTCCTTCTGCGTATAGGCGTGATCAGCCAGATAGCGGCCCGAGATCCTGACCGGAATCAGATCCGCTTCGGTGATTTTTGTGCGGGGAGAGATGTCACGGGAAGCGATATATGTCTGACACAGGTCCAGCTTCGCCCCGACATAAAGGCGGAAGAGGAACAGGTTGACTAATAACAGTGCGGCTGCGCAGAGGGCTGCCGCGGCAGCCTTGGCGATGAGTTTCTTTTTCATGGATGATGCCTCCTGCTTTTTTATTTCCTTCTTTTTCCGTGATTCCACGAAAAAAAAGAAAAAAGAACCGGATGAACCGGTTCACAGGTCAGCAGTTTTCAAGATCGACTTTGTCAAGCATGATGTTGAGGATCTGGCTGTCGGTGATTTTCATGCCGACCCGGCCGACATAGCCGACCGAGCGGATGGTTTTTTCAATTGAAGGCTGGACGATTCCCTCCCCTTCATGGAAGGTGAATCCGTCTTTGGCCATGACATAGCCAAGGATCGCGGCGTCCACTGCCGAAGCGATTTTGGCGGCACAGGAAGGTTTGGCGCCATCGCAGATAATCCCGCCGACATTGGCAAGTGTGTTGACGATGGTCCGGCCGACGGTTTCAAGGTCAGCTCCATGAAGATAAGCGATGCCGGCGCCTGCTCCGGCCGCTGCCGTGACCGCCCCGCAGAATGCGGAGAGCGAGCCGATATAGTGTTTAAGATGAACGGACGTCAGGTTTGACACCAGGAGCGCCCGGTATAGTTTTTCCTTTGAACATCCCAGTTCCTTTGCATATTCAACCAGAGGCATTGTGACGGTGATGCCCTGGTTGCCCGAGCCTGAGTTGATCACAACCGGAAGCGAGCAGCCGCTCATGCGGGCGTCAGACCCAGCAGCCGCGTAAGCTCTGGCCCTGCTTTTGACATCATTCCCATAGTATTTGAGAATGCTGCGGCCGACTTCGGCGCCAAAGGAGTTTTCGATGCCCGCTTTCGAGATGGCGGTATTGCAGCGGATCTGCTCATCGAGTATTTCCTTTACATTGTCAAGATCAGCTTCTTCGGCATATTCAAGAATGCCTTCCATGTTCAGACAGTCATAGTCGGCTTCTTCACTCTCCTCCTGAGCATCCAGACGGTAAAGAGGTTCATCGTTTTTATCAATTTCCGTGATCAGGGTATGACGGTTGACGATCCGCACCCGGGCGGTTTCCTCACCGGCGCTGACCAGGGTGTCGATATAAAGATTTTCAACGCCTTCGGC
The DNA here is from genome assembly GCA_902775735.1 of uncultured Erysipelotrichaceae bacterium. Taxonomy (GTDB): domain Bacteria; phylum Bacillota_I; class Bacilli_A; order Erysipelotrichales; family Erysipelotrichaceae; genus Bulleidia. Next base: position 113,439 of record CACYNH010000001.1, read on the forward strand.
GATGGTGCAGCTGAAATAATCTGTTTTAAGCAGCTCAACGGTTTCTCTGATGTCTTCATCCGTGACTTCATCAAGGACTTCAAGTTCTTTGTCAGCCCTGCCGCCGATGATGCCGAGGACCACCGCCGGACCGATTCCCTTGAGCCCGCCTGAATTTGGAACAGTGACGGCTTTGACGTTTTTGACGACGTTGCCGCTGCAGCAGACAGTGACACGTTCCGGTTTTTTCCCGAGGACCTCTCTTGCCTTTGCGGCGCAGTAAGCAAGCGCAATCGGTTCGGTGCAGCCAAGGGCGGGAACCAGTTCTTTTTTCAGAACGGCCGTGTAGTTTCTTTCCAAACGCTCATCCATAAAAAATACCCTCTTCGTTAATTAAAATATAACGGAAAGAGGGTATCTGTTTCTATAAGTCCTGTCTGAAAAAGCCGTGAACAAAAAGCTTTTTACCTAAAATCAGCGACTTCTTCAAGCGGCTTGCGTGGGCGCTGTGCCGGGTCCTGGTTCCGGTAGCCCATGGCGATGACGGACATGATCTGCTCATTTTCAGGAATATTGAGAAGTTCCCTGATCTTTTCTGAGTCGCGAAGGCCCATGATCAGTGTGTCAAGACCGTTGTTTCTGGCGGAAAGCACAAGCAGCGCGTCATGGAGACCAAGGTCATAGGCGCCCCAGAAATTGCCGCCGTCATTGTCGGCTTTTCCGTCTGTGAAGCCTGATGTGTCTTTGACAAAGCAGGTGATGATCAATACGGCGTTTCCTGCGTTGTTCGCGTTTCTTTCCGGCAGGATTGCCGTGCGGATTGCGTCAAGCTCACTGCCGCAGACGACATGGCATCTTGCGGTCTGGCTGTTTTTCCACGACGGCGCCATCTGGGCGTCGAGCAGAACTTTTCTGATCAGTTCCTCTGAAATTGTTTCTTCACGGTAAGAGCGGATGCTGCGGCGTTCCGAGATCAGTTTTTCAAATTCCATGCTTATTCCTCACTTCCTTTAAGATCGTATCACAAACAGAGGAAATCCGTTTCACAATGCCTGCATATGCCTGAACATGCGATATAATGATTTCAGAAACAGTGAGGAAAAATCATGAACAATATCGAAAAAGTCTATGCTGCGATCAGCAGCGATCCCGCCCTTCTCGACCGCCTTTTCGAAGAAACAAAACCGGCTGAGGATGCCCCCGTCACAAGATCCATGCCCTGGGGAAACCAGGCTGAATCCAACACAGAGCTGAAGGAGATCCTTGGTGGAGATGTCACGGAAGATGACATCAACAAGGTTCTCGACGAGCTCAAAGACAACCAGGTTGTCCAGCTTTACAGACAGTCCGAAGGCGCGATTGACGCCAAGGAACTGCTCGACTATGTCGGCGATCTTTCCGGCACAAAGGCAGGCAGCGACAACAAAGCGCTCAGAGCCCTCTTTGACGGCAAGCTGCAGCTCAAGGAAATCATCATGATCATCCTGCTGCTCAAGCTCTTCAAGAAAAAGCAGCAGACAACAGGCTACACAAACAATAACCTGCTCAACACACTGCTTGGCGGACAGACTCATCAGTCCACAACCAACAGCCTGTTCAACAGCCTCTTCGGCTCAAACTACGGAACGGGCTACGGCACAAATTACGGTCTTGGTTCCAACTATGGCTACACAACAATCTATCCGTCCTCCGGCTCTTCCCTGCTCAACCTGTTCGGACTCGGCACATCCAATTCAAACTATAACAACAGCTACAGCAGCCTGAACAATTTCCTGACAGGAAACAGCAGCCAGTCGCAGATGCAGCAGCTCTACAACCTGCTCAACGGCCAGTCGCAGACCTCCGTTTACAATAACGGTCAGGTTTCCGTAAACTCCCTCTTCTCCATCCTCAATTCACTGCTTGGCGGAAGATAAGATCATCAGTTTCAAAACCGTCCCGGGTCATCTGCCCTGGGACGGTTTTTTCAGTTAACGGATTTCAAGAACATCCTGAAGCGGAATCTTCAGACCTGTATCGGTCTTCAGGAAATCACTGCCGATGTCTGTGACTGTGCAGACTTCCTCAAAGATGCCGCCGCCCTCCTTGTAATCATCCATGCGGTAATAAGTGATTGTGACGGGAACAGGATTCTTCAATACCATCTGAATCATTTCATCCAGTTTTTCTTTCTGCTCTTCGGAAAGTTCGGGTTTTTCGACAGTCAGGCGGGCGGTTTCTTTAATGGCGTCCTCATAGCCGGTCAGAGCCGCAAAAGGAGAAAACTGGACTGCCCGTGAATCGCGTGAAGAAGGCATGTGCTTCTTTGAGACGGGACGGGGCAGATCAATAATATCTCCATACAGTCTTTCCGCTTCGGCTGCCGCCTGCTTCATTTCTTCAGAAAGCTGATCATGCTGGAGCGCGCTCATGCTTTGTGGCCTCCGATCTGTTTGTTTCTTTCCCTGCCGGTGGCTCCTTCCTGCAGGCTGGTGCCTTTGAGGATGGAATTCTTCCCGTATTTCTTCTGAATCTGAAGAATCGCTTTCTGCATCCTGTTTTCCTTTTCCAGCTCCTCTTCGTTTTCCTCATCCGCCTCTTTTGAAGTGACGGGCGAAAACAGGCTGATCTGTTCATAGGAATCCATGGATGAGGATAGCTCACGGCTTATGACATTTACGGCGGTCAGGGTGACGCGCCTGACGTAAAGGGAAGGATCGGCAATCTCGTCATAAAGCTTCATCATGGCTTCCATGATCAGCTTTGAGGAGGAGGTTCTTCTTTTTAACCTGGCGGTGCCATGCCCGCTTTTGGGGACTGTTCTGCCATACCAGTCCTGCTTGATTTCACCGTTGTAATCATCATCCAGTGAAGTGCGGTCATAGCCGATATTGAGCACGAATGTGTCACTGACCAGGCCATGCTCGACAAGGCTCAGAACCAGTGAATCGGTCATCTCACGGACGATCAGCCTGGCTTTTTCATGGCCGTACGGGCTCATGAGCACCTGGCCGCTGCCGATTGAATTAGCCGCCGGTTTATAGGCTTTGATCTCACTGATCAAAGTGTCCTCATATCCGAAGGCATGGTCAATCAGGTATTCGGCGCTGACGCCGAAGAGTTTATAAAGAAGGTCTTCATTTTCGATCGCGCAGCGGGCAACGTCGCCCATCGTGAACATTCCGCTGGCTTCCAGTTTTTTGCGGCAGCCCCGGCCGACCCGCCAGAAATCGGTGAGCGGCTGATGGGTCCAGAGATATCTGCGGTAATCCTCGACGGAAAGCTCGGCGATCCTGACGCCGTCCTTGTCGGCGGGCATATGCTTGGCCATGATATCCATGGCGACTTTGGCTAAATAGAGGTTGGGGCCGATGCCGGCGGTTGCCGTGATACCGGTGACGGAAAGCACTTCGCGGATCATCGTGACCGCCAGTTCATGGGCGCTCATGTTATAGGTTTTCAGATACCCGGTCACATCCATGAACACTTCATCAATCGAATAGACATGGATATCTTCCGGAGCGATGTATTTGAGATAGACACTGTAGACCCGGCTGGAATATTCAATGTAAAGGGCCATCCGTGGCACCGCCGCAAGATAGGTGAGTTCCAGCTCCGGGTTTTCTTTCAGCTCAACAGCGTCGATCGAGGAACCTGTAAAAGGCCGGTAGCGGATCGCTTCCCGGCGCTCTTTATTGATTTCCCTGACTCTCTGGATCACCTCATACAGCCTTGATCTGCCGGAGATGCCGTATGCCTTGAGCGCAGGCGAAACAGCCAGACAGATTGTCTTGTCCGTCCGGCTGGTGTCGGCGACCACAAGGTTGGCGCGCAGCGGGTCAAGTCCCCTTTCCTGGCACTCGACGCTGGCGTAGAACGACTTGAGATCAATGGCGATGTAGGTGCGCTGTTTTGTCATTCAATACTATTTCTGCGGAATCAGCCCGCTGTTGAAGCTCTGTCTTCTCTTTCTTCCCAGCAGGAACATACCGGTCGCGGTCACGCTGAGCTCCGGCAGTTTCTCCGGATTGGCCGTGTTGTCCCTGATGTAGGCTCTGCCTTCCACCAGGACACGGTCGCCTTCATTGAATCCGTAGGCTTCATCCGCTCGCCAGTCTCTGGCTGTATAGCTGATGATATCCACAGAGCCGTCTTCTTCCGACCAGGAGTGATACCACACCCGGCTTCCGGTTTCGCGCAGAAGAACCGCGATCTTTTTGTCGAGACCCCTGACGGTCAGGCGGCCGAAGGCCATTTTCTTATCCTGCTCTGTGCCGAGGTCTGTTCTGATTCTGGCAACACCGTCCGCCTCAACCGTACCGATCATCGTGATGTGATAGCATACAATCTCGCCGTTTCTGTCTCTGATGGATTCGAATGAAAAATAATCTTTAATACGTCCGTTCATAAAACCTTTCCTGCTGTACTGTCCTGAATTGTGAATTGTTTCTGCTGAGCCAGACGGATCATCCGTCTGACGATTTTCTGGGGCCATCCCTGCTTCAGCCTTTCGTCAAAGGCATTTTCAAACCAGTAGTCTTCTCTTAACAGCATCGTTAACAGCGCTCCGCACATTTCCATGTCCGCGCTTTCGAGCTTTGAGAGTTCCGCTTCCGGATCAATCGGGGTTGTGAAATATTTCTGATCATTGATCAGAAGCAGACCCAGGGTTTTCAGGGATGAATAGTAGGCTTCCATCCTGAGCGGATGGTATTCGATAAGATTGGTGAGGACAAATATGATGTCCTGACTGCTGCTGAAATCAGCCTTCATTGTCTTCTGCCGGTTTTTCTTCCGTTTTGGCCGGTTTGAGCCAGGCCATATAATCATCGAAGTAGTCTTCGATGCCGTAGTAGTGGCCTTTGTTTACGGAATGTTCCGTGATATCCCCTTCCGCTGCTTTTGCGGCGGCGATATAATCCTGCGCGCTCTGCGGCGGCACGAGGGTATCCTTTGTGCCATAGCTGACAAACTGGCGGATTTCCGCTGAATTGAACTGTTTTGTCAGGTCAGTGTCCTCCAGCATCTGTGTTCTTGCGGTGACGGAGCGGACTTCGTCGGAATTGTAATGAGTGAATAAGAGCGGCACATTCTGGTAATAATTCATAAACGGATAGATCATCGCCGCGCCGGACACCTTGTCGCTGACACTGTCAATACTGTCGCCGGTAAAGCCTTCGGGAAGTATTGTGTTTCCCATGATTTTATTGACGTATTCCGCCGCCAGATTTCCCCCGGCCCCAAAGCCGAGCAGACTGACGTGATCCGCTTTATAGCCATAGGTTTCGGCGTTGGCTTTCACCCACCTTACCGCTCTCTGCAGATCCATTTCGGCGATCGGCGAGGGATAAGGATTGGCGCGGTACCAGAGCACAAAGGCGGAGATGCCTTTTTCATTGAGCGCTTTGGCAATTATCTGACCTTCATTGTTTTTCCCTTCATTGGAGCGGATCGCGTAGCCGCCGCCGGGAATGATCAGAACCGCGTCCTCGGATTTTTCGGCAATATAGGGAATGACGAACGGCTCGTCATTGTATAGATAAGAATCATATTCCCCCTGGATGCCATGGGTATAGGTGTAGGTGTCGATGATGTTGAGCACATCTTTGTACTCGGTGCCTGTAACTGCCTTTTCAAAGCGCAGTCTGGCGACCGGGACCGGCGGCTCACCGTCAATTTCCATATAATCCAGTTTTGAGACAAGCTCATTGCCCGGAATCGCGGCGCCCCAGATATTGATGCTTTCCTTCACATCCGCGATCGGCGTTCCTTCATCATTGCCGAGCGGATTGATCATAAACAGCGCCGCCCCGATGACAGCGGAAAGAACCGCGCAGGTCAGGATAATTCCCAGCACCCTTGCGATTTTGCTGTACCAGCGGCGGTCCTCCCAGTCCGGACCCGTAAAGAAAGCAATGATAAACAGAATCAGAGCGCCGATCCCCATCACTGCCAGAAACAGTTTTGTCTTCAGGGTAAAGACCGCTCCATAAAGACCGCCTGCGATCACCGCAAGCGCCACCAGCATTCCAATCAGCCGTATCATAAAAAGCACATCCTCCGGCATCATCATATATGACGCCACTCAGTTCAGAAATTAAATCTGTGTTAAATCTTTTTTAATCATACCCCCATCAAAAAGATCAAACAAGAAAGATGTTCTCATTCCACGCTCTTTAATGCCTCAACCGGATCAACCGCGTCCAGAATCCGGTCGCAGAACAGATTGACAAAGACAGCGAAAAGCACCGTCAGGCCGATGGCGATGAGATAGCTCTTCAGATGCAGCGAAACCGCGAGGTAAATGGACGGCAGGTTCAGGATGCCCGTAAGTGTTGAGGCAAACGCCCTGCCCAGCGGAATGCCGCTGACGATGCCGATTGCCGTCAGGATCACGGTTTCCTTGTCGATGTAGGCGTGCACCTCATGATCAAAGAAACCGAGCACCTTGATCGTCGCGATTTCCCTGGTCCGCTCTGAAACATTGATTGACGCCAGGGTGAACAGCACCACAAAGGCAAGCGCCGCCGACATGGCAATGACAATATAGACAACCGCGTTGATCAGCCGAAAGGCCTGTGAAAACTGCTCAACCATTTCATCCGTCACCAGAACGCTCATCACTTTAGGCTGTTCTTTGAGGCTTTCCCCATAGGCGGCGGAATCCGCCCCTTCCTTTAAATTCACAAGGATGCCGTTGGCCATGTAATCATGGAAATATGTTTCATATCCGGCCCTGGTCATAAAGACATAGTTGCCAAGATAATTCTGCACAAGATGCGAGGCGGTGACAGACGCCGTCTGCAGATCCGCCAGCTGGATGGAAACCGTTTCCCCTTCATCAAAGCCAAGGACAATGCCGGCGTTCTGGGTCACGAAGATTTCGTTCTTCGAAAGCTTCAGTTCATTGCCGTCCGGATCGCGGAAGGAAAAGTATTTTTCAGTTTCCAGCGCATCGTCCAGCACGATCAGCTGCAGGCTTTCCCGTCTTCCCTCCCCTTTGGCAAGACCTGCTGAGGTGATCATGACATCGGCATACTCCTCTGTATCTTTGTTTGTTATGACTGCCTTTGAGAGTTCCTCATGGTCGCCGTCTCGGGCCACCGCCATGATGTCATAGAAAAATGTCTGCTCATACTGGCGCGGCATCAGATCGCGCACGGAATCGCCGATCGCGAATCCGAACAGCAATAGTGCCATACAGCCGGCAATGCCGAAAACGGTCATGAACATTCTTTTTTTATAGCGGAACAGGTTGCGGGAAGTCACTTTGTCAAGGAAGGACATACGCTGCCACAGCGGCGTGATTCTTTCCAGGAACACTCTGGATCCGGCCCTCGGCGCTTTGGGACGCATCAAAGCGGCAGGCACCAGGTTCAGCTCAGTCGATGAAGCGACCAAAACAGCGCCCAGGATCGCGGCCATAAAGATGAGGGGACCGCCCAGCCCGTACAGCGGCAGGAACGTCAGCTCATAGGATGGCAGCAGATACATGATAGAGAAAATGGTAAAAATGAACAGAGGCAATGCCACAAAAGCCATGAGCGTTCCGAAAACAGCGCCGCCCACAACCGCCAGGGTCGCGTAGACAAGATACTTTCTGCGGATTTCATTATCGGTATAGCCAAGCGACTTGTAGGTGCCGATGAGGCCTCTTTCCTCTTCCACCATGCGGGTGATTGTCGTTAAGGAAATCAAGACTGCCACGACCAGGAAAACAATCGGGAAAACAGTGCCGATTGATTCAATGGAGCCGGCGTCGGAATCGATGTTGGCGTAGCCGCTCATCGCCATTCTGTCCTGGATATACCAGGCGGCTGTATCGATTTCACGGATCGTCTTATACGCTTCTTCAAATTCTTCTTTGGCTTCCGCTTCGCCTTCGTAATACTGCGCCCAGCCGTCATCGAGCTCTTTCTTTCCTTCCCGCAGTTTCTGATAGCCTTCCTGAATCTGCCGCAATGCGTCGTCCAGTGCCGCAAGAGTGGAAATGCGGTTTGCGTCAAGTTCCATCTGTCCGGCGTTCAGCTGCGCCTCGCCGTTTCTGATCTGTTCTTCGCCATAGGCGATTCCTTCCCGGATCTGCCGGATTCCGTCTTCAATCGCGGCGATGGTTTCGTCGATTTCATCTTCCTTCACGCCGTTATCTTCAAGCTGCTTCACAACATCCGCCCGCATCGCGGTCAGCTCTTCTTTTGTCTGTGTTAGTTTTTCCACCGCCGCTTTCCATGTCTCAACCAGTTCACTGACCGTCTGAGGTTCCTGTGTCCCGGCGGCTTCCGCAAGCTGGGAAGGCATATCGTGAATCTGTTCCTGCAGATCGGAAAAATCCTGTGTTCCTTCCGATAACTTCAGCAGATCTTCCGCCATGACAAACTCTTCCGAAGAAAAAACCTCTTCGCCAAGCGCGCATAAACGGACTGCGAAATCATAGGTCTCCACCAGCTCATGAGCCATGGTGATTTCCCGGCCCGGACGGTACTTTGCCAGAACTTCCAGCAGAAGACTCACATCCTCTTCCGTTTCTTCCAGCGGCCTGTCTTCTTCATCCTGGCGCAGCCGTCCGATGATTTCCGTCTGCAGCGGATCATCAAGAACCGCCTGATCGGCCGCCAGGTCTGTTTTGGCGTCTTCCAGAGCCTGTGTGATTTCTTCCGCTGAAATCTCTTCGGGAAGAAGGCCGCTTTCCTGCAGCTGGCTCACCAGACTGCTGATCTGTTCCATTGTTTCAAAAAGATCTTCAAGGGCGGTATCTTCCGGCAGCTGTTCAAGGAGTTCCATCAAAAGACGCATTTCCTGCGAATCAAGCTGCGCAAGTCCGTCCTCCACCTGCCGGATTCCTTCGTCGAGCTGCGCCAGTCCGTTTTTCGCCTCAAGCAGGTCAGCTTTGTTTTTTTCAAGGTCTTCAATCTGCTTCAGAAGGCTGGCCTTTGTTTTTTCAAAAGCCTCCTTCTCCCTCTCCAGCCTTGCCCTGTTTTCGCTGATCAGCCTCTGCGCGTCGGCCAGCGCTTTTTCCGCCGTTCTTCTTCCTTCCGCAAGAAGAGCGCTGTTTTCGTCCAGTTCCTTTTTCCCGTCGTTGTACTCCTTAAGCGCGTCTTCCAGTTTTTTCCTGGCTTCTTCGAGCTCTTTGAGAATCTCCTCTTCCGCCTCACGCACTTTTTCTTCCGCTTCCCGGCGGATTTTTTCGGTCCTGGCTTTTTCCCTGTCTTTCTGGATTTCTTCTTCGATTCTTGTCTTCAGATCATCGATGATGTCTGTATAGGCAGAAGAAAAGCAGTCCAGCCGCGCCGTGTCTTCCGCCTGAACCGCAACGGATGTGTAAAGGTCATGTTCCACTGCGCTTTCCGGAATAAAAACCGTATCGGAGCGGATCGCCGCGTCACGGTAGGCGACCGAGCCGAAAGGATTGTTGAGATCGGTCACATCCGTCACAAGGGCGGTGATTGTATATTCTTTGACGGGGAAGTTTTCGGTTTCGTTCTCTCCTTCTTTTTCAATGATCCTGAAGAGATCGCCGACTTTCGCCCCGGTGTCTTTGGCAAAGCGTTCGGTCATCGCCGCTTCATTGTTTCTGACCGGAAAAGAGCCCTCCAGCAGGTACGGCTGATCAAGATCATCTTCGCTTAAAGCGCTCAGGTTCACCGAAAGCTCCGTCTCTTTGCATATGGCGGTGACCTCCTCGCTGTAGCGGGCGCTCACCTTCGCCACGCCCTCCAGCATTTTGATCGCTTTGATGTCATCATCGTCAAAACCGAGGGTGGAAAGAATCTGCAGATCATGTAAATTCTGCGCGTCAAAAAAACGGTCCGCGGAATAACGCAGATCCATACAGGCCGCCTTCAGTCCTGAAAACATCATGACCCCGAGTGCCGTGATGATCATGATGGAGAAAAATCTTCTTCTGCCTTTCAGGATGGTGCGGAAGATATCGCTTCTGTAGGCATTTGTCTTCTTTACCATTCGATTTCCCCGATCGGTCTGGGATTCTGATTGACTTCCATTGAGATCACCCTGCCGTTTTTAAAACGGATCAGCCGGTCCGCCATATCGGCCAGGGCTGAATTATGGGTGATGATCAGGACGGTGATCCCCTCTTTGCGGCATGTGTCCTGCAGGATCTGCAGAACCTGCTTGCCGGTCTGGTAGTCGAGGGCGCCGGTCGGCTCATCGCATAAAAGAAGCTTCGGGTTTTTGGCAATCGCCCGGGCGATGGAAACCCGCTGCTGTTCCCCGCCGGAAAGCTGGGACGGGAAATTGGCCATTCTCTCCCTGAGGCCGACTTTTTCAAGAGTGGCCTTCGGATCAAGATGGTCATCGCACACCTGCACCGCCAGCTCGACATTTTCAAGGGCAGTCAGATTCGGCACCAGATTGTAGAACTGGAAAACAAAGCCGATATCATGGCGGCGGTACGCCACCAGCTGCTTCTTCTTGAGGGCGGTGATATCCTTGCCGTCGACGCTGACCAGGCCGCCGGTTGCGCGGTCCATTCCGCCCAGTATATTGAGGGCGGTTGTCTTGCCGGCGCCGGAAGAACCGAGAATGACCGCGAGTTCTCCCTTTTCCACGATGAAATCCGCACCGTCGAGGGCTTTGATCACCGTCTCGCCGCTGCCGTATTCTTTATAAACATTTCTGAACTCAATGTAGGCCATAAATGTATCCAGAAATATTGTACGGACCGCAAAACAGGTGATCAATTCACACATCTTTGCAATCTGTCAAATTTGAATCCGACACACTGTCGCATTATAATAATCCCATGAACAAAAGACCTGAAATCACTGAACAGACCAGAAACAACCTGCGGGAAGCTTTCTGGACACTGTATATGAAAGCGCCTGTTTCCAGGATCACCGTTAAACAGATCACGGACCTGGCCGGCTATAACCGGGCCACGTTTTACCACTATTACACCGATGTGCCAAAGCTCCTTGAAGAAGAGGAGAACACGCTCCTTGCGGAAATCGGCCAGCTGCTTGAGACGGCCTCCCACGGCGCTTTGCATGAGCAGATCGGACCTTTGCTGGAAGTGCTCGTGGAAAACAACCGCTACGCCAGCGCGCTTTTATCCGATCATGGCGATCCCGCCTTTGTGAGCAGACTGAAGGAAATGATCTGGCCTTATGTGCGCAGTTTCCTGGTGCCGCTGACGCCGGATGATCCCTATGAGGGTGAGCTGATGAAAGAGTTTTATCTTTCCGCCATCTTCGGAACAGTCAGGCTGTGGCTGCAGGATCCCCGCATTGAGATCAGCCGCCTGATCGAACTGCTGCTGGCCGGGATTGCCGGACGCCCGCAGTAAAGAAACGTGAATATATGAGAACCGCTGTATAATGAACAGGAAGGGAGTTTTTTATGGAATTCAGAAACAAGAAAATACTGGTGATCGGTCTGGCCAGAAGCGGCCTTGCGGCGATTAAGCTTCTGCACGCCATCGGCGTTGAGGACATCACCTTAACCGAACAGAAAGAAGTCAAAGAACGTGAATGGCTCGAAAGCATCGGCGTCACCATCCTGCCGCAGAGCGATGAGGTCTTCTCACGTCCTTACGATATTGTCATCAAAAACCCCGGCGTCCCGCCCATTTCCCCTTTCATCAGGAAATTCAGGGACAGAGGGATCCCGGTCATCACCGAAATCGAGCTGGCTTTCTGCACGGCAAAGCCCCAGCACTATATCGGCATCACCGGCACCAACGGCAAGACAACCACAACCACTCTGGTCTATGAAATGCTGAAGAAGGCATTCGGTGACAAGGCGCATGTCGGCGGCAACATCGGCATCCCGCTCAGCGAAGTCGTTCTGGAAAACAACCTGCTCAATGAGGAAGGCCACTACATTTCCCTTGAACTTTCGAACATGCAGCTGATTGAGTCGGTGGAACTGCGTCCTGAAATCGCGACCATCGTCAACCTGACCCCCGACCATGTCGACTTCATGGGCGGCCTGGACAATTATTACTACTCCAAGACAAGAATCTATAAGAACATGAGCGGCTCCGACATGTTCATCCTCAACGCGGATGATCCTGTCGTGGCTGAATATACACAGAGGTATCCCATCCATTGCGAAACATTCACCTTCTCACTGGAAAGAACAGATACCGACGCTTACATGAAGGACGGCTGGATGGTCATCGGCGGCGAAAAGCTTCTCGAACTCGATAAGATCACCCTGCCCGGTCTGCACAACAAGCAGAACATCATGATCGCCGTCAGCGCATGTAAGCGCATCGGTGTTTCTTCCGATGACATCCGTGAAGTCATCTACAGCTTTAAAGGCGTTGAGCACAGAATCGAATTTGTCCGCGAGCTCAACGGGGTCCGTTTCTACAATGACTCCAAAGGCACCAACACCGACGCCACCATCACCGCCCTCAAGGCGTTTGACAAAGGCGTGATCCTGCTGGTCGGCGGATTTGAAAAAGGCCTGTCGATGGATGAAATGAAGAACTACATGGGCTGCGTCAAACAGGTCATCGGCTTCGGCGCCTCCGGTCCGAGAATCGCCGGAGATCTCGCCGGGGACAAAGCAATTGTCGTCACCAATCTGGATGAGGCTGTTGCGGAAGCGGTGAAGTGTTCAGAAAGCGGCGACGTCATCCTGCTGTCGCCGACCACTTCCTCCTTTGACCAGTATTCCTGCTTCGAGGAAAGAGGCGAACACTTCAAGAGGATTGTCAACTCATTATGAAAGATCCGAACGCCTATATCGGAGTCTTTGACTCCGGCGCCGGCGGACTGACAGTTGTGAAGCATATTATGGAGATGATGCCGAATGAAAACATCCTCTACTTCGGGGATACGGCGCATCTGCCCTATGGTTCAAAAACAGATAAACAGATCAAGGAATACGCGACCAACGACGTGGCTTTTCTCAACGGATTCCCGCTCAAGAGCCTTGTCATCGCCTGCAATACCGCCGACTCGGTCGCCCGCTCCACACTGATCAAGGAATTTGACCTGCCGATTTACGGCGTCATCGACCCTGCCTCCAAAGCTGCCGCACAAGCCACGGTAAACGGGAAGATCGGCATCATGGCCACCAAGGCCACGGTCCGCTCCGACGCCTATGCTCAGGCGATCCGCCGTTACCGCAGAGACGCCGAGGTTTATTCCCTGGCCTGCCCGCTGTTGGTGCCGTTAGTGGAAAACAGGAGATATAAAAAAGAGGATCAGGTCGTGACCATCATCCTCAAAGAATATCTTGATCAGCTGACATGCCATGACATCGACACGCTGGTCCTTGGCTGCACGCATTATCCGCTGTTAATGGACGCGGTGAAGAGCCTGGTGCCTGATCTGAAGATCATCTCCTCTTCCTATGAATCCGCCAAAGCGCTCAAAGCGAGCCTGGAAAGAACAAGACAGCTCAATGAAGGCAGCGGCTCAAGAACACGCTTCTATGTGTCCGACGACGCCGACGCGTTCCGCGAGAACGCTTCCGTCTTTCTCAATTACAAACTCGGCGACGAGGTCGAACAGGTCGCCGTCTGATCAGAAACACTGAAGCCCGGGACTGCCCCCGGGCTTTCATAATGGTTTAACGTTTATCGCGGTCAATCAGTTCAAGGGAAAGTGTCGCGATCACCGCGAAGAGCACCGCCATGATGGCGAGCATCATCCAGCAATGCAGAACATTTTCCGCCGATAGAGCGAACTCCGGCTTGCCGGTATATTTTCCGGATTCGGCAAGGAAATCATTGAGAAGCTTGTTTTTGAGAATCTGGTCAGTGAACAGCTTGACCGGTTTCTGTCCCTGCCACTCAAAGGCGCGGAACTCCCAGATTGTATTCCACAGGGTAACCTGCGGCTGGGTGTTAAGATTGCCCTGGGCGCATAAACTCTGCAATCCCCATTTGGTGATGGTGAAGTCGGTCAGTCTTTCGGAAGGTCCCTGCAGCACAATCAGGGCGCCGGAGAAGATCAGCTGGAACATTAACACAAAGGGCATGACAGTCATCGCCGCGGTGGTGTTTTTGACGATGGCGGATATTGCCAGCGACAGCATATCCGCGGTATAGGTCACCAGGAACATCGTCAGCCCGAAGTCGACGATACTGCTGCCGGTGATCACGCTTTCGGCCGGGAACTTAATCCCCGCCACCATGGTGATTCCAAGAATGATGACTGTCTGCAGCGCGCATAAAAGCATCTGGTAAATCATATGGGCGGCGATGTAGGAACTGATATGCATGCCGGCCCGGTGTTCTCTTTTGATGATCGGCCTTTCCCGGCAGATCACCTGGATGGAATTGAAGAAGCCGTTCCACACACAGACGCAGGTCAGGGCGAAACAGCCGTTCATCGTGCCTTCTTGGTAGATGAACATGTTGGTGCCCACGGCGAATGTGACAAGACCGCCGATCAGCGCCGCCATCGGCAGCATCTTCCAGTCGTTCTGGAAGACAAACATGCGCAGCTGTTTGCCAAGATAAATCCATACCTGGGCGATCCGGCCCCGGTAGCGTTTCTTTTCAGCCATGTTATGCCTTCCCCCTTTCCGCTTTCAGTTCAGCGAACCGCGCGATGAATTCATCCGCCCGGCCTTCGCCGCCTTCGGAAGTGCGGTTGACCGCCATGACGATCTTTTCCATCGAGTCGCGCTCAAAGAATTCCATGGCCTCCTGTGGGGTGCCGCTGAAAGCCAGACGGCCGCAGCGGCCGGAGTCTCTGGCCAGGACGATCACCTGGTCAAACAGATCCGCCACACGGTCGGGCGTATGGGTGATGGCGATGACGATTTTGCCGCGGTCGGCAATGCCGCGCAGCTTTTCAAACAGTTCTCTTGCGATGACGCCGTCAAGACCGGAGTCAGGCTCGTCAAGAATGAAGAGATCTGGGTCGCTGATCAGCTCCATGCCGATCGAGATCCTTTTTTTCTGGCCGCCGGATTTTTTGGCGACAAGGCCGTTCTGTCTGCCCGCTAAGCCCAGCGTTTCAATGACGTCATTGACCTTTTCTTCTCTTTCCTTCGCCTTGACATTCTTCGGCAGACGGAGTTTGGCGGCGTCATAGAGCGTGTTCATGACCGAATCGTTGAGTCTTAAGAGGTCCTGCTGGGGCACAAAGCCGATCCGGTATTTCATTTCGGAATAGTTTTTATAGACATCCTTTCCGTCAAGGGTGATTGTGGCGTCCGCTTTTTCATAGCCGATGACGGCGTTGATCAGGGTTGTCTTGCCGGCGCCCGATCCGCCCAGAAGCAGCACAAGACTGCCTCGCGGGATGGAGACATTGACATCTTTGAGCAGATAGCGGCGGCTGAAATGCTGGCGGACGCTGCGGCTGCGCACATGGATGTTGAGACCGCTTCTGCTGTCGCTTGAATCCGCTGAGGCGATTTCCGCCGGCGCCTTGCCGGCTAAAAGTTCATCCTCATCATAAACGCCGAGATCCACCGGCTGGAATCTGTTGTTGAAGCCCATGAGCCATGCCGGCAGCCAGGGGACAAAAATCCACGGGATAATCCAGTACCATTTCATCCGGAATGTCCTGAGCACGCCTAAAAGCACCCGGATTTCATAAACCAGCGCGATCATTAAAATGATCAGCGCCACCATCAGATAAACGATATAATACTCATCTGTCTTTTCGACGTTGGTGAAAGCCCACTGGGCGCCGATTCTCGCGATGTCCGCGTAAAGCGCGATCATGCCGTCCGTTTCCCTGCCGCCGACAATACCGAGACGGTAATAGCGGTCGCCCGGAATCAGGGCATGCCATCCTTTCACTCCGCATTTTTTCAGAATCATCCAGATACCCGCCGTCTGCATAATCAGCGCGGCGGCCTGATAAATCAGCTGGATCCAGTCGTTAATATCCATATGATCGCTGTCCTCATTATTTCTGCTATAAAAACTCTAAATCTTTCCGCTTCCTTAGAAAAGCGGAAAGTGACTCTCTTGTGCTATTTTTCTTTTCTTCTGCGGTAATTCTGGTCATAAACAGGCTTCCCGTGCGCCTTGAATGCCGCCAGCGCCTGCGGGTAATCCGCCAGGGAAGCGTCAAGAGACGCCAGGACTTTATTCTTCTTCCCGTAGACAAACAGGAAGGACTTCTGCGCGCCGACCGAAGAGATCTCATCCCACCCGATCCGCTTTTCTCTGCCCAGCGGTCCTCCGGCTCTGATTCCCTCTTCGTCAATGATCAGAGATGATCTCATGTAATCAATGATCATGCCCCAGCCGGGCAGTGATAAAACCGCAAACAGAATCACCGCCGTTTTCCTGACGCTGCCTCCTGCTTCGGGAAAGATCACAAACAGGAGTGCAAGGATGGTGAAAAGCAGCGCCTCGCCAAGGGCTGTATAAAGAGCTGATTTCTTTTTGCGGATCACAATTTTCTCTTCCATTGATCTAATTATACAGAAAAGACAGCCGAAGCTGTCATTCACTCTTTTCTCTGTCTTCGATGATATTGCCGCGCTTCACATGATCCTCAAGCTTTTCCAGCACATAGTCCGCCAGCTCACGGGAACCTTTCGCGCTTTTTGTCTGGCGGCCGAGAACTTTCGAAATACTGACCTGATGTTCACGCCAGTCTCCCCCGCCGTTGGAGTCATTGAGCAGAAAGGGCTGGAAATTATCCATCGCATGGGCGAAACATGATTCCGGCGTTTCGAAGGCTTCAAACTCATCGAAAAGAGCGGTTAACTCATCTCTCTGATCATCGGGAAGAAGCGCGAAGATTCTTTCCTTTGCGGCTTCCTCTCTCGCCTTCTGCGTTTTGAGCCCTTCCTCATCATAGGCGTATGTGTCGCCGGCGTCGATTTCGACGATGTCGTGAATCAGGCACATCATCATCGTTCTTGCGATATCGATTTCACTGTTGGAATATTCCTTCAGCAGCCACGCCATCACAGCCATATGCCAGGCGTGCTCGGCGTCGTTTTCATTGCGGCCGTGACGCGTTAAATGCGTCTGTCTGGTGATGTTTTTTTCCTGATCCGCCTCTAAGATAAAGGCAATCTGCTTTTCCAGTCTTTCTTTGTCCATGGCCTACTCCCGCTGCTTTTTAAGCGGTTTGATCCTGGCTAAAACAAGCCTTGCGGTAATGCCGGTCAGAAATCCCATCGGAATCGATCCCAGCAGCAGATACGGCAGGATCGCGGCGACCCCCGCCTGCATGTAGAAGAAGCAGACGACAATCACCTGGCCGACCGAGTGGGCAACCGACATGATCACCGATGTGAACATTAGTGAAGAGCCGGCCTTTTCCATCAGGATCAGCACAATTGAGGAAAGGGCCACGCCTCCCAGTGAAATCCAGAAGGTGCTGGAGAAGATCATGCCGCGCATGAGGGTGGAGATCACAACCCTCATGATATTGACGATGATCATTTCCTTCACGCCCAGGATTTTGACTGTCACCAGGGCGACGATATTGGCTAAGCCGATCCTGACCATGAAGAAGACAGGACCGATATAGATGGATTCGATCATGCTGAGGACGATCGCCATGGCGCTGAACAGAGCCAGATAGACAAAGCGTCTGGTTCTCTCAATTCCCATCATTCACCTCCGAAATCATGTTGGCCGCCGTTTCGGCGTCGACGATGACGATATCGTTGGGCAGGCAGATAATCGGCAGGATCGCCTCTTCATCGACCCAGCCCATGTTCTTGCATGTAAAGTCGTAGCACTCCACTTCCTTCACCCGCCAGCGTCCGTCAGCCACTTCGATGGTCATATCGCTGACGTTGCCGGTCACCTGGTATTCGGCGTCGATTCCGGAGTCAAAGTAAAGGATGGCTTTATTGCGGTTGACGACCGCGACCCAGATTCCTTTTGCGTCCTCTTCCGGCATGAGCGACGGATCTCTTTCCGCGCTGTTTTTCGGTATCATTTTCATCACACCCAGCATGATCAGCGCCGCAAGCGCGATGACTGCCAGAATGATCCATTCTTTTTTCTTCATAGCGTGTGAATTATAGCACACCGCTCAGGAATAATCAGTCACCTGTTCCTTGCCAGAGCGGCATTCTTATACTCTTCTTCTCCTGTCACTTCCCTGATCAGACGCAGCTGCGGCGGGAATTTAACCTCCTGGTCCTCACTGGAAAGCTCGATTTCGACGATCGCCTTGTCTTTCCAGAACGGATAGATGTCGATTTCAAAGTACTGCCGCTCATAGGTGTAGTAATAGCGTGTCTTTTCAATCGGATGGCAGTCGGGATCGGCTTCTTCAAGAAGATCGAGATACTGGTCTTCGGTCAGCCTTCTTTCCACCTGCAGGCGCTTGAGTCCGCCTTTTCTGCTCTTGGAGGTTTCATAATAGACATAATGGCCGTTTTCGCCTCTTTTTCTGACCCGGTATTCTTCATCATCATTCGACTTCAGATAGGTCTGCACAATCTCAACCTTGCGGCACATCGGATCGGCTTCCATCGCTTCAAGATCAGGATACTCAATGAGATATTTGCGTTCGATCTCAATCGGATCCGGTTCTCCCAGGAACATGATGATCTCATTGATCAGGCGCTTGAGCTTTCCCTCAAAGTCGGTGGAATTGTCAATCACGCGCAGATGGGGATGGCCGGTCCAGGCGGCGATGAACTTGTCGTCCAGGGCAGCGGCCTGTTCGACTGTTTCATAGCGGGCCTCATTGTTGGCCTGCGTGTAGTATTCCTCGGCGCCCTTTGCGGCGGTGACGAGATGGAAGACGGCGTCATAGCTGTCGCGCAGCTCAATCGGGTCCTTGCCGATATAGGCGGCGGCCGCCTCAAACTCCTCATCGGTCATATATGCCTTATTGTCCATAAAGCCGCGGTCGCAGACGATGATCAGCTTGTCTTTCTTCATTGTTGAAGCCGCCATCTCGAAGATTTCTTCTTTTTCTTTCTGTAAGCGCAGCTGGCATTTCTGGTAATCCAGGTTGGTGCCGCAGGTCCACGGGCACACGCCGCCGCCAATCAGTTCGGTTGCGGTTTCCGGCACAAACAGCACAGTATATCCGAACCGTTCGAGATGGTTCTGAATCCAGCTCATTCCGGTTGTTTTGCCGGCGCAGGGACCGCCGGTGATGACAATTTTGATTGCGGACATAGTTTATTTCCTCCAACGACACAAGTATACCAAAAAACAGCACCGCGAAAGTGCTGTTCATAAGCTCATTTCTTTTTCCTGAAGAGCTGCTGGCGTTCTGATGAGAGCCGCAGCTTCTGCTTCATGCCTTCTTCATCCCCTGCCGCAAGCAGGCTGCGGAACGACTGCATTTCCTCAATGAAGGCGTCCATTTCCGAAAGCAGAAGGTCGCTGTTCATCGCAAACAGGGACGGCCAGAGATCCTCATTGATGAAAGCGATTCTGGTCAGATCGCGGAAGGAGTCGCCGGTATATTCGGCAAGATCCGTTCTGTCGTTGGCGTTCATTAATGAAACCGCGATGACGTGGGTCAGCTGGGAAAGATAGCCGATCATCTCGTCATGTTTTTTCGCGTCAAGTTCAACGATATTGCGGAAGCCGAGGATTTCCCCCAGCTGCTTTCCTGTCTGAACCGCTTCTTCTGTATTGTTTTCTGTGGGCACCACAATGTAGTTGGCGTTTCTGAAGCGGTCCGGATCGGCGTAGTCAAGTCCTTTGTATTCCCGTCCTGCCATCGGATGGCAGGCAATGAATTCCACATCGCTTCTCAGGATCCGGGACAGTTCTGAAATGACATACCGCTTGACCCCGGTCACATCGCTCAGAAGACAGCCCGGTTTCAATACATCCTGGTTTTCTCTGATCCACTGAATGAAAGTGCGGGGATACAGGGCGCTGATCACAAGATCGCATTCACCGAGAATTGAGGGATCGCTGCCCGCTTTTTCACACCAGCCGTTTTCGATTGCTTTCTGACATGCGGCTTCATCCACATCGACGCCATTCACCCGGTATCCTTTCCTGCTTAAGGCAATCGCGTAAGAGCCGCCTAAAAGACCGAGACCGATGATGCCGAAACATGTTTTCTCACTGATCATATGCCACCTTCATTCCTGTTTTTTCCAGGTCTTCAAAGAAGCCCGGATACGATTTGGAAACCGCCTGGGCTCCTTCCATGATAACAGGACATGCGGACAAAGCGCAAAGCACGGACAAGGCCATGACAATGCGGTGGTCATTGTGTCCTGCAAAGATGACATTTTCATGGAATACGGCAGGACCGCTGACAAAGACCTTCCCGTCTTTCTCCTTCACTTCAGCCCCGACTTTCGCAAGTTCTTCCCGCATGGAGGCGATGCGGTCGCTTTCCTTGATTTTCAGACGCTCTGTTCCGGTAAACACACTGGTGCCAGCGGCTGCCGCCGCCAGGGCAAACAGCACCGGGCCAAGATCCGGACAGCCGGAAAGATCCGCTTCAAAAGGCTTCGGCTCACCGCCTGAAAAACAATATCCGTCTTCCGTCTCCTTCACAGCACCGCCTGCTTTCTGAATTATGTCCACAATCACATGATCAGGCTGATGGGAGTCATGATCCATGCCATGGACTTTGATCTCCATCCCTTCCAGCAAAGCCAGAACCGCGAAGAAAGCAGCCTGGGAATCATCGCCGCTGACCCTTGTGTTCACACTCCGGTATTTCTGACCGCCTTTGATGTGAAACGTCAGCCCGTCCTGTTCAATTTCAATGTCCGCTTTTTTCAGTGCGTCAACCGTCAGGGTGACATAGGCGGCGGATTCAAAAGGAGGAAGGACTGTGATTTCGGAATCTCCCTCAAGCAAGGGAAGCGCGAAGAGAAGGCCGCTGATGAATTGTGAGGACACATTGCCCTCAACTGTATAGCTGCCTGCTTTAAGCGGTCCTTTGACTCTCAGGCCTTCTTCCGTATACTCGAAAAGAAGATTCTGTTCCGCAAACAGTTTTTCATAGACCGACTGGGGCCGTTCCATGAGGCGGCCATGTCCCCTGAAAAGTGTTTCCGTTTCATCAAGCGCGGCGATGGGAATCAGAAAACGCAGTGTGCTGCCCGACTCAAGACAGTCGATTTTCCTGAGGGAGCCAGCTCCTTTTTTTATTCCGCCATGGACTGTGATGCCTTCTTCATTCATTTCAAAGGAAGCGCCGAATGCCTTCATCGCGTTCATTGTCGCTTCAATGTCTTTTGACATATCGATCCCGCGCAGAAAGGAGGTTCCTTCCGCAAGGGCCGCCGCGATCAGAGCGCGGTGGGAAAGGGATTTTGAGGAGGGAACCCTGATTTCCGCTGTTTTCTTAAATTGAGGCTCAAGTGTGACGCGCATTACATTTCTCTTCCGATCGCGTGGGCGACCTTTCTTGCTTTTTCAATGAGTGTCTGGAATTTTTCCGGCTTGAGCGACTGGGCACCGTCGCTCCACGCTGCGGAAGGATGGTCGTGGACTTCGATGATCAGACCGTCCGCGCCGGCCGCCACTGCCGCAAGTGAGAGCGGTTCAATCAGACGGTAATCGCCGGTTGCGTGGGAAGGGTCGATAATGATCGGCAGGTGCGTTCTTTCCTTGATGATCGGAATGACCGCCAGGTCCATTGTGTTTCTTGTGTATTTTTCATAGGTGCGGATGCCGCGCTCGCACATGATGACGTTGGGGTTTCCGTTGGCCATGATATATTCCGCCGACATGATCCACTCCTCAATCGTTGCGGACATGCCGCGCTTGAGAAGGACCGGCTTGCTCATATGGCCGACCGCTTTGAGCAGATCGAAGTTCTGCATGTTTCTTGCCCCGATCTGAACCAGGTCGACATTGGCCTCAAACTCATCGATCTTGTCCGCTGACATCAGTTCCGAAACTACCGGAAGACCTGTTTTTTCGCGTGCTTCGGCCAATTCAAGAATGCCTTCATAGCCAAGACCCTGGAAAGCGTAAGGTGATGTGCGGGGTTTATAGGCGCCGCCTCTTAACATGTCGGCGCCGCATTCGCTGACCTCCTGGGCGATCCGGCAGATCTGATCCCTTCCTTCCACGGAACAGGGACCGCCGATGACGACGATCTTTTCATTGCCGCCGACTTTGATTCCGGCCACATCGACAATGGTATCCTCCGGATGGAACATGCGGTTGGCAAGCTTGTAGGGAGCGGAGACACGCTGCACGTTTTCCACCCAGATATTGGCAAGGATGTCACGTTCATAAAGATGTGATGTGTCGCCGACCAGGCCGAAGACGTTAAAATCCTGACCCTTGATCTCATTGACCTGCAGGCCTTTTTCCTCGAATGCTTTTGTAAGTTTGGCGACTTCATCCGCCGGGGCGTTTTTCTTTAATGTGATAATCATGATTTCCGCTCTCTTTCTAGATCAGTTTGAGGATATCGGCAATCGTTTCTTCAATGTCGCCGGTATTGTCGATGATGTGGTCCGCGTATTTTGTATACAGCGGCAGACGCTCTTCATAGAGTTTCCTGACAGCCGCCTCATCCGAGGAAAGCGGTCTGGAATCGGTCGGGTAAAGCTGGCTGATATCCCTCTGAAGCCAGAGAACAATTCCGTTGTGACTGAGCAGGCGCATCGTTTCGGGAATCTTTACAACCCCGCCGCCGCAGGAGATGATCTTTCCGTTCCCTTCGCTGTTTTCGCGGGCGACTCTGGTTTCCACCGCCCGGAAGTAATCCTCCCCTTTTTCCGCGAAGCACTCGGCGATGGTTGTGCCGAACCATTCTTCAATCACGCTGTCCATTTCCACCAGCTGTTTTCCGGTTCTCTGGGCGAGAAGATTTGAAACGGTCGATTTGCCTGACGTCGGCATGCCGATCAGAACGATGTTTCTTCTCTCCCGGTACAGTTCCTTCATGCATGAATCAATGATGGAAGGATCGAGCTTTCTTTCAAGAAAGAGCTCATCCGCCGCGAAAGCCTGGCGCACCAGCATTTCAAAGCCGCCGAGAATCTTTATTTCTTTCTGCTTTGCCTCAAAGAGAAGCTTTGTGCGCAGCGGGTTGGCGATAATGTCCACGACAGCCTGCAGGTTTTCAAAGCGGTTCACATCCGCCGGGGTGTCGTTTTCGTAAGGCTTCAGACCGACCGGAGTGGTGTTGATCAGGCAGGTATAAGCCGCCTGGTTTTCATACATCGCTTCATAGGTGAGCGTGCCAGGTTTTTCCGCTTTGCGGCTGATGACGTCGTAAGTGCCGCCCAGCTGCTTCACCGCCCATTTTGCGGCCTTTGATCCGCCGCCGCTGCCAAGGATGGCAGTTCTGCCATGGGTCAGATCAATGCCGGCGTTTAAGATCATGTCCTTTAAGCCTATGCAGTCGGTGTTATAACCCTTGAGTCTTCCGTTATTGTTCACGATGGTATTGACGGCGCCGATTTCCGCGGCCGCTTCATCAATCTCATCCAGATATTTCATGACTGTCTGTTTGTAGGGAATGGTGACGTTGAGTCCGTCGAAATCACGTTTTGCAAAGAAGGCATCCAGCTCTTCCTCCTTAAGAGGAATCAGATCGTATTTTTCATGGATGAGGAGGTCATGAATTTCCGGCGACCAGCTGTGTCCGAGCGGCCATCCGATCAGTCCCAGCCTCATTTTCTTTCTCCTTCAAAATACGCGGTGCCGTATCTTGACATCAGCAGATCAGCGATCACAAAGGCGCTGAGCGCGTCCACTACCGCCCTTGCCCGGTGGATGATCGCCGGATCATGGCGGCCGCTGATTTCGATTTCCGTTTCGGTGTTTTCTTTGAGATCCACTGTCTGCTGTTTCTTTGAGATGGAAGGCGTCGGTTTGATCACGGTTCTGAAGCGGATCGGCATCCCGTTGGTGATGCCGCCGTTAAGACCGCCGTTGTGGTTGGTCAGCGTCACGACCTGATCACCCTTCAAAGCGAAGGGATCATTGGCTTCTGAGCCTTTCATGTCCGCAAAGCCGAAGCCGCTGCCGAATTCGATTCCCTTGAGGCCGCCGATGGAAAACATGGCGTGCGCCAGCATGGATTCAACGGAATCAAACCACGGTTCCCCGGTTCCCGCCTCAATTCCTGTAATGGCAGTATCCAGAATTCCGCCAAGGGAATCCTGCTCGCTTCTTGCCTGGCGGATGGCTTCTTTCATCTTTTCCCCTGCCTCTTCATCAAGAACCGGGAATGTTTCTGTTTCAAGAAGGGCGATATCGCTGTTCAGGTTTTCTTCATCGAAGGGTCTGTCGGAAATGCCATGCAGGGAAGCGATATGGGTGCCGATGGCAATGCCTTTTTCCCTGAGCATCTGTGTGCACAATGCCCCGGCTGCCACGATGGGTGCCGTGAGTCTTCCGGAAAAATGGCCGCCGCCGCTTTTGTCTTCATATCCTTTGTAGCGCACATCCGCCGCGTAATCGGCATGGCCGGGTCTTGGCCTGAATGCCAGGCTGTTATAGTCATGACGGATGGCCTTTGTGTTTGGAATCATGATCGTCAAAGGAGTGCCTTCGGTGACGCCGTCTTTGAGGCCGGAAAGAAACTGCGGCAGATCATCTTCCTGCCTTGGTGTGGAGAGATCGGAAGAAGCCTTCCTCTGTCCAAGTTTTCTCTTCATCAGTTCCATGTCGATTTCAATGCCTGCCGGCACCCCGTCAAGAACAGCGCCCACACATGAACCGTGCGATTCGCCGAACAGGGTGATCGTTATATTGTTTCCGAATGTATTTTTCATAAGCCGAGTTTCCTTTCCACATCCGCCATGGTCCACTCCTCCAGGATTCCCTGACCGATTTTTTGGACCTGAACGATTGTGATCTTATCATGATCCGCCTTTTTGTCATTGCGCACAAGCCTTGCGGTTTCTTCCGGGTCCGCGTCATTTTCGAAAGGAAGGTCCAGTTTTTCAAGGACCGCTTTCAGTCTTGTTCTGATTTCCTCGTTTTCAAGGACTGTCATCATCCCCATGGCGACGCATTCGCCGTGGTAATATCCATTCAGCCCGTAATAAGTTTCATAGGCATGACCGAATGTGTGGCCGAAATTGAGGAGCTTTCTTTCGCCGCTTTCCCTTTCGTCTTTCTCCACAACATCGCGTTTGATGATGAGTGACCTTCCGATGATTTCATCCAGATGTTCTTTCCACTCATCTGACTCAAACAGTTCAAACAATTCTGCGTCTTTGATCAGTCCCTCCTTGACCGCCTCGGCAAGACCGTTACGGAAGTGCCTTGGGGTCAGAGTGGAAAGCGTGTCGGGATCAACCAGAACCATGTCCGGCTGCCAGAAGGCACCCACACAGTTCTTGCGGCCTTTGAGATCAACCGCGGTTTTTCCGCCGATTGAGGAATCGATCTGGGAAAGGGTTGTGGTGGGAATGTTGATGTAATGAATGCCTCTCATATAGGAAGCCGCCGCAAAGCCGGCCATATCGCCAACCACTCCGCCGCCTAAGGCAATGACCGTATCATTTCTTGAGACATTGTGCTCCAGCATGTCCTCCAGAATTTCATTCCAGACATGAAGGTTCTTTGAGCCTTCCCCGTTCTCAAAAATATGAACCGGCGCTTCAGGATACTGTTCTTTGAGGCAGTCAAGCCAGACAGCAGGAACACCGTCGTCGCTGACGATAAACACATGGCCTTCGCGGCCGATGAGCTCCTTCGCTCTTTTCAGAACGCCTCTTTCGACATACACAGGGTATTCCCTGTCTTTTGTATGAACATTGATCACCATTTCTGATTCCTCCCCATTCTGAAACAAAAAAGCCATACGGCATTATCCGTATGGCTGAATCAGCTTTCTTTCAGATAATGCCTGTCAATGATGAAACGGGCAATATCTGGATTGCCCGGCTATCTAAAGATAAAGCTGAAATAACTTCTTCTGGTAACTGTCATATTCTTTAACCACGAGAATCGTACAACAGCACAGTGAAATAATCAATAATTATTTTCTGAAAACTGTTTCAACAATTCATTTGCCCGCCGCTGCGGAAGCTTTTTAAAGAACCGTTCTCAGAATTCCGCCTTTTTATAGCATCCCAGAATTCTTGTCCTGACGCAGCGCAGATCCATTTCATGAATCACAGCAGCGGTGTTTCTGTCGGCAGTGTTTCCCTCAAAGTCGATATAGAACAGGTATTCAAACATCTTCCCCTGAATCGGTCTGGATTCAAGTTTGAGCACATTGACGCCGTTTTTGGCAAGAATGCCGAGAATGTTGTAAAGAGCGCCGGGCCTGTGGTTGAGAACCATCATCATCGAAATCTTGTCGGCGTTTTCAGGATACGGGGTTCCTTTCGGGGCGATCACAAGGAAACGGGTCACATTTGTTTTAAGGTCCTGGATCTCACTCATCAGTGATTCCATTCCATAGTATTCACGGGCACGCCATGAACCCAGCGCCGCTTTTGATCTGTCCCCGCACTCTTTGATATATTCAACGCTTCTGGCGGTGTCCTGAAACGGCACCTGGCGCAGATCAGGATGCGTCTCAAAGAAACCCGCGCACTGGGAAAGGGCTTCCGGATGGGAATATACTTCTTTGATCTCTTCAATCTTTGTGCCGGGAATCACGATCAGGTCCTCGCGGATCGGAATATCGATCTCACCGACAGCGCAGACTTCATATTCTTTGAACAGGTCATAGGTTCTCGAGATGATGCCGGTGGTGGTGTTTTCAACGGGGATCATGGCATAGTCGAGCTCCTTTGACTCAACCGCCTTCATAATCTCATGAAAGCTTCTGAACCCCACCTGTTCAATGTCTGTGTCTCTGAAATACTGCAGCGCGGCAATTTCGCTGAAGGTGCCGTTATGGCCCTGGAATCCGACTCTGATCTTCATACCTTCCTCCCCGGTTGGTATAATTCTAGTATGCAAAAATATCCGGTTCAACAAAAAAGAAGACTGATCCTTTTCACCGGCTGTCTTCTGATTCCATGCATGCTTGGAGCGGGCATGCTGTATATAGGTTTTTCGGAAAGGAACCTGAGCGGTCTTCTCAACGAAGCTGCGTTTTTTCCTTTTGTGCATCTGTGCGCCATGTTCATGCTGGCATGGCTGATTTATCTTCTTAAAATCCTGTCTGAAAGAAGCTCTTCAAAACTGAAACCAGTTCCGTCACTTCTTCTGCTGGCAGTCCTGATCACAGCCGCCCTGTGGATCGGCTGGAGCTCTGAAAACAGCTTCATCGCGACCGTCCATATTGTATTGTCCTATGGCGGGTTTGTCTGGATGAATGTGCTGTTTTACGCCTGGGCTTCATACAATCAGACATATGTCAGAATCTATCTCTGTCTTGGCTTTACCGCCTTTATGCTGAGTGTGGGGCTAGGCTATGTCAGCGGCATTTCGGAAGTGATTTACGGGGTGGGCTGCTCGGTTCTTCTGAGCCTGCTGGCCGCAAATGAAAAGGCCGTCTGATTGACGGCCCCTTGCCTTTTAGCGGTCGAAGTACTTCTTGCGTTCCGGGCTCAGGTTGTCGCAGTAGTAGCGGACAGTCAGAGATTCGGAAACCTTGTTTTCTTCTGCCGGATCAACGATGAATCCGTCGCCTTCGAGCATGCAGTTCAGAATTGCATTGCATGTTGCGGACAGGTTGTCAACACCGGCCTCAACTTCAGTGAGCAGATCGCCCGCGTTGATTTCGATGTAGAGCCAGTCCATAGCATGAGCTTCGCCCTTCTTCCAGTTAATAATATCTTCATATTCCTTAACTGACTTCTTGACAACTTCAACCTCGGGTTCAGCCTTCTTGGCAGCTGTCTTCTTTGTTGTTGTCTTCTTCGCTGCTGTCTTCTTGGCAGGAGCTTTTTCAGCTTCAGCCTTCTTGGCTGTAGTCTTCTTGGCAGCTGTCTTCTTGGCGGGTGCCTTTTCTTCAGCTGTCGCTGCGGCTGCTGCTTTCTTTGTTGTCTTCTTTACAGCGGCCTTTGTTTCTGTTTTGGCTTCAGCAGCAGGTTCTGCTGTTTTCTTTGTAGTTTTCTTTGCGGCTGCTTTCTTGACTGTCTTTACTTCTGTCTCAGCAGCTTCTGTTTTAGCTGTTTTCTTAGCTGGCATAATCCATACCTCCCTCTCGTATAAATAAAGCCGCGACTATTATAACACAATCATTTTATAAAACAAATTTTTAGCGCTTTTCATGAAATTCACACCGTGCTAAAGTAAATTTAATAAGTACTTAGATTGAAGGTAAAACTCATGATCATTGATACAAAAGGAATGAAACAGATCGAGGAAGATTCATTGATTCCTGTTTCGGATCTGATGTTCAAAGCCGGCAGCACAGCCGCGGAAGCTTTAAAAAAGGTTCTTCGTCATGATGACAATATTCTGATTCTGATGGGCAACGGAAACAACGGCGGCGACGGAGCGGTGATCTGCAGCCTGCTGCGGAAAGAGTATAAATGTTCCATCGTGCCGGTCAGCGGCACCCCGAAAACAGACGCCGCAAAAGCCGCGTGGAAGAAGGTTCCTTCCTCTTCCCGCGTCCCTTTTAAGAAACTTGAGGAAGCGGTTAAGAGCGCGGATGTCATCGTCGACTGTGTTTACGGATTCGGCTACCATGGCGATCTGAAAGAGGAAATGAGAACTGTTTTCCGTCTGGTCAACAGTTCAAAGGCGAAGGTTTACTCCATCGACATCAACAGCGGCGCCGAAGCCGATACCGGTTATTATGACCGTGATGCTCTGGTCTCTGAAATCACCTGGGCGCTGGATTGTTACAAACCCTTCCATATGCTGAGAAGAGATCATGGCCTCTTTAAAAAGTGCGAACTGCTCAGTCTTGATCTGCCCCACAATGTCAGATCAAAATACCATGAAATGAATGAAGAAATCTTCTTCAGACGCTATCCCAGACGTCCGGAAACAGCATACAAAGGCTCCTATGGCAAAACCATGATCTGCGGCGGCTGCTATGGCATGGCCGGCGCACTGAGCCTGAACATCACCGGCGCAAGAACGGTGGGCGTCCCTTATATTGAAGCGGCACTTCCCGAAAGCATCTACCCGATCGCGGCCGCAAAGCACACGGCTGCCGTCTTCCATCCCTTCGGATACAACACTGCCCAGCAGGTGGTCGGTGAGACCCTGAAACATTGCAAAGCAGCGGCCTTCGGGTCCGGCACTGTCTACATGGAAAGAAAGCAGGAAGTTCTGGATCTGATTCTGCAGAATGCCAAAGGACCTGTTGTCCTGGACGCGGAAGCCCTGCGGATGCTGGAGCACAACACTTACCTGATGCGGTTTGTCCGCTGCCCGGTCATCCTGACGCCGCACATCGGAGAATTCTCCGCATTGATTCATAAACCGGTCGAAACAATCATGAAGCACAGACTGGAATACGCCCTTGATTTCGCTGCGGAGCACAAGCTGTTCCTGGTCCTCAAAGGACCGGATACGCTGGTCGTTTCCCCGGGCGGGGATGTCTATATCAACCAGTCCGGAAATGAGGCGCTGGCCACCGCCGGCTCGGGAGATCTGCTCACCGGCATGATTGCCGGCATGTGCACGCTCAATCCTGACGTCTTTGAAGCGGTGGTGATGGCGGTCTGGCTCCATGGATATCTTGCGGACTTGGGCCGTGAGGAATACGCGGCGGAACTCTTTGATCTGGAAAGTTTCCCCCGCCTGATGAACCGCCTTCTTCTTAAGCATGGCCATTAGGTTTGTAAGATTTCAGCTAACTTTCACATATGACCGGTTCCGGTCATATGTTTTTTGTTATATATTTACATTGTTATTATCTGATTAGATGTATGGCAGATCATAAACCACAGGTCATCACGACCAGACAGGCGAAAAAACAGGTGAACACCTTCGGGATCTCACTTGTTATATATATACTTCTCAATCATATGCTATGGTACGGATTCGGCTTCCTGCAGCGGTATTCCCCGGCTTTACTGCAGAGTTTTGATTCCGAACTTGTGATCATGGTATTTTTCATTGCGGTTCTTCTGATTTCCGGTCTCGGTTTCTTCTCCCTTTCCTCAAAAGCGCTGAAACTGGACATCCGGGATTATCTGCAGAAGCCGAAGATCAGTTTTACCCGTATGGCGGTGTTAGCGGCGACGGGTATCGCGGTCACTTACTTCTTTACCGCGATCTCATCCTTCTTCCGCTTCCTGATCCACCCTTCCTATGATCCGTTCACGTTTGTCGGAAACTTCAGTTCAGTCATCAACATTATCAAAAACGCTGTCTATTTCCTGCTGTTTGTGATCGTCAGGCCATGGTGCGATGAATATGTCTTCCGCGGCGTGATCCAGAGACAGCTTGGCCACTACAACCGCTACTTCGGCGTAATCGCCTCCGCCTTCCTGTATTCCCTGGCCCAGCCGGGGCTGACCGACGCCATTCCCGCTTTCTTTACCGGATGGTTCTTAGCGATCGTCACCTACCGCTATCATTCCATCATCCCGGCCAGAAGAATCCGGATGATCATCGCTTTGTTCAGCTGGTTCATCGCGGTCATGCCGGAGCGCATGATCATCATTCCGACAGTCCTGATCGCTCTTGTCTATCTGGTTGCCGGCTACAGTCTCATCGGACGGAAAATCAATTTCCACGCCAGCAGGAGCGGCGCTCTGAATCCGAAACTCTGGCGGACACTGCTGACATCATTCACGATCATTCTCTCGATGATTCTGTTCATCGGCGGCTGTGTTCTTTCCTTCATGATTTAAAAAAGAACGGCCCCTGCGGTCCGTCCTGTATCACCATTTGTTCTTCACCTTCTCGGCAAATCCGGGAAGGTTTTTGATTTCGAAAGGAGAGCCGTCATCCAGGATCACCGTGCCGGAGAATCTGCCGAACACCTGATGCTGGTCGGAACAGAGAATCTTGAAATCGGTCAGCGAAGCCCGGTCAATGACCGGAACAAAATCCAGGTTCAGCCTTCCGTCATCGCTGGTAAAGGTCCATGGTTTCATGTAATCTTCTTTGCCGTCTTCAGTAAAGGGAATGTTGAATGTCACCTGGGAGAGTTTGTGGGCGATGCCATCCACGAAGACCATGTTTTCGCTGGCGGCTGATGTGTCTCCGAAGCCATATCCGAGATTGAAGCCGAATGTGTGCCCGTCTGTTTCTGCTGAAAGGCTTGCCCAGTACCAGGTGTTGGAATAGGTCCAGACGCCCCTGCCCCAGTCAAGCACCGCAAAGGCGCTGTCTTTTGAGAAGCGGTGGCCTTCAGTGCCAAGAGACATATAACCCTCTGCCCGCAGGCAGTTGATCTTCTGGTTGTAGTAGAAAGCTTTGGGATCTTCCCTGTATGGCGTGCAGATGACCATGGAATCGCGCGGGACATCTGTTAATGTCACATCCGCCTGCAGTGTCTTTCCGTCTTTGAAATTGCGGTAAACACAGACAAGCCGTCTTGTTTTGCCGTTGTTGTAAAAGCTGAGATCAAGAGCGGCGTTATGGAAGCTGACATCGCCCTTCAGAGAAGTCGCGGGAAGATTTGTTTTTCCTTTCGGCATGAAGATCATTTCGCTTTTTGTTGTTTCGCATGGCTTTGTGAAATCAAGCCAGGAAACGCTCATCAGTCCCATGTAGGAGTTATCGGCAATCGTCAAAGCAAGGCCATAGTCGCCGTCGTTGACAAGATAATAGTCCCATTCTTTGATCCGCAGCGGATCGGCTTTGATATCCGCGCGCACGTATTCTTTGATGAGAGCTGTCGCGTAGCCGGCTTCATAGAGCTCACCGTTTTCATTGAGGAGCTTTCCCGGTGTTTCGATTCTTTTCTGCATACATTCTCCTTTGAAAAAACCGGACAAAAACTTCATCCGGCTGTATTGAAATTACAGGCTGTCACTTCTTGTATGGCGGCGGTGGGCATGGTTCATTCTCTGCTTTGTCAGCTCCTGCACGCACTGCATCATTCCGCCGACAAACATATATTCAATCACGTCATCCACCTTGATGAGTTCAGGAATGAATTCTTCCTGCACGTATTTTGCGATTTCCTTTTTCAGCTCCGTGAGGTCATAGACCATATCGCAGAAAATGATGATCTGCTCGGGATTGAATGTGGCGATCAGGGAAATCAGGTATTTGGAAACAATTTCGATGGTTCCTTCCGGTGTTCTGAGCAGAACATCGGGATCATCGCTGTAGTGGATAATCTTGTGCAGATACTGCATCTCACCGGCAATATTGTTCATGCCGGTAAACAGCATTCCGTTGACAACGTTGCCCACGCCGGCGGTTCTGGCCGCGTGGGGATGGAAGTAGAAACTCAGGTTTCTTGTCTTTTTCTGCAGGCCATAGAAGCCTAAGGCCATGGCGTTGGCGTCATTGATGAAGATCACCCGGCGGCCGTATTTCTCCGTGAGGCGCTTTTCAACATCCACGTCAATAATGCCGGCTGAGCGGAATGTCATGCGGCCTTTGTAGAAGACGCCGGGGGAATTGATGCAGATCATTTCGATTCCCGGGAATCTGGCCAGTTCGAAATCAAGCATGTCCTCAAGGTCGGGAATATCAAACCTGCGCTTGATGACTTCATCCTGGTGGGTGACGGTGCCGGCGTCATAGATGCGGTAGACGAAACGGATGGATTCGTATTCGACAATGACGGAGATGATGAGCATTCTCGGCGTGTTTTTGAATTCCATTCTTTCCGCCGGCAGCATCTTCTCCTTCTGCTGCTGATCCCTTTCGGCGATGAGTTTTCTGACAAACTGCAGAAGGCCGCTGACGTCATAGGAACCGTAAACCGAAGTCGGAATGACATTGACGATTTTGCTGGAGAGAATTTCCCTCACCTTTTCATATTCATAGGAAATCTGCGGGGCCAGAATGATCACGTCATTGCTCTGCGCTTTGACATAGAGATTGCCGTAGTTGACGGCGCTGAATTCCATTTCCAGATTCAGCAGTTCATTGGCGCTTCTGAGCTTTTCAAGAAAATAATGGGTTGTGATGCCGCTTGAGCAGCAAAGAAGAACTTTGGTGACGCTGGAATTCTTCTGCTTGATCACTGCTTCCGTCAGTTCCGTGAAAAGTTCCCTGGCGTGCTCAAGATCCTTGAGTTCGAAATGGAGATAGAAAACGGCGTCGTGCGTGTTGGTGTTGATCACCGACATTTCGACAACGTCAAAGTTTTC
The DNA here is from genome assembly GCA_902775735.1 of uncultured Erysipelotrichaceae bacterium. Lineage (GTDB taxonomy): Bacteria > Bacillota_I > Bacilli_A > Erysipelotrichales > Erysipelotrichaceae > Bulleidia. The sequence goes on from CACYNH010000001.1 coordinate 146,370, forward strand.
GAGCGGATAAAAAGCGACGGTGCCTTCCGCACAGTCATTGGCGACACGGATATGGTCGTATTTATCCCGGTAAAAACTGATTTCATATTCAGGACTCTTCTGTTCAAGCGCCCATTTTTTGAACTCATCCAGCGCTGAAAGATCTGTCTTATCCGCCATAGGAACACCCTTCTTTCTTCTACTATTCTATCATGACCTGCATGAGCCGGCACTGAAAAAGGGCTCCGTGAGAGCCCTCTTGGCTGTCTGATTGTCCAGTTTATTCGTTGAACTTGAAGACTGCGCAGCCATAGGCAGGAAGCGCGTACTCAATACGGCACGGCTGACCGTCGCACTCACCGGCTTTTGCGGTGAAGGCCGTCTTCTTGCCGGACTCTTTGGTCACAGCGCCGTCCTGGTCGAAGATCAGTGTATATCTGCCCTTCTTGGGAACGCCGACCATGTAGTCAGTTCTTTCAACCGGTGTGAAGTTGACGACGAACAGCAGGCTGTTCTTCTTTGTGCCGTCTCTTCTGATGAAGGAGAAGATGGAACGGGTCGCGTCATCGGCATTGACCCATGAGAAGCCTTCCCAGGAATCATCCAGTCTGTACATGGCCGGATACTTTGTATACATGTGGAGCAGGTCTCTCATGAAGTTCTGCACGCTCTTGTTGAGCGGTTCATCGCACAGCCACCAGTCGAGCTGGACTTTTTCATCCCACTCATGGTACTGGGCGAAGTCCTGGCCCATGAAGAGCAGCTTCTTGCCGGCATGGCCGAACATGAACAGGTAGCCGCACTTCAGGTTGGCGAACTTGTCAACCTCGTAGCCGGGCATCTTGTTGATCATCGAACACTTCAGGTGAACGACTTCGTCATGTGAAAGGACGAGGATGTATTTCTCACTTGTGGCATAGCTCATGCCGAAGGTCATCTTGTTGTGGTTGTCCTTGCGGAAGAACGGGTCGAGCTTCATGTAATCCAGGAAGTCATGCATCCAGCCCATGTTCCACTTGTAGGTGAAACCGAGACCGTCATCTTCGGGAGCGGCTGTGACTTTGGGCCATGCCGTGGATTCTTCGGCGATGATGATGGTGCCGTCCTTTCTGCCGCGGATGACAGAGTTGAGGTGCTTGAAGAATTCCATCGCGTCAAGGTTGCCGTTGCCGCCGTACTTGTTGGGAACCCACTGACCGTCCTTGCGGCCGTAGTCCAGATACAGCATGGAAGCCACCGCGTCGACACGCAGTCCGTCGATATGGTATTCGTCATACCAGTAGAGAGCGTTGCCGATCATGAAGTTGAGAACTTCAGGCTTGGAATAGTCGAAGCACTTGGTGCCCCAGTCGGGATGCTCGCCCATTCTCGGGTCGGCATATTCAAACAGCGGTTCGCCGTCGAAGTCGGCAAGACCATGGGCGTCCTTCGGGAAGTGGGCGGGAACCCAGTCGAGGATGACGCCGATGTTGTGCTGGTGCAGGTAGTCAACCAGATACATGAATTCCTTCGGTTCGCCGTATCTGCTGGTCGGTGCATAATAGCCGGTGACCTGATAGCCCCAGGAGCCATCAAACGGATATTCGGCGATGCCCATCAGCTCAACATGTGTATAGCCCATGTATCCGCAGTAGTCGACAAGTTCCTTTGCGTACTGTGTGTAGTTCAGGAAGCCGTCTTTATAATCGGTATTGTCATTTTTGAACCAGGAGCCCAGGTGGCACTCATAAATTGCCATCGGCTCGGCGAAGGTTCTCTTCTTCGCTCTTTCTGTCATCCACTTCGCGTCATCCCAGTTGTAGCCGTCGATGTCGGCGGTTTTGGACGCGGTGCCGGGACGGAATTCAGCTGAGAAGCCGTACGGGTCAGCTTTGTAAAGGATGTCGCCGCTCTTTGTGTGGATGGCGTACTTGTACAGTTCGCCATACCCCATGTCCGGAATGAAGCCTTCGTAAACGCCGCTTTCCTCCAGCGGGATCATGTAGTTGGCTTCCGGATTCCAGCCGTTGCGGTCGCAGACAATCGCGACAGCCTTGGCATGCGGTGCCCAGACCGCAAAGTGCATACCGTTGCGGCCTTCATGGACAGCGTGATGGGCGCCCATCTTCTTGTATACCTTATAGTCTCTGCCGGCGTTGATCAGGTAGCGGTCGAATCCGGTCAGGAAGACAGGATCAAGTTCCTGTTTGTTCTGAGCCTTTACGGTTTTCTTTTTCGCTGCTGTTTTGACAGCCGCTTTTTTTGCAGTCTTCTTTTCCGCTGTTTTCTTTGCTGCGGATTTTCTGACTGTCTTTTCTTTCTCAGCCATATTGCCTCCTTAAATCGATGTGCTGATCTGATTGAATTTAATTATCTGAAATTCAGTATATCTGCTTCAATTTTATAACATTCATGCGTTTCCGTCACCGGATTTTGAAGGTTTGAATCCGTAAAAGGCACAAAAAAACCTCATTGCATGCATTTGCACATACAATGAGGCATTCTGCGTTTTAACCCGCGTGCTCCGCAAGGTAGGCGGCGATCGCCGCTCTGACATCCGGTTTGCAGGGTTTGCACTTGTCGATGGTGGATTCGCCTTCAACCAGCTTGGCAGCCATGCCGGCACAGCCGGGGTTGCCGCAGCCGCCGCAGTTGTATCCCGGCAGCATTGCCAGAACTTCTTCAACGCGGTGATCTTCCTCGACATAAAGCTTGACGCTTGCCACTCCGAGCAGGACGCCGATGACGCCGCCGAGAATGAGCATCAACAATACAGCTTTAATGATCTCCATTTTCTTCCTCTTTCATTTCCAAAAACTTGCTTCTGAGTGCGCAGTCGCCGATCCCGCAGGCGGCACAGTCGGGTTTGATGTTTTCGCATCCTTCCGGCACAGGCGTCTGCCTGTTGCGGATATAAAGGAACGCGTTAAGACCGACCAGGACAGCGGCAATCAGGATCGCAAAGATAACCTGCATCGCTTATACCAGTCCTGACAGAGAGGAGAAGGCGAGCGCCATAATGGCAGCGATGATGAAGGCAATCGGGTTGCCCTCGAAGGCTTTGGGAACGTCATTTCCTCTTAAGCGCTCACGGATGGTCGAGAAAATGCAGAGCATCAGCATGAAGCCGGCCGGAACACCGATGGAGTTGACGATGGTTTCAATCAGGTTGTATTCCTGGGTGATGTTGTCGAGTGCGACATAGAGAACGGCGCAGTTTGTTGTGATCAGCGGCAGGTAGATACCCAGCTGCTTGTAAAGGGACGGACTGTTCTTCTTGATGAACAGTTCGACAAACTGGACGAACGCCGCGATCAGCAGGATGAAGCAGATCAGCTTCATGTATTCCAGATGCAGCGGCACCAGGACGCCATAGTAGAGGCCCCATGAGAGAACCGAAGCGCAGAAGACGACGAAGATAACCGCGAGGCCCATGCCGACTGCCGATTCCATCTTGGTGGAAACGCCCATGAACGGGCACATGCCGATGAACTTGGAAAGAATAATGTTATTGATCAGCATGCCGCTGATGAACAATGTAAACAGATTCATTATTTACTCCCCTTCTTCTTCGAAGCATTTTCGAGATGATTCTTATAAGCCGCAACCGCAGCTGCCAGACATGCGAATGTGATGAATGCGCCGAACTGTTCCTTGAAGAACGGCAGCTCGAATCCTTCCGGGATCAGACGCAGGGAGAAGATCTCCGCGTTTGTGAAAGGATTGGACAGCGACAGTGTGCCGGTGCCGAGCAGCTGTCTGATGAAGGACATTGCCATGATGCTCAGTGTGTAGGAGAAACCCATGGACAGACCGTCTGCGATGGAAGGTCCGATCGGGTTCATGGAAGCGAAGGCTTCCGCTCTTCCCAGAATGATGCAGTTGACGACGATCAGGTCAATGAAGGCGCCCAGCGCAGAGTAAAGGCTCGGTGTATAGGCCTGGATCAGCATGCCTACGATGGTGACGAGTGTCGCGATGATGACGATATAGACCGGGATATGGATGTCATCAGGTGTCGCGTTTCTGACTGCCGAAACCAGAATGTTGGACAGGGTCAGGACCACGGTGACGGCGACGCCCATACCGATCGCGTTATTGATGTTGGTTGTGATAGCCAGTGATGAACAGATACCCAGATAAAGTCCGAAGACGGGGTTCTCAACCAGAAGTCTGTTTAACAGACCGCCGCTTTTTTCTTTCTTTTCGCTCATAACTGCCTCCTGTTAATTGCCTGCCGCCATGCTGAGGGCTGCGGCTGTCATGGCTCTCAGGGAACTGCTGGTGTAAGTCGCGCCGGCAGTCGCGTCGATGACGGAATCAAGGGATGCGCCGGCATAGCGGGCAAGCTCCGCGTCAGCGACAGCCGCGTCGCCGACACCGGTCGTGTCATTGAATTCATCAACAGTGACGGATGTGACTGTTCCGGCATCCTTGTTGACTGTGATGGTTGCCTTGTTTGTGCCTTCATAGCCTTTGGCTGAGCACTTGTAGACATAGGCTGCGGAATCAAGATTGCTGTAGACACGGCATACCGCGCTGTTGGCTGAGAAATCCTCGCTGCCAAGTCCTGTACCGCCGGCAGATGCTGTACCGCCGCCGATCTCTTCGCCGGTCGCCGCGCTGAGTGCGGCAGCCGCCATGGCTCTGACTGACTTGCTGGTGAAGCTTGCGCCTGTGGTCGCGTCGATCACATCCGCAAGACCTGCTCCCTGATAAGCTGCCAGGGCTGAGTCTGAAGTTGCCGCGTCACCGACACCGGTGGTGTCATTGAATGCGGTCACGGCGATGCTTTCGATTTTGCCTTCAGCGACATTGACTGTCACGTCAGCTTCGTTGGTGCCTTCAAAGCCGAGGGCTGTGCAGTGGTAAACCGCTGTGGTTCCGTCATTGGAGATTTCCTCACAGGTGACGTTGTTCTTGCTGAAGTCTTCAGCGCCGATCGCAGCCTGCGCCTCAGGTTCGGGTTCTTCGGCAACAGCGTTGGGATCATAGGAGATGCCCTGCACGCTGTTGAAGATTGCCTTGGCCGCGTCGATGCCCTTCTGGACAGCCGTGCTTGTCAGTGTCGCGCCGGAGAGCAGCGGAACCGGATCGCTTGAAGTCAGACTTGTGATTGTGGAAACGTATTCATCGTCAAAGGCACGGGCGCCGATGCCGCTTGTTTCCTGCTGCTCAAGAGCTGTGTAGCCGGAAACCTTGCCGTCATTGTCGAAGCCGACCATAAAGGTGAAGCCGTTGGAGTTGTAGCCGACGCCATGAAGTGTGAAGATGTAGCCTTTGCCTTCCGCTTCATAGATGCCGTCAACCAGACCTGTTTCGTCCTGGCTGATGTATTTTTCTGTGACGTCATTGAAACTGGCGCCCGGATAAATCTGTTCAAGGCTTGCCTTGACTGTTGCCAGAGCGTTTTCCGCGATGATCGGCGCTGTGATTGAGTTGACAACCGACAGCAGCAGACCGCATACCGCGCACAGGGCGCCAAGCAGAAGCGCTTTGTACTGAGCTGAGTTATGATCAAGTTTCATTGTTCTTCTGCCTCCTCTCAGTCGCCGGCTGCCATATTCAGGGCAGCTGCTGCCATCGCTCTGAGCGACTTGCTTGTGAAGGTCGCGCCGCTGGTCGCGTCGATTTCAGAGTTCAGGTCTGCGCCTGCGTAACGGGCAAGCTCCGCGTCTGCGACAGCCGCGTCTCCGACTGAGACTGTGTCGCCGAATTCGTCAACGGTGATGGAAGTGATGGTTCCCTCATCCGCGTTGACGGTAATGGTTGCTTTGTTTGTGCCTTCAAAGCCCTTGGCTGAGCACTTGTAGACATAGGCTGCCGGATCGGTGTTGCTCCAGACACGGCAGTATGTATTGTTTTCACTGAAGTCTTCAACGGCAAGGCCGGCCGGCTCAGAAGCCGGAGCTGTTTCGCCGGAAGGTGTATTGTCAGCCTTTGCAGGTGTGACGCCTTCAAGTGTCATGCCGACGCCAAGAGCGGCGAGCAGGACAACGATGGAGGTGTAGATAACCTTTTTGCGGATCAGACCGGCGTTCTTGATCTGGTTGCCGTCAACCAGCTTGTCGATGGCCGGGGTGACCATGTTCATAAGCAGGATGGAGAACAGCACGCCGTCAGGCAGGTTGGACTTCCATCTCAGAATCAGCGTCAGTGCCGCGCAGCCGACAGCGAATACCATACGGCCGGGGATCGTGATCGGGGTGGTGACCGGGTCAGTCATCATGAAGACTGTACCGAAGAGAACGCCGCCGCTCATGACATTGAATACCGCGTAGTTGAAGCCGGCGCCCTTGATGAGGCCGACGATCAGGGACAGGCAGAAGACAGTGATCAGATATGTCACTGACAGATGCCAGTCAATGTCTTTTCTCCATAACAGGAACGCGCCGCATAACAGGATCAGAAGAGCGCAGGAGCCGCCGATGACGCTGGGGTATGTTCCCACCAGCATGCCGCCGAAGCCGCCGAATCCTTTGATCAGGCCGCTCATGGCACTGGAACTCAGGATCCATCCGTTGGAGTTCATGGCTGCCATCGGGGTGGCGCCGGAGAAGACGTCGGCTGTGACCTTGGCCGCTTTGGAGCCGGAGAAGCTGTTCATGATCAGGGCTTCGCCGAAAGCCGCCGGGTTGAAGATATTCTGGCCGAAGCCGCCGAAGACGAGCTTGCCGATGATGATGGCAACCACGGTGCACACAAACAGCGCGTAGTAGCTGACATCCAGTCTTGTGATCAGTGTAAGAATCAAGGCTGTGACCCAGCCGTAGGAATGCAGGATTTCTTTTTTGACATCATAGCCGCGCATCTTGAAGTATGCCGCTTCAGTTAAAAGTGCGGCGGCCAGGGAAACAAGTGTCATCATGATGACCCTGAAACCGTAGGCGGCACCGAACGCGACGCCGTAATACACAGCCGCGAACACCACGATTGCCGCGAGGCACAGGGTCAGGTCGGCCATGATGCCGCTGGTGGTCTGGGTATTGCGGTAGTTCGGTGAAGGCTTATAAGTGAACTTCATTATTTCTTCGCCTCCTTCGCTCTGGATGCCATTCTGGTTCTGACGAAGTTCTTCGCCCTTCTGACATTCTCAGTGACATCAATCTTGGAAGGACAGATCCATGTGCACATACCGCACTCGATGCAGTCCATAACGGAAAGCTTCATCAGCTCTTCCTCATCGAAGATCGCGTTGGACATCTGGATACGGACAGGCTGCAGACCGGACGGGCATGTTTCCGTGCAGCGGCCGCAGCGCAGACACTTGACCTCGTCCTTGGGTCTGTTGACCAGAACGGTCAGGCCGTTGTTCTGCGGCATGATGACGAATTTGTCGTTAGGGATTGTCTTGCCCATCATCGGACCGCCGGCAATCAGGAGAACGTCCTCTGTTCCCTCAATGTAGCCGCCGACAGCGTCGATGATCACGGAAGCTCTTGTGCCGATCGGAACGTATACGTTCTGCGGATTGTTGAGGGCGTCGCCGGAGACAGTCACATACTTGTGGGTGATCGGCATGCCGTTGTCAATCGCGTTGCCAAGAGCGATGGCTGTGGACGCGTTGTTGAGAATGCAGCCGGCTTCGATCGGCAGCTTGTCATATCTCTTCTTTGTCAGCTGATAGACAAGGGTGCGCTCCCAGCCCATCGGATACAGATCCGGAACGGTTCTGATCTCGATCGGTGTGCCCTCGAATGTCTTCTTCAGCGCCTCGATCTGTTCGACCTTGTCCTCCTTGATCGCGACACATCCCTTCGCTGCCTTGGACAGCTTGAAGAGAGCCAGTGTGCCGGTTCTGAGAAGGTCGATGTTTTCTTCAATGTTCTTATAGTCTGCTGTCAGGTACGGTTCGCACTCAACAGCGTTGACAATGAACAGTTCGACGTTTTCGGGCTTGAGATACTTGACGTAGGTCGGGAAACCGGCGCCGCCAAGTCCCAGCATGCCGGCATTCCTGACGAAATCAAGAACTTCTTCCCAGCTTGCTTTCTCATAGTCAAACGGTTCAAACGCACGTACTTTTTCATGCTTGTGATCATTGGTAATGCACAGATGCTCAGCCTGCGCCATTCCCGATGTCATGAATTTCTCAACTCCTGTGACTGTGCCGGAGACAGGAGAGAAAAGCGGCAGATAGAAATGGTCATTTCTCTCCGCGATTTTTGTGCCGATCTTGACTTCATCGCCAATGCTGACACACGCCTTGCAGGGCGCATTGCCATTCACTAACGGAATCCAGACCTGATCAGGATCAATTGTTTTGAGCACATCCTTATTTTTGGTCAGGTCTTTATGTCCGTTCAGGTGATGATTCATCGGGCCTGTTAAAATTGACATATTTGTGTAAACCCTTTCTGTTTCCCTAAACATAATAAGTATAGCATCATTTTCAGACCTCAGAGCCGTTTAAAACAGCAACTGTTCTCTGTCTTCCGCGAAGTTTGTGGTATACTCCCGATTATGAAGAAGAGAAAAATACTGGCAGCCTTTCTGGCCCTGAGTTTATGCGCCTGCGCACAAGAACCGGAAGAGCCCGCTGCCGAACTTGAAAAATACACCAACCTGTCGGCGGACGCCGGTTTTGACACCGTTTACCAGCAGACAGAATTCGGCTATGACCATGACCTGATGGCTGAGCATTTCAATAAAGCCGTAAGCCTTTTCAGCCAGTACAACGCACTCTTTGATATTTACAATGACTATGAAGGCATTGCCAATATCAAGACCATCAATGACAATGCCGGCATTGAGCCGGTGAAGGTGGATCAGAGAATCATTGATATGCTGAAGGAGGCAAAGATGTTTTATGAGATCTCCGGCGGTTCCTTCGATATCACCATCGGTTCCCTGCTTCATGTCTGGCACAATTACCGCGATGAGGGAATCATCCTGAATTCACAGGGCGTCAAAGCCCCCGTTCCTTCAATGGAGGAACTGGAGGAAGCCGCGAAGCACTGCGGCTGGGACAAGGTTGTGATCGACGAGGAAAACAGCACAGTGTTCATCACTGAAAAAGGCGTCTCGCTGGACGTCGGCGGCATCGCCAAAGGATACGCGGCGGAAAAGATCGGCGTTTACATGGACGGCGAAGAGGTTGTCTACGCCACCGTCAACGCCGGCCGCAACATCCGCACCGTCAATGCCAAGGCGGACGGGAAACCGTGGGTGATCGGCATCGTCGATCCGGGAGACGGCTCAAGCACCTACTGCGCCGTGGAAATGGACGGCACCGGTTCCTTTGTCACCAGCGGCGACTATGAACGCTATTACATCGGTGAGGATGACAGCCTCTGCCATCACATCATCGACCCCGATACCCTGAAGCCGGCGGCATATTACCACAGTGTTTCGATCGTCACCCCGGATTCAGGAGCAGCCGACTGCCTGTCCACCACCCTTTTCACCCTCACCGTTGAGGAAGGAAAAAAGGTTCTTGAAGCCTACAGGGAAAAAACAGGCAATTACGCCGAGGCGGTCTGGATCATGGATCCCGATCAGACACAGGACGAGGAAGGAAGGCTTTCCGGCGATTACTGGTGTGTGTGGACAGACGGCATCAGCGACAGAATCACATTCACCCGTTAAAGAAACGATGGACCGCAATGATCCATCGTTTTTCAATACCAGAGAAAATTCATATAAACCGGATTCTGCTTTTCCCAGTCCGCTTCGCAGTGTCTGCCGCCGTACTGGAAATGCAGATATGTGGAAGCGCCCCTTGCCTGCAGTCCCCTTTCAAACTTTCTGATTGATCTTGCCTCGCGGGTATCGTAAGCCGGATTGCCGTTATAGGCGGCTTTGCCGGCTTCAATCTCACCCCATGACATGTAGATTCTTGTGTCGCTGTTTATACAGCTGCGCCCAAGATCAGAGCGCAGGCGGCCGATATTCCAGAACATTCCCGGCGACACGCAGGCGGCTTTGGAAAACACATCGTTATGGACGATCACGCCATAGATGCTCATTAATCCGCCCATTGAGGAACCGCCGATGCCGGTGGCTTCCCGGTGGCCGTATGTCCGGAAGTTTCCGTCGATGAACGGCTTGACGTCATGGATGATCCATTCAAATGTCTCTTCTCCCATGCCTCTGACGTATTCGCCCCTCCATCTTTTGTCATAAGGGCTGTATTCCGCCAGCCGCAGATTGCCCTCATGGGCGCATTCCATACCGGCGATGATGATCTTCTTCCCCCACGCGTCAAGGAAAGATTCCAGGCCCCATGATTTTCCATAGGTGGCCTCATAATCATGAAACAGGTTATGGCCGTCGAAGAAATACATGACCGGATATCTTTCGTCTGAGTCATAATATCCCGGCGGCAGGTAGATATGCAGCGTCCGGTTCTGCCCTGAAGGCCAGTAGTAAAACTCTCTTTTTTCAATCATTCGCTAACGTTCAAATCCTTTCAGCAGCTTCAGCTTGAAATCCGTATACGGATGTTCGCGCAGAGGCAGGTTGTATTTTGTATTTCCGATCAGGACGGTTGAAGGATGGGTGAATTCCCGGAAGCCCCATTCGCCATGATATGCGCCCATGCCGGAATGGCCGGTGCCGTTGAAGGGAACGCCTTTGACCATCATGTGCAGGCACACTTCATTGATGCAGCCGCCGCCGTACTGCTGGGTCGACATGGTCTTCATGGCCCATTTCATATCCTTTGTAAACAGATAAAGGGCAAGACCGTGCTCCCTTTCACCGATCACACCGAGGAGCTGATCTATTTCGCAGTCCCGGAATGTCACAACCGGCAGCAGCGGATTGAAAAGCTCATGATTGACTATCGGCTCATCCGGTTCCACAGGACAGATAATCGTCGGCTCAAAGCGCAGCGTTTCCGGATCTCCTTTGCCGCCATACATGATTCTGTCAGAGTACTGCTGTGCTTCCGCTTCACATTTGTCATAGGCAGCTTTGTTGATCAGATGCGGGTATTCGGGATTGTTCAGAGGGTCTTCGCCGATCTGACGGGCGAATTCTTCTTTCAGGCAGCCGATAAACTGTTCCGCGATTTCCTCGGCGACGGCGATCTGGTTGACATTGATGCAGATCTGTCCGGAATTGAGCAGCTTGAAGAATGCGATCTTTCTTGCGGCGTCCCAAAGGTCCGCGTCTTTTCTGACAATCGCCCAGTTGCCGGTTTCCCCGCCCAGTTCAAGAGCGACCGGAGTCAGGTTCTTCGCCACTTTTTCCATAACATGGGAGCCGACATTCGGCGAACCGGTATAGAAAATCTTGTCGAATCTTTCCTCCAGGCAGAGATCAGCGATATCATGGCCGCCGTCAATGACGGTGATAAACTCTTCAGGAAAAGCCGAGGAAATCAGATGCTTCAGCGCCTCTGTGCAATGGTATGATTTGGAGCTTGCCTTGATCACCGCGGTGTTGCCGCCGGAAATGGCAGCGCATAAGACGCCGAGGGAAAGCACAAACGGGAAGTTGAACGGGGCGATGATCAATGAAACGCCATAGGGCATTTTGAACACTTTTGTCGTGATGCTCGGAAAGCACATAAGTCCGGAAAAATGTGTTTCCGGCTTTGCCCATTTCTTCAGGCCTCTGATCATTTCATCGATCTCCATCAGCACAACGCCGATGTCGGTCAGATACGCCTCCGCCTCACTGCGGCCAAGATCCGCGCTCAGCGCTTCGCTCAGCTCTTTCTCATGGGCTCTGACCGCGATCTTCAGCCGGATCAGCTGTTCTTTGCGCCACTTGAGGTCAAGGGTCTTTCCGGTTCTGAAAAACGCCCTCTGTTTTTCGACAGTCTGGTGTATTGTCTCTTTGTTCCACATAAAAAATCCTTCTTTATTCTTACTTCTATTATAGTATTCACCGGCATGGCGGGTCAGAAATACACCCGAAAAAACATTTGAAAAAACAATTCATTTCTGATAGAAAATATACGGAAACAGAAACGATGAACTCGGCTTCGTACAAACCGTTATGGGTGTGGTGCGAAGCTTTTTTGTATCAGACCCCTTAAAAAAGGAGTTTAAAAATGGAACAGAAACAGAACAAAATGGCTGTCATGCCAATGGGAAAGCTGTTAGTGAACATGTCGCTGCCGCTGATGCTGTCCCTGATCATCCAGTCACTCTACAACATCGTCGACAGTATTTTCGTCTCAAGGCTTTCCGAAGACGCACTGACCGCCACTTCTCTTGCCTATCCGGTGCAGTTTCTCATGATTGCGATCTCCGTCGGCACCGCCGTCGGTCTTAACGCCCTCATGTCCAGAAAAGTCGGGCAGAACGACACCCATGGCGCCGGCACAATCGCCACAACCGGACTGATCCTGTGCCTGCTCACAGCGCTGGTCTTTTCACTTACCGGCATTTTCTTTTCAGATACACTTGCCCGCTCATTCACTGCAGATCCCGAGATCGCATCGCTGACTTCCCGCTACATGTCCATCTGTGTTTCGCTCTGCTATGGCATTTTCCTGGAAACACTGGCGCAGAGAATGTTAACGGCGGTCGGCCTGACCACCCTTTCCATGGTTTCGCTGATTGTCGGCGCTGTGACCAACATCATTCTTGATCCCATCATGATTTTCGGTTATTTCGGCTTTCCGGCCCTCGGCATTGCCGGAGCCGCCATCGCCACCGTCATCGGCCAGTGGGCCGGCGCCGCGACAGCTCTGTATCTGAACAGGAAAAAGAATCCTTCCATTCATTTCATCCGCGAAGGCTATCAGTTCAGAATGGAGGATGTTCTGAAGATCTATAAGATCGGTCTGCCGACAATGATCATGCAGGCGGTGGGATCGGTGATGATCACCCTCATCAACAAAGTGCTCATGCCTGTTTCCTCTTCCGCCGTCGCCTTCTTCGGCGCCTACTATAAACTGCAGGGCTTTGTCATGATGCCGATGAACGGCCTTGGTCAGGCTGCCATTCCGATCGCCGCGTTCAATCTCGGCGCAGGAAATACAAAGAGAATCCGGGAGCTTTGGAAACTGCTGGTTCCAGGCGCTCTTGCCTTTGCCTTCGTCGGAACCCTCGTCTTTGTCCTGATGCCCTCCACCCTTCTGTCCCTGTTTGCGGCAGGTGAAGAAATGCTTGCCATCGGTGTTCCGGCTCTGCGGATCATCGGCGTCACATTCCCGCTTGCGGCTTATGTGATCGTCGCCGGCTATTTCTGCTCGGGCCTTGGCAACGGCGTGGTCAACATGACCGGCGGTGCGCTGCGTCAGCTGATCGTGCTGGTTCCCTGCTTCATTCTGTTATTGGAGACCATGGGACTCTCATACAGCTGGTATGCCTTTTGGCTTTCGGAAGCCGCGGCCTTTGTCTTCTGTCTTTTCGCGGTGAAGCGCGAACTCAGAATGAAAGCGGGAAACTGAGGCGTCAAGAATTTGTTTGCAGACTGCGTATTGAATTCTTCAGCGAATTTGGTATTATATATGAGCGCCGCCGCTTTAGTATAATGGCAATACGCAGCAATGGTAATGCTGAACTGGCAGTTCAATTCTGCCAAGCGGCACCATATGAAAACCGCAGAATGATGCGGTTTTTCTTTCTTGTCGTACAATACCGGTATAGAAACCGCTGCGGAAAGGAGCATTTCTTTCTATGACACCATTTATGACAATCAGACCGTTCATGATCGTCGCCGTCTGGCTCCTGATTACCGGATCTGTTACAGCCTGGTTTTACAGTGACCGCGTGAGCCGTGATAAGCAGGCAGTCACCAGGGCTCTTGAACCGTTTGCACTGGTCACGGTACTCGCGGCCATCACGGTAAGATATTCCCAATGGAAGGATCCGGATCTTCTCTTTCAGGCTGCTTTGCTGAAATTCTGCGCCTCCCTGCCCTCTGTTCTTTATGCCTACAAAGGATACCGGCTCAGGAAAAGCAGATTCGGTCTGATCATTGTTCTGGCAATTCTGCTGGGGCTGATTGCCGATATCAGCATCAGCCTGAATTTCATGATCGGCGGCGCTTTCTTCCTGATTGGACATCTGCTGTATGATGTCGCATTCCTGCAGGAAAAGAAACCATCGCGGAAACAGATCATCCTCTGGCTCATTCTGACTGCGTTAATGATCATTCCGCTTTATATCTTCAGGGAAAAGATCGGCTCCTTTGCCAACGCGGCGGGCGGCCTTCTCTACATCTCGATTCTGATTTCAACGGTGGTCTTCTCATGGGCCCTGGATAAGATGATTTTCACGGCGGCGCTGATCTTCGCGCTCAGCGACTGCTTCATGGTTTTCAACATGCTCACAGACAGCACGATGATCATGCAGATTCTGGCGCTGCTGGTGTATTACGGGTCACTGCTGCTGTATGGGGCGGTGCTCTGGAAGAGAAGCATTTATTAAAGACGAAACGGCACTGCGGTGCTGTTTTTCATTTTCAGGCGCAAAAAAACAGCAGGCATGACCTGCTGTTCATAAGATGCTTATAATTCCTGTTTTAGAGATGAAGGAGAAGCTGTGCGAACTGGAAGTAAATCAGCAGCGAGATCGCATCGACGATTGTTGTGATGAACGGGGACGCCATAACAGCCGGGTCAAAGCCGAGGGCTTTGGCAAGAATCGGCAGAGTGCAGCCGACAAGCTTGGCCGCAAAGACCGTGAAGACAAGGGTCAGGCAGATCACCGCCGCGACTGAGATGGTGATCGGGTTATGGAACAGCATCTTGTCCACCAGCATGAGCTTGGCGAAGTTGCATACCGCAAGAATGGCACCGACAATCACGGCGACGCGCATTTCTTTCCAGATGACCTTGGCCAGGTCCTTCATGGTGATTTCATTCAGTGAGATACCGCGGATGACGGTGACGGATGCCTGGGAGCCGCAGTTACCGCCGGTGTCCATTAACATCGGAATATAAGCGGTCAGGATTGTCTGGGCAGCCAGCGCGTCCTCAAAGGAGGAAATGATCTGGCCGGTGAAAGTGGCCGATACCATCAGTAACAGCAGCCAGGGAATACGGGACTTGACAGTCTCGAGAATGCCGGTGTTGAGATAGGGTTTGTAGGATGGCGTGATCGCGGCCATCTTTTCGATATCTTCGGTTGTCTCTTCGACCAGGACGTCGAGAGCGTCGTCGATGGTGACGATACCGACAAGTCTGTTTTCCTTGTCGACAACCGGCATGGTCAGGAAGTCGTACTTTTCGAATTTCCGTGCTGTTTCTTCCTGGTCGTCCAGGGTGGATGCGGAAATGACTGCCGAATCCATGAGTTCTTCCATTGTGTCGTTTTCATCCGCCAGCAGCAGTGTGCGGATGGAAACATAGCCAAGCAGGTGGCGGTCGGCGTCAACGACATACATGACGTTGATGGTCTCCATGTCCTGCCCGACACGGCGGATCTTTTTAAGGGCATCCTCAACTGTCATAGTGATCTTGAGATCAATATACTCAGTTGTCATGATCGATCCGGTGGAATCTTCAGGATACTGCAGAATGTTGTTGATGTTGGTTCTTGTTTCAGGGTCTGCGGTTGCCAGAATGCGTCTGACGACGTTGGCCGGCATCTCCTCGATGATATCGACGGCGTCATCGAGGTACAGCTCATCAAGGACTTCCTTCAGCTCGGATTTCGAGAATCCTTTGATCAGGTCTTCCTGTGAGTCGGCTTCGAGTTCGACGAAAACTTCAGCGGCCAGTTCCTTCGGCAGCAGTCTGAAAACAATCGGAATAGTGTCTTCAGGCAGACTTTCCATAATGAAAGCGATATCGACCGGCTCCACGTCTATGATGGTTTCCCGGGCTTCGACGTACCGTTTTTCACTCAGGTAGGTCTCCATTCTCTCAATCAGATTTTCAAAACTCTCTTTCTGATAAGTCATGTTCACCTCCGGATGATTCTAAAAGAAAAATACCCTATCCCTATTGTGCTCAAAATCCGTGATTCGGGCAATGAAAATTTTCTTTATTTTTGTTCCGGCAAAAGAAAAAAATGCAGAGGCAGCACCGCCTCTGCATGAACGCATGTTCAGGCAAGATATTCTCTGAAGAACGATTCAAGTTTATCAAACGGAATGATGTCCTTCTGATCATAGAGATCGGTATGGACAGCGCCCGGAATGATCATGAGCTCTTTGTTGTCTGTATAGGGATTGTCCTTGATCATAGCCGCGTAGGCGTCCTTTGAGAAATAGCATGAGTGCGCCTTATCACCATGGACAATCAGCACCGCATTGCGGATTTCATTGATGTATGTCAGCTGCGGCATGTTCATGAACGAAAGACCCACTGTTTTATTCCAGCCGCCGTTGGAGTTGAGGGATCTCTTATGATAGCCTCTGTCTGTCTTGTAATAGGCATAATAGTCTTTCACGTAGAACGGAGCGTCTTCGGGAAGCGGATCGACCACGCCGCCGCGCAGCTCATAGCTGCCGTTTCTGTAGTCTTTGATTCTCTGCTCATTGAGCGCTTTTCTTGTTTCGTATCTGGCGTCTTTGTCCATTGCGTCGTAATAGCCGTTGGCATTGACTCTGCTCATGTCATACATGGTCATCGCTGCTGTCGCTTTGATTCTGGTGTCGATCGCCGCCGTGTTGAGGCTTAATCCGCCCCAGCCGCAGATGCCGATGATGCCGATTCTTTCAGGATCGACATTGTCCTGGACAGAAAGGAAGTCAACCGCCGCCTGGAAGTCTTCTGTATTGATATCGGGTGATGCGACGTATCTTGGAGTGCCGCCGCTTTCACCGGTGAAGGAAGGATCGAACGCGATTGTGAGGAAGCCCCTTTCCGCCATTTCCTGGGCATATAAGCCGGAGCACTGTTCCTTGACAGCGCCGAAAGGTCCGCAGACAGCGATCGCCGCCAGTTTTCCTTCGTATTCCTTCGGTTCATAGAGATCCGCTGCCAGAGTGATGCCGTAGCGGTTAATGAATGTCACTTTCCGGTGACTGACTTTTTTGCTTTCGGGGAATGTCTTGTCCCATTCTGTGCCGAGTGTGAGTTCTGCTGTTTTCATCATTTTCGTATCCTCCTGTTTACACTGATAAGATAATGCGCTTTTTTACTTATTACAAATTGTTAATCAGAATAGTATATTATTCATTTTCCGAATATCACTGAGCAGAAAAAAGATTTGAAAATTTCCGTGTTTTTCCTGTATAATCCAGCTCGCTGAGCAGCTTGTGAATGCGTAAGTCCGGGTAAGGATTTGCGCATTTTTTGTTTCAGCTTTGGCAGAACTCTCCAACGGAGGTTAATTCAATGAATCATGATTTTCTCTTAGATGCACCCGTTTCCGCAATCATGCGGAAATATTCAGTTCCGTGTGTGATCTCGCTGCTGGTGGGCGCGCTCTACAACATCGTCGACCAGATTTTCATTGCCAACGCGGCTTATCTTGGCTCATACGGCAACGCAGCCAATACCGTTGTCTTTCCGGTGACTGTGGCGGCGCTGGCTGTGGCGGTCATGATCGGCGACGGCTGCGGGACGTTCATGTCGATGTCGCTTGGCGCAAACCGTCCGGACAATGCCCGTAAGGCTGTCGGCAGCTCCATTATCGCTGAGATTGCCGCAGGTCTCCTTCTGACTGCTGTCTGCCTGCTCGCCGCTGATCCGCTGATCCGTTTCTTCGGCGGCGGACTCAATGAGCAGACATGGCTTCTTTCAAAAGAATACTTTTTCTGGATTGTGATCGGTTTTTCCTTTTACATGTTCGGCCAAGGGCTGAACCCTGTGATCCGCTCTGACGGCAGTCCCCGCTTTGCCATGGCGGCAACACTCGCCGGCGCTTTTGCCAATATCATTCTGGATCCGGTCATGATCAATGTGCTTGGCTGGGGCATGAAAGGCGCGGCCATCGCCACTGTCACCGGGCAGATCATCACTGCCGGCCTGACTGTTCACTATCTCAGCGACATGCATGCGATACAGCTTGATGCGGCCGCTCTGAAACCTGATCTTACTGTTCTGAAACGCTGCCTGCCTCTGGGAATCACCAGCTTCCTTTCACAGATTTCCCTGGTGGCTTCCATGGCGGCGGTCAATTCAATGGTTTCAAAATACAGCCAGCTGGATCCCCTCTTTTCAGATCCGCAGCTCACCCAGATCCCGATGGCTGTCATCGGCATCGTCATGAAATTCTTCCAGATCGTCATTTCAATTGTCGTCGGCACCGCGGCAGGCTGCGCTCCGGCGGCTGCCTATAATACCGGCGCTGACAGAAAAGACAGGGTCAGGGGTCTGTTTACACTGCTGCTGAAAACTGAAATCGTCACAGGCGCCTGCGCGCTGGCGGCGGTTGAGCTGGCACCGGGTCTGCTGATCCGGCTGTTCGGGTCCGCCAATGAAAGTGTTCATTATACTGAGTTTGCGTTAAAGACATTCAGAATCTATCTGTCCATGGTGATTCTGGCATGCGTGAACAAAGCTTCCTTCATTTATCTGCAGGCACTGGGCAGAGCTGCTTTGTCCACTTCCCTTTCACTGGTGCGGGAAGTGATCTTCGGCGTCTGTCTGCCGGTTGTGCTGCCGATGTTCTTCGGCCTTGACGGAATTCTTTATTCAATGCCGGCGGCGGACCTGCTGACATTCCTTATGACAGCCTCGGTGATCGTATATATCTACCGGTCTCTTTCTGAAGCTGACGCGCTTAAGAATCCGGTCGCAGCCCGTTAGTCAGAATGAGCCTGTGTCAGGCTCAGAACAAACTGATCAAAAATGAGGGTGATCTGCCACAGCTGACAGGTCACCCTCAACATGTTTCTATGAATTGTCCGGGCCGGATTGAATCAGTCTAACTCTTCACCGTTGGAAGCGATGCATTTCTGATACCAGTAATAGGAATCCTTCGGAGTTCTCCTAAAGGTTCCCTGGCCATAGTTGTCGGCGTCAACGTAGATCTGGCCGTATCTCTTGGCCATTTCACCCTCGCCGTTGGAAACCATATCGACACATCCCCAGTACAGATAGCCCATCAGCGGAATGCCGTCGAATTCAACCGCGTCGCGCATGGATTTGATGTTGGCTCTCATGTAATCGATTCTGTAATCATCATGGACGGTGCCGTCTTCGAATTTGTCATTCCAGCCGATGCCGTTTTCGACGCAGAACAGATCGCAGTGATATCTGTCGAAAAAAGTGTTGAGTGTGATGCGCAGGCACTGCGGATCGGTTGCCCATCCCCATGCATTTGTCTTGAGGTACGGGTTTCTGACCTGATGCGGCTGGCCGCCGCCGTTGCCTTCGCCGGCTTCGGCGTTTTCATCATGCAGTGTGACCACATGGGAGCCATAGCAGCTGAAGGAAAGGAAGTCGCACGGATACTTCGCAATGATGTCCATATCTCCCTCTTCAGCCGGGATGGTCAGGTTCTCGCGCTTGTATTCAGCCAGCTTGTAGTTGGGATATCTGCCAAGCATCTGAACATCGGAATAGAACAGGACATTGTTGGCTCTCTGCTGGGCCAGCAGCTGATCTTCGGGATCGGTTGTGTAAGCGTAGGTCGGACCGTACGCCAGCATCATGCCGATTTTAATGTCCGGATATTTCTCATGGGCAGCTTTGACTGTAAGAGAAGATGCCAGGAACTGATGGAATGTGGCATTGACGATGTTCTGCTTGTCGGCATGGATCAGACCGGCAGTGACATAAGGCGCCCATTCGATGCAGTTGATCTCATTGAATGTCAGGTAATACTTCACCTTGCCGGCGAATCTTTCGAAGCATGTTTCGGCATACTTCACGAACTTGTCCACCAGATATCTGGAATCCCAGCCGTTGAATCTCTGGGCCAGGCTCAGCGGTGTTTCGTAATGGGAAAGCGTGATCAGAGGCTCAATGCCGTATTTCTTACACTCGTCAAATACATCCGAGTAGAACTTAATGCCGTCCTCATTGACCGTCTCATCATCGCCGTTGGAGAATAAGCGGCTCCATTTGATGGAGAAGCGCAGGCAGTTGAAGCCTTCTTCCGCGCAGAGCTTGATGTCTTCTTTGTAGTGATGGTAGAAATCAGAAGCGATGTGGGAAGGATAGTAGTACTTCTCATCATCGAGTTCAACCGGAATCGCGCCTTCGGGCAGATGTCTTTCCATACTGCCGAAGCATAACGGCGTGGAGCCTGTCTCACCGTTTTCTTTGCGCCAGGTAACCTGTCTTCTGACTGTATGGGAGCCGTTGGTCATGACATCGGCTGTGGAGAGACCGGCGCCGCCTTCGTGAACGCCGCCCTCATACTGGTTGGCAGCTGTCGCGCCGCCCCATAAAAAGTCTTTCGAAAATCTCATGAATTATGTACTCCTTTTCTGTATCTGTCCTTATTCTACAACGTAATGCATGATCATGGGCATTGAAAAGCCCCTGCGATAAGCAGAGGCTGAGAGAATTACTGAATGGATTCAAATTCATCCGTAATGGCTTTGTCCGGAGCGGGAGTGATCAGTGAGACAATCACATTGACCGCCATCGCGATCAGGAAAGCCGGCAGCAGCTCATAGATATTCAGGATGCCGCCAAGCGGCCTGACCATGAACTTCCACACAAAGATCATGACGCCGCCGGTGACCATTCCGGCAAGAGCGCCGGTACCGGTGGAACGCTTCCAGAAAAGCGCCAGCAGGACAGCCGGTCCGAAGGAAGCGCCGAAGCCTGCCCAGGCGAAGGAGACGATCCGGAAGACATTGGAATCGGAATCCCAGGCCAGGAAAATGCCGATGACAGCGATGATCATAAGAGTGATTCTGGAAATCAGAAGCTGCTTTGACTTGTCGATCTTCAGCTTCAGGCAGTCAACCATAATATCTTTTGAAACCGATGAGGAAGCGGCCAGCAGCTGGGAATCGCTGGTCGACATGGTGGAAGCCAGAATGCCGCCGATAACCACGCCCGCAAGCAGCGCCGCAAGGAATCCCTTATTGGCAAGCAGCTGGGATATACGGACGATGATGGTTTCGGACGCCGAGCCTTCCAGGAACGGGATTGTGCCGCCCTTTGTGATGGCTAAGCCGACAACGCCGATCACGATCGAGACAAACATTGAGATCACTACCCAGACGGTTCCGATTCTTCTGGAAAGAGGCAGCTTTTCTTCATCCTTGATCGCCATGAATCTTAACAGGATATGCGGCATGCCGAAGTAGCCAAGGCCCCACGCCAGTGTCGAGCAGATCGTCAGGAATGAATAGCTGACGGAATTTCCTGATGAAACATCGTACATTGTATTGAGGCCAAGATAGCCGGGCAGTGCGCGCGCGTTTGCCATAACCGAGGCAAACCCGCCGGCAGCGGCAGTGCCGAAGAACAGAATCACAATCAGAGCAATGGACATGACAATACTCTGAATCAGGTCAGTCGTGCTGGCGGCCAGGAAACCGCCGAGCGCTGTATAAAGAATAATGACCGCGGCGCTCAGAATCATCGCCATGTGATAGTCAAGCCCGAACAGCGTCGAGAACAGTTTGCCGCAGGCGGCGAAACCGCTGGCGGTATACGGAACAAAGAAGACAACGATCCAGACTGCCGCGACAAGCTGAAGAATTCTTCTGTCGTCATGATAGCGGTTGGAGAAGAAAGCAGGTACCGTGATGGAGCCGGTTCTTTCGGTATACCTTCTGAGCTTTTTGGCAACCAGAAGCCAGTTGAACCAGGTGCCTACAGCCAGACCGATCGCGGTCCAGGCCACATCGGCCGTACCGGAAAGATACGCCACGCCGGGCAGTCCCATCAGCAGCCAGCTGCTCATGTCGGAAGCCTCGGCGCTCATCGCTGTGACAAACGGTCCCAGCTTGCGGCCGCCGATGAAGAAGTCATCTGTGTTTTCGTTTTTCTTTGAGAACCTGATGCCGACTGAAATCATCCCGAGCAGGTAGATTCCGATCGCCAGCAGCATCCCAAGATTTGCGCTGTTCATAAATAAATCCCTCCCCTTTTCAAAGGTAGTGTCAAAAATCGTCATTTTTGATCGATTCAAGACCTACCGTTTTTATATGTTCAAGCAGCTGTAAACTGCTTAAATCCATGTCTGGTTCAC
>CACYNH010000002.1 GCA_902775735.1 uncultured Erysipelotrichaceae bacterium
ATCATCCAGATACATTCCGGATGTCCGGGAGGTGAAAGCTTTCCGGGCACACAGAAGCCCCATCCATATTGCTCAGCAATTGGGTGGTGGTAACTTCACCCCATTGACCTTGAAATAAGCACCAGCAGGTATTATTATCAGCTGCTCTTATGTTATAAAAATATCTCATTAGACTGTACTGACCTCTTAATTTAATATTAGTGTTGGAGGGATAATTGCTATGAAGCCAATCATCATAACGCTTTGTGTTTCATCACTGTTTACAAATCTTAGCATGCATACCATTGCTGATAAACAAGAGCGCATTTCCGATTAAACAGAGTCAGTGATAAAAACAATTGAGAATCTTGAAGAAACTGAGCTTTCTTTATAGGAAATAAAACCTTTAGTTGATGTTGAAGGAAAGCATACCTATGATTTATATATTTTCAATAATCAAAGCTATGCCATTGCCACATGTAATGGGGTGATTTCTGAATACTGCATCGCTTCAGAACACATCCCATTTGAAAATGCATCTCAGAGCAGTGAGTTGCTCTATGGAGGTCCGTTCAATTATCTTGAATGCAGAGATGGGTATTATATTCTCAATGACTCTAAGATTATTAAAGAATATAAAGCAGATGATGAATTCCTGAGAGTTAACAAAAATTTTACAGAAAAAACAGTTGAATCAACTAATATGATAACGGCGCTCCCTTCTGGGTGGACTGGAATTGACAGCTTATATTTTTACGATTTCAGTACAAATCCGTGGTATAACTCAAATGGTACGTGCGGTCAGATCTCTCTTGGAATTATAATGGCATACTATCAGGATTATGTTTATCCATATACCACAGTGCCAACTTCTGTAAGAACTCAATACAGTCCTGGTACGGGACAGCTCCTTACAAAAATCTATCAAGCTATGGGATATGGATCTGCGACTGCAAGCAATCTGTATAATGGGTTTAATGGATTCTATTCAATGAATGGATATGCAAAACCATTTACAGCCGGTTATTCAGTAATTGGTACTGCTGCATATGCTTATCCTAAGATTAGCAATAACAGGCCTGTGGTGATTGGAATGCTCAGCGCATTGGGCAGTACATATGGCGATCATTTTGTTGCGGCTTATCAGTATTCAAATGACACAGTGTATTATCGTTGTGTTAATACATGGGGCAGTTACACTGCAGTTGTTAATGTGAGCTGGACTTCACAATGTTTATGGATCAATGGTTGAAACCTGAAAAGGTAAAATACCTAATAGAGATTATATGATGACCAGACGATTGAACAGTTCTATCATGATATTGCTGATCTGCATTGCGGTGATTCATATGACCGTAATTCCGGTCATAGCGGATATGTCGCCGAAACCGACACTGACCATCTGCGCTGAAAATCTTCCGCAGGACAGTTACATGGCGGTTCTTTCCACTGCTGATGAGCCTGGCTTCCAGATGTGGCATGTGGATGAAAGCTGGTTTAAACAGGAAAACAGATGGATTGCCTCAAAAGCTTCAGAAGAAATCAACCGCAGTTTTTTTGAATATGTGAAAGAGAATTGGGAAAAGGACGGATGGTATCTCTGGGGCAATATTATTTCCTGCAGCGCGAAGCTCACCTTCGCATCCGCAAGACCGTCTCATTTCCGGATTCTTGTTTACATGGCCTCAGAGGACCGTTTTTATTTCTTATGATCATGAATTGAAATGCACCAGCGTGGATTTCCATGTGAACCTGCGCTTTGAATCAGGACAGCTGAAAACAAGCAGTGTCTTCAGCACAGTGAGCGTGGGCAGGGCTGTATTCCGCCTTTGTATGACGATTGCGGTTGAACTGGCAGTCTGTCTGATATTCCTGAAAAACAAAAACCGGAAGAACCTGCTGATCATAGGTGCAGCCAATTGTCTTACCCAGCTGATCCTGTATATACCGCTGCTGAGCGCTGATACGGCTGAGATGTATTATCCGCTCCTGATTGGGTTTGAGGCAGCTGTGATTTTCATCGAAGGCTTCATATATTCACGCAAAATCCAAAGCGAAGACCTGAAGCATCCATATTATTATTCAGCTGCTGCCAACGCACTTTCCTTTGCGGCAGGACTGATCCTGCCTGTGTAGAGTCAATTGCGGCATGTTCTCTGACGTGCGCTGATGCGGCGCCTGAGCACTCTGCCTGAATGATCGTACAAGGTTAAAAAAATGAGGCTGAGCCTCATTCAATGATCCATCCTTTCTGTTCATAAGCTGCTGCGATATCCGCGGCGGCTTTTTCCATTTCAGTCTTTTCATCCTCCGTAAATCTGGAAGGGAAAGGGGAATCCAGGTCAATCTCAGCGATGACCTTTCCGCCGGCAATTACCGGCACGCATAATTCCGAGCGGCTGGCACTGTCGCAGGCGATATGGCCCGGGAAGGAAAGCACATCATCCACAAGCTGAGTTTCCATATCACGGTAACACTTGCCGCACACGCCCTTGTCAAAAGGAATTCTTGTGCAGGCTGTTTTGCCCTGGAAGGGACCGAGCACCAGCTCATCTTTTCTGACCAGATAGAAGCCGGCCCAGTTGAGACGGTCATAGTTCATATTGATGCAGGCGCTGACATTGGCCAGGGCCGCGATCATGTCGTCCTCCTCAAGGAAGGAGCGGATCTGTTCATTGATATATCTGTTCATGGCTAAAAGTATAGCACACTCTGAGATGAAAACATGACCGCATGCATATATAGAGCGAACCTATAACTGCGCATTATGAATCGATATGAGGAAAAAGGGAACCGTTTATTGACTTTAACGGTGATGAAAGTATGATTGAACATGTCAGCTGTCATAACTGAAGCTGGCACAGGAGGGAAAACTACATGAACAAAACACTTAAACTGATCGCGGCTCTGTCCCTGGCGGCATCCCTGGCAGGATGTTCTTCAGACAAAGCGCCCGCAGACAGCGGAAACAATGAAACAGAAACAAACACAGAAACTTCCGCCGTCAATCCCCATGGCTATCAGATCGTGCCGCTGGAAGCTGCCCAGCTGCCGCTGTCCCTGCCGGACCTTGACGCCGGCGTCATCAACGGCAACTACGCTCTTGAGGCAAAACTGAACGAAACTTCCCCGGCTGTCGCAATCGAGGAATTCGACGCGGAAACAAGTATCCGCAGAACCAACTATCTCGTTGTCAAGGAAGGAAACGAAGAGTCCGAAAAGACACAGGCACTGATCGCTGCCATCACTTCCTCTGATGTCAGCACATATATCGAAAACACATACAAGGGCGCTGTCATCACTTCCTTCATCGATGAAGAAGGCAATCCCATCTCCGGCGGTGACATTCCCGATGCCACAGGCGATGACACAAAGATCACAGTCGGCGCCACAGCCGTTCCCCATGCCCAGATCCTCAACGACGTCCTCAAGGACACACTCTTAAAGCATGGCTGGGAGCTTGAAGTTGTCGAATATACAGACTATGTCCAGCCCAACACAGCTCTTGACGCGGGCGATCTTGACGCCAACTATTTCCAGACACTCGGCTACATGCAGAATGAAAACAAGGAAAGAGGTCTCCACCTTGCGGCGGCGGTCGGCGTACACATCGAACCGATGGGCGTCTATTCCGCAAAAGCTAAGTCTCTGAGCGAACTTCCTGACGGGGCTGAAATCGGCGTTCCCAATGACACAGACAACTACGGCCGTGCCATTGAGCTGCTCAACACACTCGGTTTGCTGAACGGCGCCCCGGTTGATCCGGAAGCCATTAAAGAGATTAACGGCTGAGCAAAAATCAGATATCATAAATGGAAGCAGTGCCTGAAGGTGCTGCTTCCGTATGTGTTTTAAGGGGAGGGCGATATGGCAAAGGAAAGGACAGGCAGTTACATCAGCGGACTGAACGGTTTCAGGGCAATTGCGGCTCTGCTTGTCGTTCTCTACCATCTTCAGTTTCCCTATGCCCGGGGCGGCCTGCTTGGCGTGACTGCTTTCTTTGCGGTTTCCGGTTTCCTGGTCACCCGCAATCTTTATAAAGAGGCTGAGAGTAACGGCAGGGTTGATCTGCTGCAGTTTATGAAGAAGAGGCTTTTCAGAATCATGCCGGCGCTGATCTTCATGTGCGTTGTCACGATCATCCTGTTTGCGGTTTTCAACCGCGTGCTTTTCACCAAGGAGGTCAGGGATCTTTTCTCAACACTGACCTGCTGGAATAACTGGCATCAGATCTTTTCCAATGTGTCTTACTTTGAAAACGCCGGCGCTCCTTCGCCTTTGACCCATACCTGGTCGCTTTCACTGGAAATGCAGTTTTATGTGCTCATCGCGCTGCTGTTCTTTTTCACAGGCAGATCGGAAGTCCGCAAACCGCTTTTAAAGGGCATAACCGCGGCCTTTGCAATGATCTCGGTGACATTGATGATCGCTCTGTTTGATCCTTCACAGGATCCCACCCGTGTCTACTATGGCACCGACACAAGACTGTTTTCACTGCTTGCCGGCTCACTGCTGGCGCTGTGCGAAGAAGATGTCAGGAAGATCCCGCTGAACAATGTCATAAGCGGACTTACTGGCCTGATCAGTCTTCTGGCGCTGATTGCCATGGCGGCATTCATTCCCGGCTACAGCACTTTCATGTTCAGGGGCGGACAGATCATCGCGACAGTTCTCTGTATTCTGATCATCGCCGCATGCCTGAAGACAGATTCACTGTTCGCCAGAGCCTTAAGCAATCCTGTCCTGACATGGATCGGGGAAAGAAGCTATGCCATCTATCTCTGGCATTTCCCGCTGTTCCTTCTGGTTTCAGGAGGCACGGCGCCTTCGCTGCTGCAGTCGCTGATCATCATTGGCCTGACCGTGCTCATGACGTTGCTTTCAGAGATCTTCATTGAAGCGCCTTTTGTCGGAGGCCGATTTGAAAAGACGCTGAGGATTATAAAAGGAACACCGAAAACAGAAAAAGGGAAGCGCCGTCAGGAACGGGTCAGGCGCTCCTTCCTGATCCAGACATGCACAAATCTGGTTCTTGTATCGGCAGCACTGCTGTGCGCTGTCTTTGTGCCGAAACAGAACGCGGCCGGGGACATTGACACACTTGAGGCGCAGGCAGCTGAGAATGCGGCACTGACCGAAGAAAAGATGCGTGAAAGGGAAGAAGCCGCCCGCAGAGAAGCTGAGCAGGAGAAAACAGAAACACAGGATAGTCCTTCTACTGAACCTGCAGAAGAACCGCCGGTGAAAACAGATGAGGAAATCCTTGCGGACATTGATATTCTCATGATCGGCGACTCGGTATCGCTTGGCGCTTCAGAGGCGTTCTATGAGGTTTTTCCTTCCTCAATCTGCGACGCCGCGGTCAGCCGCTATACGACCGAAAGCTACGCGATCTTTGACGATTACCGGGTCAACCATTCCTGGGACGGGGACGCTGTCATCTTCGCACTGGGCGCCAACGGTCTTCTTTACGATTCGCTGGAACAGATGAAGATCAGGGCAGATAAGAAACCGTTATTCCTGTTAAGCGCCAGGGCGCCGTATACCTCCTGGCAGGATTCCAATAACGAGGAAATGAAGAATTTTGCCTCAGAAAATGAAAATACGTATATCATTGACTGGTATGCGTATTCCGAAGGACATGAAGACTGGTTCGTGGATGATCTGACCCACCTGACTCCTTCCGGGGCACATGGGTACGCCTCATGCATAAAGGAATCGGTTCTTGAAGTCTTTAAGAAGAAACAGTAAACAGCTGTGCTGCAGACAGCACGGAACAGATAAGGGGAAACACTATGATTGTATTAACGGATGTGAAAAAGAGCTTCGGCGATCTTGAAGTTCTCAAAGGAATTTCGATCACGATTGAAGACCATCAGATCTACGGCATTATCGGCCAGTCGGGCGCCGGCAAATCGACATTGTTACGGTGCATCAACGGCCTGGAATCCTTCCAGTCCGGCTCGATCACGGTCGACGGGGAACCGGTGGTGATCAGTGATCAGAAGAAGCTTCATTTACTGCAGAAGAAGATGGGCATGATCTTCCAGAACTTCAATCTTCTTTCAAGACTGGACGTCTATGACAATGTCGCTCTGCCGATGAAATTCTGGGGAATGAAGACAAAGACGCCCGAAGCGAAGGAAAAGATCAAAGGTTTACTCAAACTGGTCGGCCTGGAAGACAAGATCCACGCCAGACCCGCGGAGCTTTCCGGCGGTCAGAAACAGAGAGTCGCGATTGCCCGCGCTCTTGTCCTGGATCCGGAAATCCTTTTATGCGATGAGGCGACCAGCGCCCTTGATCCGGGAATCACCCGTGAAATTCTTGCCCTCTTACAGCAGATCAACAACGAGATGGGAATCACAATCATCGTTGTTACTCACCAGATGGAAGTCGTCAAGCAGATCTGCGAACGGGTCGCGTTCATCAAGGGCGGCACCGTCATCGCCGAAGGAAAACCCGAAGACCTGTTTGTCAGGCCCTCAAAAGAGGTCAAAGCCTTCCTGCAGGAGGAAAGCGGCCATCTTCCCGATACCGGCGTCAATGTGCAGCTGTTCTTCAACAACGAAAGCTCGGATGATCCTGTCATCACAATGATGGCAAGGGAACTGGGCATCGATTTCTCGATCTGCTGGGGCAAGCTGGAAGACTTCCGTTCCAATGTCTTCGGCAGCCTTGTCATTAACATTTCCGAAAAGGACAAAGAAAAAGTCCTTGCCTATCTTTCCGGCAAGAATGTCATCTGTGAGGTGCTCTGATTATGTGGGATACAATACTGACCGCGTCGCTGCAGACGCTGAATATGGTTTTCTGGTCAACCCTGATTTCCGTGATTCTCGGCTTCATTCCGGCCATTATCATGACACTGACCGCACCGGACGGCTTAAGGCCCAACAAGCTTGTCTATGAAACCCTCAGTTTCATCGTCAACGTCTTCCGTTCCTTCCCGTTTATTATCCTGCTGGTCATCCTGATTCCCTTTACCCGTTTCCTTGTCGGCAAGGCGATCGGCACAAAGGCGGCGATTGTTCCTTTGACCGTTTCCGCGATTCCCTATATCGCAAGAGTCTTTGAAACCAGCTTAAGAGAAACCGATCCCGGCGTGATTGAAGCCGCCAGAAGCTTCGGGGCTTCCGACTGGCAGATCCTCTTCAGGGTTTATATCAAAGAATCCGTTCCCCGCATGTTAAACGGCATTATCCTGTTAGTCATTTCCCTCATCGGCTATTCGGCAATGGCAGGAACAGTGGGAGGCGGCGGCATCGGCGACGTGGCGATCCGCTATGGCTATCAGGGCTATAAGCTGAGCTATCTGGTCATCTGCTCAGTCATCCTGATCATCTTTGTGCAGCTGGTGCAGATGCTGGGCAACTGGCTTTTCAAGAAACTCTCATGAACAGGCAGGTCTTAAGCTTTGAAGCAGTCATCATCAAAGCCGATGACATGGACGCCGCTTATGTGGAAGTGCCCTATGACATCTATGAACTCTTTGGAGTAAAGCGTCTGAAAGTCCATGCTTCATTCGATGGCGAACCCTATGACGGTCTTGTGCTGAAGATGGGCACGCCATGCTGGGTCATCGGCATCCGCAAAGACATCCGCAAAAAAATCAATAAGCAGCCCGGCGACAAGGTGCATGTTACCCTGGCCGCAAGAGAATGAATGCAGGCAGGAATCTTTCCTGTCTGTTTCTTTTCTGCGGGAGGTTCTGCAGGTCTGGCTGTGCACTTTGTCCTGTTCAGCAGAAATGAGACTGGGACTGCCGGCAAAAAAATGTTATGACATGTGTATATAATTCAGGCGAACACGCGGCTGAAAGGAGGGTTCCATGATTGAAGTAAACATGACGGAATTCAGAAGGAATCTATTTAAATATACTGAAACGGTTAAAAAGGAAGATATCATTGTGACCTGTAACGGAAAACCGGTCATGAGAATAACAGTTCCGGCAGAAAGCGGGGTTCAAAGGATCAGAAATCTCCGGGGAATCGCAAAAACAGCTCAGGATCCGGAAGATATTCTGAAAGGAAGACTTACACAGCTTTAACTCCGGTCCTGATTTTTTGCATTGCCATTCTGCGCGGCCATTTTGTATTTCGGCCGGAATATGTTAGAATACCGCCATATGAGAGGGGAGTGATTAGTCTTTATGGACGATGGCGGTACCAGTATATCCTGGCTGATTCCGGTCGCAATATTGATTCTTTGCGCGATGTTCTTTGCGATGGTGGAAACAGCTTTCGCGTCCGTTTCCCGCACCCGTCTGAAAACCCTTGCCGAAAAGGGCCGTTCGGATGCCAAAAAAGCGATTAAAATCACAGATCATTTTGACCGTGCGATCACGACAATTCTGATCTGTACGAATATTGTCCACATCGCCGCCGCTTCGGTGGTGACCGTAAATGTAACCCGTATGTGGGGAGTGTCGGCAGTGACTGCCTCGACCCTGATCACCACAATCGTTGTCTTCTTCTTCGGTGAGATGCTGCCGAAAAGCATTGCCATGAAGTACAGCGAAAAGATCAGTCTTTCCACGGCGGGCATTTTGTCGTTTCTGATGACTGTTTTAACGCCTGTCAGCTCACTGCTGACGTTCATCGGCAACACCGCCAGCAAACTCACCAAAGGCGATTCCGATGTCTCCGTTACGGAAGATGAAATCTATGACATCATTGAGGATATGACCGAACAGGGCACTCTGGATGAAGAGCAGGGCGACCTCATTTCCTCCGCCCTCATGTTCCAGGACGTCACGGTTGAAACAATCCTGACCGCAAGAGTCGATCTTGCCGCGGTTGATGTGAACATGAGCCAGCAGGAGATTCTTGACATGATCAAGAAAGTCAACCACTCCCGCTTACCGGTTTATGAAGGAACCATTGACCACATCATCGGCATCCTGCAGATCAGAAAATACATCCGCACCTATCTCATGGAAGGCGAGATCAGAGATATCCGGCCGCTCCTGGATGAGACTCTCTTCATCCACCAGTCCACAAACATCGATGATCTTTTAACCGAAATGACCGAAAAGAAGCTCAATGTCGCTGTCGTCACCGACAACTACGGCGGAACGCTGGGCATTGTCTCGATAGAGGATATTCTTGAGGAACTGGTCGGCGAAATCTGGGATGAGGATGACCAGGCGGTCGAAAATATCGTGAAACTCGGCGAAAACACCTACAGTGTGGCCGCCAATGAGGATGTCATTGACGTTCTTGATGAACTGAATATCCATTACTCCGATGAAGAGGAGGAACGGATCTCCAACAAACTCATGAGCGAGCTTGCCTTTGAAGCGTTCCTCAATATTCCCGCCGAGGGAGATACCTTTGAATATCTCAATATGACCATCACGGTCCTTGTCATGAAACAGAACCGGATCCT
The DNA here is from genome assembly GCA_902775735.1 of uncultured Erysipelotrichaceae bacterium. Lineage (GTDB taxonomy): Bacteria > Bacillota_I > Bacilli_A > Erysipelotrichales > Erysipelotrichaceae > Bulleidia. The sequence continues at coordinate 9,370 of CACYNH010000002.1, forward strand.
GCGCTTAAAGGTGCAGGTCAACGATCCTGAGAAAGGAGAGGAATAATGAATCTGCTCTATGCATGCATTCTGGCGGCCGCTTTATGCGTGGCAGCCTCCGCTTTCTTCTCCGCTTCGGAAATGTCCTATTCCTCATGCAACAGGATCAGAATCGAAAACCAGGCGGAAGAAGGGGATGAAAAGGCTAAGGCCGCTTTAAAGATCACGGAGAACTTCGACAACGCTCTTTCCGCCATCCTTGTCGGCAACAACCTTGTCAATATCGCCGCTTCCTCGCTCGGCTCCGTGGCCGCAATCCTGGCCCTGGGCGAAGAATACACATGGGTGTCCACCGTTGTGATCACTGCAGCCGTCATTATCTTCGGTGAGACCATTCCCAAGATCACCGCAAAGAAGAACGCCACCCGCTACGCCTTAAGCTTCTCAGGCATCACAAGATTCCTGATGATTGTCTTACGACCCGTCACATGGATTGTCGTTTCCCTTGTTGATCTGATCACTTCAGGCATGAAGGGGGAAGAAGTCCAGGATGAGGACGCGGCGGTGGAAGAACTGCATTCAATCATCGAAACAGCCGAGGATGAAAATGTCATCGACGAGGATTCCTCCGAACTGATTTCCGCGGCGATCGATTTTGCCGATATCTCCGCTTTTGAGGCAATGACCGCAAGAGTCGATATCCTTGCCATTGACATCGATGACTCCTGGGATGAGATCATGAAAACCATCGAATCCTCCGCTTTCTCAAGAATCCCGGTTTATGAAGATTCCATCGACAATGTCATCGGCATCCTTTCCCTCAACCATTTCCTCAAAGCCTCCATCGACGACCGGAATGTCGACATCAGGGGATTACTGATGCAGCCGCTGTTTGTCTATAAGACCATGAAGCTGCCGGCAGTCCTGACACTGCTCAGGGATTCCCAGCAGCACCTTGCCATCGTCACCGACGAATACGGCGGCACGCTGGGCGTCATTACCATGGAGGACGTTCTGGAAGAACTGGTCGGCGATATCTGGGATGAGACCGATAAAGTCGAAGAGGAGATCCGGGTTGTCGACGATGGACTGTTCCTGATCGACGGCGATACGCCGGTTCATGAATTGTGCGAACTGATGGACTGGGATGAAACGATCTTTGATTTTGAAAGCGAAACGGTCGGCGGCTGGTGCATTGAAATGCTGGAAAGCTTCCCGCAGGAAGGCGAAAACTTCACATTCCGCAATACGGAAGTGACTGTCAAAGAAGTCGACGAACGCCGTGTCAAGCTGGTGGAAGTCAGGCTTAAAGAAGAGCAGGATTAATATGCAGCAATACTTTACTGATGAGCTCCTGAGCATAGGAGCGGAATATGTCTTTACAAAAGAGCAGGCTCACCACGCCCGCGATGTTGTCAGACTTGATCACGAAACAATCCGCCTTGTCGACAAAGAGAATCAGGGCTGGTTTGCGGTCTGTGAGTCAAGAGGAAAAGAGTTCGTCGCCAAAGTCACAGAGAAGGATGAATCATTCAATGAACCGTCCATTGAAATCACACTGTGCATGGCTCTGATCAGAAGGGAAAAGTTTGAGCTGATCCTGCAGAAAGCAACGGAACTGGGCGTTACGAAAATCGTGCCGTTTGAATCCTCACGCTGCGTTGTGCATGCGAAAAAGGAAAAGTCGGACAAACAGAAACAGAGATATGAAAGCATCCTGCTGTCCGCCGCTGAACAGTGCAAGCGCAACATTGTGCCTGAAATCACGGATGTGATTGACTTTAAGGACATCGAAACCGCAAAGTCGGAAGTGAATCTTGCCTGCTATGAAAACGCCGGCAGGGCAGCCCGGAAGATTTCTGATTTTGAAATCAAAAAGTCCGTCAGTGTTGTGATCGGACCGGAAGGCGGCTTTTCAAAGGAAGAAATGGAAGAGCTTGGGGCAAAAGGCTTTGAGCCGGTGACCCTGGGACCGAGAATCCTCAGGGCGGAAACAGCGGCATTCTACGCGTTAAGCGTGATCGGGGAAGGGGCGATGGAATGAGATTTTCAATCTGCAATCTTGGCTGCAAAGTCAACGCCTACGAAGCCGAAAGCGTCGCTTCGCTTCTTGAAAAGAAAGGATGGCAGCGGGTGCCCTTTGATGAAGAGGCTGACGCCGCTTTGATCTTCACCTGCGCCGTCACCAATACCGCCGCCGCCAAAAGCCGCAAGATGATGCACCGCATCAAAAACAGCTGGCCTGACTGCATCACCGCCATGGTCGGCTGCTATGCCCAGATTGACGACGGCATGCTGGAGGAGGCGGAAATCATCGTCGGCTCCTCGCATAAAAAATCGCTTCCTCTTTATCTTGAGGAGTATCTTGAAACAAGAGAAAAGATCCGCATCCTGGATGATCTGAAAGAAACTCCCTTTGAGTTCCTAAGCGCCGACGGCTTTGATTCAAGAGCCCGCGCCTATCTCAAGATCCAGGACGGCTGCAATCAGTTCTGCGCCTATTGCGTCATTCCCTATGTCAGGGGAAGAGAGAGATCGATGGCGCCGGAAGCGGCAGTGAAAGAAGCGGTAAGGATTTCAAAGGATTATAAGGAAATCGTCTTAACCGGCATTCATACCGGCCGCTATGGCAGGGAATACAACGTCACTCTGGCTGAACTGATGGAAAGAATCCTGGATCAGGCAGAAGATCTTAAGAGACTGCGCATTTCCTCGATTGAAGTGACGGAACTGGATGACCATCTGATTTCTCTGATGAAAGGCACAGACCGCATCGCCCGCCATCTGCACATTCCGCTGCAGGCCGGCAGCGACGAAATCTTAAAATCGATGGGACGTCCGTATACAACCGATGAGTATTATGAAAAGATCGAATGGATCCGTGAACAGATGCCGGGGATTTCGATCTCCTGCGATCTGATCACCGGCTTCCCCGGTGAAACCGATGTGCTGTTTGAGGAAACAATGGCGTTTCTTAAAAAATGCCGTTTCTCCTTCCTCCACGTCTTCCCGTATTCGCCCCGCGCCAATACAAGGGCGGCAGCCATGAAGAACCAGATCGATCCGAGAATCAAAAAAGAACGCACCGCAAGAGCCATGGCTCTTTCAAATGAACTCGCCGATGAGTACAGAAAACAATGGACAGGCAGGGAGACCGTCGTGATCAGTGAAGAAATCAAAGACGGATATACCACCGGCTATACTTCAGAATATATTCCGGTCCTGATCAAAGCGGAACTGCCTCATGGCGAAGCGTTCCGGGTCAGACTTACAGAATATAAAGACCGGCAGATGTATGGAGAACTTTTATGAAACTGACAGAACTGTTTGAAAATGTACCTGATATTGAAATCAGAAGCCTGATGGCAGACAGCCGCAAGCGGCGCCCGGATTCCATTTTCTTCTGCTTAAAGGGAATGATGTTCGACGGCCACAAATTCGTCGACCAGGCCATCGCCAACGGCGCCAAGGTCATCGTCCACTCCGAGCCGTTTGAAACCATGAACCCGGACGTCACCTACATCCGCGTCAAGGATGTTCTCGGCGTTTTCAACAAAGTGGCCGATGCCTTCTATGGCTATCCAAGCCACAAGCTGCTCATGTTCGCGGTCACCGGCACAAACGGCAAATCCTCCATTGCCTGCATCATCCGCGATATCATGAACGAATTCCATCCGACCGGCTACATCGGAACGATTTCAATCGAATACGGCAGCGTCAAACTGCCGCCGCTGTTAACGACGCCCGATATCGACGACCTTCACGGCATCCTGCATGAAATGGTCGACGCCGGCATGGAATGCTGCGCGCTGGAAGCCAGCTCCATAGGCATTGAACAGAGAAGGGTGGACGCCATTGATTTCGACGTCGCCGTCTTCACCAACCTGACCCATGACCATCTGGATTACCATGGCACAATGACCAACTACTTCTTGGCGAAGAAGCAGCTCTTCGACAGGCTCAAGCCGGAAGCGGTCGCGATCATCAACGCCGATGATCCCTATGGAAAAAAGATCGTCGAAAACTGCCCGTGCCGGATCGTGACCTACGGCATCGACAACGACGCCGATTACAGAGTCACCAAATACCAGCTGATGAAGGACAGAACCCGCTTCACCCTCAAGGTGGCGAATATGGAATATGAACTGGAAACCAACCTGGTTGCCCGCTTCAATATCTCCAATCTGCTCGCCGCCATCGCCGCCCTGCATGTCAAGGGAATCTCCATCACCCAGATGATGCCGTATATCCGCAATCTCTCCCAGATCGAAGGCCGCATGCAGAGAATCAACGACGGCCAGCCCTTCAATATCCTGGTTGACTTCGCCCATACGCCCGACGGCATTGAAAAGGTCTGCCAGTACGCCAGCGCCATCACGCCGAAGGGCAAGAGAATCATCGCCATCACCGGCAGCGCCGGCAAGCGCGACACCGAAAAGAGACCTGTCTTCGGACAGATTCTCGACAAGTACTGTGATATGATCATCCTGACCGAAGATGATCCCCGCAACGAAAAACCGCGGGATATCGCGATGGACATCGCCGCCGGAATCAAAAAGACAAATTACACGATTATCGAGGACAGATATGACGCGATCCGCCAGGCGATCGAGCTGGCTGATCCCAATGACACCATCATCATTCTCGGCAAAGGCGATGAGAAGTTCATCTACCGCGAATTCGGCCGCGAACCTTACGAAGGCGACGATACCATTGTCCATGAGACACTGAAGAAATACTACTTCAATACAGGAGGAGACGACTATGAAGCTCAGTAAGTACATCGACCACACCCAGCTCAAACCCGAAGCGAACAAGGCTAAGATCAAAATGCTGTGCGCTGAGGCGGCGGAATATGATTTTGCCTCCGTCTGCGTCAATCCCTGCTGGATTGAAACAGCCAGAGAAGCCCTCAAAGGCACTGACGTCAAAGTCTGCACCGTCATCGGGTTCCCGCTGGGCGCCATGACAACAGCCGCTAAAGTGTTTGAAACAAAAGACGCCATCGAAAAAGGCGCTGAAGAAATCGACATGGTCATCAATGTCGGCATGTTAAAGGACGGCGAGGATGATTACATCGTCAACGAGATCAAAGCGATCAAGGAAGCCTGCGGCGATCATATTCTCAAGGTCATTATCGAGGCATGCCTCTTAACCGACGAAGAAAAAGCAAGAGCCTGTAAAGACGCCGAAAAAGCAGGCGCTGACTTTGTCAAGACAAGCACCGGCTTCTCCACCGGCGGCGCCACAGTCGAAGACGTGAAGCTCATGCGCGCTTCCGTTTCCGAAAACGTCAAAGTCAAGGCTGCCGGCGGCATCCGCGACAAGGAGACATTTGAAGCCATGATCGAAGCCGGAGCCGAAAGAATCGGCACAAGTTCCGGCGCCAAGCTGATCGGCTGAGAAGATCAAAACTCATTGCATTTTAACAGGTGCTTTGATATTATTAGCTGTGCTCTGGAGAGGGGGTGACAAAACATGTCAAGAATTGTTGTCAGAGAAGGCGAAAGCTTCGACGATGCACTGCGCCGTTTCAAGCGTATGGTATCCCGCAACGGCACCCTCATGGAAGCACGCAAGAGAGAATTCTATGTCAAGCCGGGCGTTGCCAGAAGACTGAAGCAGGAAGCAGCCCGCAAGGCGAGAAGAGAATCCAGATAAACAATGAACGGAGGCTGAAAAAGCCTCTTTTCATTTCCTGCATGCGTTACAATGGATTCAAAAGGAAAACTTGTAAAGGAGATCATATGGCATACGCAGGCATCGACATCGGCGGCACCCAGCTGCGCATCGGCATTTTTGACGAAAACGGAACACTTTTTGATGTATATAAAACAGTCAACGACAGAAGCCTCGGCGGCGAAAGGAACATCCAGAACCTTCTGGACTATGTGAGTGAAAAAGGCTATGACATTCAGAGCTACGGCATCGCTTCTCCGGGTCCTCTGGATCTGAAGAAAGGAAAGATCCTCAACCCGCCCAACCTCTATGGCTGGGACAACTTTGAGATTGTCAGATACATTGAAGAAAAAACAGGAAAACCCGCAGCCGTGAACAACGATGGTAACCTGGCAGGTCTGGCCGAGGCAAGAGAAGGTGCAGGAAAGGGATATGATTCAGTCATCTTCATCGGTATGTCCACCGGCATGGGCGGCTCCTTCGTCTATAAAGGGGAACTGATTTCAGGTGCCCACTGCAATACGGCTGAATTCTACAATGTCATCGTCTGCGATGACCCTTATCACCATGGTTCCGCCAATCCCGGCTCGCTCAATGAAGTTTCAGGAGGAGCGGCGATGGAGAGAATCGCTACAGAGCATTACGGCAGACAGATGTTTGCCAGAGACCTGTTTGAGCTGGCCAACGCCGGCGAAAAAGACGCCCTGGAAATACTGGAAAGAACGTCGGAAATGCTGGCAAGAGGCATCGCCGATATCTACTACATCATCGACCCGGATGTCTATGTCATCGGCGGCTCCATCGCCATGAACAATCCCTGGTATGTCGAAAAGGTGATCGCCAAGGCAAAAAGATACATGACCGATCCCGATATTGTCGTCAAACCCTCACAGTACGGCGATGACGCGGGTCTCTACGGAGCGATGCTGCTGGGGAAAGACGCGGCAAAGTAAACGGGGTCATTCAAAGATCAGGCGGGTAATCACATGATCATAAAACAGAATGATCAGAAAGGAAGGCTGACCGTCAGCCTTAAAAGAAAAAGACGGGAATCCTCCCGTCCGCAGGATAACTGAATCACTGTTTTGTGAATTTGCCCTCATTCAGGATCAGGACGCCGTCTTTGAGCTCATAGGAAATCCGAAAATTGGTGTTACCGATGGACTCGGCAATACTGACCTTGATTTCCTTTCTTTCCGGGTTGATTTCATAGGTGCCGCGGGACAGCTGGCCGGCAGTGTCGCGTGTCACGCTTTCCCGATCAAATGTGAAGGAAGTCGGACCGCCCTCTGACCATGTGCCGGCTGACCTGAGGAACAAGCGGTCAGAACAGCACTCATCAGAAGGGCTGTGAGTATTGTTGATATCTTTTTCATGTGTCTTCCCTCTTGTTCAGAAGTGCAGTACTTTGTTTCATGCATGTGCTAAAGATTCTGCACAGATAAAGGGGATGGTGTTATCTTCATTCCGTCATCCATCCGGAAAAACGCACGGGCATCCGCCGCACCCATGATTTTAAAATGGGTCCTAAGAGATCATTCACAGTCCGGAATTCTGCGAGGGCAAAACGCAGAAAATGGCATGTTGAGCAATTCACTGAATGACTTCCGGAAACTGATCATTGAGTTTTAGATTTATACGCATAAAACCAGCAGGCAGATAACAGCTTCAGCCGCTTCCTGCTGCCGGATGAATTCTTACTGCAATATTAACGATAACTTAAGAAGGTAATCTATGAACCAGATTGAAGAATACTATAACAGCAGAGATGAAGAGGCACGGCTTTCATCTCAGCATGGACAGGTCGAGTATCTGACCACAATGAAATACATTCATGAATGTGCTTCCTGTTTTTCCTGCCCTGAGATCCTTGAAATCGGCGCCGGCACCGGCCGGTACAGCATCGCCCTTGCAAAGGAAGGCTTCTCAGTGACGGCGGTGGAGCTGGTACAGCACAATCTAGATGTTTTAAAGTCAAAACTGGATGGCAGCGAACCGCTCAAAGCCATACAGGGAAATGCCCTGGATCTCTCCGCCATCAAAGACAGGTCGTTTGATCTGACACTGCTGCTGGGGCCGATGTACCACCTTTATACAAATGAAGATAAGCTGCAGGCGCTCTCTGAGGCGGTGCGTGTGACTAAACCCGGAGGCTATATACTTGTCGCATATTGCATGAATGAGCCCACAATCATTCAGTATGTCTTCCTTGGGAAACATCTTAAAGATGTCATGGAAACGAAAAATATGCTGAGTGAAGACTGGCATTGCAAAAGCGATCCGGAAGAAATATTCGATCTGGTCAGAACGGAAGATATTTCATTTCTGAATTCCCACTTTCCTGTGGAGAGGATCAAACTGGCCGCGTCAGACGGTGCAGCGCATTATTTCAGCGGGTTTATCGATGAAATGGATCAGGAAACTTTTGCTGAATGGATGGAATTCCATCTGGCGACATGCGAGCGGCAGGACCTGATCGGCGCGTCCAATCATACCCTCGATATTCTGAAAGTGCGCAGATAAACCGGAGATGAGGAGAAAATAAAAGTGGAATCAAAGAACAAAGGTATCCGGCTTGTAAAGTGGATACAGATAATTTAGATGCTTTGATCGATTTGGAGCCGTTCGAATCACAGCAGAGGTTTGTCGCCGACAATATTTTCAGCATTGCGGAAGCCTGCGCAAATATCACAAACGGCAGATACGCTCAGCCTTTCGGAATCTATGACGGAGATACGCCTGTCGGATTTCTGATGATCGGATATGACATTGCAGGCGAAGAAGCCGACAGAAAGAAATTCCTTTTGCTGGATTGCAGGAATGCCGTTATATCGAAATCTGCAGATGGGAGGTTTGCAGGATGAAGATGCCGTTATTTTCGGAATTGGGCCGTCTGTATCAGACCGGCAGGGAAAAAACAAATGTAATCCGGGCGGAGATCCGGCTGCAGGATTCCATCGACGGTGCTGCGCTGCGGCGTGCAGCGGATACCGCCATGCAGCGCTATCCATACTTTGCGGTATCGCTGCAGAAGGAGGGGGACGCATACTGGTTTCAGGAAAACAGGAATCCCGTTACCGTGATCAATTCGGAACATGGCGTTCCGCTCAATTCTGAGGCATCCGGGTATCATCTTCTTGCCTTCTCATGGCAGAAGGACGCAATTTATGTGGATATCTTTCATGCGCTGACTGATGCCACGGGTATGATGGAACTGATCCGGACTCTGATGTATTACTACTGCACAGACCATTACGGCACGAAGATGCGCACCGATGGCATACGCCTTGTGGGGGATCTGATTGCTCCGGAGGAATGGGATGACCCTGCAGTCAGGCTGGAGCAGACGCCTTCCTCACAGAAAAGTGAAGTGTCTCCGGCGCTGAATCTGATGGAAATGGAAAACACCCGCGATGACCGCAAGAAGATGGTATTCGGCATCACGGTGGAGGAAGCGTCGTTCATGCGTTTCTGCGCAGAGCATGACGGAAGCCCTGCGACCATGACGGCTTTACTGCTCAGCCGTGCGATCGCATCCATTCATCCGGATTCACCATTGCCGGTGCGGATCTGCCTTTGTGTCAACCAGCGGAACGCTCTGCACGCGCCTCTGGCACACCAGAGCCTGGTGGGCTGGGCGTGGCTGGAATACAAAGAAAAGATGCAAAGCTGGCCGCTCACCCGTCAGGCGACTGCCTTTCGCGGAATGGTCTTTGCGCAGACGCGGGATGAGAACGTGATCGCAAATCAGCAGGCGATGAATCGAAACTGCCGGATCATCCGGTCGCTCAAAACGGACGAAGAGCGCGCTGCATTTGTCAGAAAGGATGATGATTATCTGTCGGGCGTTCTGACCGCCACTGTCAGCTACGTCGGAAAAAAGGATTTTGGTGACACGGAGCAGTACATCAAGAGTTTTCGTATCCTTGCATATCCGATGGTTGAGGGTATCCTGATTGAGATATCCGCGGTTAACCGCAGGATCTCGATGGATTTCATGCAGAACTTTTCGTCTCCGGTCTATCTGGAAGCGTTCCTGAAGATTCTTGAAGTAAACGGCATTCCGTACCGTTTTGATGGCGGCCAGCCCCTGAATATACCGGGGGTGGAACTGCCGTGGCTATGATTCATAGAAATTCCATTTTGCGGGATCTGTTTCTGCCTCAGCATGATTGCCATAGTATTCAGGGTGCTCAAAAGACGATGGAAAGATCAGCGTGGCAAATGCGGTTATACCGGTACTGATTTCTGCAGCTTTCCCGGTGATTTCTGCGGCTGACGCAAAGCACTGTATTGACTGTATTGTAAGTATTCAGAAATGAGCACTGTGCCCGGTTATCGCCGGCAGCTCACAAAACAAAAACAAGGCTTCCGGTCTTTCCTGCGGATACAGCAGGGCCATGGAAGCCATTTGTTTTTGAGTTTAAAACCGCTTCAGATAATTTTTCGGGATTCCTGATCTCACTGATATAAGACAGCGTATTCATTGGCGATCAGTGACGCCGCTGTTTCCAGAAGGAAGGGATGGGCTTCGCGCTTTGCGTCGGAGGCGAAGGTGATGGTTTCATCGACAAACCAGTCGGTGGTGCTGCCTTCCCCGCAGACCATCCAGATCTTCGGCAGAAGCAGATGCTGTTCCTTTGCCCGCAAGGAAACTGAAGAAAAGTAGCTGCCGGTATAGGAGAAGATAATAATCAGATCGGATTTGTCCGCCTGCAGGATGTTTTCAATCTGCTCACTGTAAGCGGTGGATGTATAGATATGCTTTCCCATCATTAAGAGATCGGTCTGCAGTGAGACCGCCGCGGACTGTGCTTTGAGCAGGCCGAAAGCGGAAACACGCTCATATTCATGGATGTCATTGCAGAGCCTGATGATCTGTTTCTGATCCATGGATTTTGCGGCTTTGTCAATCGCGCTTCCGATATAGCCGCTTAATGCGTCCCGTCTTGTTTCGTAGGAGTCTTCGGGATTGGCGGGATGAAAGCTGAAATCCGATTCCCTGATCAATTGCCTCAGCTGGGAGTAGGATTCAAGACCGATTTCCCGTACAAAGCGGGAAACGGAACCGGTTCCCACATAGCACGCTGCGGCAAGATCGGTGATGTTCATTTCACTGACCTCATCGCAATGGGAAAGAATATAGGAAGCGATTGTGTGGCTGGTGGAGGATGTTTTTTCGGCTGCCATCGAGCTTAAGAGCACAACCGGAAGTTTATCGAAGATCATAGAAAGATTCTCCTTTCCACCATCATACCCGAAAGTGATTACCAGCGGGCACCGGCTTCTCTGCATAGAAGTCTTTTTTCAATTTCAGAACCGTCAATTCCAAGCGCTTCCATGATTTTGAAAGCGAAGGGATAGGGAGTGGCCGGTCCCTGGGAGGTCACGACATTGGCGTCATAGACGGCAACGTCATGTACAAATTCAGCGCTGATCAGCTTTGCCTCATAGCCGGTATAGCCGGTCGCTTTCTTTCCGGCAAGAACGCCTGCCGCTTCCAGAACTGTTGTGCCCGAGCACATGCCGGCAATCAGTTTATTGTTTTCATTGAACCACTTTAATGTGTTCATGAATTCCTCATTGGCGATGAATTTGGCCGCACCGGTTCTCCCGCCAGGAACCACGATGACATCATAGTTCTTCACTTCTTCCGAGAAGACCTTGTCCGCTTTGACCTTCAGGTTCTGCATGCCCACAACGAACGGTTCTTCCTGGAAACGGAAGGAATGGGCTTCAACGCCGGCTCTTCTGAGCAGGTCGATGATCTGGACTGTTTCGCTTTCCTCAAAGCCGTCAATCATCATGACAGCCGCACTGTACTTCTTCATTACGCTTCCTCCTTCACATCAAACGCGTTGTAATAAACCATTCTCTTTTTGACACTCATACTGTCGGCTCCGCAAAGATCCGCCGCTTTATAGCCGAACGCCCATGCCAGGGCAGGACCCTTGCCGGTCAGAATCGTTCCGTCGGTGACGATTGTCTCTTCGCTTCTGTTGGGAGCTTTGGTTTCAACACCCGGATAGCAGGTGTACTTTCTGTTGTGGAGAATTCCCGCTTCATCCAGAACCGAAGGGGCCGCGCATAAGGCGGCAATGAGTTTTCCCTGAGCGTCCATCTTCTGAAGTGTTTCTTTTAATAATGAACTTTCCTTCATGTGGTCGACGCCTTCATAGCCGCCCGGCAGGATGATCATGTCATAGCTGAATGTTTCGTCCAGAATCCCGTCGCATTCGATTTCGATGTCATGGGCGCCGGTGACTGTCTTTGAATCAAGACCGATGAGATCGCAGGGCACTTCGCATCTCCGTAAGATATCCGCAATTGTAAGAGCTTCGCCTTCCTCGCATCCTTTGGCGAGGATCACAGCTGTTGTTTTCATATGCACCTCCTGTGTGTTTACGGTCAGATCATAGCAGTCGGGAAAATGATTCTGAAGCTTTTTCCGTTTTCTGGAAATCACTCGCTTACATATAGAAAAAGAAACAGAATAAAGCCGTCAGAAGGAGAAAGACGATGGAAGTGAAACAGGGGTCAAGAAGAATTGAAACGGCGGTGCTGCTCACACTGGCGGGCGGCTATCTGGATTCATATACATATGCGGTCAGGGGCGGTGTGTTCGCCAATGCCCAGACCGGCAATATCATCAAACTGGGTTTAAGAATCGCCGAGGGCAGGGCGCATGAGTGCCTGAGCTACCTGGTTCCGATCACGGCGTTTGTGCTGGGCGTTCTGTTCGCACTGTTTACCGACAGATGGATGAAGAAGCGCAATCTGCATTACATCAGAAGGACAGCACTGGCGATGGAGATCGTGGCATTATTGCTGGTGTGTCTGATTCCCGTTCATGAGGATACCAACATGGCCGCCAACGCTCTTGTTTCTTTTGCCTGCGCGATCCAGATGGAAGCTTTCCCTGTGTTCATCGGCCAGCCGATTGCCACAACCGTTTCCACCGGCAACCTGCGCAAGGGGATCAGTTCTCTTTTCGCCGCCATCGTCGATCATGATAAAGCAAAGCTCAGAACAGCAGGCGTCTATTTCCTGATCGTTCTGCTGTTTATTGCCGGCGTCAGCCTCGGCTGCCTTGTTTCAATGAAATGGGGAAGGGTTTCGGTACTGGTTCCGGCGCTTATGATGATGTGCGCGGAAGTGATCATCACATTAAAAAGTTCGTGGTAAAAACAAAGCTTTGTTTGCAATGAAGAGGGTTTTGCCTATAATATAAATTCAGGAAGGTGCCCCTACGTGTTTTTGGCGTCTTCTCATCTCTCCTTCGCTTGGGAGGGAACAGGCGGTGATCACAAAACATTGATCCGGCTGGCTGGTGAAACCTGGTGTTCGCGTGCATTATGGCTTCATAAAAGGGCAGACCGGATATCTCGGCTCTGTTTTATGATCCTGCTTCTGAAGTGATGTATCTCAATGGATAAAAGAAAGCGTATCTTTTACCGTCTTTTGATCATTGCCTTCAGGAGCGCGCTTTGATCTTATACATATATCGGACGCAGAATTTCCGCATGAAAAGAAAGTTTCTTTTCTGCGCGCATTCCGGGTCCTTTTTTATACGGACCCCAGACGGCAACGGTCCTTTTTTAACACGCGAATTTAAAAGGAGCAGAGCCTGAGGAACCTGATGAGGGAAAGTGAATGAACAGATTTTGGAACAGACTTCTTCTGTGTCTGGCCGCAGGCTGTATGAGCCTGCCGGTGATCAATACGGCAGGCATACAGACTTACGCAGAGGAAGAACCGCAATACTATCCGATGGCCTGCAAAGCTTACGAGGTTGATAGTGTCAACGCCGAAGGCGGTTTTGACAAGGTTTCCTGTGCCGATACGTATGAAGAGGCGCTGGATGAAATGGAAAAGCTCGGGGAAAACGGCGTTGTGCGCCATAAGGAATCAAAGAGCCCGTCGAAAATCATCGCCATGAAAAACGGCGTGCTTTTCGCCTATCCGTTCCGCGACGGCAGCCAGCTGCTGAATTATTACCAGAATATGAACTTCGGCTACGGCGCCACAACTTACAGCGGCGCCCATTACCAGTCGGCATATTTTGAAACAGCGTCATACAACGGCGACGGCACCGGCAGCGTCCATGTCAATTTCAACGGCTTTGACGGCTATGTGCAGCTCAAGGACGCCGATCTTGTCCCGCTGCGCTATTTCAAAGAGGCGCTTCCCATTGTCCTTGGCGGCAATGAAACATATTACGCTGATCCTGAAAAACCGTTTGAGATTGTCCCGAAGATGAACACATACACATGTGAGGTAAACGGCAATTACAAAGATCTGGTCTTTAACGGTTATTACGGCTGGCCGAAGAGCGACGGCACTTCAATGCCGGCCGGAACCGATCTGGCACTGCCGGCGGCTTCCTGGATGAAGAACGGCACCGTCTATTACAGCTATAACGGCTATGATTTCTATACCGACATGGCGTTTAAGAACTATGCCGGCACCTATTACAACTACTACCAGTTCCTGCCGTTAAGAAGCAGATCTAATATCAAAGCGGAAGCCTTTGACGCCTTCTTAATGGAAAGGGGCGTCAATCCTTCCTCCACGCTTTACGGCGAAGGGCAGGCATTCATCGACGCCCAGAATGAATTCGGCGTCAACGCCTTAATGGTCTACGCGATGGCGTGTCTGGAATCGGGATACGGAACAAGCACCTACGCACGGGAAAGAAACAACTTCTTCGGCTGGGGCGCAGTCGATTCCAATCCAAACGAAGCCGCTTCATTCCCCAACGTCAGAGAAGCCATCCGCACCCAGATGGCGGAAAATCTGGCAGGCTATCTTGATATGGATGACTGGCGCTATTACGGCTCCCTCATCGGCAACAAGGGCGCAGGCTTCAATCTCAAATACGCTTCCGCCGCCTACTGGGGCATCCAGATCGCTTCCATCGCTTACAGAATCGACAAAGTTTCCTGTGAGAAAAACGGAAAGCTCACCGACCATAACAGCGTCGCGATCGGCATCGTCACCAATCCCAAAGCCACCGCTTCACTGACCCTTGGCGGCACAACCGCTTATGACATCACATCATGCTATGGGATGTATATTCCTGTTTATCCGGTCGCTGTTCTTTCACAGAAAGACGGATATTACAAAACACAGTGCACCGACTATGTCGTCGACGGAAAACTCTTCCGGATCCTTTCTTCCGCGGACGTAAGGTCTTACGACTGGTACAAGAGCGTCGGCTGGTTCGCCAAGGACGACATCACCGTCGTCAACGGCCTGCGCATTCCGGAAGACACGGAAGAAGAGATCGGTGCTGCTGTCGAAACACTCGAAACGCTTAAGCTGAACGGCACTGAACTGACCCTTGGCGGCAAAGCTTACCGGGAAGGCGTCTCAGTCAACAGCAACCCGCTCAGCGACAGAATTGTCACTGTCACAACAGACATCAAAGACGTCACATCTTACAAGGCATCCGTCAGCACTGACAATAACGGCGCTTCTTCATGGAAAGCGGTCATTGACCTTTCAGAACTGAAAGAAGGTTCCTATTACTTCCGCAACGAATACAGCTATGCCAGCACGCCTGAATATAACGGCGTCTGGTATCTCAAGAGCGACAAGCTTCCTGAAACCTTCACAAAGAACGCGGTCACCTACAGGTTCTTCAGGTCCGAAAAGGGATACTTCGGGGTTGAAATCAAACCGGTCGTCTGCGGCGAAGGAAGCCACTACGATGAAGAAATCAACGCGTGCAAAGTTGACACGCCGGTGATTGAAGAACCGCCGGTTGAAGAGCCTCCTGTTGAGGAACCTGTCTACATTCCGCACATTGAAGATGGCATCCGGGCGGATGATCAGAAACTGCTCCGGGGCGTTGACGCTGTCAGCTATGAAACAGACACGGAATCGGTTGTGATCGACGGTCTTGCCTTCCATCCTGAAAAGGAGACAAAGGAAGCGGTCCATGAACTGGTTCTTGTCAGTCCGGAAGATAACACCGAAACCGTCCTCTATGCTTCAACGGAAACATACGAAGGCCTTGGCAAAAACAACCATGCCGGCTTCAAAGCGTCACTGGCGCTCAATGAAATCGAATGCGGCAACTACTACCTGCGGGTGAGAGTCACAACCGACGACGGCGTTTCCGAAGGCGCTCTCTTCAGCAACCTTGAAGGAATCGACAGCACACTCGTCAATGAAAACGGGGAAACCGTCCGCTTCTTCGCCAATCCGCTTTCCAACTACAGACTGGAAGTCTCGGTTGAAAAGCAGTCGCTGGATCTTGACAACACAAACAAGCCGACCCGCATGACATCCCTGTTTGCCTACCAGGCGGCAGAGATCAGCGAGGGAGTCCTGAAAATGGATGGCCTGGGCGTTATGTACAACGCCTCGATGGGCAGAAAGGATGACGTCAGCTATGTTCTTCATCTCGAGGATGAAGAAGGGGAAGTCTATTCCTATGAAGCGGAATCCAAACCCTCCAGCATCGACTTCGCGGCCCTTCTTGGCTCAAGCAGTCCGATGGACATGGCGGCCTTTGACGCCACTGTTGATCTCAGCGGCCTTTCCGAAGGCGACTACCGCATGTATCTGGAAATCAAAACCGGCAGCTGGAGAGACATCATCGAAATGTACTCCATCGCCACCGACACCATTGATCCGTGCATCATGAAGGGCAGAAGATACTCCATGGGCACAACCGACGTCAGAAGCAGATATGTGCTCTGCGTCAGCGGGGAGGATGATTGATATGAACAGAGTCAGAAACACAGTCCTCTATGCCTGCGCCTGCCTCACCGCGCTTGCGGCCGGGGCAGCCGGCGGCACGTTCTATTACAGCCACACCCATAAAGGCGCCCAGGTTCCTTCCTTCCGCGGCTCAAACATCCGGGTTGTGGAAGACTGGGCGGAAAAGAACAGACTTTCCGAACAGGTCCTCTTCACCCGCGATTATGACGAGAACGCCGATAAGGACATCGTCATCGCCCAGTCGGTCCCGGAAGGATCCTTCCTGAAAAAGGAAGAGATCCTGACCGTCACCGTCTCCGACGGACCGGATCCGGACATGGAATTTGAAATGGCCGACTTCAAGGACAAAAAAGAAGAAGAGATCAAAGCCTGGTTCACCGAGCGCAGATTCACTGACGTTGTCTTTGAATACAAAAAGAAAGACGGTGAAGAGTATAAGGACGGTGAATTCATTTCCGTCAAGCCGGAAAAGGGCAAAAAGGTAAAGAGATCCGAAAAGGTGACTGTCACCATCGCTGCTCTCGGCGATGAAACTGTCAAGGTGGATAACCTGACCATGAAATCACTGGAAGAGATTCAGGAATGGGCCGAAAAGAACAAGCTCACCCTCAGCCTGACATGGGTCAATGATTCCGCTCCTTACGCCACCGTGCTCTCCTTTACGCCTTCAGAAGGAACGGAGGTTTCTTCAGGCGATGAAATCACACTCGTTCTTTCCTCGGGTGAAAACAATGAGGACAAGGACAGACAGAACAGCCAGACGCCTGAGCCAACACCGCAGCCTGAGCGCAATGATGAACCTGCACCGACGCCGGTTCCGACACCGCGTCCCACACCGACCCCGGCTCCCACACCCGAACCCACACCTGTTCCTACCGCCGAGCCGACGCCGGAACCCACGCCTGTTCCCACAGCTGAGCCGACACCCGAGCCTGTCACCGCCGGCTGTCCGGTCGCGATCATCCCGTCACTCTTCACAAACAGAACAGCGGCCGATGTCATCGCCTACTACGGAACAGAAGGGTGCGCATGGAATATCGTTTCCTACAATGACGCCGCTTCCAACCCCAACAACTACCAGGGCGTGGCCTCGTATTACCGCAATACAGAGAACTCCGCGACGCTCATCATGTTTGAAAGATGGCAGTAAAAATCAACTGAGAAAGAACTCCGGACGGGGTTCTTTTTTCATCCGGCGCAAGGCGTAATGTTACACTTTTGACCAAGTGTCAATTGAATTTTTTCACCGTTTTTCGTGTAACGATTCACGGATTTTGAATTGTGACAGAATTGTGAAAAAAACGAAAAAAACTTAAAGCACAACCATTGAAAGCGCTTAACTAAGGTGCTAGACTCAAATTGTCAAAGATTTGTATTCATTAGGATACACAATTACAGGAGGGAAAAATGAAATTAAAATCTTTACTTGCTGCAGGTCTGACACTTGCAATGCTCGCAGGCTGCTCATCCAGCACACCCGCTGCTGATGACGGCGCAAAAGAAGACGAAGGTTCCGCAGCTGCTGAAGCGAAGACCTACAACGTCGGTGTCGCGATTTACCAGTTCAACGACAACTTCATGACACTCTACAGAAACGAAATCGAAAGCTATTTCGCTTCCAAGGAAACAGACGAAGTCAAGTACAACGTCACAATCGTAGACGGCAAGAACGACATGGCTGAACAGTCCAACCAGATCGACAGCTTCATCACTCAGGGCATGGATGTCATCATCCTCAACCTGGTCCAGACATCTTCCGCTGACTCCATCATCGACAAGGTTGTCGGTGCTGGCATTCCGCTGGTTCTGATCAACCGTGAGCCGCTCGGCGACAACGGCGACGAATCCTACACACGTATTCTCGACAACCCTACAGTATGCTATGTCGGTGCAGACGCCCGTCAGTCCGGCACATACCAGGGCGAAATCATCGCTGAACTCGCTGACCATGGCGACATCAACGGCGACGGCAAGGTCTCCTATGTCATGATCGAAGGCGACCCTGAAAACGTTGACGCTCAGTATCGTACAGAATACTCCATCAAGGCTCTCGAAGATGCAGGCATCGAAGTTGAATGCCTCGACGATCAGGTCGGTAACTGGGATCAGACAAAGGGTCAGGAAATCGCTGCCAACGCTCTGACACAGTATGGCGACGCTGTCGAAGTTATCTTCTGCAACAACGACGCAATGGCTCTCGGCGCAGCAGCTTCCATCACAGCAGCTAACCGCACAGTCGGCGAAGATATCTACCTCGTAGGCGTAGACGCTCTTGATGAATGTGTTGAAATGGTCAACAAGGGCACAATGACAGGTACAGTCCTGAACGACGCTAAGGGTCAGGCTGACACAGCTGTCGACGTAGCAATCGACCTGCTCAACGGCAAGTCCATCCAGAACTACTACTGGGTTGACTACGTAAAGGTTGTCAAGGAATAATTCATTCCAAGTTAGTTAAGGCGGGGTAAGCCTGAAGGCTTGCCCCGTTTTTCAAATCACCGTCAAAATAGTTTAAAATTCACACTGATTTACCGTATTGATGATTTATTTAAGATGGGAGGCAATCATCTATGTCTGAATTCGTTCTGGAAATGAAAGACGTCTATAAAGCTTTCCCTGGTGTCATCGCTCTGAATCATGTAAAGCTCCAGTTGAAGCCCGGAACCGTCCATGCCCTGATGGGTGAAAACGGCGCCGGCAAATCCACACTGATGAAGTGCATGTTCGGTATTTATTCCATGGATGAGGGGGAAATCTATATCGATGGCGTAAAGACCGAAATCAAAAACCCTCTCGACGCCCTTGAAAAGGGCATCGCGATGGTTCACCAGGAACTGCAGCCGATTCCGGCCCGCACAATCGGCGAAAATATCTATCTTGGCCGCTATCCGATGAAGAAGGTACTCGGCTTTATACCGATCGTTGACCATGAAAAAATGTACGCGGATGCCGAACGTGTCCTGAAGGAAGTCAAGATGGACTTTGATCCGCATACCAAAGTAGGCGAGCTCAGTGTTTCTCAGATGCAGTCTGTTGAAATCGCCAAGGCTGTTTCCGCCAACTGCCGTGTTCTGATTCTTGACGAACCGACTTCATCCCTGACACAGAATGAAGTAGAAGCACTTTTCAATATTATCAATGACCTGCGCTCCAAGGGCGTCGCGATCGTTTATATCTCACACAAGATGGACGAAATCCTGCGCATCTCCGATGAAGTCACAATCATGCGTGACGGCCAGTACATCGGCACCTGGGAAGCGAAAGATCTGACCACCGACTTCATCATCACCAAGATGGTCGGCCGCGAACTGACAAACCTCTATCCGCCGCGCGAAAACGTGCCCGGCGAAGTGGTCTTTGAAGTCGAAGACTTCACATCCATCAACCCGAAGAGCTTCCGCCATATCAACTTCAATGTCAGAAAAGGCGAGATCCTCGGCGTTGCCGGACTTGTCGGCGCCCAGAGAACCGAGCTGATGGAAGGCATCTTCGGCATCCGCTCTAAAACAAGCGGAACCGTCAGATTCCAGGGTAAAGAACTCAATATCACCCAGCCCAAGACAGCGATCGACAACGGCATCGCGATGCTTACCGAAGACAGAAGAGGCACAGGTATCATGGGTGTTCTCTCCGTCGCGGACAACATCTCCATCGCGTCACTGAACAAGTATCTCGATTACGGCTTCATGCTCAATGACAAGAAGATCGAAAAGCTTGTTCAGGACAACATCGAAAAGATGAATACCAAGACTCCTTCCAGCAAAACACCGATCGGCTCACTCTCAGGCGGCAACCAGCAGAAGGTCCTGATCGGCAGATGGCTCGCGAATGATCCTGATGTCCTGATTCTTGACGAACCGACCAGAGGTATCGACGTCGGCGCCAAGTATGAAATCTACTGCATCATTGCCGACCTTGCGAAGCAGGGCAAATCCATTATCATGATCTCTTCTGAAATGGCTGAACTCATCGGTATGAGCGACCGCATCATGGTCATGTGCGACGGCCGCGTCACCGGCTTCATCGACGGCAGGGACGCCACCCAGGAAAACATCATGGAACTGGCTACACAGTTTGAATCGTAATGAGGGGATAAAACATCATGAAAGAGAACAAATCAATTGGAACTAAGATTTTAGATTATATCAAGGGAAATCCGATCGTTGCGATGTTAACGGTTGTCTCCATCGTCGTCGGTATGACAGTTCCCAACTTCTTCTCCTGGAACAACCTGTCCAACCTGATCAGCAACACCGCTGTCCGTTTCATTATCGCGCTCGGTGTCTCCGGCTGTCTGATCACAAAGGGTACAGACCTTTCCGCAGGACGTCAGGTCGGTCTGGCTGCCTGCTTATCCGGTATCCTTGTACAGCGTGCTGACTACTCCGGCAGACTGTTCGCGAACCTGCCTGAATTCAACATGTTCGCCGCATTGCTGATTGTTGTTATTCTCGGCGCCATCATCGGCGGCATCAACGGCACAATCATTTCAAGACTGAAGGTTCCGCCATTCATCACAACCCTGGGCACACAGACAATCGTCTACGGCTGCTGCCTTGTCTTGACAAACGCTCAGCCGATCGGCGGTTTCACCGAAGGCTACACAAAGCTCATCACCGGCAGAATCGGAAGCGCGAAGTCCTTCAACCTTCCTTACCTGCTGTTCGTGGCGATCTTCTTCGGTCTGCTGTTCTGGTTCCTGTACAACAAAATGCGCCATGGCAAATACATGTACGCAATCGGCGGTAACGAAGTGGCAGCTGAAGTTTCCGGCGTCAACGTCACAAAGTCGCTGACACTCATCTATATCACCGCAGGTATCATGTACGCAATCGCTGGCTGGCTGTTAGCAGCGAAGTCCGGCGGCGCATCCGCTGGCATGGGTCAGGGCTATGAACTTGAAGCAATCGCCGGATGTACAATCGGCGGCGTCTCCACAACCGGCGGTATCGGTACTGTCTCCGGCGTTCTGGTCGGTGTCCTGGTATTCGAACTTCTGAAGATCGTCCTTCAGTTCCTCGGCGTCAACCCTTACTACAACTTTATTGTTCAGGGTATCGTCATTATCGTCGCTGTCGCGCTCGACATCAGAAAGAACATCAAGAAGAAGTAATTCATACGGATTCTTACAGGTGCTGTGATCATTCACGGCACCTTTTTTCTGTTTTTGTGTATGATGGAACCATGAAACTTTACGTAACCGATCTTCCTTATGCGAAGGCGCATGAGGCTGAATTAAGAAAACTCAGGCTGTCCGGAAACCTGGTCGCTTTATGCGCGGAACTGAACCGGCAGGGCCTGATGAGAACTTACTACACACTGGCCAACATCTTTATTTCCGACCATGGGGAATTTGTCTTCAGCGGCTGCCATATTCTTTTCAATAAAAGATCAGAACATCTTGAAAAAGTCATCGATATCCTGAAGAAAGAAAATGTCCGCTTCTCAATTGCCATGCCTTACACAAACGCCTGCGGCGGACTGAACGTCATTGCCCAAAGTGATCGAAACGTCCCGAATGAGAAATACACTTACGCCATGATCTTTGACAGTGATGAACAGAAGGAAAAGGTAAAGAAACAGATTGAATCTTTCTGCATGGTCAAAGATGACGGGGAACTCTCTTATCTTGTCTTTCATGACAGCAGTTATAAAGACGCCGTTGAAGCTGCCGCGAAAGAGGAGAAGATTGTCATGGAAGATGTCATCTTCCTTTCGGACATCAATTGAATTACAATGAACAGGTACGAGGAGATACAGCAATTTGGAAACAGGAAGAACCATTCATCTGGAAGGAATCAGTGATTCAGAAGCGATGGCCATTACCGGCAGCTATGACCGCAACCTCAAAGCTTTAAGCCAGGCTTTTGAAACAGAGATTTCATTCCGTGACAATACATTCTACATCAAAGAATGCGATGAAGACACATACAGACAGATCAACGAAGTGCTTGAGGCGCTCTCAGAGCAGGCGAAAAACAACCGCCGCATTTACGAGCAGGACGTCAACTACGCCGCAAGACTTGCCAGACGCGGCGAGCAGATCGCCTTTGAGGAACTTGAAAGCTATGTGGTCGGCAGGACGATGTCCGGCAAACCGGTTGTCCCGCGCACCAAGGGACAGAAGGAATTCGTCAAGGCAATGGCCGACAACTCCATCGTTTTCGCGATCGGTCCGGCCGGCACCGGCAAGACTTACCTGGCGGTGGTCCAGGCGGTCACCGCTTTGAAAAGGAACGAAGTCAAACGGATTATACTGACCAGACCCGCGGTGGAAGCAGGGGAGAACTTAGGTTTCCTGCCCGGCGATCTCAAGGAAAAGGTCGATCCTTATCTGACCCCGCTCTACGATGCTTTGCATGACATGCTGGGAACGGAACAGACGGAAAAACTCATGGAAAGAGGCTCCATTGAAGTGGCGCCGCTTGCCTACATGAGAGGCAGAACCCTCAATGACGCCTATGTCATTCTGGACGAAGCGCAGAACACAACGAACTCACAGATGAAGATGTTCTTAACAAGACTGGGCTTCCACTCCAAAATGGTCATCACCGGCGACGTCACCCAGATCGACCTGGACAAAAGAACGCCCAGCGGCCTGATCCAGGCTGCCGGCATTCTCAAGGACATCGACGGCATTCATGTCATGCGCTTAAGCGCCGATGACGTTGTGCGCCATCCTTTGGTCCAGAAGATCATCGAAAAATACAGCGAAACAGAATGAAGACGCAGACAATGTGTCTTTTGTAAGTCAGGAGAAAACAGTATATGCTTTACTGCCAGCCCAGCTGTTCATTCACTGCCATGGATCCGCAGTCCGCAAAGTGGATCAGAGAATATGCAATTCAAAAAGGAATGAAAGTCAGAGCCTGCTGCCATTTTGATAAGAATGCTCTGGAAGATGAGGATACAGGTCTGTACTTCTGCCAGGAATGCAGGAATGTCATGGAAGGACAGTCATTCCATACAAAGAGCCTCTGGCAGTTCATCGATGAAGATCCTTCGTTTGTGTTTCCTGATTATGCAGGAAGTGAATATGTCCTGATCGACTGCTGGCGCGACCGCGAACATCCGGAAATCCACAGTGCGGTCAGGAGTCTTCTGAATAAGATGAACATCAGAGTCACCGAACCGGAAAAGAACAGGGAGAATACAGATTTCTGCGGAACCCTGCACTTTGAAACGGAACTGTACAGAGATGAAGTGACTTCCTTCGATCATCTCTCCCACTTTGGCAAAGAGATGGAAAAGAAACTCATGGAGGAAAAGGTTTCGCAGCTGAGAGGCATGTCTGCGATCACTTACTGCTGCAGATGCTATAAGGGAATCATTACCGGCGGCGGCCATCCGGTTCATCTGATGAACCTGCTTGCGGGCGGTGATGAGAATCATCTCAATGAAGTTGAGGACAGAACCATTGAGATCATGAAGAAACCCGATCCCCGCTACGCGATGAGAATTAAGCGGTAATCATTGAAGCCACTGTGAATGCAGTGGCTTTTATGATCTGTAAACAGTTCTTCAAAAGCGCTATAATTCTTATGCAAAAGGGAGTTTTTACTATGGAAATCACACTTCTCAACAGAACCAATACGGATATCACTGTTTTCGAACCTCAGTTTGAAAAGATCGCCGCTTCAGCTGAAAAGAAACTGAAGCTGAAGGGGGACTCGGTGATCAGCGTCACCTTCGTCAGATCAAGGACAATTCACGCCATCAACCGCGACTACCGCGGCATCGACAGACCGACGGACGTTATTTCGTTTGCGATCCAGGATGAGGCGGATCTGTTCTTTGAGGAAGAGGAAAAGGATCTCGGCGATATCTTCATCAATATTGATTACGCCAGAAGACAGGCAAAGGAATACGGCCATTCCTATGAAAGGGAAATCTGTTTCCTGTTCACCCATGGCTTACTGCACTGTCTTGGCTATGATCATATGACGCAGGAGGATGAGAAGGTCATGTTTGATCTGCAGAAGAAGATTCTTGACCCGATCGTTTCCCGTCAATGAAAGAAAAATTCAGACCTGCGTTTCAGGGACTGGCTGACGCCGCTCATGATCAGGGCTGCCGCACCCAGATGATTCTGGCGGCGCTGGCTTTATGCGCCGGCTTCATCTTAAAGCTGAGCGCCATTGAATGGGTGGCTGTCATCATCTGCATCGGCATGGTCATTACCGCCGAAATCCTGAACACCTGTATTGAGAGAGTGTGTGATCTCTATTCAAATGAATTCGACGAAAGAATCCGGCTGATCAAGGACCTTGCGGCCGGTGCTGTACTCGTCAGCGCAATTGCCGCGCTGCTGTGTTCCCTGATTATACTGTTCAGCCATATCGGCTAAGGAGAAATATATGAATAAACAGGAACTGCTTGAAGAAGCTTTCAAGGCAATGAAGAACGCCTACGCGCCATATTCCAACTACCATGTCGGAGCTGCCATCCTGACAAGTGACAATAAGATTTTCTGGGGCGCCAATATTGAAAACGCCTCATTCGGAGCGACCAACTGCGCCGAAAGAAGCGCTGTGTTTGCGGCTTATTCCAACGGCTACCGCAAAGACACGATCGAAGCCCTGGCCATCGTTTCCGACGGACCGAGAATCGCGGCTCCGTGCGGCATCTGCAGACAGGTGCTGTGCGAACTGGTCAAAGGCGACATGCCGATCTATCTTTCCAACGGCAAAGAGGAGTGCACAACCAATATCAATGAACTGCTGCCGATGCAGTTTTCCGAAGAGGATGTGATTCAATGAGGAGCGGATTTGTTGCTCTGGCCGGCAGACCGAACGCCGGCAAAAGCACCCTGATCAACGCCCTGGTCAATGAAAAGATCGCGATCGTCTCACCCAAACCGCAGACAACAAGATCCGAGATCAGAGGAATCTTAACAACGGAGGAGGGACAGATCATCTTCACCGACACCCCCGGCATCCACAAGCCCAAATACAGACTTGAAAGCAGGATGAACAAGCAGGCGGCCGATGTCATGATGGGAACCGATCTGATCTATCTTGTCGTCGACGGCAGCGTGCCTTACGCCAAAGGGGATGAATATGTTCTGGAAATGGTGAAGAACACAGGTCTTCCCGCTTTCCTGATCCTCAATAAAATTGATCAGATGAAGGAGGCACAGGTTCTTAAAAACCTGAAGTCATGGCAGGAAAGATTTGAGTTTGCCGAATACTTCCCGATCTCCGCGAAGTTCGGCAGATCCTTCAAAGACCTGATTGAGACAACCCTGAAATATCTTCCCGAAGGCGATCTTCTCTACCCGGCTGACATTGTGTCCGACGGGGCTGAGGATTTCCGGATCGCGGAACTGATCCGTGAAAAGGTTCTGCAGTGCACCGAAGAGGAAGTTCCCCACGCTTCAGCAGTCAAGATTGAAAACAAGGAGTTCCGCAAAAACGCCGCCTATATCCAGGCTGTGATTCTTGTCGAAAAGCAGTCGCAGAAACCGATCATGATCGGCAAGCAGGGCTCGATGCTCAAAAAGATCGGCAAGCTGGCAAGAGAGGATCTTGAAAAGCTGCTGGGCAGAAAAGTCTACCTTGAACTCTTTGTCAGGGTTGAGGATGAGTGGCGCTCCAAAGACGCCCGCATCACAGAATACGGATACGGCATATCCGGGATGGATTTTGATGAATGAGTCGGTCGAAGCCCTGATCTTAAGCCAGAGCGACTACCGCGACCATGACGTTCTGATCCGGGTGATGACACAGGAATACGGCATCCTTGGATTCATCGCCGCCGGGGCAAGGAAGATGACCAGCAAAAACGCCGGCTCCATTCTTCCTTACACCAAGGCCGAAATCCAGTTTGACTATAAAGAAGGTAAAACGCTTTTCCGGCTTAAAACCGCAAGGACCAGGGAACTCTGGCGATCCATGCATGAAGATCTCGGCAGATCTTCAGCGGCGGCAGTGGCGGCGGAGCTGTGTCTTGGCATGGCCGATGAGTCAGGGGCTTCCACGCGTGAAGAGTACCGATATCTCGATACAGCGTTCCGGAAGATCAATGAAGGAATGAATCCGGTGACTGTGCTTGCGCTCTATATGAGTGATCTGATGAAGCTGTTCGGCATTGAGCCCGACGTCGATGAATGTGTGCGCTGCGGGGAAACGACCGTGCACGCCATCAGTGTCAAAGACGGCGGCTTCCTGTGCGCACAGCATGCGGAAGAGGCGGGCGTGCATCCTTCCTCTGTCACAGAACTCAGGCGTTTCCGTCTGCTGGTCAAAGGCGGGCTTGATCAGATTGAAATTATTGAAAAGGCAGGCGGGGCAAAACCGTCTGATCTTGAAATACTGGCTGAAATGCTGAAACTGCACGCAGGGCTTGAACTGCGCTCTTTTGCGTTTTTCAAACGCTTTTGTGCCATTGAATGAGCATTTTGAAAGTGCTATAATACTACAGATTATGTTAACTTGGAGGTTTTTTCGCTTATGGACAAGACATTTGATCTGATCGTTTCGCATGCCAAGAACACCGGCTTCGTATTCCAGGGTTCCGAAATTTACGGCGGCCTCAGCAATACATGGGATTACGGCCCTTACGGCGTCATGCTGAAAGACAACATCAAGCGGGCATGGCAGAAGAAGTTTATCCAGGAAGATCCCAACAACGTTGAGATCCAGGCCGCGATTCTTATGAATCCGAAGGTCTGGGAAGCTTCCGGCCATCTCAAGGGATTCTCGGATCCGTTAATGGACTGCAAAGAGTGCAAGACAAGACACCGCGCCGACCAGCTGATCGAAAACTGGTCTGAAGGCAAGGTCACATGTGAAGGCTGGTCCAATGAACAGATGGAAAAGTTCATTGAGGACAACCAGATTCCGTGCCCCGACTGCGGCAAGCACAACTTCACTCCGATCCGTCAGTTCAACCTGATGTTCAAGACATTCCAGGGCACACTGGAAGACGCCAAGAGCACCATTTACCTGAGACCGGAAACAGCCCAGGGTATGTTCGTTGATTTCAAGAATGTTCAGCGCGCATACAGAAAAAAGCTTCCGTTCGGCATCGGTCAGATCGGCAAGTCCTTCCGCAATGAGATCACACCGGGCAACTTCATCTTCAGAACCCGTGAGTTCGAGCAGATGGAAATGGAATTCTTCTGCAAGCCCAATGATGATGACAACTGGTTCCCTTACTGGCGCAATTTCTGCATGGACTGGATCATCAGCCTCGGCGGCAATCCCGAAAACCTGCGCTTCCGTGATCATGAAAAGGAAGAACTGAGCTTCTATTCCAAAGCGACAACCGATATTGAATATAAATTCCCGTGGGGCTGGGGCGAACTGTGGGGCATCGCCGACCGTACCGACTATGACCTGACACAGCATCAGGTCACATCCGGCAAGGACATGACCTACCTCGATCCTGAAACCAACGAGAAATACATTCCTTATGTCGTTGAACCGGCCGTCGGCGTCGAAAGACTGTTCTTCATGTTCTTCACTGACGCTTACGATGAGGAAATCCTCGAAAACGGCGACAAGCGTGTTGTCATGCGCTTCTCACCGGTTCTCGCTCCGGTCAAGGCTGCGATCTTCCCGCTTAAGAAGAAGACGCACAGCGAAAAGGCAAAGGAAATCTACAAAGAACTCTCCTACGATTTCACTGTCGCGTATGACGACGCCGGCTCCATCGGCAAGAGATACCGCCGTATGGACGAAGTCGGTACACCGTACTGCATCACAGTGGATGATCAGACACTGGAAGACGGAACGGTCACAATCCGTTTCCGCGATTCCATGGAACAGGAAAGGATGACAGTCGAAGAGGTCCGGGCACGGATCTGTGCTGAAATCCGTTTCTGATTGAAGAACGATTGACGGGGCAAGATGGTCAGAATCTCACAGGAAGAAATTGATGCGATCCGAAGCAGGGCGGATATTGTGGATGTCATTTCACACTATCTTCAGGTCCGCCGCAAAGGCAGATCCTATGTGGCGGTATGCCCGTTTCATGATGACCATGATCCTTCCATGACCATCAACCCCGAAAGACAAATATACAAATGCTTCGTATGCGGTGCCGGCGGCAGCGTCTTCGGCTTTGTGCAGAATTACGAGAAGATCTCATTTCCCGAGGCAGTCGGAAGAGTCGCTTCCCTATGCGGCTATCAGCTTTCCGTACAGCCCGAGGCTTCTGAAGTCCATAAAGATCCCCATCGTGAAAGCCTGTACAGAGTTCTGCAGGAAACAATCCGCTTCACCGCTTACCAGCTCAGCAGCACCGACGCCAGAAC
This sequence comes from uncultured Erysipelotrichaceae bacterium, assembly GCA_902775735.1. Lineage (GTDB taxonomy): Bacteria > Bacillota_I > Bacilli_A > Erysipelotrichales > Erysipelotrichaceae > Bulleidia. Next base: position 38,018 of record CACYNH010000002.1, read on the forward strand.
GCAGAAGGAATACCTGCAGGCAAGAGGCCTTGACGATGAGATCATCAGCCGCTTTGAAATCGGCTGGAATCCCGGCGGCGACAGCCTCTACCGCTTCCTGCACGCCAAAGGCTATTCCGACGCCGACCTTGTCAGCGCCAACGTCGCAAGATTAACGGCAGGGGGACTGCACGACGTCTTTTCGGAAAGAATCACTTTCCCGATCCACGACGCCCGCGGCAATCCCATCGGCTTCTCCGCCAGAACCCTCGATCCGGCCAACCCCAGCAAGTACATCAACACAAACGACACCGAGCTCTTCACCAAAGGAGACATCGTATACAACAGCCACAGAGCCAGGGCAAGCGCCCGGCATGAAGGCAGGATCTACGTCACGGAAGGCGTAACCGATGTCATCGCTTTCGCAAGGGCCGGCATCGACAACGCGGTGTGCACACTGGGCACCTCATGCACAGCCCACCAGATCAATCTGCTGAGGTCATTAGCCGCCAGGATCGTCTTCTGCTATGACGGCGACAATGCCGGTCAGGCAGCGACATTCAGGGCCGCCAAAATGGCCCGCGAAGCCGGATGCGATGTGTCAATTGTGCTCAACCGGACCGGACTGGACCCGGATGAAATCATCCGCAGCCAGTCAGCCGGCGCCTTGAGAGAACTCGTGAAGCAGGAAATCTCCTGGATGGAATTTGTCCTTCAGTATCTCTCCGGCCGCTATAACCTGAACAGCTATCTTGAGAAAAAGCAGTTTGTCACGGAAGTCAAGGCGGAAATCGATCTGCTCGACGACGAAACAGACCGCCGCTATTTCACCGATGAGCTTTCAAGGATCAGCGGCATGCGGGTGGATTACACAAGGAAAACAGTTCAGCCATCCGAAAAGCCGCAGAGGCGGCTGCGTGTGAAGAACGGTTCCGAGAAGGCGGAGGAAATGATCCTGTGCATGATGATGAACTCGGCGGAAGCCTGCCGGCGCTTTGAAGAGGAACTCGGATATCTGAACATCCCCGCCAACCAGACAATCGCCATGATGATTCTCGACGCCCGCCACTGCGGCGGATCATGCGAACCATCGGCACTCTCAGACGGAACGGAAGATCAGAATATCCGCAACCTGATTTCAAGCCTGGCTTCAGGCGAAGACGGCGCCCTGCAGTACGATGAAGATCTGATGACAGGCGCCATCCGCAAGGTAAAGATCACAGTGCTGAGCGCGGAAGCAGACGCATACAAACAGCAGCTGAATATGGATCTCAATGACATGAGCCGTCAGCTGATTCTCAATAAATACGCAAACTGTCTGCGTGAATTACGGAGGTATATCGATGAAGAAAACAGTCAGTGACACAGCAGAAACTGCTGAAGAGACAAAGAAGACAAAAACAGTAGCTAAGAAACCCGCCGCGAAGAAAGCCTCCGAAAAGGCTGAAAAGCCTGTCAAGAAAGCAGCTTCCGCAGAAGCGGAAACTGAAGCGGCAGAAGCACCAAAAAAGCCCGCGAAGAAAGCTTCCTCCAACAAGAAGGCAGCTGAAGTGAGCGAAGCACCCGCGGAAGAAAAGCCTGTTAAGAAAGCGGCGAAGAAGGCAGTCAAAGAAACCGCCGAAGAACCTGAAGAAGAAACAAAACCGGTAAAGAAGACTTCTTCAAAGAAAAAGAAGGCTGAACCGGAAGAACCTGTTCAGGAAGCGGTGAGCGAAGAAAAACCGGTGAAGAAAACTTCCTCCAAAAAGAAGAAGGAAGAAGAGCCGGCAAAAGAGGAAGTTCCTGAGGCAAAGGCTGAAAAGCCCGCCAAAAAGGCGTCCGCAAAGAAAAAGAAAGCGGAAGAGCCCGCTCCGGAAGAACCCGTGACTGAAATCAAAGAAGCCGCAAAAGAAGCGGAGAAGCCGGTCATCGACCGTTCCATCCTGCGTGAAAAGAAGACCGTCATCGATGTTTACAAGCGCGATGGGCGCATCAGGGAACTCAAGAGCCTTGACGAACTGAAGGAAGACTACCGCAAAGTCTATGCCAACGACGGTGCGATCTACCAGAAGGACATCATGGCTTCCCTTGACAACCTTGACCTCACCGATGAAGACACGGACGCCCTCTGGGACTGGTTCGCAGCCGAAGGCATCAATGTCTCCGAAGATGAGGATATCGTCGAGGAACTCGAGCCGGAAGAGGAAATCGCGCTCGATGACGATGATGACATCGACTCCAACATCGATGACACGGCCAATAGCGAAGACGATGAATTCTCCGTCAGCACCATTCCTGATCTTTCCATGTATACCCGCTCGACAACCGTCCAGCTCAACGACCCGGTCAAGATGTACCTCAAGGAAATCGGCCGCGTGCCGCTGCTGAAGCCGGAGGATGAGCCGGAAATCGCCAAGAGAATCGAAGAGGGCGACGAGGAAGCCAGATCCATCCTGATCTCCTCCAACCTGCGTCTTGTCGTTTCCATCGCCAAGAAGTACGTCGGCAGAGGCATGCTGTTCCTGGATCTGATCCAGGAAGGCAACATGGGCTTAGTCAAAGCGGTTGAAAAGTTTGATTATACAAAAGGCTTCAAATTCTCCACATACGCGACATGGTGGATCCGCCAGGCGATCACAAGAGCGATTGCCGACCAGGCCAGAACGATCCGTATCCCTGTCCATATGGTTGAAACCATCAATAAGCTGACAAGAGTGCAGCGTCAGCTCGTTCAGGAACTCGGCCGTGATCCTTCCGCTGAGGAAATCTCCGCCCGCATGGACGGCATCTCCCCGGAAAAGGTCCGCGAAATCCAGAAGATCGCCCTTGAACCTGTTTCTCTGGAAACCCCGATCGGTGAGGAAGACGATTCCCACCTCGGCGACTTCATTGAAGACAAGGACGCCATGAGCCCTGACCAGTACGCTTCCAACCAGCTGCTCAAGGATGAAATCAACAACGTTCTTTCCGGTCTTACCGAAAGGGAGGAAAAGGTCCTCAGACTCCGCTTCGGACTCTACGACGGCCGCACCAGAACCCTTGAGGAAGTCGGCAAGGAATTCAATGTCACAAGAGAAAGAATCCGTCAGATCGAAGCCAAGGCTCTGCGCAAGCTGAAGCATCCGACCAGATCCAAGCGTCTCAAGGATTTCTTCGACAAATAAGAATGAATAAGCGGATTGAAAAAATCGCTGACATGGTAAACCAGGGCGTGATCGCGGCTGATATCGGCACCGATCACGCCTTTCTTCCCATTCTTCTCATCCAGAAGAACCGGGCTGAAAAGGTCTATGCCTGCGATGTGACCGAAGGTCCCCTCAAAGCGGCGCGGCGCAATATCGAAAAACAGGGACTTTCAGACAGGATCACTACCATTCTCTGCGATGGCTTTGACGGCGTTCCCGATGACATTAACTGCGCGGTGATTGCCGGCATGGGCTTCTTCACGTGCACCGGGATCCTCGAAAGGGCGATGGACAGACTCTCAAAGCTTGAGCAGATCATCGTCGAAGTCAACCGCAACACAAGCGACATGCGCAAATGGATTTCCGATCACCGTTTCACGGTTGATCAGGAAGTTCTCATTACTGAGCGCGGCTTCGACTATATCGCGATCAGTTTCACCGCGAAGGACCACGATCCTTTAAGTGAAGAGGAGCTCCTGTGCGGCACCTCTCTTCTGAAACAGCAGGAAGGGTATCCGGAGTACTGTGACAGACAGATTTCCAAAATCGAAAACGTCCTTTCGCATGTGCGCGAAGATGACGAAAGACGAACGGTATTAACCAGAGAACTTGCCATGTGGAACCAGGCAAAAGAAAGCGCGAATCAGGAATAAACTGATCCGCGTTTTTAAATATGGAAAAAGAAAAGGGATGACTGTAACAGCCGCCCCATACATTCCTGTTATTCAGGTGTGAATCCCTTACCGGGACCGCCTGTGCTTTCACTCAATTACTGGATCGAGTTGACAAGCTTAGCGAGTCTGGACTTCTGACGGGATGCGTAGTTCGCCTTCTTGATGTGGTTGACTACAGCCTTGTCCAGAGACTTGTTCGCACCATCGAAAGCCTTGACGGCAGCTTCCTTATCACCAGCCTTGACAGCTTCGAGAACCTTCTTGATCGCAGTCTTCAGTTCACTCTTCTGACCGGCACGGGCATTCTGTCTCTTCAGGTTTGTCAGAGCACGCTTTTTCTGAGACTTGATATTCGCCATGAGAACACCTCCTGTTCATTTATCAGCAGAGTGAATTATAGCAAACGCACATTTAAAATGCAATAAAAACAGTTCTTGGGTATAATAAAACGCAGTGAAGGAGGAACTGTCATGGAAAACCCCAGAATTGTTTTCTTCGGAACCCCGGTTTTCGCTTCAGGCATGCTGAAGGTTCTGATTGAAGATCATTATAATGTTGTGCTGGCTGTCACCCAGCCCGACCGGCCCGTCGGCCGCAAAAAGATCATCCAGCGCACTCCCGTGGCGGCACTGGCGGATGAAAACGGCATCCCGGTCCTGCAGCCGCAGAAGCTTTCGGCTGAGGCGGACGCGATTCTTGCCTGTGAGCCGGACCTGATCGTGACATGCGCCTATGGCCAGTTCGTGCCTTCAAAAATCCTGAACGCGCCGAAGTACGGCGCCCTCAACGTGCATCCGTCCCTGCTTCCGAAATACAGAGGCGGTGCCCCGATCCAGCGGGCCATCATGAACGGCGACAAAAAAACAGGCGTCTGCCTGATGGAAATGATCAAAGCGATGGACGCCGGACGCGTCTATGCCAGAGTCGAAACAGAAATCGGAGAGGACGAAACAGGCACCGAACTGTTTGAAAGGCTGGAAGGCATTTCCGCAAAACTTCTTCGTGACAATCTTCCTCTTTATCTCGAGGGAAAGCTGGAAGGCGTTCCCCAGAATGATGAAGAGGCGGTCTTAGCGCCCAATATTGCAAGGGAAGAGGAACTTGTTCACTTTGCGGACAGTGATATTGACACGCTCTACAACCATATCCGCGGCCTGATTGAAGAACCCTGCGCCTATGGAATGGTAAACGGAAAACGATTCAAGTTCTGCAAAGTCAGAAAGCAGAACTGTGTTCCTTCAGAAGCGCCGGGAACGATTGCCGGCTTTGAAAACCACGCCATGAAGATTGCGGCAAATGGCGGCTATCTGCTGGTGATGGAGATGCAGCCGGAAGGCAGAAGCCGGATGAATGCCGACGCTTTTGCCAACGGGGCCGGCCGCGGCCTGATCAACGCGGTCTTTGAATAGGATGTGCCTATGGATCAGAAGAATATAAGAAATTTCTGCATTATCGCCCATATTGACCACGGCAAGAGCACGCTGGCCGACCGGATTCTGGAAATGACCGAAACCGTCAGCGCCAGGGATATGAAGTCGCAATTGCTTGATGATATGGAACTGGAAAGAGAGCGCGGCATCACGATCAAGCTCAACGCCGTCCAGCTCAGCTATCACGCCAAAGACGGACAGGAATACCTGTTCAACCTCATCGATACCCCGGGCCATGTCGACTTCACCTATGAAGTTTCAAGAAGCCTGGCGGCGTGCGAAGGAGCTGTTCTTGTCGTTGACTCCACCCAGGGCGTGCAGGCCCAGACCCTGGCCAACACCTATCTGGCCCTGGACAATGATCTGGAGATCATTCCCGTGATTAACAAGGTGGACATGAACAATGCCCAGCCTGAACATACCAAAAAGGAAATCGAGGACATTATCGGCCTTGACTGTTCCGAAGCCCCTGAAATCAGCGCCAGGACAGGTCTCAATGTCGATCAGGTTCTCGAACAGATCGTCACCCATATCCCCGCACCCTCAGGAGATGTGAACGCTCCTCTGCAGGCGCTGGTCTTCGACTCCTTCTATGATCCTTACCGCGGCGTCATCGCTTTAGTCAGAATCAGGGAAGGAAAGCTCAGAACCGGCGATAAAATCCGCTTTATGGCGACAGGGGCTTCCTATGAAGTGCTGGAAACAGGTATCCGCACCCCGAAGGAAATGCGGGTGGATGAATTATGCGCGGGCGATGTCGGCTGGTTTGCGGCTTCCATCAAGTCCATCCAGGACGTCCGGGTCGGCGACACCGTCACCAACGCGGAAAGACCCGCTTCAGCTCCTTTAAGCGGCTACCGCAAACTCAATCCGATGGTCTATTGCGGCCTTTATCCTTCCGACGCTGCCAAGTATGAAGACTTAAGAGACGCCCTTGACAAGCTGCAGCTCAACGACGCTTCCCTTTATTATGAAGCGGAAACATCCCAGGCTTTAGGCTTCGGCTTCCGCTGCGGTTTCTTAGGATTGCTGCATATGGATGTCGTGCAGGAAAGACTGGAAAGAGAATACAATCTCGATCTCATCTGTACGGCGCCTTCGGTTATCTACCATGTCTATCTGACTGACGGGTCCATGCTGGCAATCGATAACCCGGCAAGAATGCCCGACGCCTCCAAAATCGACAGGGTTGAAGAACCTTATGTCAGAGCATCGATCATGGTGCCGGATGAATACATCGGCGCGGTCATGGATCTGTGCCAGAATAAACGCGGTATCTATTCCTCGATGGAAGTCATCGACGAAGGCAGAAACACCATCGTCTATGACATGCCGCTTTCCGAAATCATCTACGATTTCTTTGACCGTCTCAAATCATGTTCCAAAGGCTACGCTTCTTTAGACTATGAGCTGACCGGCTACCGGAAAGAAGACCTTGTCAGGATGGATATCCTGCTTAATGGCGAAACGGTCGACGCGCTTTCCGTCATTGTTCACCGCACCGAGGCATACAAGAGAGGCAGCGGCATCACGATCCGCTTAAAGGAACTGATTCCCAAGCAGCAGTTCGAGATTCCCGTCCAGGCTGCCATCGGCGGCAAGGTCATCGCCAGAACCAACATCAAGTCACTCCGCAAAAACGTATTGGCCAAGTGCTATGGCGGCGATATTTCCCGTAAGAAGAAGCTGCTTGAAAAGCAGAAGGAAGGAAAGAAGCGGATGAAGGCGGTCGGCTCGGTGGTTATTCCCCAGGAAGCCTTCATGTCCGTTCTTTCAATGGAAAATGACCCCCAGAAATAAACCGGAGGCACTTTATCTCCATGTGCCGTTCTGCCGCTCCATCTGCTATTACTGCGATTTCACGCATGTGATGTACAGAAAGGAAACAGCGGACGCATGGCTTGACGCTCTTGAAAAGGAATTCGCTTCCAGAGAATTCAATCCGGGTCTTAAAACAGTCTATATAGGCGGGGGAACGCCCACCTCCCTGAGTGAAGAACAGCTGGAGCGTCTGCTTTCCTTCCTGGATCCGTATACGTCTCATGTGAGCGAGTATACATGCGAAATCAATCCGGAAACGATGAATGAGACAAAGGCGCAGATTCTCTTTCAGCATGGCGTCAACCGCGTTTCCATCGGCTTTCAGACAGACAATGCAAAGCTTTTAAAAAACATGGGCCGCCATCATACGGTGAATGATGTGAAGCATGTCATGGATCTTTTAAGGAAGACCGGCATCTCCAACATCTCGCTGGACCTGATGTACTCACTGCCTGAGCAGACCATGGAAGATCTTGAAACAGCCATCCGGACTGCCGTTTCCCTGAATCCATCGCATTTATCCCTTTATTCCCTGACCGTTGAAGAAAACACCGTCTTTGGTAAAAGGGGATATAAAAGCCTGGATGAGGAGATGGAAGCGGACATGTATGAATATATCTGTCAGACACTTCCTTCATACGGATTTCATCAGTATGAAGTTTCCAATTTCGCGAAGGACGGCTTTGAGTCGCAGCACAACAAAGTCTACTGGACCTACCGTGACTTTTACGGCGTTTCCTGCGGTGCTTCCGGCAAGGAGGGATATACACGCTACGACGTGACTTCCTCTTTGAAGAAGTATCTGGAAAACCCTCTTGAAAGAGATGAGATCCTGCTGGAAAAAGAAGACGCCATGTTTGAAATGGTCATGATGAACTTAAGGCTTAAAGCAGGCATGGAAAAAAGCCTGTTTGAGGAAACCTTCGGGATCCGCTTTGAGGAAGCCTTCAGAGGAAAGTATGAAACACTCACAGAACAGGGCCTTCTTGAAGTCAGCCAGACGCATGTGAAGTGCACAGAGAAAGGATTCCCGGTGCTGAACAGCGTCCTTGAAGAACTGCTTTAGACGTGATTGAAAGCGTCCTGCTGTTTTGTTAGAATTTTGAGCATCGGGAGAAACGATATACATGGCACAGAAACTGAAAAAAAGCAAAGTGAAACCCCGCTCACAGAGAGCGATTGAAATGGAAGAACAGAAGCAGGCTGCGATCGCTGCCCATGAAGCGGAACTCAGAAAGAGCACAGGGGCGAAAAGGGATATTCTCACCACGATCTTCTGCTGGTATTCCCTCATCGCTTCCGTCTTCTCCGTCGTTCTTGGCTTCTGGGGAATCTTCTCCATCATGGCCATCGGCTTCGGTATCGCCGGCCTGAAGATGCTGAAGAAGAACGAAATCGACAGAAAACTGGAAAAGTACGCGGCGTACATCGGTATTGTCGTTGGCGTCATCTGGCTGATCGTTCAGATCTATTTCGCGGTTGTCCGCTACATGAACGGTTAAAACCATCTTGTGCATTCAATGCGCAGGTGGTACAATAACAAGGCTTTCGGGCTGGGGGTCCGCCATCCTCAGACGGTGTCTCGGTCCGGAACGTAAACAGAAAGAAAGAGGAAAAAAGAATGTTATCCAAAGAAAGAATCGCTGAAATCGCTAAGGACTTCGGCCGCTCTGCCGGCGACACAGGTTCCGTTGAAGTACAGGTTGCCCTGCTCACAGAACAGATCAACGTGCTCACAGAACACATGAAGCAGAACAAGAAGGACTACTCCTCCAACAGAGGTCTGCTGAAGATGGTCGGCCGCAGAAGAAAGATGCTTGAATATCTCAAGAGAGAAGACATCAACCGCTACCGCGAACTGATCACAAGACTCGGCCTGAGAAAGTAATCGCATTTCGATGGAGACAAAACCTTGCGCGTGTCAAACGTGTGAGGTTTTTTTCTGTCCTGAGCCTCAAATCAGTGTATACTCACTGAGTGGAAAGGAAGAGACCATGAGCTATATCGAATTCAGAAATGTGACCAAAACCTATCATCAGGGCGAAGTGGATATCCATGCCCTCAGCGATATCAGTTTTGAGGCTGAAAAGGGTGAGATCGTGATCATCGCCGGCGCCTCGGGAGCGGGCAAGTCCACCGTGCTCAACATTCTGGGCGGAATGGACACCTGCACTTCAGGCACAATCACGGTCGATGGCGAAAGGGTGGATCAGATGGATGAAAGAACCCTGACCGACTACCGCCGTTTTGATATCGGCTTTGTCTTCCAGTTCTACAACCTTGTGCAGAACCTGACCGCCCTGGAAAACGTCGAGCTCGCCGTTGAAATCTGCAAAGATCCCCTGGATCCTGCCGAAACGATGGAAAGAGTCGGCCTCGGCGAAAGAATGCACAACTTTCCTTCCCAGCTTTCCGGCGGCGAACAGCAGCGAGTCGCGATCGCGCGCGCCCTTGCTAAAAACCCCAAGCTTCTTTTATGCGACGAGCCGACCGGCGCTCTTGACTATGTGACCGGCAAGCAAATTCTCAAACTTTTACAGGAGACCTCCCGCACCCATGGCATGACGGTTGTGATCATCACCCACAACCTGGCGATCACGCCGATGGGCGACCGGATCATCCGCATCAAAAGCGGCCGTGTGATTGAAAACAGAATCAATCCCGAACCGCAGAATATCGATACAATCGAGTGGTAAGAATGAACAGAACACTGATCAAAAGTCTCATCCGCCTCATCCGCACCTCACTCTCACGCTTTCTCGCCGTTTTCGCGATCGTGACCATCGGTGTGGCTTTTTTCACGGGTGTGGCCGGGACTGCCGATATCATGTCTGTTTCCGTTGACCGCTACAGCGATGAAACAAATCTCAAGGATATTACCGTTTACTCCAATTACGGCTTTGACGATGATGATGTCAAAGCGGTGGAAGACATTGAGGAAGTCAAGAAAGCGCAGGGCGCCAAATTCACCGATGTCATCGGCATCCATGAAAACGACTCCTGGGTGACAAGAATCCACAGCCTTCCCGAAGAAGATTCCATCAACAATTTCGTTCTTGTCTCCGGAAGATACCCGGAAAACGAACATGAAGCCCTGGCCGAAAACGGATCCGAACTCGAACCCGGTTTCACGCTCGGCGAAAGAATTGACGTCATTCTTCCCGACGGCTCAAAGAATGAGGATATTGTCAGTGATTACTTCATCATCACCGGCACAGTCGATACGCCTCTCTATCTCAATGAAATCAAGGAAAACAGCACGCTTTCCAATCAGTATATCCGCACGTATCTTTATGTGAATGAAGATGTCTTCACAACCGACTATTACACAGAACTCAATGTCCTTTCAAAGAACGGCAAACCCTATAACAGCTTCACAAAACCATACGAAACCTATTCCAAAGAATTAAAAGAAACCATCAAAACCCTCGCCCTTACCCAGGCCGACGCCAGAAGAAATAAAATACGCGATGACGCCTTGGCTGAATACGAAAAGGGCATACAGGAATACCGGGACGGGGAAGAAGAATACAGAAACGGCATCAGAGAAGCGGAAGAAGAAATCGCGGACGGTGAAAAACAGATTTCCGACGGCGAAGCGGAAATTGCCGAAGGCGCAAAACAGCTTGAGGAGGCGGAAAACGAACTCAACCGTCAGGTCGCAGACGCGCAGAAACAGCTGGCTGACGCCGCAAGTCTTTTAGCCGATAACTCCCGCACCCTGGCGCAGAAGAAAGCGGAATTCGAAGCGCAGAAGAAAGATCTTCTCAAAACAGTCAGTGACCTTCAGAATGCCATCAGTCAGCTCAAAGAGGCGAAAGACGGCCTCAGGCAGATTGATGAAGGGCTTGTGCAGATCGATGAAGGACTCAGTGAACTGAACGATCCCAAAACTGCTTTATTGATCGATCTGTTAAGACAGGCCGATCCCGAAATGACCCTTGATGATCTCAAGCAGCTGGCCGGCAGCCTCAATGATCTGGCATCAGAGATCAGAGAACGCTTTCCGGAAACGGAAGAGATCACCGCTGAACAGATCAATGATCTGATCCATGAACTGGAAAGTCAGTTTGACACGGATTCAGCACTGCTGAACAGTGAGGAAACCGTGCTGCTGATTGAATCACTCTCACAGCTGGACCCGGATACACCGCTTTCAGAAGCGGAAGGAACTCAGGAGCTCACAGCACTTCTTACAAAATGGAATCCGCTGCAATCCTTTGAAACCGTTTCTGATCTTTTAACCGCATACGAAAACACGCAGTCTCTTTTTGACCGTCTCAATGACCTGAAGCAGACGGACGCCTATGTACGGGTCAGGGAAATCATTGATTCGCTTGATCCTGCAAAGCCGATCACTGAGATCTTCTCTTTTGACATTGAGGGAATGGATGAAACGGTCCGGAAGCTGGAAGAGAATACCGGCACAAAGATCAATACCGTCGGGGATCTACTGAACTCGTATGATGAGCTGAAGGAAACACTGGAAAAAACAAAGAAAGAACTGCTCGATACAAGAAAGAGTATTACAGACGATTTAAATGAGCAGGGCGTCAGGGAAGACGGGATTGACGCGAAAATCAAAGAACTGGAGGATCTGATCCGGACCATCCAGAACGGTCTTGCGGAAGGCGAGAAAGCCTTAACGGATGGCGAAGCGCAGCTGAACGACGGCTGGGCGCAATTGGCAAAAGGTCAAAGAGACCTCGATATCCTTTCCGCCGACGGCCGGGCGCAGATCGCCGAAGGACAGAGAAAACTCATCGATTCCCAAAACCAGATCAATGACGCGATAAAGAAACTGGAAGAGGGCAGAAAAGAACTGGCCGATGCCAGAAAAGAAGGCGCGGATAAGCTGGCAGACGCCAAAGCCAAACTTGATGAGGCAAAAGAACAGATCGACTCTCTTGAACACGGCACATGGACCGTGCTTGACAGAGCCTCCCATTACGCTTCCGCCACCTACCATCAGACCGTTGATCAGATGCGCGCCATCGGCAATGTCTTCCCGCTCTTCTTCATTCTGGTCGCGGCCCTTGTCTGTCTGACCACGATGACAAGAATGGTGTCTGAACAAAGAGGGGAAACAGGCGTCTTAAGAGCCCTTGGCTATTCAAAGCTGCAGTGCGCCTCCAAATATCTGATCTATGCCTTAAGCGCGACATTGCTTGGCTGTATTGCCGGCAGTGTGATCGGCATGCATACATTCCCGCCGATCATCTACCATGTCTGGCGGATGATGTATATCCTGCCGGACATTGTCTTAACCCCGCCATGGAAACTGATCATCATCGCCACACTTTCCTTTATGGCCGCGATGGGGGCAGTGACATGGACCGTCCTGCGCTCTGACATGCAGGAAGTGCCTGCCCAGCTGTTAAGACCCAAAGCCGCCAAAAGCGGACGCAGCGCCCTGATCGAAAGAATCGGCTTTGTCTGGAAGAAGCTGTCCTTCACGTGGAAAGTGACGATGCGCAATATCTTCCGCTACCGCAGAAGGTTCATCATGACGATCCTCGGCGTTGCCGGCTGCGGGGCATTAATGGTCACCGGTTTCGGCATCCGCGACTCCATCAATGACATGGTGGATCTGCAGTTCTTCGATATCCTGCGCTTTGACGGATCAGCTTCTTTGAATGATGAGGCTTCCGAAGAAGAGATCGCTTCCCTCAGAACAAAGCTGCTGAAGCGGGATGATGTTTCATCCGTCACGGACGTCTATGCCTACAGCGCCCTGGCAAGCGACAATGAACAAAGCGGGCTTGACGAAACGGTCAGCGTTCAGATCTTCAATGAACCGGAAGAAATCGAAAAAGCCTATGACCTCAGAACAAGAACGGGTCATGAAAAGATCGCGCTGAACGATGACGGGATTGTCATTTCCGAAAAACTTGCCGAAAACCTTTCCCTGAAAAAGGGCGATACCTTCTTAATGGAAGATGAAAAGGGAAGCAGGAAAAGCGTAAAGATCGCGGATATATGCGAAATGTATATCCAGCATCAGGCATTCATGACAAAGGCATACTATGAATCGCTGACCGGGGAATCTCCTTCAAAAAGAGCTCTCTTTATCACCGGCAGTGAGGAATATGAAGACCTCAAAGACCTGCAGGCCGATCTTATGGAAGAGGAGCTTGTCAGCGGGATCAGTTTCTATGATGAAACACTGAACAACTTTTCGACCATGGTCAAAAGCCTTGATCTGATTGTGTGGACCCTGATCATTTCCTCCATGGCGCTTGCCTTTGTGGTATTGGGCAACCTGATCCATATCAACGTGGCCGAACGGCAGAGGGAAATCGCGACTCTCAAGGTTCTCGGTTTCAGAAGAAAAGAAGTGCAGTCCTACATCTTCAAGGAAAACAATATCCTGACCATCCTGGGATCACTGGCCGGGCTTCCGCTTGGAAATCTCTTGCACCACTACATCATGGGCTGCATTGAAATGGACTATGTCATGTTCGGCAGAAATGTCAGTCTCATGAGCTTCGTGATTTCCGCGGCCTTAACAATCGGGTTCGGCATGCTGGTGAATCTGGCGATGGTCAGAACACTGGATTCAATCAAAATGGTGGAAAGCCTGAAGAGTGTGGAATGAATTACGTATACATCCTTGAGTGTTCCGACGGCTCCTGGTATACCGGCTGGACAAACAACATCTATAAAAGATATAAAGCTCATCAGAGCGGACACGGCGCAAAGTACACCCGTTCCCATTACCCGATGCGGATCATCCATCTTGAAACGTATGAAGACGCCACCGAGGCAAGAAAGCGGGAATACGCGATCAAGCATATGAGCCGGAAAGAAAAAGAGAAGCTTGTGTCAGGACAATTGAAAAAAGAGGAAAACTTGTAGATAATGAAGGCAGGAGGATAATTATCATTATGAGCAACTTAAAAGTAGTCCGCTGCGAAGCCTGCGGCAAAATGGCAGTGATCCTGAAGGATTCCGCATGCCCGACAAAGTGCTGCGGTGAAGCGATGACAGTTCTGAGCGCCAACACAACAGACGCCGCCCAGGAAAAGCACGTTCCCTGCGTCACAAGAGAAGGCAACAAGATTACCGTCACAGTCGGTTCCGTCGAACATCCGATGGTGGAAGCCCACTACATCGAATGGATCGCCCTGGAAACAGCCAAGGGATTCAGAATTGCCTATCTGGAACCGGGTGAAAAGCCTGCCGCTGATTTCTACGCAGAAGAGCCGGTCATTGCCGTATACGCATACTGCAATCTGCACGGTCTCTGGAAGACAGAAGCATAATTCACATGAGGAGGACCTGCGGGTCCTTTTCAATTTGCACATACGGTGCACGCGATTTGATGGAAACGGTAACCGTTTTTTTAATTTGTTTTATAATAGTGTGTGAAGATTGGACAATACTACTGCATTCTTTTACTTTGTGAAGGAGACGAAATGAAAAAGATCATAATTCTTATTCTTGCGTGTATGACGGCTGCCTGTTCTGCCGCAAATGAAATAAGCAGCGATACGATTGACCCGGCCGAACAGAATACTTTTGTGGCGGGCTGGTATGCAAATTACAAAGACGGACTGTTTTATGTTGATACGAATGATTACAGCCTTAATTATCTCGATCAGCTTGACAGTAAAGTTTATGTCACTGACATGCGGTATTGTGATGATTATCCTTACAGTCAGAAGCAGAAATATGAGAATTACACGGACAGTCTTGCGGGAGCTGATCTTTATGTTTATGACAATCAGATTTTCTACACGGCCAGCTATGAGAATGCGGAAGGGGCTTCTTCATTTAAACTGTACAGTTTAAGTGTTGACGGCAAAGAACGTAAAGAGATCATGGAATTCCAATATGATCCCACTTATTTCATCATCCAGATTAATCTGCTCTTTACTGTTGAAACAGTATCGTCTGCTGAATCTCTGATCCATGCATACCGGATCGGCCAAAAAGAATTAAAAACAATCACTGTACCGGGTATCGCGCATCATTTATTCGCTGACGGCCAGACCATTTACTTTTCGTCCGACAATACCGAAACCGGCGCTTCAACTGCCTATGAAATCGACACCGAAGACTTAGCCTGTGAAGCTTTGCTGGGAGGCAAAGATTTCAGCTTCGTTTTCGAAAATGAGAAGAAAATGTCTTACTATACTCTGAACCACAAGTTTACGGACAGCGTGAAAACAGATGACATTGTCTTTTCGTCGAAGATATATGATTTCACAGCAGACAGCGATGTATTCGCTGTACAGGATGAAATCATCAATTACTTTGATGCGGATTACATTTACACATCCACACTGAAAGAAGAAGCGATGACGTATCACATTTATGACTGGGACGGAAATATGGTCAGAGAAATCACGCCTTCAAAAGACATCGGCTCATCGCCTCTGATTGTTTCTCTGTTCGGGAAAACCGACGCCTCCCAGATCGTCCGGATCATTGATAAAAAGATCATCGGATATACCATGGATGATTTGAATATTCAGCATTTTTTCGCCTGTGATATTGAATCAGGCGGATGCAGAGTCATAGGTGAGCAGAATGGCTGATTCTCTGGTTCTTGAAAACATCGTCAAAATGTACGGGACTGTAACCGCCCTTGATCATATTTCTTTTACGCTGCAGCCGGGAATCTATGGTCTGCTTGGAGAAAACGGCGCCGGCAAGTCGACTCTTCTGAATATCATCACAACGATTCTCACTCCCGATTCAGGGTCACTGTACTGGAACGGAAAGGCGGTTTCCAAAGAGGATTCCGGCTACCGCTCAATTCTGGGCTATATGCCCCAGCAGCAGACATTGACTGCTGATTTCACTGTTACCGGCTTTCTTTTCTACATTGCCGCACTGAAAAAAGTGGACAATCCCGAGAAGGCTGTCAGTGATGCGCTGCATTCTCTGCACCTGTATGAGCACAGAAAGAAAAAACTGAAGTCTTTATCCGGAGGGATGCGTCAGCGTGTTTTGATTGCCCAGGCGTTATTGAATCAGCCGCAGCTGATTCTTCTGGATGAGCCGACGGCAGGTCTGGATCCGGTGGAAAGAATGAATCTCAGGAAAGTGATCGCACAGCTTGGCACCGAAAGGATTGTGCTGCTTGCGACCCACATGACTTCAGACGTTGAATATATCGCCGAAAAGATCATGATTCTTAAAAAGGGAAAGCTGCTGACCCTCTCATCCCAGACGGAGCTTCTGGAGGGCACAAAGGTTTTCGAAACACCGGAAAACATAGAGAAGTTCAAGGCAATTGATCCGGATCTCAAAGCCGTGAACAGCCATTACAAAAACGGTCAGATCTGTACCCGTTTTATTTCGAAGGCTGATTTCGATACGCGTGTGGATACTACGCTGGATGATGTTTATCTGGACTGGCTTGGATAATATGCTGAAAAGTGAGTTTAAAAGGATCTGCGGCACAGCTTCCATAAGATGGCTGCTCTGCGGAATGTTTGTTTTTCAGGCTGTATACAGTCTTCTGATCTGTCATACGGACAGAATCATGGGACTTATAAATGCTGAACAGATTTCCGTACAGCAGCAGGAAGAAGAGGATTATATATACCAGTTTCATGACCGTGTGGAAACTTTGTATCAGCAGAATCAGACGAAAATGAATTCTGTTCTTTATGAAGACACAGAAAACCAGCTGAGTCTTCAGAAGGAACAGGAAGTCTTATCGCAGCTCAGGCTTTACCGGCCTGTACAGATCAGCAGTTCAGGACTCGGCATGATAGAAAGAGCCATGCCTGCCTGGTGGCTGGCAGGTTTGCTGTGCAGTGTTATATTCCTCTATGAGTTCTTCTTTCTTGATGACAGCGATCACCTGTATTCACTGTTCAATACAATGCGGACTTCCCGGTTAAGAAGGGGATGTGCAAAGGTATTCTGCGGGCTGATCATGCTTTCTGCTGTTTATCTCATCAAAACAGCGAATGATCTTGTGACCGCCGGGATTCCGCTGAACATTCCTGTTCAGAACGCTTACGGCCATATGTATACAAACACCTCATTAAGTATGACAGGCTATATTTCAGTATTGAATTTACGGCTCTTTGCGGGTACTGGATTCTGCCTGTTTCTGATGATGTGTCTTGTTCTGCTGACAAAAAGCTTCAGCATAACAAATATGATTTTCGTACCTTTTCTGTCGGCGGAGTTTCTTTTTTACCGGCTCATCAGCGTCAATTCACCGCTGAGAATCCTGAAAGACATCAACATCTTTTCCATCATCACTGTTCCGGAATCGCTTAAAGATTTTCATGTGATTGCTAATACCGCGATGAGCGGTCTCTGGCTGTCTGTGATCACCGGAATGGTGATTCTTGGGATCTTCATTGTTCTGAATGTCTTTTTCTACTGTCACCGCATGACACTGTTTTCATCTTCACGTCCTGCGAAAAGAACAGTCCGCCGCAGAAGCATGACCCGCTTCCATCTGCATTCGGTTATGGCAACACATCATGGACTGCTGATTATCATTTCAATATTTATATACTGTATGGCAAACGCGCTGAACTACAGCGCGGTCGGTGATTCTGCTGCCGCGGTATATGAACAGATCCGCTCGGTCTATTACGGTCCGGTCGATGAGCAGCTGATCGCAAGGATTCATGAAGATACCGAAAATGCGTACCATGCCCTGGAAAAACTGAAGAGTTACAGCGAATCGTATGAATCCCTGAGCGATGAAGAGAGGGAAGAGTACGGCAGGATCTGGGAAGAAGCCTCGAAACACTCATATCTGGTTCAGATCGAAAGCGATATCATGGCTCTCAAAGAAGCTGGAATTTCCGTGTATGCAAATCATGACGGCATTTCCTATCTGATCTATAAAGACAATCCCATCAGTCTGATCCAGGACTTACTGCTGGCAGTCATTCCGTTGATTGTCATAGCGCTCATTAACTGCGCGGATGTATCAAAGAAAGAAATCAGAAAAGTGTATGTCCCCACAGAAACGGGTATAAAAAAGATCCTGCGCAGCTATGAAGTGATTTTCAACCTGACCGGTATTCTGCTTACGCTGACCGTCCAGTCGTTCCGGTATCTGAAGATTTCTTCCGCATATCAGGTATCGTTCACTTCATCCGCGCGGGAAGTTCTGCTCATACCTCTAAATATCAATATGGGAATATTCTGCCTGCTGTGTTTCTTTGCGCTGCTTTGTCTGAACTCTGCCGTGATCCATGTCATCGTCTGTTATTTCGCTTCAGATCATTGAACGCAATGCATAAAAGCTCTGTTCACTGCCTTATTTCCATGCCTGAGGCCTTTTCATATAGTCATCGAAGATTCTCAAACCTTGGAGAGATTTCATTTCCTTTAAATAATGTTTGTGCTAATATAAGTAAGTTGAAATTTTAAGAGAAGACGAAAAGAACTGAGGAAAAGACGAAAGATGGAAAAGTTCAAGAAAAGCTGGAATTTCCACGGACGCACGATTACCGTGGAAAACGGCGAAATTGCCAAACAGGCATGCGGAGCAGTACTTGTCCGCTATGACGACACAGTGGTATTATCCACAGCTACAGCCAGCAACCAGGCGAAGGACACTGATTTCTTCCCGCTGACTGTCCTTTATCAGGAAAAGATGTACGCGGCAGGCAAGATCCCCGGCGGATTCCTGCGCCGCGAAGGCAGACCGAGCGAACACGCGACCCTGACGGCGCGTCTGATCGACAGACCGATCCGTCCGCTGTTTGCGGAAGGTTTCAGAAACGAAGTCCAGGTGGTCAACACAGTATTCTCCGTTGATCCGGACTGCTCCAGTGAGATGATGTCGATTTTCGGCTCCTCCCTGGCATTATGCGTATCCAACATCCCGTTCAACGGTCCGGTCGCCGGCGTTCAGGTCGGCCTGGTCGATGATGAATATGTCATCAACCCGACAGTTGAGCAGAGCGAAAGAGCGCTCATCAACCTGACAGTAGCCGGCACAAAGGCCGCCATCAACATGGTTGAAGCAGGCGCCAAGGAAGTTTCCGAAGAGCAGATGCTGAAGGCACTGGCTGTCGGTCACGAAGCAATCAAGGAACTGTGCGCGATTGAAGAAGAAGTCATCGCCGCATGCGCAAAGGAAAAGATGGAAGTTGTTCTCTATGAGATCAATCCCATCGTCAAGGATTACATCGACGCCAACGGCGCCCAGCGCATCCGTGAGGCTGTCTCCATCAAGGGCAAGCTCGAACGCTACGAAACCATCGACAATCTGATTGCCGAAATGGAAGAGGGCGTCGCTGCTCTTGAATGGGAAGACGAAAAGGCTAGAGAAAAGGCTGTCAAGCAGGCTCATGAATACGGCGTTGAAGTTGAGGCAGGCGAAGTCAGAAGACTGATCTCTGAAGAAAAGATCAGACCGGACGGAAGAGGCCTCGACGAACTGCGTCCTCTTGACTCACAGGTTGACCTGCTCCCCCGTGCCCATGGTTCCGCCATGTTCACAAGAGGCGAGACACAGGTTATCTCCGTCACAACACTGGGTCCGCTGTCCGATGCGCAGATCATCGACGATCTGACAACAGTCACAGAAAAGAGATTCATGCACCAGTACAACTTCCCGCCGTTCTCCGTCGGTGAAGTCGGCCGCATGGGCTCCCCGGGCAGAAGAGAAATCGGTCATGGCGCACTGGGCGAAAGAGCTCTGCTGCAGGTCATGCCTTCTGAGGAAGAATTCCCTTACGCGATCAGAACCAGCGCGGAAGTCACCGAATCCAACGGTTCCTCTTCCCAGGCTTCGATCTGTGCGGGCACAATGTCCCTGATGGCAGCCGGTGTTCCGATCAAGGCGATGGTCGCGGGCGTTGCGATGGGTCTGATCACAGTCGGCGACACATATTCCATTCTCACTGACATCCAGGGTATGGAAGACCACTACGGCGATATGGACTTCAAGGTTGCCGGTACCAGAAAAGGTATCACAGCCCTGCAGATGGATATCAAGGTCACAGGCATCTCCCAGCAGATCCTCACTGAGGCTCTCGCCCAGGCACACAAGGGCCGTATGGAAATCCTCGACAACATGGAAACAGCCATTTCCGAACCCAGACCCGAAGTCTCCAAGTGGGCTCCGAAGATGGATCACCTCACCATCCCGACCGACAAGATCCGTATTGTCATCGGCAAGGGCGGCGAGCAGATCGACAAGATCATCGAGGAATGCGACGACGTCAAGATCGATATCGATGATGACGGCAAGTGCGTCATTTACCATACCGACCGTGAAATGATCAACAAGGCAAAGCAGATCATTCTCGATCTCATCCGTGAAGCCAAGATTGATGAAATCTATGACGCGACCGTTTCCGAGGTCCGCGAAAGCTTCGCCTTTGTCACCCTGTTCCCGGGCACCGACGCTCTTCTCCATGTCTCTGAACTGGCATGGGAGAGAGTCGAAAAGATCGGCGATGTGCTCCATGTCGGCGACAAAATCAAGGTCAAGGTCACCGCGATTGATGAAGCAGGCAAGGTCAAGGTTTCCGCAAAGCAGTGTCTCGAAAAGCCGGAAGGCTATGTCGAAAAGAAGAGACCTGAAAAGGGCGACAGAAACCGTAACAGAAACAGCGGTTCCCACAGCTCCTTCGAAAAGAAGAGCAGCGTCAATGTGGAACGCCGTGTCTTCAAGAAGAAAGACAGTGAATAAAAACTGAATCAAAGGGAAGGCTTCAGGCCTTCCTTTTGTTCAAGGAGACAGCTTATGCGAATGAGAAAAAAGAAGTGGGCCGATCCCTGGCTGGAAGCCCACAGCGACTATATTTTTGAAGACCCGAAGGAATATAAAGGAAAGTGGAAAGAGCTTCTGGGATGTGACATCCTCCATGTGGAAATCGGCACCGGCAAAGGCGACTATCTCAACAACATGGCAAAGATGTATCCGGAAGAAGGCTGGTGCGGCATTGAAAAAGACCGCAGTGCTGCCGCTGTCGCCGCCAGAAAAGCGGTGGAAGAGGAAAACGCCGACCTGCATAACCGCAGGATGATCGTCAGCCGCGCTGAAAACATGAGCGAATGGTTTGAGGACGGGGAGATCGACATCATCCATCTCAACTTTTCCGACCCCTGGCCCAAGAAATACACCCACAAGCGCCGCCTTTCCTCCGAAAGCTTCCTGGCGATGTATAACCGCCTCCTGGCGGAAAACGGAAGAATCCGCATGAAGACAGACAACACGGGCCTTTTTGAGGATTCGGTTCTGACCTTTGTTCAGAACGGCTGGACGTTCACTGAGTTCTCCGTCGACTACAGAAGAAACGAACATCCCGAGGACGCCATCACCGAATATGAATCCAGGTTCATGGAACTCGGCCAGCCGATTTATCAGCTGACCGCGGTCCGTGGCACTGCGAAAAAGGATATGGTAGAATAGCTTTGTGAAAAAAGCACTTCATAAAATTCCGGCCATCCTTGGCTGTGCAATTCTTTTAACAGGCTGCGCACGCATGAGCGGCGACGTGCAGTCGCGCCTTGACGCGGCTGTATCGCAGGCGCTTTCTTCTGAACCTGCCTCCGCCAACAACCGCAAGGAATTCTATTCCTACTATCTGGATCCGTCTGTCGGCAGACTGGCAAGCACCGCGACCGCCAATGAATTCCAGACCGGCGGCAGCCGTTTTGTCATGAATCTCGACGTCGCTTCGATCATCAACAGCGTCTATTATCCTGAAGAGGCAGTTTCCCATGACTATGCGCTCAGCGGCGGGGAGATCGCAAGGGCTGCAGGAACCATGACGACTGCAGGCGGTGAAGAGCAGCCTTATGAAATCGTCATTGAAAAGAC
The DNA here is from genome assembly GCA_902775735.1 of uncultured Erysipelotrichaceae bacterium. Lineage (GTDB taxonomy): Bacteria > Bacillota_I > Bacilli_A > Erysipelotrichales > Erysipelotrichaceae > Bulleidia. The sequence goes on from CACYNH010000002.1 coordinate 59,856, forward strand.
AGAAGACGACCGGTGTCTGATCCATGTCAGCGCCGGCTGGATGTCCTTTGAATGCCTGTGCGATGAAGCTCTGGCCCCGGCAGCGGCAGGACAGATGCTGAAGATCAGCAGAAGCGTCAGCGTCGATACAACCGAAGTGATCGCCGCCTTTACGACAAAGGAAGGAATCGACTATGTCGGCACCCCGGTGGAACTGTTTGAGGACAAAGCGCCGGAAAACGGATCCATTGAAGAGCTGCTGGTTGATTACAACGGTGTACCGGAAGACAAGGATGTTCCGGATTCCGAAGGGACGCCGCAGGAAGAAGAGGGCGAATGACCGGTTTCCTGTGCGTGAAAACTGTCTGAACCGCGCTTTTTATGGTATTATTCTTATTAACAATGCCGTCCAAATGGCATAAAATAGATTTTGTATTCCAGGAGGGAAAACCATATGCTTAAAAAACTACAGGACCTGCTCTTCGAAGATGAAGACGAAGACATTGAAGAAGAGGAAGAAGAAATAGCAGAAGATCCTGCGGCCTATACCCAGGAAATCAGCACAGTACAGGTTGAGGAACCCAAACCCGCAGCGCCCGTTCAGCCCGCACCGGCTCCGGCGCCCGCTCCCGCGCCTGCACCCGCGCTCAAAGCTGAGGAAACGGTGGAAGTCCGTCCTGCCATGCAGAGAATCGACGTCACCCAGCCGATTCCGGTTGTGAATGAACGCCGTGAACCCGCAAGAGAAGAGTCCGTATTCAAGGAGCCGGCAAAACCCGCGCCTTCCTTTGATATCAAGGTCGATGAAAAGCCTGCTGTCCAGCAGTCCAGACCGAAGGCAAAGCCTGCCCAGAAGCCTGCCCGCCAGGCATCCAAGCCGGCAAACAAGGGATACCAGTTCCAGCCTGTCATCAGCCCGATTTTCGGTGTCGATGAAAAGGACATGAACGCGCTCAAGACAACAACCACAAAGATCTCCGAAGCAAAGAGAGCCAAGATTGATCCGAATGTCAGTCCGATTATAAGCCCGATGTACGGCATGAACCAGGAAGACAAGCCGTCCAGCATCCAGAACACAGTCAGAAAGTCCAATGCCCAGGAAGCGATCCTGGTCAGCCCGCAGGCGAAGAAAGCCGAGGATGAAATCCCGGAATTCTCCCTTGATGACATTCTGAAGACAAGAGATGAGGAATTCGCCCAGACAGCAGCCGCAAGCGAAGAAACAGCGCCGCTGTTCCCGGACCTGAACCTCTGGGATGACGAACCCGAAAGCGCCGACGACGCGACAATCGTGATCGAAAGACCTGTCAAATAATCAGGAATCTATGACTGTACCGGTTTCCGGTACAGTTTTTTTGAATCATAGTGCGCAGGGAGGGGCTGAACGCTCCTCCTTTTCACATGAGCGCAGAAAGGTGAAAAACCTTAACATTGCGGACGGCATATATCAATTGCATGCATGCTTCGGCTATACTGAAAAGGGTGGCGCCATGTTCCGTATACTGATCAGTCTTTTCGGCATATTCATCCGGCTGATGCCGCTGATTGTTTTCTATCTGGCCCTCTACCGCGATTCCATGCACGGCAGGCTGAAAAAAGCCGGCTATACAGAAAAAGACATGATCGTGGACGGGGTGCGTTTTCATTACGCCGAATCGCAGGATTCCCATAAGCCGGTGCTTGTGCTTCTGCACGGGCACATGCTTGACTGGTTTTCCTGGCGCAGTGTGCTGATCCCTCTTTCTGAAAAATATCATGTATACGCACCGGATCTTCCCGGACACGGTAAGACAGTATGTCCGGATGACTTTGAAATGAATGCGGATAATATCGGCCTGCACATTGCCCGTTTCATTGAGAAAGTGACTGATCAGCCGGTACTCATCGCCGGCCATTCCTGCGGCGGACTGATTGCTTTATGGCTTGGAGCTGAACGTCCGCATACGGTCAGAGCACTGATCCTGGAGGATCCGCCGTTATTTTCTTCAGAATATCCGGCCATCCGCAATACATCCGCTTACCGCACAGCCAGAGTCTGCGCCAGGGCGGTGAAAGAGGATAACGAAGGGGATTTCCTGCGCTTTGCACTCAGAAATGACGCAGATCTTTTCCCACGCGTCCGGCGTTCATTTCTCAGCTTATTAATCATGATTTCAAGAAAGCTGCATTATAACGCAACTGTTGAAATCCCGTTTGTTTCACCGGTGCTCAGGGAAATGATCCGGGGCATGGATCAGTATGATCCCCATTTCGGCCAGGCGTTTTATGATGGAACATGGAATGAGAATTTCAATCATGCGGATGCCCTTTGCCTTATTGAATGTCCGGTGCTGTTGCTGAAGGGGGACAGCTTTACCGACAGCAGCGGAATACTGCACGGGGCCATGTCTGAAGAGAACGCGGATTTTGCGCTCAGCCGTCTTTCCAGGGGCAGCTGTGTTCAGATCAGCGCTGCATCTGTGATTCATACCGAAGCACCGGAAGAATACCTCAAAGCCGTCAGCCTCTTTCTGAAATGAAGCGTGTGAATTCCGCTGTTTCCTGAATCACGGGCGAGACAATGTTTTAATGACCTGAAGTCTTTTTTCTGCGTTTCACGCATTTCTGAAAGGGCACTGATGATCATGGTGGGCATACATCTCAGTGTTGGGCTATAATTGTGCACGTGACAGCAGTCAACAAAGTCCACAGGAGACATTTTCCATGAATATTCAGACCGCGGACATTCTTCGCATATTAAGCAGTGAGCCATATTCAGACACGCGCGCTCTTGCCTCAGAAACAGGATACAGCAGAGAAACTGTCCGCCGGGGGCTCATTCAGTTAAAGAATGAAGGGTATCTGGATCATGCCTTTCATCTCACACCAGAAGCGGAAAACGAACTGCTTGCGTCATCCCCGAAGACCGCAGTCATTCTTGCGGCAGGATTTGGGATGCGGATGGTTCCGATCAACACAGCAGCCCCCAAAGCGCTTCTTGAAGTCAGAGGGGAAAGACTCATCGACCGTCTGATTAAGCAGCTTCATGAAGCGGGAATTGAAGAGATCACGGTAGTCGCCGGTTTCATGAAGGAAAGCTTTGAATATCTCATTGATGAATTCAATGTTGATCTTGTGATCAACTCAGAATACGCCTCCGGCAATAATCTCCACAGCCTCGCGCTTGTTTCTTCAGGAATCCATAACACCTACATCATTCCCTGCGATCTCTGGTGCAAGAACAATCCGTTTTCAAAACATGAGCTTTATTCATGGTATATGGTCAGTGACCGCTTCAGCGCTGACAGCACTGTGCGCGTGAACCGCAGAAAGGAACTCACACCAAGCAGAGGCGGAAACCGGATGATCGGAATCTCTTACCTGAAAGAACCGGAAGCTTCCATCGTGCGTGAAAAGCTGAAGCTGTATGACGCGGATGGTCTCCATGTGAATTCCTTCTGGGAAGACACGCTTTTTGAAAAGAACCGCATGACCATATACGCCAGAGCTGTAAAGGACGAAGACGTCACGGAGATCAACACCTACGAACAGCTCAGGGAACTTGATTCCGGATCCCATCAGCTGAAGTCAGATGCGATCAGCACGATCGCGGATGTCTTCAATTGCGATGAAGAAGAGATTACAGACATCAGAGTCCTGAAAAAAGGAATGACCAACAGATCATTCCTGTTCACCTGCAGAGAAAACCAGTACATCATGCGCATTCCCGGCGAAGGGACTGATCAGCTGATTAACCGCAGACAGGAGTATGAAGTCTATCAGGCCATCAGCGGACACGGCTTATGCGATGATCCGGAATACTTCAATCCAGACAACGGGTACAAGATCACCCGTTTCCTGAAAAACGCAAGAACATGCGATCCGCACAATGAAGAGGATCTGAAACGGTGTATGGCAAAACTCAGGGAATTCCATGCAATGCGTCTTGAAGTGGATCATACCTTTGATCTGTTCAGAGAGATTGATTTCTATGAAAGTCTCTGGCAGGGGACGCCGAGTGTTTACCGCGACTATGCAAAAACCAAAACCAATGTCCTTTCACTGAAGGCTTATATTGACTCTATGGACAAAGACCGGTGCCTGACCCATATCGACGCGGTCGCCGACAATTTCCTTTTCTATGATGACGGCAGTGAAGAAGAGGCACTGCAGTTAACCGACTGGGAATATGCCGGCATGCAGGATCCGCATGTCGATCTGGCGATGTTCTGCATTTACAGTCTCTATTCAAAACAGGAATGCGATCACCTGATCGATCTGTACTTTGAAGGATCATGCGATATCACAGTCCGTGCCAGAATCTACTGCTATATCGCTGTCTGCGGGCTGTTATGGTCCAACTGGTGCGAATATAAAAGAAACCTTGGCGTTGAGTTCGGTGAATACAGCCTGCGCCAGTACCGCTATGCGAAAGACTACTACCGTTACGCAAATGAGATGGTTGCCTCTTTAAAGGAGTTGAAATGATGGCAGAAACGATCCATACAGTAAAAAGGGCGATTATCATGGCGGCCGGCATTGGAAACCGGATGCGTCCTCTGACTCTCTCCACGCCCAAGCCATTGGTCAGAGTCAACGGGACCAGAATGATCGACACCGTCATTGAAGCGCTTCATCAAAACAGCATCTTTGAAATCTATGTTGTTGTCGGTTATCTGAAAGAACAGTTTTATGACTGGGCTCAGGACAAAGAGGGAATCACAATCATCGAGAATCCTTATTACGATACATGCAATAACATCTCCTCCCTTTACGCCGCAAGAGAACACCTGGAGGACTGTATGATTCTGGATGGCGATCAGATCATCTACAATCCATCCATTCTGGATCCTCATTTCACGCTTTCCGGATACAACGCCGTATGGCGCGAAGGGAAGACGGATGAGTGGCTGATGGAAGTGAAGGACGGCATTGTCACTTCCTGTTCAAGAACCGGTGGCTCTCATGGCTGGCAGCTGTATTCCGTCTCCCGCTGGAACGGGGAAGACGGCGCAAAGCTGCGCGGGTTTCTGGAATATGAATTTGAAAACGGAAACAGGCAGATCTATTGGGATGATGTGGCCATGTTCAGGTATTTCGATGACTTTAGGCTTGGAATCTTTGAAATGAAGGCTGACGATATCATTGAAATCGACAGTCTTGAGGAACTGGTGCAGATAGATCCGTCTTATCAGAAATACGTCACTGACTGTGAATGAGTCATTCTTCATCAATGAACAGTTTTAAACTGCGGCTGCCGCTCTGTTATAGAGAAGCAGCTGTTTTATTTCTGGCTTGGGAAGGATCAGTGAATGAGTTCTGACAGGCTGTACACATGTATTGAATGACATCTGTCATGGGTGAAAAAAGCCCTTGAAATACTGCATGTTAAGCGCTCTCATTGTTATTGAAAAAGTTTTCAAAGGATACTATAATCAAATTTAAGAAGGAGACCTGATTATGGACGATTTATTACTCGCATTACAAAATGTATCTCAGCAGCTGCTGCCGATTCTCGGAGCCGTGGCTCTCGTCTTCTTATGCATCCTGCTGAAGAAAATCGTCGATCTCGTAGAAAGCATTACCGCAACAGTCAAGGGCCTTGACCCCACACTCAGACTTGTGGACAAGAGCATTGAAAAGGTTCAGGCGCCTCTGAATACAGCTGTCAAGTACAGTCACACCCTCGACAGAGTTCATGACAAGACAGCCGAGACATTCGGAAAAGCGGTGGATTTCGCCAGCGAGAATATCGACAACCTCAAAGAATTCGTGGCTGAAAAGCTCCCTGCAGAACAGGAAGCCGAGGCGGAAAAGGAGTAAACCATGAGCGAAGAAAAGAAAGTTGAAACAACCGAAGACAGCGGCATCGATTTCAATAATTCAAACGAGCCGATCGAATCCATCGAAAAGACAGTCGAGAACCTGAAGAAAAAGATTCAGGAGCTCAGCGAAAATGCGGCTGAGGAAGTGAAGGAAGCCGTCGCGTCCACTGCCGAAGCAGTCAAGGATTTCAAAGAAGACGCAGCCGAAAAGGTTGATGAGAACATCTCTTCCGCAAAAGAAATGAAAGAAAACCTCGAAGACGCCATTGAAGAAAAGGCTGAAGATATCAAAGAAGCATCTGAAGAGAAGGCAGACGAGGCTGAAGAGGCTGTCGAAGACGTCAAAGAAGCAGTTGAGGAAAAAGCTGAGGAAATCGCTGAAGCGGCAGATGAAGCGGAAGAAGACAGCTTTGTCATTCCTGACTTTGTGTCCAATGAAAAACCCGGCAAGTTCGATGAACTTAAGGACAATGCCCTCAAGACAGCTGGCGCCGCGCTTGAAACAGCCAAGGCTGCCGCTGACAAGGCACTTTCCAACCCGACCATCCAGAACGGCGTGAGCGCTGTCAGGGACAATGTCGGCAAGGCTCTTGAGTCCGCCCGTGTGCAGGCCGCAAAACTGACCGACAATGAGGAAGTCAAAAAGCTCGCCGAACAGGCAACAGGCACATTCAAGAAGGTTTCCGACGCGGTCGCTGAAGGCTCAAAGGCAGCCGCCAAGAAGATTGACGAGACAATGAACAAGCCGGAAGTCCAGGACGCTCTTGCCAAGGCAAAGACAGCGGCCGCAGGCGCTTTTGAGGCGGCGAAGAACGGCATTCTCTCACTCTTCAACAAAAAGGAAGAAGCAGAAGAAGAAGAAGAAGAAGACGCGGAAGAAATCGTCGCGGAACAGGCTGAAGAAGAAACAGTACAGGATCTTACAGACAGCGAAGAATAAGGAAACCGGGGAACTGCGCGCATGAAACGAGTAACAATTTATGATGTCGCCAAAGAAGCCGGTGTATCTCTTGCGACTGTATCCCGTGTCATCAACGGATCCAACGTCGTAAAAGGACCGACAAGAGAAAAGGTCCAGGCGGCCGTTGACAAGCTGGGCTACAAACCGAATGCCATCGCCCAGGGACTTGCTCTGCAGAAGAGCACAACCATCGGACTGGTTGTTCCCGAGGCAAGCTTTACCTACACCGGTCAGATCATTAACGGTCTGATTGACGTGGCTAAAATCTACAACTACAACATTATCCTTCATACGATCACAGCAGGGATCACGGATCTCAGCAGTGTCATTGAAGACAATATCAAATCCAACGTGGACGGCGTCATTCTTTACTATGACAAGCTTGAGGTTCCGGAAATGGAAACTCTTTCCCGCTATAACATCCCGATCGTCCTGATCGGCGGCCGTATGCATGGCGAAAAGATCTGCAGCGTTTACGTTGACATTGAAAAGGCCGTCTATGAACTGGCCACAAAGTATCTGGAAGAGGGCAAGGATCAGATCGCGATCATCGAAGACCGCAAGAACCAGTATGCCTGCCACCAGATGGTCGCCGGCGCAAAGAAAGCGTTCGAGGCCAAAGGCAAGACCTTCGACGGATTCCTCGAGATTCCCGCCGAATCAAGAACCAGCTATCTCTTCCTGCAGTCATGGCTGCGCGATCACAAGTATGACCTGATGATCGGCAACCGCGACTCCCAGGCGATGGCGATCGTCAACGCTGCCAGAGAGAATGGCATCGAAGTGCCGAAAGACATGGAAGTTGCCTGCGTGATCGACACCAAGTACAACATGATGATGCGTCCGCAGATCTCCAGTTTCTCGATTCCTTCCTATGATCTTGGCGCTGTCTCGATGAGAGTCATGACCAAGATGCTGGGCTCGGAAGCGGAGAGCGACAAGGCAATTGAACTGAGCTATCTGTTCACGCCGCGCCAGACAACAAAGAATTGACACTTTTGAGCAAGACGCGTTAAAATCAATGAGCGATGATCAGGACAAGTAGCGGATGATCTTCCCGATCAAGAGAGTTCCCGGTACGGTGAAAGGGAATGACGGAGACTCTGCGAATACACCTGTGAGCTTCCTGCCTCAAAAGACAGGACGTGTGCGCCTGCGTTAAAGGCATTGATGAGTGCACGAAAGTGAACTAAGGTGGTACCGCGCTTCAGGCGTCCTTAGAAAAATGAGGACGCCTTTTTATATGACGTCCGACACAGGAGGAGAAAGATGAATTTTATTGAAGAACTCGAATGGAGAGGTCTTGTCAAGGACTGCACAGATCCCGAAGGCCTCAAAGAACAGCTCAAGACCCAGACAACCATTTACTGCGGTTTTGACCCGACAGCCGATTCCCTGCATGTCGGTCATCTGCAGCAGATCATCCTGCTGCGCAGATACCAGCTCGCAGGCCACCAGCCGATTGCCCTGTGCGGCGGCTTTACCGGCATGATCGGCGACCCGAGACCGACAACCGAAAGAAAGCTTTTAACCCACGAGGAAGTTCTGCACAATGCCGACTGCATCCGTGACCAGCTTGCCCATTTCCTTTCCTTTGAAGGCGCCAACGCCGCCATCATGGAAAACAACAACAACTGGCTCGGTGAGATGACTCTGCTTGATTACCTGCGTGACTACGGCAAACTGTTCAACGTCAGCTACATGCTGCAGAAGGACACAATCAAAAAGAGACTGGATTCCGGTATCTCCTACACAGAATTCAGCTACACGATCCTGCAGGCCATCGACTGGCTGCAGCTTTACAAGCGTCACAACTGCCAGATCCAGATCGGCGGCAGCGACCAGTGGGGCAACCTCACAACCGGCACTGAACTGATCCGCAAGGTCATCGGCGAAGGCGCCAAGATCTTCGGCATCACTTCACCGCTGATCACAAAGAGCGACGGCTCCAAGTTCGGCAAGTCCGAAGGCAAAAACATCTGGCTTGATCCGGCCAGAACTAATGCTTATGAATTCTACCAGTTCTGGGTCAACACACCGGACAGCGACATCGTCGACTACCTCAAGAGACTCTCTCTTAAGACCCCGGAAGAAATCATGGAACTTGAGAAGATGACTGCTGAGCATCCTGAGGAAAGAGCGGGCCAGAAGGCTCTGGCGGCTGAGCTGACTGAACTCGTCCATGGCAAAGAAGGTCTGGAAAAAGCTCTGCGCATCACCGAAACATTCTTCCGCGGCAACATCATGGACCTGCCGACGGATGAAATCAGAGAAGGTCTTGCCGATGCGAAGAAGACAGCGGTTGAAGACGGCGTTCTGCTCATCGACGCGCTTGTTGAAGCAGGCATTGCCAAGTCCAAAGGCGACGCACGCAAGCTCATCCAGCAGGGTTCCGTTTCCGTCAACGGCGAAAAGAAGACTGACCTTGGCACAGTGCTGAACAAGGCGGACGCTCTGGACAATGAGTTCTCCATCCTCAAAAAGGGCAAGAAGAACTACTTCATCGTCACATTCTGAAAAAAACACATTGAGTGATTCAGACACGCCGGTCTGTGAACAGCCGGCGTGTTTTCTTCAGTCTGCTTTAAAAAACTGAAAATTATGGCAAAGGCGGCGAACTGCCGCCTTTCTTCTGTTATAATCATCCCATGGGATTAAAGAAGACAAAGAGATATCTGGCTGCCGCCCTTGCCCTGAATCTGCTTGCAGGATGCGCGAAGCCTTCAGGCGATGGCGAAGTATCCAGATATGAAACATACTACCGCGCAATCGAGGAGAACACCCGGTTTACGGCGGCGAGCGAAAACTATACGGTCAGCGCTGAAATGACGCAGTGGGATGACGGCACTTACAGATACTATGTCATTTTTGACGAGCCGAAAATCTCGATGTACGACATCGTGATCATGACGGTCGAGGATGAAAGGCCCTATCAGGAAGCGGTCAAGATGATGCCTTCCTCCGGTATTTTTGACGCGTCCAGTTCGATGATTCCCAACCAGATCAATTCCAAGGCAGGCTTTGTCAAGGGACTGATCGTCAGCGGCGAATGCATCGACGATACCATTGAGCTTTCATTCTTGGTTGAATGGAAAGACAAATCACGCAAAAACACAACCCGTGAATTCCTGCGGTTTACTTTGAACATGGACGGCATTGTGCCATCAGCTGAGCCGGCCGCGGAGAGCGGGGAATGACGCGGACAAAGACGCCGGCGCTTGCCGGCTTTCTTGACAGCCGCCTCACCACCGGATATGCACTGATTCTTAACGCGGTTCTTGCCGGTTTTTATTATGCTTTCGCCGGAACTGACGGAAGCCTGGCAGCTTCGGTTCTGCTCAGGGTCATTGTGTTTTTCTCACTGTTCAGTGCCGCTTCCTTTCCGTTTGCGGAAGCCGCTTTTGTCGGCAGGGCATCAAAACGCAGAGACTGGAAAACTGTTGTGTTTATCCGCAGGGCAGCCTTTATCCTGACGATGGGCGCCGTGATCCTTTTCGCACTTTTATTCGCCGCGCTTTCCGGACCGCTTTCTTCGCTTGTGCTCTATGGCTCCTCAGCGGAAGCGGATCTTCTGACGATCCGGCTCACGCTTGTGATGGGCGGGATCTATGGCGTGCTCAACGGCTTTTTCACCTGGCTCAGAGGTTTCTGGCAGGGAATGGAGGAAAACAGCGTTGAAGAAAAGGCACAGCAGATCAGTGTGATTGTTTCTTATATTTCCGCCGCTCTGATCATGATGGTCATGGTCTATGGCTTCCATCTCAACCGGACGCTGAGCGTCTATGGGCTTGGGGCAGGCATGATCCTTGGCCAGGCGTGCGGCGCCGGCTATCTGTACCTCTATGACCGGATGAAGATCACAAAGATCCGCAGGCTGGCGAAAACGCAGATGATGCTGGGCAAGACAAAACAGAAATCCTTTGAGGAGATGACCGCGTTCGCGGCGCCTTCCACAATGATTTCATTTCTTGCCGGTCTGATGATCCTGCTGCCGTGCTTTATGTGTTCGCCTGTTTCCATCAGGCTTGGCTTCAGCGCCGTCGAAACAAGATCCATTCTGGCGTGCACAGGACTTCTGATCCCTGTGTTTGCGATGTCTGTTATTTGGGCTGAGCAGTACAGCAGCGCCATTCATATTTCAAGGATTGCCGAGGCAAGAGTGAAAATGAAGGATAAACTGCAGGGACGCATTGATCAGATGCTGATCAGGGTTACCGCTTCCGCGCTTCCTGTTTCCTTTTCTCTTGGCTGTCTTGCGTCCGTGATCCTGCCGCTTTTCTACGGAACAGATCTGACCGCATCTGCTCCGGAACTGATGATCTACGGGGCGGCGGAAGGGTTTCTCTGGGCATTCAGCCTGCTGTTAATCGAACTGTCGATGACCCTTGGCTATGGCAGCGCATGCGTGACTTACGCATTCATCGCCTTATTCGCTGAAGCAGCCATCATGTGGTTTCTGCCATACCGGCTTGGTTTGGCCGGATTCGCGCTTGGGACGCCGCTGGCGCTTTGTATCCTGTGCTTTTTATGCATGTCGAAGATCTCGAACAAAAGGGATATCTCCTTTATCAATTACGCTGTCAAATGCCTGCGGATCATCCTTGCCTCGATGGCGATGAACGGCGTTTACGCGATCGCAGAATACTTCGGCCTTTTCACTCTCAGTGACAGCCGCCTCATCAGTATTCTGATCCTGGCGGGCGTGATATTCATTGCCTTTCTTGCCGGGATGTTCATTCTTTCGCTTTCCGGCATCAGGCTGATCCAGCCGAAGAAGAAATCAAAAAAGAAAAAAGGTTAAGTTTCATGAACAGACTTGATAAATATCTTGCGACTGCTGGTGTGGGCACCCGCAGCGAAGTCAAAAAACTGATCCGGGACGGACATATCAAGGTCAACGGGGAAACCGCGAAGAAGGCGGACATGAAGGTTGATGAGGAACATGACATTGTCACCTTTGATGATGAAGAGGTGTACTACAGCGAATTCGTCTATTTCATGTTAAACAAACCGGCCGGCTATATCTCCGCTTCCAGCGGCTGGGATCCCAATGTCATTGACCTGATTGGTGAACCGTATAGAAATCTTTTCCCGGTCGGAAGACTCGACAAGGATACGGAAGGGCTGCTGTTAATCACCAATGACGGGCAGCTTGGCCATGAGCTTCTGGCGCCGAAGAAACATGTCGAAAAAGAATATTATGTCGAAATCGACATTCCGTTAACGGAAGAGAATATTGAGAAGATTGAATCCGGCATCACATGGAAAGAGGAAACCTACAAACCGGCAAAATATAAAAAGATCTCAGACAATTCCTTCACGCTTGTGATTACGGAAGGAAAGTATCATGAGATAAAACGGATGATGCTGGCGCTGGGCTCAAAGGTGACTTATCTGAAGAGGCTGCGCATGAAGAACCTGGTTCTGGATGAAACGCTCAGACCGGGTGAATACAGACCGTTAACTGATGAGGAGGTCGAAGATCTCAGAGCAGTCTGACTTCGGCTTCTTTTGGTAAAATGAACTGACCTGATTCCGCGTACTGTTTCAGGAAATCGGTGACCTGGGATGTTAAGGAATTGGGAGTTGAAGAACCGCTTGTGACCGCAATGCGGTTTTTATTTCGGATCATGTCTTCGGTCAGTTCCAGAACGCTGCCGATGAGGTAAGCTTCTCTGATCCCGGCGTCATAGGCGATTCTCTGCAGCTGGTTGGAATTGTTGGACCGCGGGTCGCCGACAACAATCAGACAGTCGGTGTCTTTTAATTTCATGACCGCCTCCTGGCGCATGCGGGTGGCGGAGCAGATTTCCGGTGACACCTCAGCGTCCGGATATTTCCTGATGCAGGCATCGATGATCTTCTTTGTGTCATTGAGGGAAAGGGTGGTCTGGCAGGTGATCAGCACATTTTCCAGACCGTCCAGTTCATCGAGATCTTTTTCTTCCGTGATTAAGTGAATCCTCTCACTCAGGGAAACGGTGCCTTCGGATTCGGGATGGTTCTTTTTGCCGATATAGAGAACATCTCCTTTTTTCACATGTTCACGCACAAGCGAATGGGTGCGGATGACATCCTTGCATGAGGCGTCGACAATCTCAAGGCCTTTGGCTTCCGCTTTCTTTCTGACTTCATCGGAAATGCCATGGGCGGTGAAGATGACAATGCCTTCATCAATCTCATCCAGAAGTTCCGCTCTTGTTTTTTTCGGATTTTCGACAAAGCCGATGCCCAATGCGCGGCACTGCTCCACGACATAGCTGTTATGGACAATCATGCCCAGCATTGTGATTTTCTTTCCCGGGTTTTCCTTCGCGGTTGAGACGGCTGTCTGAATCGCCCTGATCACGCCCTGGCAGTAGCCATGGGGCACAACATTGATAATTTCCATGATTGAAGCTCCTTACGGTTTTCATTATTATCGCGATTCTTTCTAAATTGCGCAATGGATGGTAATATTATTCTGATTTACGGAGGTGACAGTTCATGTACCAGATTGATCTTAAAAAGCCCGTGCACGCCCATTTCATCGGCATCGGCGGCACATCCATGAGCGGGCTTGCGGAATACCTGTTCGATGTCGGATTCAGGGTCAGCGGCTCTGATTCCGCCCATTCCAAATATACAAAGCATCTTGAATCCCTCGGTATTGAGATCTTCTATCCTCAGAAAGCCGAAAACATTCAGGAAGGCACTGACGTCGTGATTTTCTCGGCCGCGATCCACCCGGGCAATCCTGAGTATGATGCCGCTGTGGAAAAGGGAATCCCGATGCTCACAAGAGCCGAGCTGCTTGGCCAGCTGATGGCTTTCTATCAGCACGCCATCAACATTTCCGGCACGCATGGCAAGACGACGACCACATCGATGGTCACCGATATCTTCCTTGACGCCGGTCTTGATCCGGCCATCGAAATCGGCGGGATGCTCGATGACATCGGCGGCAACATGCGCCTGTCAAAGAAACAGGATTACTTTGTGGCGGAAGCCTGTGAATACACAAACTCATTCCTTTCCTTCCATCCCACATGCGCGATCATTCTCAATGTCGAAGCTGACCATCTCGACTTCTTCAAAGATCTTGACGATATCCGCCATTCCTTCCGGAAGTTCGTTGAACTGCTTCCCGACGGCGGCAATCTCATCATCGGGGCTGACATTGACAATTATGAATACTTCTATGAAGGACTCAATGTCAATGTGCTGACTTTCGGCAAAGCCGCCAATGCCGATTACAGAGCGGAAAACATCGTCTATGATGAATTTGTCAGACCTGCCTTTGACGTCATTGAAAAAGGCGTTAACATCGGCAGAGTCCAGCTTGGCGTGCCGGGTGAGCACAATGTCATGAACGCCCTGGCTGCGATCGCCGCCGCAAGAGCCTATGATATTGAAATGGATGTCATCAAAGGTGCGCTGCTGAGATACCATGGCACACAGAGACGCTTCGATATCCGCGGGCATGTCAACGGCTTTACCGTCATGGACGATTACGCCCATCATCCCCAGGAGGTCGACGCTGTCTTAAAGACACTGGTGAAGTATCCTCATCACAAGCTCTGGGCCATCCAGCAGCCTCATACCTACAGCCGCACAAAGCTGCTCATGGATGATTTCGCGGATGTGCTTTCCCAGGCGGACGCGGTGTTGGTTCTGGACATCTTCCCGGCCAGGGAAACAGATGATCTTGGCTGCCATGCAACACAGCTGGTGGAGAAACTGAAGGAAAGGGGAAGCGAAGTCTACTACACCCCGACCTTCGATGATGTTGAGAAGTTTGTCATCGAACATGGTGAGGAAGGCGATATCTTCATCACCCTGGGCTGCGGCAACGCGAATATCGTCGCCGACAGAATTGTCGAACGCTACGGCACAAAGGAATCGTAAGGATTCCTTTTTTGAAAGGATATGTTAAAATCCATGTGCTAAATTGAAGAAAAGGAGGTCCGCGTATGAAGAAATTTGAAGACTTCAATCTCAAACCCGAAGTCCGCAATTATATTGAAAACAGCCATTTCAAAGAACCCACCCCGATCCAGGAGGAAGTGATTCCGGCTGTTTTAAGAGGAAAGGACGTCATCGGCCTTTCCGCCACAGGCTCCGGCAAAACCCATGCCTACCTGATTCCTCTGATGCAGAAAACCGATGTCAGCTTAAACGCCGTCCAGGCTGTCATCACAGCCCCGACAAGAGAACTTGCCTGGCAAATCTATGAGATGGCAAAACCTATGTCCGACTGCCTGGAAGGGCTCAGAATCGGCATCTATACCGGCGGCCGCGACAGGGAAAAAGACATCGCCAAATTGGAAAGCGGACAGCCCCATATCGTCATCGGCACCCCTGGCCGGATCAAGGATCTCTTTCTGGAGAGCGGTTCGCTCAGAATCGAGCAGGCGAAAACACTGGTTGTCGATGAAGCCGACATGACGCTGGAATACGGATTCCTCGATGACATTGACGCCTTTGCCGGAAGACTGCCGGAAGATCTGCAGATGCTGGCGTTTTCAGCGTCGATGCCCGAGCAACTCAAGCCATTCTTAAAGAAATACATGCGCGCTCCGGTTACTTACCAGATCGGCGAAAAAGTACGCTTCAATCCGGACATCACCCATGTCCTGGTGCCGTGCTACCACCATGGCTACGCCAGAACGATTCTTTCCATCCTCAAAGGCTTCAATCCCTATGTCTGCCTGATCTTTGCCAACACCAGAAACGAGGCTTCTTCGATTGCCGAAGAACTGCGCGCTAACGGCGTTGACGTTCAGGAGATCCATGGCGATCTGACCAGCCGGCAGAGAAAGCAGGCGATGAAATCCATCTCCGCCGCCGAACACACCTATGTCGTGGCGACTGACCTTGCCGCAAGAGGCATCGATATCGGCGAAGTCTCCCATGTCATTTCCTGCGGTTTCCCGGAAGACCTGGAATACTATGTCCACCGTGCCGGCAGAACCGGCAGAGCCGGCGCCAGCGGCACCTGCTACGCCCTTTATGAAGAAAAGGACGACGCTTCCATCCGCTCTCTTATGAAGAGGGGCATCCGCTTTGAGCATAAGCGCTTCAAAGGCAATGAGTGGCAGGATTTACGTCCCTATGGCCAGCGCTTCCAGAAGAAGGATGATGAGCTTGAAAAGCAGATCTCGAAAATCTATACAAAGAAGAACACAAAGGTCAAACCCGGCTACAAAAAGAAGAGAGCCGAACAGATCCAGCGTGTCCACAGACAGAAGAAGCGTGAGATGATCCGCTCAAAGATCCGTGAGGAAAAGAAGGCAATGTACAAGGAAAGAGCGAAGAAGGACAGGGAAAACGGCTTATGATCATCGGCAGCCATGTGCAGATGAAAGCCCCCGACTATGTCCTCGGCAGTGTCAGAGAAGCTCTTTCTTATGAAGCCAACGCGTTAATGCTGTATACAGGCGCCCCGCAGAATACAAGGCGCACGCCGATTGAGCAGATGAAGATCAATGAAGCGCAGGAGCTGATGAAGCAGAGCGGAATCAATCCGGAGCACCTGATTATCCACGCTCCCTATATTATCAATCCCGCCAATTCCGTCAAACCCGAAGTTGCTGAACTGGCAAGGGAATTCTTAGCGAAAGAAATCGAACGGACCTCTGCCATCGGCGCGAAGTATCTGGTATTGCATCCGGGTTCCTTCACAACAACGGACCTGCAGACAGGCATCGGGACGATCATCGCTACCCTCAATACCATTGAGGAATACGATGACGTCGTGATCTGTCTTGAGACAATGGCGGGCAAGGGATCGGAAGTCGGCTTCCGCTTTGAGCATCTCGCGGAAATTATCGCCGGTATGAACCATCCGGAAAACTATGGCGTCTGTCTTGACACCTGCCATATCTCCGACGCCGGCTATGACGTGAATGACTTCAACGGCGTTCTGGATGAGTTTGATCAGGTGATCGGCCTTGACCGCCTGCATGTCATCCATCTCAACGATTCCAAAAATGAAAGAGGGGCCAGGAAAGACCGCCACGCCAATTTAGGGCAGGGCACGATCGGTTTTGAAACCCTTTACGCCATCGCGATGAATGAAAGGGTGCAGAGTATCCCCAAGATCCTGGAGACGCCCTACATCAATAAAAAGCCTCCCTACAAAGAGGAGATCGCGATGCTGAAAAGCGGCGTCTATGATCCCTCCATCCTGGAAAGCCTTTAAAAAATCCGGAGAAACTGATCTCCGGTTTTTCATTTGGTTTATGCGTTTTGTTCTTCGACGATCTTTTCGATTTCCGCCTTGAGCGCCTCCGCCAGCTCACTCTGGGGAACCTGACGGATCAGCTGTCCTTTTCTGAACAGCATGCCGATTTCATAGCCGCCGGCCACGCCGACGTCGGCTCTGGAAGCTTCCTGCATGCCGTTGACCGGGCAGCCCATGACCGCGACGGTGATATTGGCATGGACATGCCGGAGGTAATCCTCCATCTCCTTGACTAAAGGTAACATGTCATACTGGATTCTGCCGCAGGTCGGACAGGCGACCAGATCCGGCACGCCGTCGATCAGATCAAAGCATCTTAACAGCTGTTTTGCGATCGGCAGTTCATCGTTGGGATCGCCGCTGACCGAAACACGGATGGTATCGCCGATGCCTTCGTTGAGAAGAACACCGAGCGCCGCGCTTGATTTGACGGCTGATTCGGCAAAGCCGCCGGCTTCCGTCACGCCAAGGTGCAGGGGATAGATAAATGTTTCCGCCGCCGCTTTATAGGCGTCGATGGTCAGTCTGACATTGCTGGATTTGAAGGAAAGGCAGATGTCATGGAAATCCAGTTCCTCCAGAATCTCCACATGGCGCTTTGCGGAAGCGATCATCGCTTCGGCGCACGGGCCGCCGTACTGTTCCAGGAACTGTCTTTCCAGAGAACCGGAATTGATGCCGATGCGGATCGGGACATGTTTCTCTTTGCACATGTTGACGACTTCCTCGGTATGGGCGCGGTCGCCGATATTGCCGGGATTGATGCGGATCGCGTCAACGCTGCCTTCCAGTGAGATTAAGGCAAGACGGTGGTTGAAATGGATGTCCGCGACAAGGGGAACGTCCGTTCTCTTTTTGATTTCGGCAATCGCTCTTGCGTCCTCTTCGTCAAGAACGGCCGTTCTGACGATTTCGCATCCGTTTTCCGCCAGTTCATTGATCTGTTTCACGGCTGCTTCGATATTTTTGGCCGGCACGTTGGTCATCGACTGCAGGATGCATTTTTCCTGACCGCCGATCTGCACGCCGCCGACATAAATCGGTCTTGTTTCTTTTCTTGTATACATAGAATCACCCTGTATTATTATGACATTTTACAGTGATTTTTAGAAGGTAACGAAATGCTTGGAAAATAAAAATGTTTATGCTATACTCTTACCCGTACAGATCAGGAGGTGTATAAAATGCCCAGAGACAATATCACATTCAAGTGCACAGAATGTGGCGAGGAAAACTACATCGGCACAAGGAATAAGCGTAAGCATCCGGAAAAGATGGAAATCAAGAAGTACTGCCCGCGCTGCAACAAGGTGACTGCGCATAAGGAGAAGAAATAACCTCAGGGTTATTTTTTTGTTTCAGTTATGAAAGTCGATGTTCTGCCCATCGGGCTTTATCAGGAAAACAGCTACGTCCTTCACGATCATGATCATGTTCTGTTCATTGATCCGGGAAGATACGCCATACAGATCGCCGCGTGCGTTTCAGAGAAAGAAACCGTCGACGGCGTGATTCTGACCCATGGCCATGAGGACCACACCCAGGCGGCAGACGATCTGGCGGAGATGTTCGGCTGCGATGTTTATATGTCACTGGACGATTTTGTTCTGGTGGATCCGAAAAACCCGCTGCGCTACGGCTATGACGCCCCGGTCTACAGCCCAATCAAAGATCTTCGGGGAGAAATGACCGTGGGCACATTCCCGTTAACCGTCATTTCAACCCCGGGCCATACGGCAGGCTCTGTCTGTGTCCGCTTCCGCTCCCTGCTTTTTACCGGTGACACGCTTTTTGCCGGGGACATCGGAAGAACAGATCTTTACAGCGGCAGTGAAGAAGAGATGATTGAAACACTGAAGCTTTTCAAAGACCTGCCCCATGACCTGAGGGTTCTGCCCGGACACGGTCCTGCCAGCACCATCGGCCGTGAGCTGAAAGTTAATCCTTATCTTGTCGCGCTTGGTTGAATCGCCATGCCATCTCTTTTAGAATAAGGAGGAGAGGTACTAACTTATGAAAAAACTGCTGATCAGTCTTCTCTCGGTACTCCTGCTTGCCGGCTGCGGCCGCAGGGAGAAAACCGATCCTGAAATCACACCCGATCCCCGCGAGAGCGTCTCCATTTCGGAAACCGACTTTACCCAGAGCGACGCCATGAAAGTCTGGCAGGCCGCCCTGGATGAATACTGCGGCGTCAATGCCTGCAAAGCCGTAAGCGTAAGGATTTCCGGCAAAGACCTCAGCGGCACCTATACATATGCCGATAACGGTCTGACCAAGACGTCGGAAGGAACCCTTTACGATGTCACCGTCAATCCCAGCCAGAAGACTTCCTGGAGCGCTTCCAGAACCGAGTTCAAAGGAAAACCCGATCCGGCGGAAACAGAACCGGCGGAAACCGAAGAACCGGAAGACAAGAAGGACGGCGGGGATTCAGAAAAGGAAGACAAGGAAGAAAAAGAAGGCAAGAAACACAACTTCGACATCGATGACGAAGTGGATGAGTCCGATGAGGACGCCCGCAACGACACCAAGGTCTATGAAGAAAGCGGCATCCAGATCTGGCGCCTTTACACAAAGAAGGGAACCATCGAGTTCACCGGCAAGTACGAAGGCGACTCCAAGTTCCTGATCCAGATCATGGACCTCAAACAGAACGTCAAGGGCGAACCTGTCAAGATGACAAAGGCCGGCGACATCGAAGGTTCCATGAAACTTGAGGAAGGCTACTATTATATTGTCATTGAAGCAGCCGGCGGCTGGTCTCTCTACTGGAACAGAACCTATGAATGAGAACTCTCTTCAGAAGCTGTTTGTAAAATGCCGCACCTACCGGCGCTATGAACAGACAGAGATCACCGAAGAAACCGTCCGTTCCATCATCGAAGACGCAAGAACCGCTTCCTGCGCTTCCAACCTGCAGCGCTTACGCTATGTCGCTGTGCTTGCAAAGGACAAAAGAGACGCGATGGCTTCGCTGGTGCGCTTTGCGGCCTATCTGCCGCCCGAAAAGGGACAGCCGAAACAAGGTGAACAGGCTATGGCCTATATCGTCATCCTGGAGCCGGAAAACGGCGGCCGGATCAGCGATATCGACATGGGCATCGCCGCCGACAGAATCGTGCTCAGCGCTTATGAAAAGGGAATCGGCTCCTGCATGATGCTGAACTATGACGCAGAGAAAGTCAGGCAGCTTCTCAATATTGAAGAAAGCATGAAGCCCGGCCTTGTCATCGCGATGGGCATACCGGCCCATACAAGCACCATTGAGGAGGCTGAAGCCGGAAGTGATCTGCGCTACTATCTGGATGAGCATGATGATTATCATGTGCCGAAACTGAAAACAGAAGATCTCGTAAAATTCATATAAGGGTTAGAATCCGCGGAAAATTGAAATTCTGCGGATTTTTTATGTGGGAATCCCGCAAAAAGAGGGAAATAAGAAAGGCAGGAGGACAGCATGAATGAACGACTGCTTGAAATTTTGAGGATTGCGCTTGCCTATAAGGTCAGCGACGTCCATTTTTCTCTTGATCAGGAGGGAAAGCTTTTTATTGAAATGAGGGTCGATGGAAAAATCCGGCAGCTCAGATCAGACAGTGAGGACGAGCGTCTCTTCCGCTATCTGATGTACCGCTCCAACCTGGATGTCTCGACGGTCTTTTCGCCCCAGACCGGCAGCTTTGAAGAAACCGTGGACGGCCATAAGCTCTCGCTGCGCTTTGCGATCGTGAGCGCCTGGCACCGGGTGTCGGGGGTACTCAGAATCCTTTCCGCAACCGGAAGCCTGAAGCCGAAGGATCTCTGCGATGATGAGGAGACGGTTGCCTGGATGCGCCATGCGTTAAGCAGAAGAAGCGGGCTTGTGATCTTTTCCGGACCGACCGGCTCCGGCAAGACGACCGCGCTCTATACGCTGCTTGATGAAATCCGTGAGCGCAAGATCTTTACCCTGGAGGATCCGGTTGAAGTGGTGCACGAAAACTATGTGCAGCTGCAGGTCAATGAAAAGCAGATGAGCTACGCCGACGGCATCCGCCAGCTCATGCGCCATGATCCGGACATCATCATGATCGGGGAGATCCGCGACTCGGAAGCGGCCGCGATGGCGGTACGGAGCGCTTTGACCGGCCACCTGGTCGTGACCAGTCTGCATAGCTTCAGCTGCAGCGGCGCAATTGAAAGAATGCTTGATCTTGGCGTCGAACCGTTTCAGCTCAGCGAAGTGCTGACCGGTGTCTCAAACCAGCGTCTTTATCCGGCGGTGAAAGGAGGGAAGACAGGGATTTATGAATACATGGATGAAAAAGAAGCGGCTTACTGGTTCGCAAACCGCAGACACTCCGAACGGTTCATCCCGCTGCGCTTCCGGATTGAGAACGCGGTTTCAAAAGGTCTTATCAAAGCTGAAGACGCATCAGGCGACCTGCCTTGATTTTGATGAATGCGAAACGATGGCGCTCATGATGGACGCCGGCTTCAGTTTCCAGGAAACCCTTCAGATTCTGGAAACAGACAAAAACGCGTCATTGTTTGAAGAAATGCGCCGCAAACTTGAAGAAGGATGTTCCGTATCGGAGTTTCTGACCCCGCTCACTGAAAAGAGCGTGCGTTCCTACATCTCAGGCTTTGTGATGTACATGGACGCCGGGGCGGCGCTCGGGGCAGCGTGCGCGATTGTGCGGGTTGAAAAGAGCGAAAGAAAAAAGCTGATCAGCGGCTGCCTGTATCCGTGTCTTCTGTTAGCGGGCATGACCGCCGGAATCTTTCTGTTCGCAAGTTTCGTGCTTCCCTCAATGCTGGGCTTAATGCGCTCGCTCGATCTTTCCGGCAGCGAGAATTATGAGCTGTTGCGGACACTGATCCGGACATTTTCGGCGCTTCTGTTTGTGCTTTGTGTCACTTCTGTTGTATTTGCGCTCTGGCGGCTTTCACCGTCGAACATTGACGAGACATACCGGTTTCTCTGCCCCCGCTTCAAAGACAGCTGGCTGGTGATGGCGGCTTCCCGCGACTTCACCAGGTTTTTCTTGGAGTGCGTGCGCAGAAAAGTGCCGACGATGCAGGCGCTCAGGATGTTAAAGCAGATGAAGGAAAAGCCGTTAGTTGCGCTCATCGCGAATGAGCTGGATGAGAGCCTGATGAGCGGCACATCCTTTGAAAAGGCGATGGCCTCCCCGTATGTTGAAAGCGCGCTGGCCCGTTTTATTCATTTAGCGGCGGCAGCGGCGAATGTCGAAACGATGCTGGAAGGCTATCTTGCCATGAGCGCAAAGCGCACCGAGGCGGCCATAAGGCGCTTTTCAACCGCGGTTCAGCTGTTTTCCTATTCACTGATCGGACTTGTTCTGATCTTTGTCTACAGCATACTCATGCTGCCGATGACAATGCTGCAGCAGATCTAGAAAACGTAAAGGAGGACTTATGAAACGAAAACTGAAACAGGGCTTCACACTTCTGGAAATGACCATCGTCGTCTTGATCATTTCCGTTCTCTTCCTGCTCACAGTTCCCAACATCCAGAAGACACTGACCATCGTCAACAACAAAGGCTGCAAGGCTCTTGAAAAGGTCGGCGACTCAGCCATTGTCCAGTACAAGCTTGAATACGGCGAATATCCCGGCAGCGTGCAGGACCTGATTTCCGCAGGTCTGCTGACAGAGGACCAGGTCACCTGCGACGGTTCCCACACCCTGGTGATCAGCGATGGCCAGGCGTACATTGAATAAAGGCTTTCTTTTAGCCGAAAGTCTCGCCGCGATCGTCTGTATTTCCCTGTTTGCCTTACTGCTTGGAAGTATGCCTGTCTATGAAACGGACGCTTATCATGTTTTTCCTGCCGACTACTGCCTTGCGCAGAGCGCCGCGATGGCAAAGGCCGAATCCTGCTCCGTTGACCATCGCAGCAATGAGTTCATCTCTGACATCCGCTTTTCCGACGCCGGCAATGTCAACATGGCAAGAACGCTGCTGCTCGGCAAAGGAAACAGAACCGTCGTCATCGAACTGGGGTTCGGCCGTCTTGTCTTCCGCTAAAAAAGGCTTTCTGCTCACTGATGCGCTTGTCTCCGTCTTTGTTGTTTTTATTCTCTGCGGTCTGGTTTTCTCGACTGCCCTTGAATACTTAACCGCGAAAGAAACAATGGAAGAAGCGGCGGAGGAAATGGAAGAGGAGGCGGCGTATTACTTTACAGCCGCTTCCTCTGAGTGCTATGAGTGTCAGATCAAAGAAGAGGAAGGAGAAGGGGAAGAAGAGGAGGATGAGGAAGAATGGGACGAAGAGCCGGAGGGTTCCTTCTCGCCGATACCCTGAGCGCGTTTCTGATCGCTCTGATGATCCTGCCCTTATGCACTTACTGCATCACTGCCTTTTCGCCGCTTCTTGATCCGGAAATGACAGTGCAGGATGAAACCGGCGCCCAGCAGCTAAGAAGAATGATCGCGCTCTCATCGGATATTCAGGTCAGTGACAGTGAAATCGATCTGGTCTACCGGCAGAAGGAAATGCGGCTGCATTTATCGGGAGAAAACGTCATCCTGACCCCGGGCACGCAGTATTGCTTTACCGAGGTCGATGACTGTTCGTTTTATCTGGATGGCAAAGTGATCCGGATGGTATTGGAGCGGGAGAATGAAACGGTTGAAAAGGTTCTCGGCGTTCTGCCGTAGAGGCGTGATCAGCAGCTGGTTCTTCGCCGTCTTTCTTTACTGCATCAGCCTGGCGGCGGTCGTGAATGAGAATCAGATCCGCTTTGCCAAAGCGATGATCAACCTGCAGACAAACCAGAAGTATCTGAGCGCAGAATGCGATGTGCTGCGGATGATCCAGGCGATGGCCGCCTGCGGTGATCTTGAAGACGGCAGCTATGAAACAGCGTCATTCAGCTTCACTCTTGAAGTGCAGGGGGAACTGCTCTATGTGAAGATCGATGAGCCGTATGAGGAGCTGCTTGTGGAAATGGCGGATGAAACGCATCTTTATGACTATCAGGCATACAGGGAAGGGATCGAAATCATGGATTAAAGCGAAGGGGAACCGGTCAGGTTCCTCTTTGCATGCATGGGTGTTCTTAAGATTTGTTTGAGCACGTCCCGGCAGGCTTATGTGCAGATTGACAAAAAGCCCTTTTTTTATAGAATAGATAAAGACAGGCAGGTAAGAAAATTATGATTATTGTCAACGATCTTAAACCCGGAACAGCGTTTGAATATAACGGAAATATTTATCAGGTCATCAATGTCGACCACAACAAGACAGCGATGCGTCAGATGATCATCAAAGTCAAGGTAAAGAACCTGCGTTCAGGCGTTATCAATGAAATCTCCTTCACCGGCGGCGACAAGGTGGAGCAGGCGCACGTCGAAAGAAAAGCGATGCAGTATCTCTATGATGACGGCACAAACCTCGTCTTCATGGATACCGAGACATATGACCAGATCGAAATCCCGAAGGAGCGTCTGGAATGGGAAATGCAGTTCCTCAAGGAAAACGAGACTGTTCAGATCTCCATGTATGAATCCGAAATCCTCGGAGTCATCCTGCCGGATAAGGTTGAGCTGCAGATTGTCGAATGCGAACAGGCAGTCAAGGGCGATACCGCTACCTCCGCTTCCAAAAACGCCAAGGTTGAAACAGGACTTGAAATCAAGGTTCCTCTTTTCATCCAGAACGGCGAAATGGTTATCATCTCAACAGCAGACGGAAAATATTCCGGAAGGGCCTGATTCGTTCAACAGATGTGCTGAAAAGCACATTTTGTTATCAGAGATTCAAAGGAGCGGTATATGAGCATGAATTATATCGGTGCAAAGCGCAAACGTACCAATACCCCGGCCGCAAACAGAAAGCGCGCCGTTGAATACAGGCACCGTCCCTATAAAGTAAAGAAACCGGTGATTGAGGAAATCCAGGAACCGGTTCTTTCCGCTTTTGCAGAGCTTCCCGCTCAGGAAGAAAGCGAAGCGGTTATTGAAGAAGTCAAGGAAGTCATCACGGAAGAACCCGCCGAAGAACTTCCCGCGGAAACAAAGGCAGACATCATTCCTGATGCGCCTGCTGTTTCTCCCGTCACAAATGAAGTGAACAAAGCGGCAGCGGCGGCAGCCACAGCAGCTGCAGCGGCAGGATCATTCTTCAAAAAGACATTCTCTTCCGTCAAAGGACTCTTCGCAAAGAAAGAGACAAAGGCTCCTGCAGAGCCTGAAGTGATTCCGGCAGTTAATGAAGAACCCGCCGAGCCGGAAGTTTCCGAAGCGCAGGCGGAAGAATCAATCGCGGCCATCGGCACCGATGACATTCTTGAAATCAACCGTCCTTCCGAAACGGAAGTTGATCTTCAGGAGACGGAAGAAGAATCCGCTGAAGTCGTTCTGGAAGAAACCGGCTCAGATGAGCATGTGGAACTGGAAAGCGAAGAACAGCCGGAAGATCTGCCTGAAGTGGATACGGCCGAAGTCAGAGACGAAGCCGGCGAGGCAATTGAGCTTGCTGAAACAGATCTGCAGGAAGAAACACCCGCTGAAGTGACTGAAGAAGTCACAGAGGAAACAGCGGAAACTGAAACGGCTGAAGAAGAAACTTCGGCTGAAGAAAGCGTCAGCGAAGCGCCTGTCTTTGAGCCTGCCGAAGAAGAAATTCAGGAAAGTGAGCCAGCTGAAGAAACACAGATCTTTGAACCGGTGAAGCCGGAAGAGGAAACGGAAGTTATCGAACCGGTCACTCCTGAAGAGACAGAGGCGGAACCTGCTGAGACAGCAGAAGAAACACAGGTCATCGATATTCCGCAGGAACCGGTCAATGAACCTGAAGTTCCGATGACTAAGAAAGAAAAGAGGGCAGAAAAGAAAGCGATCCGCAAGGAAACAAAGATTCAGCTGATCGATGAAAAGATCGACGCCCCCAAGGCAGGATTGTTAACGATGCTGCTGATGCCGGGCAGGGCAATGACGAGAGTCTCCTCTGTGGAAAAGACAACCCTGAGCATCCCGAGCGTCTTCATCCTCAATCTGATCAAGTGGATTTCCGTCGGCGCCTTCTTCGCGGTGTTCTTCGAAAGATTCATCAATCAGTTCAACTACAGCTTCATCCGCATGAACTTTACCGGCACGGCATCACTCGCGTTCCGTTTCGGCGTCTTCGGACTGATCGCTGAATATCTCTGCTATATGATCATCGGCATTTTCTGCGGACTGATCCGCAGGAAGATCTCGACACTCAAGCTGATGGAAGTGGAAAGCAGATCCGCTCTTGCGGTGGCGCTGCTGTTTGCGGCAGGCTGCGCGCTTGTATACTTCGGCTATTCTGCCTTTGGATGCGCGGCCGCGGCGGCAGGCATGGCTGTCGGCTTTATCACAAAGGGATATGGTCTTGACCGTGTTCTGACCATCGGCAAAAACACCCAGCTGGTCCTGGTGATGGTGCTGACGGCGGCGGTCACAGTTGCGGCGTTCAGCTACTTCCCGCTGACGGTATCCGGATTAATCGATATCTTCAAAACAATTCTTCATCTTTAAGAAGCAGGCGCGCTCCTTCATGGGCGCGCTTTTTTTCATGCATTTGTATTGTATGAAATACAGCATGGACTTATAATTAGTTCGATAAAACTCAGGGCAGGGTGCAATTCCCGACCGGCGGTATACCCCGCGAGCCGAAAGGCCGAACCGGTTTGATTCCGGTGGCGACAGTAAAGTCTGGATGGAAGAGATTTTGTATCTTTATATTTTACCCGGAGGTTTTTATCGCTGAGCCTCTTTTATTTTTGAGGCAGGGAGGAAACCGTAATGACCGCAACAACAAAACAATCCATTTTCACCACCCGCTCCATGGCAAAGATCGCGATTTTAGGCGCCGTTGCCGCAATCCTTATGATGATTGAATTCCCGCTGCCGATCGCGCCGAGCTTCTACAAGCTTGACTTCTCGGAAGTCGCTGTTCTTGTCGGCGGATTCGCTCTTGGCCCGGCGGCGGCAGTCGCCATTGAAGCGCTCAAGATCGTTCTCAACTGTCTGTTCAACGGCTCCAATACCATGTTTGTCGGCGAACTCAGCAACTTCATCATCGGCTGCGCTATGTGCGTGCCGGCGGCGATGATCTACGCGAAGCACAAGACAAGAGCCAACGCCCTTAAGGGACTGGCTGCAGGCACACTGTGCATGACGCTGGTCGGCGTGATCATGAACTACTTCGTGGCAATTCCCGCCTATGTCTCGATTGCCCATTTCCCGCTTGAGGCGATCATCGGCATGGGAGCTGCGATCTTCCCGTTCATCACCAACACATTCCAGCTTGTCTTAGCCTGCGTCACACCGTTCAACCTGATCAAGGGCGTTCTGGTCAGCCTGATCACGGCGTTGCTTTACAAGCACGTCTCACCGCTGCTGCACCGCTGAAAAAGTCAATGGCACCTGCGCATTTAAAGCCGCGCAGGTGTTTTCTTAATGGCCGCAAATATGGTATTGTATAGGGTGCTAAACGGAGAAAAGACTATGACTGAATATTCTCGTACAGAAAAATACAGGCAGCTCAGAAACAAGCTGCAGCAGGACCACTCGGCAGCCGATTCCCTGAGCACGCCGGAGCTGATGGGCTTCTCAGAGCGCCTTGTCGGTATTGACAATAAAAACTTTGAACCGATGGAGGAAGTGAGCGTCGCCCAGAACGCCGCTCACGCGAAGGTGGAAACTCCTTCCGAGGAAATCTATGAAAAGATGCGTAAGGAACAGGAAAAGCAGCCGGTGTTTGATTTCAGCGCCTACAGCCGCAATGAAAATGATTCCAGCCTGAGCGACAACGACTATGTCAATGAATATATCCGCGAAGTCAAGGAATACAACATTGAGCAGGGCAATGCGGTCAGCCAGAACACCAGCATGAACATCCTGAGCCAGATCAATGAGATCAACAGCCAGGCAGCCGCCACAGAGAGCCGCACCGCTCCCTCCAGACCTTATCAGAGGGAGAAGAAAGCGCGTAATGACACGGCGGACATTCCGTTCAGATCACCGTTTACTTCTGATGATGAAAATACCGAAAAGATCATCGTCGACACGCCCGATACCGCTCCCGTCATTGAAAAGACCAGAACAAGGGAAGATATCATGGCGGAAGTGCAGAGCCTTGTCTCCGGCACGGCAGTGAGTGAAAAAACGCAGAGCAGCACACGTGATGAACTGTATTCGGCAATCCAGGATGACAGAACCACAAGACAGCAGCTGCTTTCCCAGACCACTCACATCCAGGCCCAGCTTGACGGTTATGAGGATAACCTCAGCGAGGTCAATGACAAGATGCGCTATACAAACAGAATCCTCAACATGGTTCTCGTCGTGCTGATTGTCGCACTGGCAGTGATGCTGTGCGTGCTGATTTACTGGGTTGTTCTTTCAAGAGGTGCTTAATATGAAAATCAATATCGCAATCGACGGCCCGAGCGCGGCCGGAAAAAGCACAATCGCCAAAAGGCTCGCGACGCTTCTTGGCTATGTGCATCTTGACACCGGTGCCATGTACCGCTGCACAGCGCTCAAATGCGTCCGCACCGGCATCGCCCTCGATGATGAGGACGCTGTCTGCGAAATGTTAAAGGAAACTGAAATTGTCCTGACTCCGGAAGGAGGCGTATACCTGGATGGCGAGGACGTCTCGCTGGCGATCCGCGCCGATGAGATCTCCATGGCCGCCTCAAAGGTCAGCGCTTTAAAGAGAGTCAGAAGCGACCTGGTTGCCCGCCAGCAGGAAATGGCGAAGGCAGGCGGCTTTATCATGGACGGCCGTGACATCGGCACCGTCGTTCTCAAAGACGCCGAGGTCAAAATCTTCATGACCGCTTCCGCAGAAGCCAGAGCGGAAAGAAGATACAGGCAGAATCTGGAAAAAGGAATTGAAACGTCCGATATCGAAACAATCGCCGAAGAAATCAGACAGCGCGATTATGACGATACCCACCGCGCAAACTCACCGCTGCGCAAGGCGGATGACGCGGTGGAAATCGATACGTCTTACATGACGATTGAAGAGGTTGTGGAGAAGATTCACAGCCTGGCGCTTCCCTTCCTTGAGAAGGAGGAGACAGATGCATAAGGGAGTCATCGCGATCGTAGGCAGGCCGAATGTCGGCAAGTCTACGATCTTTAACAGAATAGCGGGTTCAAGGGTTTCCATCGTCGAGGATTTCCCCGGCGTCACCCGCGACCGCATCTATGCCAGGGGCGAATGGGCAGGGGATACCTTCCAGCTGATCGACACCGGAGGCATTCAGCTCGCCGACCAGCCTTACCAGGAGGAGATCAGGGCCCAGGTGCAGATCGCCATGGAAGAGGCTGACGTCATCCTGATGGTCTGCAACGGCAAGACCGGCATGAGCGATGACGACAAATATATAGCATCCATGCTGCAGAAACAGGACAAGCCGGTGGTTCTTGCAGTGAACATGATCGATGACCAGGTTCACATGATGAACATCTACGAGTTCTACGCCCTCGGTCTTTCCGATCCGATCGGCTGCTCCGGCGTCCATGGCATCGGCATCGGCGACGTTCTTGACGCCTGCATGGAACAGATGCCCAAGGAAGAAATCAAAGAAGAACATGAAGGCATTCATATCGCCGTCATCGGCGAACCGAATGTCGGCAAGAGCTCCCTGGTCAACGCGATTCTCAAAGAAGAGCGCTCCATCGTCTCCAACGTCCAGGGTACAACCAGAGACGCGATCGACACCCCGTTTGAACATGAGGGCAGACCCTATGTCATCGTCGATACCGCCGGCATCCGCAAGCGCGGCAAGGTCTATGAATCAGTGGAGAAATACTCCGTGCTCAGAGCCATGACCGCGATCGAAAGATGCGACGTGGCGCTGTTCCTGGTTGACGCTGAAGCGGGCATCCGCGAACAGGACAAGCATGTGGCAGGCTACGCGACCGAAGCGGGCAAACCGGTTGTCATCGTTGTGAACAAATGGGACGCGATCGAAAAGGACGACCACACCATGGCGGCTTTCACCGAAAAGATCCGCGCTGAATTCGCATATCTCAGCTGGGCGCCGGTTGTCTATGTCAGCGCCAAAACACATCAGAGAGTGGATACCATCCTGCCGGTGGTTGACCGTGTCTGCGAAAACGCGTCCAGAAGAATCCCGACCAACATTCTCAACGAAGTCATTGCCGACACTCAGATCACCAATCCGGCGCCGGCCAGAAACGGCAAGCGGTTCCGCGTTTATTACGCCACCCAGGTTTCCGCCCAGCCGCCTTCGTTCGTGCTTTCCTGCAATGATCCAAAGCTGATGCATTTCTCCTACCAGAGATTCCTTGAGAATTCGCTCAGGCAGGCATTCGACTTTGAAGGAACGCCGATCCGCATCATCGTCAGAAAGAAGGTATCGGAATGAAGATCACAGTTCTCGGTACCGGCAGCTGGGGCACAGCGCTGGCCCAGGTTCTGGCCGACAACGGCCAGGAAGTTCTGATGTGGGGCATTTCCGAAGATGAGGTGAATGATCTCAATCAGAATCATCACAACTCAAAATACTTCGAAGCCCCGGTCAATGAAAACGTGAAGGCGACAATGGATCTTGCCGAAGCAAAAGACAGCGATGTGCTGCTTGCGGCGGTGCCGACCATGGCTTTGGAAAATGTTCTTACTCAGGTGGCCGGAATTGCAGAAAAACCGGTGATCGTGATCAATGTCGCCAAGGGCTTCCATCCGGTTTCGCACAAGCGTCTTTCCGAAGTGATCCGCGAGATCATGCCAAAAGATAAACTGAAGGCGGTTGTTTCCCTGATCGGTCCTTCCCATGCCGAGGAAGTCATTATAAGACTGATGACAGCCATCAACGCTGTTTCCGATGACGAGGAAGCCGCAAGAACCGTTCAGGAGTTATTCTCCAACGAATACTTCCGTGTTTACCGCAATGATGATGTCATCGGCGCCGAAGTCGGCGTCGCTCTCAAAAATGTCATCGCCATCGCTTCCGGCATCCTGGAAGGAATCGGCCAGGGCGATAACGCAAGAGCTGCTCTTATGACCAGAGGCTTAGCCGAAATGACGCGTTTCGGCACTGCCATGGGCGGCCGTGAGGAAACGTATCTCGGACTGGATGGCGTCGGCGACCTGATCGTCACCTGCACTTCCCGCCACTCCAGAAACTTCATGGCCGGATATCAGATCGGCAGTGACGGCGGAGCGGCAAAGTTCTTCGCCGAAAACAAAAAAACAGTCGAAGGTGTCTTCGCCTGCAAAGTTGTCTATGAGGAAGCGAAAAAGCGGGGAATCGAAATGCCGATCACGGAACAGATCTACGCTGTCCTCTACGAAGGCAAAGATCCGAAAGAAGCCGCAAGAAGCCTGATGGCAAGAAAGCTCAAACCGGAAACTTCCGGCGTCTATGAGAAGCGTTAAGTCATGCATGATGATGCATGGCTTTTTCTTTTTGGCGGCATGAAAAAAGGATGAAGCGTTTCGGCTTCATCCCATAGTGTTCTTTATCCCTGATCAGGATTCGTCCATGCGCCCGGATCATCAACCGGAGGATCCACAGGCGGCTCAGGCTCAGGTTCAGTTGTAGGTTCAGGCGGAACCGGAGTGGGTTCAGGCGTCGGATCGGGTGTGGGAACCGGAGTGGGTTCAGGAGTAGGCTCAGGCGTTGGTTCAGGCGTCGGTTCGTAAGTGGGCTCGGGATCAGGATAGACAGGCTCATCACCGCCATCGTCATCATCCCGGCTGTTTCCATCGTCATCATCATCGCCGTCGTTATCCTTTTCCTTGTTCTTATCATCCTCCGTCGTTGTTTTGCCGGAGATGCGGCAGGCTTCGCCGCAGGTGGTGCCGAGAATGAGCGGCTGGTTGGTAAGACCTGCGACCGATACCATGGAGGTGATGGTGGAACCGTAGAGACCGGTGCCGACCTGGACATGCGGATGGGTTCCGTAGACATAGGTTGAATAGGTGACGTCGGTCGGCTGGGTGACGCCGGCAATCGCTTCCGGCGGGGTCAGCTCGGCTTCCTTGTCGAGAAGGGCCTGGTTGATCTGACCGGGAATGTTCAGCAGCATCTTCCATTGCTGGAAGTATGTGCCTTTGCCAGCGACCGCGTAGTCATAGCCGCACCAGACGGCGTTTGTATACTGGGAAGTGGAGGCGACCATCCATTTGTCTTTCATGGCTGCTTCCGGAATGCCGTACTGCAGACCGTCGCGGCCCCAGTCGGTTGTGCCGGTTTTCGCGTAGACCGGATAAGGTCTCTTGAGAACCTGCATGAGGTTGTAGATCTGAACATCGACGTTGTTCTTCATTAACAGGTCAACGAGATATGCGGAACCTGAGGAGAGAACACGCACATTCTGGTTTTCCGGATAATAGGAATCGCCGTTCATGATCTCGACTCTTCTGATCGTGTGCGGTTCATTGTAGACGCCGAGGTTGATCATGGCGCCATGGGCACCGGCGAGTTCCTTCGGAGTCATCTCAAACTGGTTGGAGCCGATCGCGTAGGAGAGGTGGAAGGTCTCTTTGTCGGCTTTGGTGATGCCAAGCGACCATAAGTAATCGACGATCTTGTCGCCGCCGATCTTCTCCTGCACTTTCTGCAGGGTGATGATCGCGGGAATGTTCAGTGAATTGGCGACCGCGTCCTTGATGGAAACAGTGCCGCGGTATCTGCCGTTGGCGTTGACCAGGATTCTGGATTCGCCCGGATAGGAGTATTCCTTGTCTTCCAGAAGCTCATCCATCGAATAGCCCAGATACTCAAAGCCGAGGGCATAGGAGAGGAACGGCTTGACAGAAGAGCCCGGCTGCTTCCACATCGATGTGGCGCGGTTGAGAAGTCTGGCACCGCCGGTATAATTGCGGCCGCCGCCAAGGGCTACGATTTCGCCGTTTTTGTTGTTCATTGTGACAATTGCCGCCTGCATCAGCTCGTCGGCAAACTGGATATTTGTTTTTTCGTTTTCGATATCGTCGATCAATTGCTGGATTTCAGGATTGAGCGCGGTATAGATGTTCATGCCGGTGGTGACCGGATCATAGCCTGTCATTTCCTGCACTTCATCGATGACGGCGTCGATATAGGCGCCGTAGTCGGTGGACTCGACGTTCAGCTTGTCTTCGCCGACCAGCAGGTCTTCAACCTTGATGGCTTTCGCCAGGGAGTATTCCTCCTCGTTGATGTAGCCGTGGTTGAGAAGCTGGTAAAGAACGTCGTTGCGGCGGATCGTCGCCTCATCCAGGAAGGCGTAGGGGTTGTAGCCGTTGGGCAGGTTGATGATGCCCGCCAGCATCGCGCACTCGGCGAGGCTCAGTTCGCTGATGTCTTTGCCGTAATAGTATTCCGCCGCTTTCTGGATGCCGCGGATACGGCCGCCGAAGTTCAGCTTGTTGATATAAAGCTCAAAGATCTGTTCCTTGTTGAGATACTGTTCCAGCTGCATCGCCAGGACAATCTGCTGCGCTTTGTATTCATAGGTCGCCTCACGCTCGACGCCGGCCGAGGAGCCGTCGCTCGAGTCGATCGAGAAGTAGGTGTTCTTGACCAGCTGCATCGTAAAGGTGGAGCCGCCCTGGGTGTTATGGCGCAGGACTGTTTCAAGCGCCGCCTTGGTGAAACGTGGGATGTCGAAGCCGTTATGTTCGAAATAACGGGAATCCTCGATCGCCAGGAAGCAGTCAACCAGAGCTTCCGGACACTGTTGGTAGGTGACGTTTTCTCGGTAGTAGGTGCCGATTTCAGTGATCAGCTTGCCGCTGCCGTCGTAAATTTTGCTGGACTCCTGGGAAATGAAGTCGTTGATGTTGAGTTCCGGCATGCCGGATAAAAGCTTTTTGGCATATTTCAGACCGAAGACGCCCACAGCGCAATAGATCATGACCATCAGGACCATGAACCCGGTCAGGATCCTCATGTAGACCTTATGACGCTGGACTCTGCGGCGCTGCCTGATTCTCTTTTTAATGGCAGGATCAGGACCGCTTTTGATTTCTTCTGTATTTATCTCTGTATGTTCTTTATTCTCTTCCATACAAACCTCAGTCTTGTTTTTGGGCATATAAAAACCCATGAGTATTCTAACATACTTTTCGTTTCCCCACTGCCTGAATGGGGACATGGTTTCTTAACTTTCGATGAAGAATTTTCTGTGAGCGCTTTCTTTTCAGCCTAAGCGGGGAAGGCGGAAAAACAAAATCTTAAAAGTTGCACAGAATTTTCACACGTGCAACATATAAACGAAACTGATTCTGGTATATAATAGGACCATGAGTGTCCATTTACATACCCGCAGCTGCTTTACTCTGCTGCAGAGCACTCTGCGTCCTGCGCAGATTGCCGCCAAAGCAGCCGCGTGCGGCTATCAATACGCAGCGATCACCGACCGGAATGTCCTCTATGGCGTTCCGTCCTTTCTTGCGGCCTGCCGCAAAGAGGGAATAAGACCCATCGTCGGGATGGAAGCGGTCTGCGATTACCATGGCCAGGAAACGGTTTTCCTGCTTCTGTGCAAGGATAACATCGGCTATGCCAATCTCATCCGTCTTTCTTCCCTGCTGTGCGCGGGAAAGGGAATCTGCACGCTGGACGAACTGTGCGCTTACGCGGCGCATAACTGGCTGATCGTCTATGGCGAAGGCGGATATCTTGATTCCGACCTTGTCAGCCAGGACGCGGAAGGGGCTGCCCGCAAGCTTGCGGCGATGAAAGAGGAACTGCCGCCTTTTGACGTCGCTCTTTCCTACCAGGAAGCACTGTTATGGAAGGACCGCAACGCTCTTTTGCGCAGGATCTGCCAGGCACAGAAGATTCCCGTCTGCGCTTTGAGCAAGATCTGCTATCTCAATGAGGAAGACGCCAGTGACTTCAGAATCATGACCGGTATCCGCACCGGCCGCACCCTGCAGGATTCCTCGCTTCCCGTGATCCGGGGCAGACACTATCTCACCCCGCAGGAAATGGCGGCTCTTTATGAACCGCAGGATCTGAAGAGAACCGATGAGATCGCCGAGGGATGCCGCGCTGATTTCATTCTGGAGAAAGCGGGTCTTCCTGTCTATGAAACAAAAAACAATGTCCCTGTGAGCGAATACCTGCCTGCATTATGCATGGCGGGATTGAAAAAGAGGCTTGGCGGTGCGGTGGAAGAGCGCTATGTCAGACGCCTGAAATATGAGCTTGATGTCATCTCGAAGATGCATTTTGAAAACTATTTCCTGATTGTCTATGACTTTATCCGCTATGCCAGAAGCCAGTCAATTTACATCGGCCCGGGCAGAGGTTCGGCGGCCGGTTCACTTGTGGCGTACTGCCTTGGCATCACCCAGATTGACCCTCTGAAGTACAATCTTCTTTTTGAGCGTTTCCTGAATCCGGAAAGAATCTCAATGCCGGATATCGATACCGACATTCCCGATGACAGAAGACAGGACGTCATCGACTATGTCGCTGAAAAATACGGCTATGACCATGTGGCCAATATCGTCACTTTCGGCACCCTCGGGGCAAGACAGGTGATCCGCGACGTCGGCAAAGTCACCGGCGTCAGTCCCCGCGATATCGACATGATCACCCGCCTGATCGGCTCCGCCCCCGGCGTCACGCTTGACAAGGCGTTCGTGGCCAATCCGCGCTTACGGCAGGTGGTCGAAGCTTCCGAAACAAACAGAAAGCTTTTCGAGACCGCAAAAAGACTCGAGGGACTCCCGCGCCACACCAGCACCCACGCCGCCGGCATCGTCATGTCCGACAGACCGCTTGAACAAACCGTGCCGACCGTGCAGCTCAATGAGGGATTAAGAACCGTGCAGTACACGATGGAGTATCTTGAGGAAAGAGGTCTCATCAAGATGGACTTCCTCGGTCTGCGCAACCTGACGATCATCGATGAAATCGTTCAGATGATCCGTAAGCAAAATCCTGATTTTGACATTATGAAGATTCCGCTCGATGATCCGGAAGTCTATACATTGTTTGAAAAAGCGGACACCACCGGCGTCTTCCAGTTTGAGTCGGAAGGCATGAAGAACCTGCTGCGGCGGATGAAGCCGAAAAACTACGAGGACATGACCGCGGCCCTGGCTTTATTCCGTCCTGCCAGCGCCGAAAGCATTCCCAATTACATTTCCAACAAGCAGAACCCGGCATCCATCCGCTATCCTTTGAAGCAGCTTGAGCCGGTGCTCAGAAGCACCTATGGCGTCATGATCTACCAGGAGCAGGCGATGTTAACGGCGCAGATCGCAGCCGGCTTCAGTCTGGGAAGGGCGGATGTGCTGCGCAAAGCCATGTCCAAGAAAAAGGAAGATCAGATCAATGCCCTGCGCTCTGAATTCATGAGCGGATGCGCGAAAAACGCGATCCCCGAAAAAACGGCGGAAGAGCTTTTTGAACTTGTTTCCCGCTTCGGCGGATATGGCTTCAACCGCTCCCACGCGGTCGCCTATGGCCTGGTGGCTTATCAGACCGCTTATGTTAAAGCGCACTATCCGTTATTTTTCTACCTGGCGCTGCTCAACAGCGTCACCGGCGATGAAAACCGCAGTTCCCTTTATGTGGATGAGTGCAGAAGAAAAAAGATCCGGGTGCTCTATCCCGACGTCAACCGTTCGATGACTTCGGCCGTGCTTTTTGATCAGGCGATCCTTTTACCGCTTTCCGGCGTCAGGTCGCTTGGCGTCCACGCCGCAAATGAGATCATCAATGAAAGAGAAAAGGGCGGACCGTTCACTGATTTCTATGACTTTACCGCCCGCATGCTGGTGCACAAGGTCACCCGGCAGAACATTGAGATGCTCATTGACGCCGGTGCTCTTGACTGCTTCAATCTGGGCCGCACAACGATGCGCCACGGTCTGGATGAGGCGATTGCCTTCGGCGAACTGATCCAGGTCGGCTCCGGCTCGCAGATCAGCATTGATCTCGGTCTTGTTTCCAAGCCGGTTCCTTTGAGAATGAAAGATGACCGGGAGGAGATTGCCGAAAACGAAAAGAACGCCCTTGGCTTCTGCCTTTGCCAGCAGCCGGTCGTGCTTGTGCGCGAGCGCAACCATATCCAGGAGCCGCCGATTGTCACCGTCGCTGAGATGCGCGGGAAAGTGTACGGCTTCGGGCAGATCCGCAATGTGAAACAGCACCGCACAAAGCGGGGTGAAATGATGGCGTTTGTCAAGATCGCCGACGAGACAGGTGAAATGGACGGGGCTGTCATGCCGCGTCTTTACCGCACCGCGGCGCCGGTTCTGCTTCGTGGAACTTACATCCGTTTTAATGGTAAAATATCCCAGGAAGGATCCATGATCATCGACCAGGTGACCGTGGTTCCGAGGAAATGAGAAGTTTATGACAAGAATTCTGATTGTAGATGATGAAGAAAACATCCGTGAGGTTGTCCGTGAATACTGTGAGCTCAACGGCTGGCAGGCCGATGAGGCACCGGATGGCATGGACGCCGTCGAGATGGTGAAAAATACTGATTATGACTGCGTCATCCTTGACGTCATGATGCCCCGCCTTGACGGCTTTTCAACCTGCCGCGAAATCAAAAAAATCAAGCAGATCCCGGTGATCATGCTGTCGGCGAGACAGGAGGAATACGACAAGCTGTTCGGCTTTGAGCTGGGCGTTGATGACTATGTTGTCAAACCGTTTTCGCCCAAGGAACTGATGGCGAGAATCAAGGTTGTCCTGGCCCGCGGCCGGCAGTCCGAAACCAAAATCTACCGTTTCGGCGGTCTTGAGATCGACGCTCTTGGCAGGACTGTGACGATCGATGGCGAAAAAGCGCAGATGACGCCGAAGGAGATTGATCTTCTGCTGTATCTTGCGGCTCACAGAAACATAGCGCTTTCGCGTGAAACGCTTCTTGAAGAAGTATGGAACTATGACTATTTCGGCGATGACAGAACCGTTGACACCCATATCAAAATGCTGAGAAGAAACCTCGGCGCCTACCGGGACTGCATCGTGACCGTACGTGGAATGGGGTACAAATTTGAAGCTTGACATTCATGGAATCAGATTCCGTTTCTGGCTGGTCTTCTTCGCGCTGGCGATCGGCATCACCGTTTTCATCGGCGCCCTGCAGACCGGACTGATCCGGCCATATTACCGCAACTCGAAAATCGCTTCGGTCAGGACTGTCGCCGACCATCTGGAAGACAGCCTGGTCGAAGGCAGGGGCACCCAGGAGTCCGTGCGGGAAGCACTGCGGGAAGCGGTCAACAACAGTGTGTGCGTTGTGATGTATAACGAAAACGGCACACAGGTTTATGATGCCGACAGTCTAGGCGCCGGCTGTATTTTCAGCAGCGCCCGCTCCCAGGAAATCCGCACTCTGCTCTCAAGAGAGGGCATGCAGGAAATCCTCAGCCAGGAAAGCGGTGAGTATTCCGTGAACATGACAAACCCGTCGACCGGCCAGGAGACGATTGTCTACGGCAGACGGATCAACCAGCCGCTGGCGACCTATTACATGTTTGTCAATTCACCGCTCGAGCCGGTGGACTCGGTCGTGACTTTCTTTACAAGGCAGTATGTGTATTACACCCTGATCGCGATCACGATCGCCTCGCTGGTTGCCTTTTATGTTTCAAGAACAATTACCGGTCCGATCGTGCGCATGAAGAAGGAAGCCGTCAAGCTTTCCAACGCCGACTACTCCGCCGACTTTGACGGAGGCGCCTATACAGAAACGCGTGAGCTGGCCAACACATTGAACAGCGCCAATGAAAAGCTCAGCCGCATCGACGGCCTGCGGAGGGATCTGATCGCCAATGTCTCCCACGATATCCGCACGCCTTTAACCGACATTCAGGCCTATGCTGAAATGATCCGCGACGTGTCCGGCGACAATCCGGAAAAAAGGAAAAAGCACCTTGACGTCATCATCCGGGAAACCCGGTATATGAACCGGCTGGTCAATGACATGAGCGAGCTCTCGAGACTGCAGACCGGCAATTATGAGCTGAATTATTCCAATATGGATATCTGCGAAGCGATCCGCGATATCGTCGATATGGACCAGACACTGATCAAAGAAGCGGGCATCACTCTGGAAGTCGACATTCCCGAAGAACTGACCGTCTACGCTGATGAGATCAAGATCTCACAGGTCATCGCCAACTATCTGTCCAACGCGATCAAGCATACCCCGCCCGGCAAGACCGTCCGTGTCAGGGCATGGCTGAAAGACGATGAGGAAACCGTCCGTGTCGAAGTGGCGGATGAAGGCGAAGGAATCACTCAGGAGGATCTTCCCCATATCTGGGACCGCTACCAGAAGTCGTCCCATTCCTTCTCCCGCTCCATGACTTCCACCGGTCTTGGCTTAGCGATTGTCAAAGGCATCGCCGACGCCCACGGGGCCGGTTATGGCGTGGAATCAGAACCGGGGGAAGGATCGGTATTCTGGCTGGAGCTGAGGAAGACCCATGAAGACTGATTACCTTGCCGGTACAGAGTACCGGATGATCCAGAAAGAGGGGCTTTATCACTTCAGCTCCGACACTGAACTGCTGGGCAGGTTCCTGCAGGTGAAGCATTCCGATACCGTTCTTGATATCGGCTGCTCCTCCGGTGCGCTCATGCTGTATGCGGCGAAATGGGGACCCGGAGAAATCTGGGGGATTGACCTGTTTGAAGAGGTTCTGGAAATTGCGCAGAACAACATGAAGCTCAACGGGATTGAGGCGCAGCTGAGAAAGAGCCGTCTGCAGGACTTCAGGGAACGGCAGTTTTCCCTGATTGTATGCAACCCGCCATATTTCAAAACCGTCAATCCTGATCTGGTTTCAAAAAATCCGGTGATCGCGGCGGCCCGCCATGAGGCGTATCTCTGTCCGGAAGACCTGTTCGCAAACGCGGCGCGCCTGCTGGCAGGCAACGGAAGGTTCATGATGGTGCACAGGGCCTCGAGAATCCCTGAGCTGTTTGAAACAGCGGCGGGATACGGCCTGCGCTGTGTGCGGATGAAAGTGGCATATGAAAAAGAAGGACGCGGCGCCAAGAGCGCTGCGATGGAGTTCCGGCGTACTTCGTCGGGCGAACTGAAGATCGAACCGCCGGCCTATATGGACAGGCGGGAGACGTTTGATGAAAGGGGCAATTCTTTATGACAGCTGGCGCATGGGTGCTTGTATTCCTCTTCGTGATCATGCTGGGGCTGGTGCTGTCCGTCATTTTCCAAAGAGATACGGAACCTGTGAAAGTGAGGAGGCCTGAATCAGCCGGGCGGAAAGAAGCGGTTCAGAAACCGGAAGAGCCTGAGCTGGATCTGCCGCAGGATATCCGGGAGCTGATTGAAGACAGTAACAGTTCAGCGGATGATCAGAAGACAGAACCCATCTTCCCTGATGATCCTTATGAAGACATCCCGCAGGAACAGGCAGAGCCTGAACCTTCCGTGACTTCAGCACTCAGCGGAATGGATGATGAGGATTTCAGTTCACTGTTTACCGATTCCGATGATGATTTTGATCAGGATCTGATTGATCAGCTGTTTGCGGAAGAGGAGCCGGAATTCGATCTGACCATGGATGAGGAAGGCAGCCCGGTTCCTGACCTGAGCGGACAGACGATCCAGACCGGAATGAGTCCGGCTGAAATTGTGCAGAAGGGAATCCGCATTGCCTGGCCTGCAAGCGACGCCATGATGTCGTCAAAGATCTTCGGCGATGCCATTCTGTATGAGTGGGAGGAAAAACCGAAAAGCGATAAAGTCATCCTTTTCGATCTAAGCGAAAAGGGTCTGGCCTATCCGTTTCTGGAAGCGGTCAGAAAGATTTCCGATGCATACAGAAAGCCTTCTGTCCGCGCCGCATGCCTGATTCATACCGGCACGAAGAAAAGCACAAAGAGCCGCGATGAAGCCGCTGCCTATCTCCGTGAAAAAGAGAGAAAGCCTGTCTGTCTGATTTCTGACAGCGCCGGCGTCAGCTATGAGAATAAGAATCTTGAACGCTATGGTTTCCTGACTGTCGGCAGCCGTCCTTCTTTGATTCTTAAATGCGAAGCGAATGCGGATGTTATGCGGCAGCTGGTTGAAAACAGTGTCAGACACTATAAGATGGAAGACCTGAACGAAACCGCGAAGGAAGCCTTTGCCAGAATGAAAAACGATCTGCCGATGTCCTGCCGCGGCGGACTGAAAGGCGGGGCAAGAAGTGAAAAAGCGGTTAAGAAAATCGCCCAGGTTATTCCGGAAACAGCCGAGTGGTCGCTGCCTTCCGCCAAAGTCTCTTCAGACCCGGACGGGTCCCTGATCCGCTTAAGCGCACCTGACCAGCAGGCCCTGGAAGACGCGCTCGCTGTTTTGCGGGAAGAAGCCAGATTTAACGGCTATGCCCTGAGGGCAGTCTCTGGCCAGAGAGGCTCAACGGCAGTCAGCGTCGAAGAGGAATCGTTCAGACTGCTGGAGCAGGCGCTCAAAGACGTGGCGGGATATGAAACAGTCCTGCCGGTGCTGTCCGATGAACCATACAGCGCCAAAGGAATCCAGTCCATTGGCATTCCGGTGGAAAAGCTTACCCGCCGTCAGATTTACGCGCTGCTTGACAGGCTGCTTAACAATTGAACACATTAAAAAGGTTCCTGTTCATCACATGCATGATGAGCGGGAACCTTTGTCATACCTGATCAGTTCCAGTTTTCATCCTGGGGCTCTTCGCTCCAGTCTTCTGACTGTCCGGAATCCTCACTCCAGTCATAGGATTCCCCGCCGGAACCGTCATCCCATGTTTCTTCACCGGATTCATCCCATGATTCTTCAGAGGAATCATCCCATGTTTCCTCACCGGTTTCTTCCGAATCGTCCCATTCCTCTTCAGGAGTTTCTTCAGGAACCGTTTCTTCTGCCGGTTCTGTCTCTTCGGGAGTAGGGGCTGGAGTTGTTT
The DNA here is from genome assembly GCA_902775735.1 of uncultured Erysipelotrichaceae bacterium. Lineage (GTDB taxonomy): Bacteria > Bacillota_I > Bacilli_A > Erysipelotrichales > Erysipelotrichaceae > Bulleidia. The sequence goes on from CACYNH010000002.1 coordinate 101,697, forward strand.
CAGGGGTTTCCGAAGGCTTGGGTGTGGGAGTGGGCGTCGGGGTAGGCGCAGGTGCGGCAGAAACAAATGTGTAGAGAACGATTTCGCAGTTGGCAAACATGCGGGCGTCCCTGCCGGTTGTGCCGACGCCGCTGGTAATATCAAGGGTGAAATCAGTTCCGACCGTATGGCGGCCGCGCAGATATTCCGTGGCCATCGCCGGTGTATAATAGGCGCCGAAGAAGTAATAGACCTGGCCGCCGTGGGAGTGGCCGGCAAGGAAATAATCGGTTTTGTCCGCGGGAACCTTTGAAGCGGTGTCCGGGGTATGGCAGACGGTGATCACATAGCTGGCGGTGGAAACGCTGGCGTAGGCTGCTTCGATATCCTGCATGCCGTTGAGCCCGTTGTCCAGACCGAGAAGCGTGACGGCGCGGGAATCGCGGTTATGCAGCAGGACGCTGCGGTTTCTGAGGACTTCGAAGTCAGCGTAAGTCAGGATGTCTGTCACGGTGGTGACCATTTCCTCGCTTTTGTGGTCATTATCGCCAAGCACCGCGAACTTGCCCAGCGGCGCTTCGATCGATTTCAGTTTTTCTTTGAGCAGGCTGACTGATTCACTGCCGGCTTCCGCCTCGTAATCGAAGAGATCGCCGCCGAAGACGACGATGTCGGGGGAGGCGTTTGCGATTGCGGCGCACAGACTGTCCAGTCTTTTTTCGTTCATGAACGTGCCGTATTCGAGATCTGAGAAAAACAGCAGCCTGACGTTATCAAGCTGACGGGGAATCTGCTCACTTTCCAGACGTTCGGATCTCCGGGAAATCCGGGTGGGAGCGAAACTGCGGGAGTCGATCACCAGAAATATGATGACCGCCGCCAGCAGACCCAGAATCAGCAGAATCTTCGTCAGCGGGTTTTCTTTCGTTTTGTTCATAGTATAACAATCATACCACAACCGTCCTCAGTCTGATACAATACAGAAAGGGAGAGAATTATGTTCGAGAAACATTATGTCATACAGATGGACGCGCTGCTGCGCTATGGTGTTCCGCGGCCGGGCGCCGTCGAATTCATGGAGGCGCTCAGAGCCAACGGCCTTTCCTATGTGATTGTCACGGAACAGTCATCCAGGACCAGACCGCAGCTGATGGAATACTTTGAAAACAGCGGCTTCCACTATATTGAGCAGGGGGACTTCTATACCAGCGCGATGGCGGCGGTTGACTATCTGCTGACCAAATATCCGCAATGGAAAAAAGCCGCTTATATCGGCGGCAAAGGGATCCGTTCCTGTCTGGACCAGGGCGGTTTTGTCATCGACAACCAGAGGCCTGACGTCGTCTTTGTCGGCATGGACCGCAATCTTGGCTACAAGGACTATTCCGACACTCTTCAGTTTCTTCTGAACGGTTCGGTTCTGATCTCAACCGACAGCCGCAGAACGATGATGATTGACGGGGTGGAGATGATCGGCAACGGTTCCGTTGTCCGTATGCTCGAACATGCCAGCCGCCGGCGCTGCGTTGATTTCTCACGGGGCACCGATATCCTTCTGCGGATGGCGCTGCGCTACAGCGAGGTCAAAGCCGAAGACTGCATGGCCGTCGGCGACGACTTTGCCCGTGATATTGTCCCAGCGCTGAGCCGCGGGATGGAAACGGTGTTTGTCACAAACGGTGAGAGTATTGAGGATCTCGGGATGAGCGATGAAGTGCATCCCACCTATATCGTCGAGGATCTTTCCGGCTTAGTACGCTGAGCAGTCCTCAATAAACATCTCCGCAATCTTCAGGTGCTTCGGATCATGGGCAAGCCGCTCAGGATGCCACTGCACAGCGATGATATTGCCGGATTCAAAAGCTTCCAGAATGCCGTCCGTACTGCGGGCGGCTTCTTTCATTGTCAAAGGGCAGGAAACAGCGGCCTGATGGTGGAAGGAATTCACCGGATAGCGGCCGCCGAAAATATCATGGAGTCTTGTGCCTTTGATAAATTCACAGTCATGGAAGAAGGCGGTATTGGGTACCGGCGGATTGGCTTCCCGCTGGTTATGGCCGCCATACCTGCCTTCAGAGGGGATGTCCTGGATGAGCTTAACGCCTTCATCCACGGCGATCACCTGGATGCCGCGGCAGATCGCAAGAATGGGTTTGCCGGCAGCTTTGAAAGCACGGTATAAATAAAGATCAGAGTAATCAATGCACAAAGATCCGGGATAAGACCCTCTGTTTTCTTCACCGTAAAAAGACGGATCAAGGTCAGCGCCGCCGGTCAGAAGAAGACCATCGAAAGCCTTTGCGGCTTCTTCCGCTTCCTTTTCATCATGGGCAAAGAATGTGGATGGCAGTCCGCCGGCCAGATGGATATAATCAGAGTAAGAATCAATATTGGAAAGAGTGGTTATCTTATAAGCGGCGAAATAGAAATCGCGGGCGCTCATGCATATAAGCGGTTTGGTCATAATATCGCTCTCCTTAAGCGAAGTATAACCGAAACTCTTTTCCAAAGAAACGGATCATGATGAAATCAGAAGAAATCAGAAACATTTTAAAGACAATGGCGGACGCAGAATACCGGGATTTCCAGAAGACACTGATCCCGATGGATCATGAACCGGAAATGATCGGGGTGCGTACTCCGGCATTAAGGGATCTTGCAAAGAAACTGTACAGAGAGAAAGAGTATGAAGAGTTTCTGCGGGAAGTGCCGCATCGGACATTTGAGGAAAACCAGCTGCACGCTTTTCTCATTTCGCTGATCAGGGATTATGAAACCTGCGTAAAAGAAGTGAGCCTGTTTCTGCCTTATGTCGATAACTGGGCAACATGCGATCAGATGCGTCCGAAAGTCTTTGCGAAACATCAGGAGGAACTTATTCACGAAATAAAGAGATGGATCACTTCTGATCACACCTATACAGTCCGCTATGGCGTGGGGATGCTAATGGCGCATTATCTGGATGATCACTTTCAGGAAGAATACCTGGATGATGTTGCCGGTATTGAAAGTGATGAATATTACGTCAACATGATGCGGGCGTGGTATTTCGCAACCGCCCTGGCAAAGCAGTACGAAAGCGCCGTGAAGGTGATTGAAGAAAACAGACTTGACGTATGGACCCACCGCAAGGCAATCCAGAAGGCCAGGGAAAGTTACCGCATCAGCGATGAGCAGAAGGAATATCTCAAAAGCCTGAAATGATGATGCATGCAATGCTAGAATGTTAGTGAAATAAAACAGAGAGGAAAAATCATTATGAGCAAAACAAGTGACATGATCCGCAAAATGTTCGGGGAAGGCGATGCCAAAAGAGACGCCGGCCTGACCACGCCCGAAGACATCATCCGCTATGACGATATCCGGTATGACACCATTGAACCCAAATGGCAGATGCTGGACGTTTACCGTCCCAAAGCGGCGGAAGGAAAGCTGCCGGTCATCCTCAGCATCCATGGCGGCGGCTGGGTCTATGGCGACAAGGACGTGTACCAGTGGTACTGCATGTCCCTGGCACAGAGGGGATTCGCGGTGGTCAATTATTCCTACAGACTGGCGCCTGAATACAAATACCCGGCTTCCTTTGAGGACACAAAGACGGTCTGCGAATGGATTCTGGACAACGCTGAAAAGTACGGCTTTGACACAGAGAATATCTTCGGTGTCGGCGACAGCGCCGGCGCCCACATGCTGGCAATGCTGTGCTGCGCTCTGACCAATCCGGATTACGCGAAGACAACCGGCTTTGAAACAGCGAAGGGATTCATGTTCAAAGCAATCGCCCTCAACTGCGGCGCCTTCCTGATCACGCCGTCCCAGGAAGCGGACCTGACAACGATGTTAATGGGGGACTATCTTCCCAATGGCGGCACAAAAGAAGAATTTGAGCTGATCAGCCCGGTGAAGCATCTGACCGCAGACTTCCCGCCGGTCTTCATCATGACCTGCCCGGGCGATTTCCTGAACGCCCAGCCGGCCAATGTCATCCCTGAGCTTGAAAGGCTCAAGGTGCAGTTTGTCTACAGACACTATGGTGATTCGAAAAACGAGCTGGCCCATGTCTTTCACTGCAATATCCGCTTGCCGGAAGCGAAACTGTGCAACGACGAGGAAACCGCGTTCTTCCGCTCTTTTCTTGAATGAGAAAAGCTTTCCGGCGGATTGAATTGTCCTGAATTTACTGGTATCATTTATCTGCTGTGTTGAAAAAGACCAGTAACATGCAAGGGCAGCCAAGAGAGACGGTGTTGTGCTGAGAACCGGAGTGTCCGACCATGCGAACTCACCTTTGGAGCAGCCGCATCGGCAGCGATAACAGCCGGCAGGAGTGCACGAAAGTGAACTAAGGTGGTACCGCGTTTTACAAGCGCCCTTAGATGAAAAGGGCGTTTTTAATTGGAGGAAAAGACGATGGCTTACAATCACAAACAAACTGAAGAAAAATGGCGCCGCTACTGGGAGGAAAACAAGACATTCAGAACTGACGCGTGGGATTTTTCGAAACCCAAGTTCTACGCTCTCGACATGTTCCCGTATCCGAGCGGAGCCGGTCTGCATGTCGGACATCCGGAAGGCTATACGGCGACCGATATTGTCTCAAGAAAGAAGAGAATGGAAGGATACAATGTCCTGCATCCGATGGGATTTGACTCCTTCGGTCTGCCGGCGGAGCAGTACGCGATCAACACCGGCAATCATCCCGACAAGTTCACAAAGGACAATATCGAAGTCTTCACGAAGCAGCTGAAGAACATCGGCTTCTCCTATGACTGGGACAGACAGGTTTCCACCTGCGATCCGTCATTCTACAAGTGGACACAGTATATCTTTACCCTGTTATTTAATGATGGTCTGGCCAAGTGCGTCGACATGCCGGTCAACTGGTGCGAGGAACTCGGAACCGTTCTGGCCAATGATGAAGTCATCGACGGCAAGAGCGAAAGAGGCGGCTATCCGGTCGTCAGAAAGAACATGAAGCAGTGGGTCATCGACATCGTTGCCTACGCGGAAAGACTGCTGGAAGGCTTAGAGACAATCGACTGGCCGGAGAGCACAAAGGAAATGCAGAGAAACTGGATCGGCAAGTCCACCGGCGCCCATGTGAAATTCGCCGTAGACGGACATGATGAATCCTTCACTGTCTTCACCACAAGATGCGACACACTCTTCGGCGCGACATACTGCGTTTTAGCCCCTGAACATGTGCTGGTCAAAAAGATCACAACGCCTGAACAGAAGGCCGCTGTTGATGAATATGTCAGAATCTGCTCGACCAAGAGCGATCTGGAAAGAACAGAGCTGAACAAGGACAAGACCGGCGTCTTCACCGGCGCTTACGCGATCAATCCGGTCAACGGCAAAAAGATCCCGGTCTGGATCTCCGACTATGTTCTTGCGACTTACGGCACCGGCGCGATCATGGCGGTTCCCGCCCATGACACCCGCGACTATGAATTCGCGAAGAAGTTCGGCCTGGAAATCATTCCGGTTCTGGAAGGCGGCAACATTGAAGAAGAAGCCTGGACACAGGACGGCATCCACATCAATTCCGGCTTCATGGACGGCATGAACAAGGAAGACGCGATCAACGCCATGATTGAATGGCTCACCGAAAAGGGCCTCGGCGAAAAGAAGATCAACTACAGAATCCGTGAATGGATCTTTGCAAGACAGCGCTACTGGGGTGAACCGATCCCGATCGTCCATCTGGAAGATGAGAACCTCATCGCTCTGCCGCTTGAGCAGCTGCCGCTGGTTCTGCCTGAACTCGACGACTACAAGCCCTCAAGATCCGGCGCCTCCCCGCTGGAAAAGGCGAGTGAATGGGTCAATGTCGAGATTGACGGCCGCAAGGGAAAGAGGGAAACCAGCACAATGCCCGGTTCCGCCGGCTCCTCCTGGTACTTCCTGCGCTATATCGATCCCCACAACGACAATGCCATCGCTGATCCTGAGCTGATGAAGCACTGGCTGCCGGTCGACCTCTACGTCGGCGGTCCCGAACACGCGGTCGGCCACCTGCTCTACAGCCGCATGTGGAACAACTTCCTCTATGACAAGGGAATCGTTCCGGTCAAGGAACCGTTTGCCAAGCTTGTCCACCAGGGCATGATCCTTGGCGCCAACGGCATCAAGATGGGCAAGAGATATCCTGAATTCATCGTCGACCCCAACGTTATCGTCGACGTCTACGGCGCCGATACACTGCGTCTTTATGAAATGTTCATGGGACCTCTGGAAGCTTCCAAGCCATGGAGTGAACAGGGCGTCGAAGGCGCGAGAAAGTGGATCGACCGTGTCTGGCGTCTGTGCATGGAGATGCCTGAAAAGATCACCGATGAGCCCACGCCTGATCTTGATTATGTCTACAACTACACAATCAAGAAGGTCACCGAGGACATCGATACCCTCAACTTCAACACCGCCATCAGCCAGATGATGATCTTCATCAACGAATGCTACAAGGCGGAAAAAGTCAACCGCGACATGATCATCAATTTCATCCGCGTCCTGAGCCCGATCGCCCCGCACGTCTGCGAGGAAATCCACCAGGCCTACACAGGATCCGAAACACTGGCTTATGCTGAATGGCCGAAGTACAGTGAGGAAGCGCTGGAAAGAAGAATGGTTGAGATCGCCGTTCAGGTCAACGGCAAACTGCGCGGCAAGCTGGAAGTCGCGATGGATACGCCTCAGGAAGAGCTCGAAAAGCTCGCCCTGGCGCTGGATTCCGTGCAGAGCTTCATCGAAGGCAAGCAGGTCCGCAAGGTCATCGCCATCGTCAACCGCATCGTCAACATCGTCGCGAAATAAACAGACATCAGCCGCAGGAAAGAAGATTCCCGCGGCTTTTCTTCTCTCCATGCATAACAGAGACAGTGAAAAACACACTATAATGGACGGGCAGATCAATATTCTCTGCAGTGAAAGGAATCTTATGAAAATTGCTGTATATCTTGGATCCAATCCCGGAAAGAATCCGGAATTCAGAAGAAAAACAGAAGAACTGGGTCATTGGATCGGCGAAAACGGACATACGCTGGTTTATGGCGGCGCCAAATGGGGACTCATGGGAATTCTGGCCGACGCGGTCACAAAAAAAGGCGGAAAGATCATCGGCGTCATTCCCGGTTTCATTGCCGCAAAGGGCGTTGTGTACACACAGGCTGATGAGATGGAATATACGGATTCACTGAGCGCGAGAAAAGCGAGGATGCTGGAGCTGGCCGACGCGTATGTCGCGATGCCGGGAGGTGTCGGAACCCTGGAGGAGATTTCGGAAGCCATCTCACAGTCAAGACTGGGCCGCAGTGAAAAGGAATGTTTCCTGTATGACGTTGACGGCTATTATGATGATCTGAGAAGGATGCTGCTGAAAATGATTGATCAGGGTTTCCTGCAGCCATCCGAATTAACTCATGTCCACTTTGTCGAAAGCATGGAGGAAATCGCGGAAGTTCTTAACTGCGAAGAGGAAACAGCCAGAGAAAAGACCAGCTGAATCAGCTTAAGAATCCGCCGGTGAAACGATAGTTTCATCCGTGGATTTTTTTGCTATAATCGTACTGTTAATGGCTATGGAAGAATTCAAGGTAACGATAGACCAGTTTGACGGCCCCCTGGATCTGATGCTGCATCTGATCCGGGAAAAACAGCTCGATCTCATGGATCTTGACATGAATATACTGACCGACCAGTACATCGCCTTCCTCAACAGCATGGAAACCATGCATCTGGAGGTGGCCGGGGAATACCTGGCGGAGATGGCGTCGCTGATCGAATACAAAAGCAAGCGCCTCCTGCCGGGCTCCGACAAGGATGATCTGGAAGGCGGTGAGGAAGAGGATACCCGCGAAAGGTTGGTCAGAAGACTTCTGGAATACCAGCAGTTCAAGGAAGCTTCCTCGGAACTTATGCACATGTATGAATCCCGCCAGAAGCTCATGAGCCGTCCGCTTTCCAACGAGACAGAAAAGTGGATGAAACAGGAAGACGACTTCCATTATAAAGGCAGCCCCTATGAACTGATGAAGGCGATGCGCCGCTGCATGATGCGCATCCAGCTCTCCCGTCCGATCGAAACAAGATTCACCGCCAGGGAAATCTCGATGGAGGACCGTGAGCTTGAAGTCAGGGCAAAGCTTGACAGGCTGCCCAAAGTCTTCCGCTTTGAAGCGCTGGTGGAGGATTGCGAGGACACGCAGATGTTCATCGCCACATTCCTGGCCGTTCTCGATCTGGCCAGACTGCATACGCTGGTCTTTACGATTGATGACAATGATGTCATCTGGTTTTCAAGAGGTGAAGCGTGAACATGGAAGAAAAGAATATACTCAATGATGACGCTGCGATCCTTGACGCCGATTATGACGATGAGGAAACCGGATGGCGTCTGGACGACAATCTGACCGTTGTCGGCGGTGAGGAAAGCACGGCGGAGGAATTCGGCGAAGCTCTGGAAGAAGATTCCCCGGAAGAAACACAGACGGAGGAAGTCAAAGAACCGGAGGATGAGGCCGAAATCAGACAGACAATGTCGGCTGCCCTGGAAGGACTGCTGTTTCTGACCGGCGATGAGGGTCTGACCCTGGAACAGGCGATGGGAGCTTTGGGCACGGATGAAGCCTTCACCCTGGAGCTGTTCGATGATCTGCAGAAATACTACCTTGACGATGCCCGCGGCATTGAAATCGCCCATTTCGGGGAAACCTGGCGGTTTCTTTCCAAAGCAAGCGTCCATGAATACGCAAAGCGGCTCTTCAGCATCGACCGCGAGTCGCGTTTATCACCTGCAGCCCTCGAGACACTGGCGATTATTGCCTACAAGCAGCCGATCACCCGGGTTGAAATCGAGGAAATCCGCGGCGTGGGCGCGGACATGATGCTGAGAAAACTGGAAGCCAGAGGCCTGATTCATGAAAGCGGCAGAAGCGAAGCGCCGGGCCGGCCGATCCTCTATGAAGTCACCGAGGACTTCATGGACGCCTTCCAGCTGCTCAGTCTTGATGAGCTGCCGGAGCTGCCGAAGTTCAGCGAAGAAGGAGAAGGGAGCGACGATCTGTTCAGACAATGAAAAAGTCAGTCAGTTTACTGGTCATTGCGGGCCTGATCGCGGGGTGTTCATCCCCGCCGCAGACACAGACGGACGAAAACGGTGAAGTCAGTAACGAAACCGCCGCTGAAACGGAAAACTCCGCCTACGCCTGCCGCACATTCGATTATTACAGCTATGACAAGCCTGTTCCCGCTTCCGAAGAGATCGGGGATGAGTTCTTTGAGGATACGGTGATTGCCGGCGATTCAAGGGTCGGTTCACTGGCCTTATATTCCGACCTTGCAAAAAGAGGGGCGGAAATCTATTACACCACCAGCATCACCCTGTGGCGGATCTATGATGTGGCGCCGGATGAGGGAAGCGATTCGCCGATGTTCGACGTCCTGCTTGACACCGACCGCCATAACATATACATTCTGCTTGGCATCAACGAGATCAGAAATGAAAACTTCGATGCCTGGGCGGATGAATTCTCAGCCGTGATCGATGAGCTGCTGGAAAAAGCTCCCGATCATAAGATCTATCTGATTCTCAATTACCAGCCCAGAAAGCTGGAGAACATCGACGCTGAATCCCTGAAGGTTCATGTTGAGGAACAGAACAAGAGACTGGCTGAGATCGCGAAGGAAAAACACATCTACTATATTGATATCAGCGATGAAATGGCGGATGAAACCGGCCTTGTCAAAGAGGAACTCGTCTGGGACGGGTTGCATTTCAATACCGAAGGTTCGAAAGCATTTGCCGACTACCTGGCCCGCCATGCTGTGAGGGAGGATAACTATGTTAAAGAAATTTGTGAGTAGTATTCTGGCAATCGTTCTGCTGGCCGGCTGCGGCAGTAAAGAAGGCAAAGACCAGGGCGCATCAGAGACACAGAACAGACAATCATGTGCTGAAATCGCGGAAACACTGGTCAATGATCTTGACCTTGGCGATTCCGTCACCGAAGCCAAGACAAGAGTTGTCTACGGCTCTTTCTTCAACGCCCGTGAAGGTGATGAGGGCCTGCCTGTAACCGATGCGGCGGCTTATCTGCCGGCGGAAAAGAATTCCGATACTGTCGCGGTATTCGAGACCACCGACGCGGAAACCGTAAAGACACTGCTGGAAACTTATCTCAGCGCCCAGAAAGCGCTCAGTGAAATGTACTCGCCGGAAGAAGTATTCAAGATTTCCAACGCTGTGATCGACACCAACAATGACGGTTCTCTTGTCGTACTGACCGTATGCAGCGATATTGAAGCCGCAAAGGCCAAAGTCAGCGAAGTTTTAGGCAAGTGACGAGGCTCTTTTCAAAGAGCCTTTTTTATAAGACGGAAAGAGGAGAAAAAGACTATGATTGAAAGATATTCCCGTAAAGAAATGCGCGACATCTGGACCGAACAGTCCAAGTTCCAGGCCTGGCTCGATGTGGAAATCCTGATCGATGAGGCGTGGGCACAGCTCGGCGAAATCCCGATGGAGGATGTCGAAAAGATCCGTAAGAACGCGACCTTCACTGTCGACCGTATCCATGAGATCGAACAGGTGACAAGACATGACGTTGTCGCCTTTACCAGATGTGTTTCCGAAAGTCTTGGCGAAGAAAAGAAGTGGGTCCACTATGGCGTCACCAGCACAGACGTCGTCGATACCGCCTATGGCCTGCGCTATAAAAAGGCCAACGCGATCCTGCGTCAGGATATCCTTGATTTCATGGAAATCCTGAAGGAAAACGCCTTAAAGTACAAAGACACCATCATGATGGGCAGAACCCATGGCGTCCACGCCGAAATCACAACCTTCGGCATGGTGTTCGCTCTCTGGTATGAGGAAATGAAGAGAAACCTCAAGCGCTTTGACAACGCCGCCAGAGACGTCGAGGCAGGCAAGATCTCCGGCGCTGTGGGCACTTTCGCCAACATCCCGCCGTTTGTCCAGGACTATGTCTGCGAAAAGCTGGGCATCCAGTCCGCCGCCATCTCCACCCAGATCCTGCAGCGCGACCGTCATGCCCACTATTTCGCGACACTCGCCCTGATCGGCTCCTCGATTGAACAGATGGCGGTGGAAATCCGCCACCTGCAGAGAACCGAAGTAAGGGAAGCGGAAGAGCGTTTCAACAAAGGCCAGAAGGGCTCCAGCGCCATGCCGCACAAAAGAAATCCGATCGGCTCTGAAAACATCTGCGGCTGCTCAAGAGTGCTGCGCGGCTATATGATGACCGCCTATGAGGATGTGCCGCTCTGGCATGAAAGAGACATCTCCCATTCCTCCGCCGAAAGAATCATCGCCCCCGACGCGACCGAACTGCTGGACTACATGCTGGTGAGATTCGGCAATATCCTCAAGAACCTGACCGTCTTCCCGGAAAACATGAAGAAGAATATCTGGCTGACCAACGGCGTCATCTTCTCACAGAGATTCATGTTAAAGCTGGTTGAAAAGGGATGGTCAAGAGAGAAAGCCTACGACACCGTTCAGCCCCAGGCGATCAAAGCATGGGAAGAGGACCTCAGCTTCCGTGAACTGATGGAATCCGTTGAGGAAGTCACAGCTGTTCTTACCAAAGAGGATTTCGATGACTGCTTCGATCCGATGTACCACGTCCGCAATGTCGATACCATTTTCAAGCGTGTCGGCCTGCTCTGAGCTGAATTATGACTGAAAGCAGACCTGTCTTCACGCCTGAAGACTTCAAAGCATACATACGCGCCGGCGTCAGAGAGGGCTGCATCCTCGATGAGGCTTCCGAAAAGGAATGGCACCTTAAAACGGACTATGCCACCGGCACTGTCGCGTTTCATGAACTCGACATTATTGAACTGATCATCACCAGTCTCAAAACCGGCGAAAACGCGTTCTATCTGCATTTCCAGCTGCGTGACGAGGACCATGCCAAAGGCCTGTTCAATGAAATGAACAATGCCCTGATGGCGATGAAGGAAAAGCAGAAGATCAGAGTCCTGCTCAGCTGCACCAGCGGTCTGACCACCAGCTACTTTGCCCAGCAGCTTTCCAAAGCGGCTGATGAGCTGCAGCTTGATTATGAATTCAGCGCCGTCAACTTCGCCCGCTTATATGAAACCGGATTTGATTACGACGTGATTCTTTTGGCACCGCAGATTCAGTATGAATATGAAAAGACAAAAGAAATCTTCCGCCGCAAAACGGTGCTGAAGATTCCGACCTCCTCCTTTGCCGGCTATAAAACCGGCGAAGTCATCACGATGATCATGAACGCGCTGGAGGAGAAGAAAAAAGCCGATCCGGAAACCGAAGCCATCCGCAGCGCCTTTTCCAACGACAGGCGGATTCTGTGCATCGGCCTCATCAACCATTTCGATTCCTACCGCATTGGCTACTGCATCTATGACCACGGGAAAAAGACGCTCGACAAGGAAGTCATCAAGGAAACCCATTCCTGGAATGACATCGAAGACCTTCTCGACTACGCCCTTGCCCGCCATGAAAACATCGACGCCATCGCGATTGCCTATCCGGGCATCATTTATCACGGTCACATCCATCATCCCGACTACCGGCTCGACAACACCTTCAACATGGGCCGCTATCTGGAACATAAATACGGCCACATTGTCGTATTGATCAATGACGTCAACGCGATGGCTCTTGGCTATCACGCCCTCTATGAGGATACCGACAACATGGTCTTTGTGTTTCAGCCCCGCGGCTATTATGTATCCGGCGCCGGACTGATCATGGACGGCAGACTGTACAGAGGCTGGAGAAGCGCGGCCGGGGAAATCGGAAGACTGATTCCGGCAATGGTCGAAAAACCTGAAATCAGAATCAACGATCCCGCCGGCGCTCTGGAAATTGTCTCAAAGGAACTGCTTGCCTTCATCACGGCAGCAGCTCCTGAAAAGATCGTTCTCTACAGCGAGCTGACGCCGGATGTTTCTGAAATCCGCAGGGAAATCGGAAAGTACATTGATGAGGATTATATTCCGGAAATCATCTGGACCGACCGTCTGAAAACATTCATCCTGCCGGGCGCCATGATCCATGCCCTCGATGTATTGCGGAGGCTGGAAATGGATCCTGAGTATTACAAACGCCTGGACGAAACCGAAAACAAGTAAAAGTCATTCACTGAATGGCTTTTTTCACTCAAACAGAAGGGAAGATACAACTATGCCTAAAACACATCAGGTGGATATGCTGAACGGGACACTCGCCGATAAAATGGTGAAGTTCGCTCTGCCTCTGGCGGCTTCCAGCATTCTGCAGCAGCTCTTCAACGCCGCTGACCTTGCGGTTGTCGGCCGCTTCGCCTCAAGCCAGGCGATGGCAGCCGTCGGCTCCAACGCTTCCGTCATTTCACTGATCCTGAACCTGTTCATCGGTCTTTCCGTCGGTGCCAATGTGCTTGTGGCAGGACTGATCGGCAGGGGACAGAAAGACAGAATCAATGAGGCGGTTCATTCCATTATCACAATTGCCATGATCTCCGGCGTGATCATGATCGCCCTCGGCACCGTTGTCGCTCCAAGGATTCTGGTCCTCATGGGAGCCCCGGCGGAAGTCATGTCGCTGGCAACACTGTATCTGCGGATTTACTTCTGGGCGATGCCGGCTCTGATGGTTTACAACTTCGGCTCCTCATTCCTGAGATCAAAAGGCGACTCAAGAAGACCGCTCATCGCGATGAGCGCCGCCGGCGTGATCAATGTCATCCTCAACCTGATCTTCGTTGTCGGCTTTCATCTGCATGTCATCGGTGTTGCCGCGGCGACTGTGATCTCCAATCTTTTCTCCGCAGGCATGATTCTCTGGATCCTGACGAAGGAAGAGGAAGCTTTCCGGCTTTCGTTTAAAAAGCTGAAGATCAATATGGACAACCTGCGGGCAATCCTGAAGGTCGGTTTACCGGCCGGGTTACAGGGCATTATCTTCTCGCTTTCCAATATCGTGATCCAGTCATCGATCAACAGCTTCGGCGCCGACGCGATCGCCGGCTCAACGGCCGCCCAGAACTTCGAGTTTATGGTTTACTGTGTGATCAACGCTTTCTCGCAGACCGCCGTCACGTTCACTTCCCAGAATTTCTCGGCCCGGAAGTTTGAGCGCTGCCGCAGAATCTTCACGCTTTCAATGGCGATCGGCCTGACTGCCGCCGCACTGACCGGGGCGGTGTTCGCCCTGGCAAGAAACCAGGTGATCCGTCTGTTCACGACTGATCCGGCCGTCATCAGCTTTGCGCTGATCCGGATTCAGATCGTCTGCCTGCTTGACTGGATGACCGGTCTTTATGAAATCTCAGGCGGCTGCTTAAGAGGTATGGGCCGCTCGATGACCCCGGCGATGCTGACCGTTGTCGGCTCCTGCGGAGTCAGGCTCTTATGGGTCTGGACAGTCGTGCGGGCATATCATGAATTCCATGTGCTTGTCGCGGTATATCCTGTCTCCTGGCTTATCACCGGGGCGATGGTGCTGACCGCTTACTTCCTTGCCAGAAGGCAGCTGTTCACTGATCAGCAGATCTGAAACACACTTAGATGACGTGATCCTGTTCGGTTCACGTCTTTTTTGTGCACGAAAAAATGCGGTGGGTTCCACCGCATTAAATCTGATTCAGGATATTCCGGATTCTTTGAGCGCTGACGGCAGGGTATGTGCCTGACTGCTCCATCATGACTTTGGCGCTCATATGGATCTGTTTTGAGGCTGTCTTTTCAAGAACTGAACGAATGTTGGCTTCGCTGACACCGCCGCCGGGCAGGATTTCAATCCTTTCACCATATTCTCTGATCAGCTTCTCGATGACATCCGCGCCTTTTAAGACATCGGGCTTTCCGCCGGAAGTCAGGATTCGATCAATCCCGAGGGACACAAGAGTTTCACATGCCGCAAAGAGATCTGGCGTTTCATCGAAAGCTCTATGGAAGACAGCTTCTTTCCCGTACGAATGGATCAGCTGAACCATCTTTTCCGTAAAGGCTGCATCGACTGTCTGATCTTTGTTCAGGCTGCCGAAGACGATGCCGCTGACGCCGTAATCAAGAAACAGCTTTGCGTCTTCAAACATCGTTTCTTTTTCCGCTTCGTTATAGACAAAGCCGGCGCCTCTTGGTCTGACCATGGCGATGACAGGCTTTGAGAGTCCGACCGCCTGCTTCACTGTGGCAGCAGAAGGGGTCAGTCCGCCGAGCTCGAGGGCGCAGTTGAGTTCGATCCGGTCCGCTTCTTTCACGGAGCAGGCTTCGATGGCGTCGGTTAATGATCCGCAGCAGATTTCAACTGTGACGCCGTTTTTCATTCTGTGATCAGTTCCCTGAGAATAATGTTGGCGTCTCTTTCCGGGGAAACGGACACCAGGCAGAGAGGGGTCTTTGTATATTCCTCAATGAAGCGGATATATTTCTGACAGTTTTCAGGCAGATCCTCAAATCTGCGGACGCTGGAAATATCTTCCGTCCAGCCATCGAAGACTTTGTAAACCGGCTTTGCCCGGCCATAGTCCTTAAGAGAAGCGGGAACGGTGTCGTATGTTTTGCCGTCAATCTCGTAAGCGACGCACACCGGCAGCTTTTCATAGCCGGAAAGAACATCGGTCTTTGTCAGGGCGATGTCGGTTAAGCCGTTGATCCGGCATGCCTGCTTCACAACACAGAGGTCAAGCCAGCCGCAGCGTCTGGGCCGGCCGGTTGTGGCGCCGTATTCGCCGCCTTTTTCACGCAGGCTTTTGCCGGTTTCATCCAGCAGTTCGGTGACGAAAGGTCCTTCGCCGACTCTTGTGGAATAGGCTTTGACAACGCCGATGCAGCGGTCGAGTTTGAAGGGGGAGATGCCCGCTCCCTCGCATACGCCCGCAATCGTGGGGGAGGAGGAAGTGACATACGGATAGGTGCCGTAGTTGATGTCAAGCATGTTTGCCTGGGCGCCTTCGAACAGGACGACCTTGTCCGCATCAAGCGCCTTTTCGATCTTGTCGGAAGCGTCGATGATCATCGGCAGGATTCTTTCGCGGATCGCGGCGAACTTTTCCTTCATTTCTTCAAGATCAAACGGCTTGCCGTTATAGAGCTTCACGATTTCCTCGTTCTTGATTTCCAGAACGGTTTCCAGCTTTTCGCAGAAGACATCCCAGTCGCGCAGATCGCAGACACGGATGCCGATTCTTGTATATTTGTCGGCATAGCAGGGACCGATGCCGTTTTTGGTTGTGCCGATCTTGTTTTTGCCGGCCCGCGCTTCCTGCAGCTCATCGAGATAAACATGATAGGGCATCAGCAGATGGGCACGGTCGGAAACACGCACATGGTCACATTTCAGGCCGCCGGCCTCAAGCTTGTCAATCTCTTCAAAAAGGACGAACGGATTGACGACGACGCCCGGCCCGATCACACATAATGATTCAGTGTTCAGAATTCCGGAAGGAAGCAGGTGAAGAACGGTCTTTTCACCGTTCACGACGACTGTGTGTCCGGCATTGTTGCCGCCCTGGAAGCGGACAACCATGTCGGTATGGGAACCGAGCAGGTCGACGACTTTGCCTTTGCCTTCGTCTCCCCATTGTGAACCTACGACTACATATCCTGCCATACTTATGGCCTCCTTTAACTGCAATATAATAGCACAATATGATGCAGTCACTGCGGGTCTGTTTTCTTTCTTTCAATTGATAAGTGTTGTAGAATACCATACGTGAGGTTAAGGAAATGAGTGAAAAAACAAACGATCAGAACTGCAGCCATCATTGCGAAGGCTGCTCCGTGGAAAACTGCGGCTCCCGCACTGCCCAGAGTTTCGTTATCGAACCGGCGGCCGCTTCCACAATCAGAAAGAAAATCGGCGTTGTCTCCGGTAAGGGCGGCGTCGGCAAGAGCTTCGTCACCAGCATGCTGGCGGCGGAGACCGCAAGAAGAGGACACCGCGCGGCTGTGCTTGACGGCGACATCACCGGTCCCAGCCAGGCGATGGCCTTCGGCATTCATGAAAAAGCGTACGGCAACGGCGAGCTGATCCTGCCTGCAATTACTAAAAACGGCATCCAGGTCATCAGCACTAATATGCTGCTGGACACCGAGAACCAGCCGGTCATCTGGAGAGGACCGATGGTCGCCAACATTCTCAAGCAGTTCTACCAGGAAGTCTTCTGGGATGATGTTGATTATATGTTTATCGACATGCCTCCGGGAACCGGCGACATTCCGCTGACCCTGTTCCAGTCGATTCCGCTTGACGGCATCATCGTCGTCACCAGCCCCCAGGAACTGGTCGGCATGGTCGTCGAAAAGGCCATCAACATGGCCAACATGATGAACATCAAGGTGCTCGGCCTGATTGAAAACATGTCCTATGTCAAGTGCCCGTGCTGCGATGAAAAGATCATGGTCTTCGGCCACTCCCACATCCAGGAGACAGCCGACAGATTCGGTCTGCCGGTACTGGCAAGAGTGCCGCTGGATCCCCGTATCGCAAACGCGAGCGACGCCGGCACCATTGAAGATCTTGAAATCGAAGAGATCAAGCCGGCCGTTGACTATATAGAATCACTGTGAGTCCATATTCCGTTCACATGGACTTCACAAAACGAATGTATCCTGTGAGCGTAAAGAGGAAAAGCATATGACGAAGATACTGATTGTTGATGATGAAGCGAAGATCCGTGAAATGATCGAGAAATACGCCCGCCATGAAGGCTTCGATACAGCCCAGGCAAGCGATGGCATGGAAGCCGTGGAAATGTGCGAGAACAATTCCTACGACCTGATTGTCATGGACATCATGATGCCCAACCTGGACGGTTTCTCGGCAGTCAAGGAAATCCGCCAGTTCAACCCGGCTGTGCCGGTGATCATGCTGTCGGCGCTGGGCGAGGAATACGACCGGATCCATGGCTTTGATATCGGCGTTGACGATTATGTCGTCAAGCCGTTCTCCAGCAAGGAGCTCATGATGCGGATCCACGCCATTCTCAAGCGTGTGAAGGCAAGTTCTCCTTCAGCCGGAGATGCACTGAGCGTGGGCGAAATGACCATCGACTATTCCGCCCGCACCGTCACAATCGGCGGAAGCCGGATCCAGCTTTCCCCCAAGGAATATGAACTGCTGGCGTATCTGGCGAAAAACAGAGGCATCGCTCTGACCCGTGAGCAGCTTCTCTCCAATGTCTGGGGCTATGATTATTTCGGCGACGACCGCACCCTTGACACCCATATCAAGCTGCTGAGAAGGAATCTCGGCGACTACGCGAAATATATCGTGACACTGAGAGGAATAGGGTACCGCTTTGAAAAAGACAGTGAGTCTTAAATGGAAAATCGGTAAATATCTGCTGACCTTCGGCATTCTGGTCATCGGGATGATTTTCCTGTTCCAGATTGTCCTTTTAAGGCCGATGTATGAAAAAAGCCGGATCGCTTCCGTCAAGCGGATCAGCGACTCGGTGGTGGACAGGATCTACAGCGCGGAGGCTGATGATGAAGAGGACTATCTCGAGGATATCATTTACGATTCCCAGAATGAAACCGGCACCTGCGTGAGAGTCTGGAAACGGGACTCCCAGGAACAGATGTCGGCGGTTTCCGGAAACATGGGCTGCTTCCTCTACCGCATGCGGCCGGAGGAACGGGACCGGTATATCTTAAAAGCCATGGAAAGCGAAGACGGCGCCTACCTGACCGCCCAGTCCATGAAATCCTTCATGGATGAAAATGAGACGGCCAGGGAAATCATTTACACAAGAATCATCGAGGATGATGAAGGCATCGGCGCGGTCATGGTCTACGCCTCGATCTCACCGGTCGACGCCACCGTGCAGACGCTGACTTACCAGATGCTGATTATATCGGTGCTTTTAGCGATCGCGATCGTGATCCTGACCATGGCAATGAACCGCCAGATTGCCCGGCCTCTTGCCGTGATCAACGAAAAGGCGAAAAAGCTGCCGGAAGGCACCTATGAGGAAGATGAGAAGACAAACCGCTACACCGAAGCACAGGAGCTCAACCAGACCCTTGCCAAGGCGGCGGAAGATATCATGAAGGCGGACAAAGCCAAGCGTGATCTGATCTCCAATGTCTCCCACGACCTGCGCACGCCGCTGACCATGATCAGCGGATACGGCGAAATGATGATCGATCTGCCGGAAGAAAAAACCGACGAGAATATCCAGGTCATCATCGATGAGTCAAAACGCCTCAACACTCTTGTCAATGACCTGCTGGATCTTTCCAAACTGCAGGAGAACAAGATTGAGCTGCATCCGGAAGTCTTTGATCTGACTTCAATGATCAAAGGACAGCTGAAGAAATATGAAGTCTACCAGTACCGCGACGGCTATGAGATTCAAAGCGATTTGGCCCCGCAGGCAATGATCAGGGCCGATGAGGCCAGGGTTGCCCAGGTCTTCAACAACTTCATGACCAACGCGATCAACTACTGCGGCGAAACCCGCAAAATCGTCGTCACGGAAACAGTGAACGGAGATACCGTCCGGGTGGAAGTGCGCGATTATGGCGAAGGGATTGAGGAAAAAGACCTGCCGAAGATCTGGGACCGCTACTATAAGATTGACAAGACACATGTCCGCTCGACAAGCGGCAGCGGCATCGGTCTTGCCATTGTCAAAGAAATCCTTGATCTGCATCACGCAAAGTACGGCGTGAGCTCAAAGCCCCATGAAGGAAGCACCTTCTGGTTTGAGTTTAAACTGGCAGAAACAGCATAGGCGCCATGCCGGCGCATATATAGGGCGCAAAGGGAATCTTCGTTTCAGAGGATTCCTTTTTGATTTTCTCCAGGGCAAAGCACAGAACACAGGCAAGGCAAATCCCGACCAGCGCTTTATTGCCGAGATACATTGTCCATACAGCGGCAAGCTCAACATCGCCGAAACCGATTTTCCCGGCAAGCGCCAGAATGGCAAGCACTGAGCTGAAGACGGCTGCCACAAAGTAATTGCTCTCAGCTCTGCCGAAACAGGTGATTCCGATCAGGAATACCGGCAGCTGGGGGATTTCCTGTGTTTTGTAATCCACAAAGGAAATCGTCGCCATTAACGGAATCATGAACATCATTTCAATACACCTGTCAGGAAACACCAGCAGGGAGAAACTGAGCGTCAGGACTGCCGCCAGCAACGCCGCCGTGTAATGAATCAGACTGCAGTGAAACAGGCTGCGGTAGCGGGGATAGCAGGGGATGATCCAGTAAACCAGGAAGATGACAGTAAGACAGAGGAGATACGGAAGCGTAATATCAGTCATGTTGTTCATAATGAATTCCTTTCAACTACACTTTTATAGGCATTCATTTCGGAAGATTCCCCACTAAAAAAACCGGAAATTCATCCGGTCGGCCATTTTTTCAACTGATTTCCAAGCAGCTTCTGCGCTTCCTGGATCCGGAACAGTTCCTTCTTTTCCAGAAGGAGAACCGCTTTTCCCAGTTTCATGTTTCTCGATGTTCTCCCGCAGCGGTGCAGAAGAGTTTCGCTGTCTTCGGGATAATCATAGAGAATCACACAGTCAAGAAAGGGCAGATCAATCCCTCTTGCCAGAACGTCCGTTGCGCACAGGATCCTGATCTCCTGATTCCGGAAGCGCTCCATGATCTTCTTTCTTTCCTGCGGCTCAAGTTCACTGTGGGTGAAAGAGGCTTTCAGACCTCTTTCCTTCAGGCCTTTTGTGACAAACTCCGCTGTTTTTCTTCTGTTACAGAAAACAATTGCAGAACCGCTCATCTTCTTCAGCATCGAAGCCAGCGTGTCCAGCTTATGGTCAGGATGCACACTGCGGTAATAATATCCGATGTCCTGGGGATGAACGCTTTCGTTTTGAATTTCAATGACCTGCGGTTCGTGGAGCAGGTTCATGCAGAGCGCTTCCACTTTCGGCGGATATGTCGCGGAAAAGAGGGCGGTCTGGTGTTCCTCAAGTGCCGAAGCCACATTGATCACATCTTCATAGAACCCCATCGAAACCATGACGTCGGCTTCATCAATGATCAGCGTATGGCACATCTTTGTCCGGAAAGTGTGGCGGCGCAAGTGGTCAAGCAGTCTGGCCGGGGTGGCGACGACAATGTCAGCGCCTTTGGAAAACATTCTGACCTGGCGGTTCATGTCCTCCCCGCCGTAGAGAACCGCTGTACGCACGCCTTCCTTCTTCACAAAAAGAAGACGGATGGCCCTGGCTGTCTGCAGTGCAAGTTCGCGTGTCGGCACCAGAATCAGAACAGAAGGGTAATGCTTTCCTTTGCCCTGGGGTTCGGCTCTTTCAGCGACTGGTATGCCGTAGGCGTAGGTTTTTCCGCTGGCGGTGGCGGCTTTGACAAGCAGGTCATGGCCTTCAAGGAAAGAAGGAATGACGGCTGTCTGAACATCGCTGAGTTCTGTGATATTGAGTTCTTTCAAAGCGGCCTGCAGCGGTTCTGAAAGATCGTTTACTGTATATTTTTTTTCCATAGCGATTGGAAAATAGCACAAAGCAAAGAATTTGTACAGAAGCAAACTGATTGCGGCAATTGAGCATTGTGGTATCATTACAGCGTTATGAAGGAGTGTGTGAAATGAGTACACGTTTTGAATATAAGCCCAGAGGAGTCTGCTCCACAAAAATGATCTTCGACATGGATGGCGACGTCATTGAAAACCTGACTGTCGAAAACGGCTGCAACGGCAACCTCAAGGGAATCGGCCAGCTGGTCAAAGGCCGCAAGGCGGAGGAAGTCATCGGTCTGCTCGACGGCATCACATGCCGTGTGCGTCCGACATCCTGCCCGGACCAGATGGCAAAAGCGCTGAAGCAGTATCTTGCAGAACAGCAGTAATCATGAAGAGCACCTCCGGGTGCTTTTTTAAGTCTGTTTGTCTTTTAGGCTTCTAACTGTTAAAATCAGCTTGTTTACAAAGAGGTTTTTTATGGTATGGATAACAGTCCTGCTTTCGCTGATCGCGGATCAGGTTTCCAAATATATTGTCGAAACAAACGCGCAGTTTCATGACATCAGGGTGATTGAGGGGTTCTTCCACATCACCTATGTGAAAAACACCGGCATGGCGTGGTCGATGCTGTCGGGACAGACGGGTCTTTTAGCTCTGATCTCGGCTGCCGCGATCGGATTCATGCTGTATTATCTTCTTCATAACAAACCCGACCGTCTGACATCATTCGGTCTGGCGCTTATGATCGGCGGGGCGGCCGGCAACCTGATCGACAGGCTGTTTCTCGGCTATGTCCGCGATTTCCT
The DNA here is from genome assembly GCA_902775735.1 of uncultured Erysipelotrichaceae bacterium. Classification (GTDB taxonomy): domain Bacteria; phylum Bacillota_I; class Bacilli_A; order Erysipelotrichales; family Erysipelotrichaceae; genus Bulleidia. Next base: position 123,934 of record CACYNH010000002.1, read on the forward strand.
GAACTTTTATATTTTCGGATATGACTTCCCGGTATTCAACATTGCCGACTCGGTGCTCTGCATCGGGGTGGGAGTTTTGATCCTGGCATCCTTCCTGGAGGAAAGAAAAAATGGCAGAACAGACATGGAAAGTTGAAATCAATGAAGGCGTGAGAATCGACCGCTGGCTTACGGAAGAAAGCGGCCTTTCACGCACAAGAATCCAGGAACTGGCAAAGGCGGGCCTGATTTTCGTCAACGGCAAAGCGGTCCGCAGCAGCTATAAAGTCGAGCTGAACGACGAGATCACATGCGATGTTCCCGAAGATGAGCCGATTGACGTGCTGCCGGAAGACATCCCGCTCGATATCCTTTATGAGGACAGTGACATCATCGTCATAAACAAGCCCAAAGGCATGGTCGTCCATCCAGCCCCCGGCGTTTATACCGGCACCCTGGTCAACGCGCTTTTATACCATTGCAAAGACCTCTCGGGAATCAACGGAAAGATCCGCCCGGGCATCGTCCACAGAATTGACAAGGACACCACCGGCTGTCTTGTCGTCTGCAAAAACGACATGGCCCATGAGGCGATCGCGAAGCAGCTTGAGACAAAGACATGCCACCGTGAATACAAGGCAGTCGTGGCCGGCAATATCGTCCATGACGACGGTCTCATCGACGCGCCGATCGGCCGCGATCCCCGCGACAGACAGCGTATGACCGTCACCGATAAAAACAGCCGCGAAGCACGGACACACTTCCATGTCATTGAGCGCTTCGGCTCAGCGACTTACATTGAATGCGAACTGGAAACCGGCAGAACCCATCAGATCAGGGCTCATATGAAATATATCGGCCATCCGGTTGTCGGCGATGAGAAATACGGCAAACCCTGCAGATATATGGATACACAGGGGCAGGTCCTTCATGCCTACAGGCTGACGCTGGTCCATCCCCGCACCGGTGAGGAAATGGTCTTTGAGGCGCCGCTGCCGGCTTACTTTGAAGAGCTGCTGGCGATCCTGAGGAAGGAGAGTGCCCGGTGAAGAATTTTAAGAAACCGTACGCGACGATTGTGATTCTGGTGCTCTGTGTGCTGGTCAACATGGGAATCACGTTTACCGGCGGCGACAACCAGACGGAAACCGCGATCCTTTTCGGCGCTTACTACAAAGCTTTTGTCTGTGCCGGGGAATACTGGCGTCTGCTCAGCTGCGGACTGGTCCATATCTCCTTATGGCATCTGTTCATGAACGGGCTTTCACTGATGAACATCGGCACTGTCTTTGAGCAGAGGTTCGGCATCATCCGCTATCTTGTTATACTGTCCGGTTCCATCATCGGCGGTTCGCTGTTCATGTTCGCTGCCGAAGGCAATACCGTGGCGGTCGGTTTATCCGGCGGTCTTTATGGCTTAATGGGCGGCTATATCGTCATGGTCATGGCCAGCGGCAACTACAAAAGACCTGAGGTCATCAGCCAGCTGATCCGGATCATCTTAATCAACCTGATGATCAACTTCATGCCCGGCGTCGGCGTGATGGCCCATCTGGGCGGTCTGCTTACCGGCATGGTGCTGACTGCGCTGTTCTTAAAGGAATACCCGCAGTTCCGCATGCGGATGGCTATAGCAGGAGTTGTGCTTTGTCTTGTGACGGGATATTTTGTCTATAAGGGAAATGTGATCAGGGAAGATCAGAAATACCTTTTAACGGACTATAATATCCTTATGGCAGAAAAAAAGATCGGTCTGGATAATCACGCTTATAAAATGGCGCAGAATCTTGATCATCTTTACGGATATATGGATACGCTTACTAGCATGCTGGAGGTCTCGCAATGACAACGAAACGCGAAGATGTACTGAACTGGGATGAGTATTTCATGGGACTTGCCCATCTCTCCGCCCGCCGCTCCAAAGATCCAAACACCGCCGTCGGCGCCGCGATCGTCGATGAAAACCACAGGGTCGTCTCCGTCGGCTACAACGGCTTTCCCAAAGGCTGCTCCGATGACGAGTTCCCCTGGGCAAGAGAAGGCGGCACCCTCGACACAAAGTACGCCTATGTCGTCCATGCCGAACTCAACGCCATCCTCAATTCCAAATGGCCGGTCACCGGCTGCACGATCTATGTGTCTCTCTTCCCGTGCAATGAATGCGCCAAGGCGATCATCCAGTCGGGAATCCGCAGGATTGTCTATGAATCCGACAAATACAACGGCGTCGATACAAACATCGCCTCCAAACGGATGCTGAGGGCGGCAGGGGTGGAGCTCTGCCGGCTGGAAAACACCATCCATCTGGAAGTGACCAAAACAAAAAATCCCGAAACAAAAGCAGAATGAAAAGGCAGCGGAATTACACCGCTGCTTTGATTTTATCCGTGTTTTTGAAATGAAGCTTGGCGACTCTGCCAAGGTTTTCCTCACCGTGTTTCCTGACAAATTCCGCACCGCACTCATCAACCGCGCTGCCGGCACCTTTCTGGAACGCCATGCCCCAGGTTTCCTCCATTTTATCCATCGTCACAAGAAAGCCATAGCGGGCGATCAGTGAGGCCGCTCCGACCGCGGGATAATGGTCTTCTGCCTTTGTTTCAAAATGGATTCCCCGGATGACACTCTGCTCTTTCTTCAGATAGCTGTAATAGACAGGGGCGGGAGCGAACTGGTCGATGATAATAAAGGAAGGCAGCTGCGCTTTCTTTGCCAGATTGACATAGGCCTGGTTGTGCAGCTTTGCCTTGATCGCGTTGAGGTTATTGTTCTGATGAACACGGTTGTAGGTGGGATTGTCGACAATCAGCAGGGAATACTTCAGCTGCTTCATGAGCTTCGGGGCGATTTCCCTGATTTCTTTGTCGGTGAGTTTTTTTGAATCTCTGACCCCAAGATCCCTGATCAAAGCCATGTCAGCTTCAGTGACAATGGCGGCACAGACACAGACCGGTCCGAAGTAATCGCCGGTGCCGACTTCATCGCTGCCGGCCTGGGGCAGAATGTCATTGGTTTGTGCAAAAGGGGAAGAGGAAAGGGAAACCGAAGGGACGTCTTCGAAAGGGGCGGCGTAGACGGCCGCGTCCTTTCCCTGGAAAACCGTTTTTCCTGATTCATAGCAGGTGATCACGCAGTTTTCCGGACGCAGCTGAAAACGGGCATAGGCGGGCGCCTTAGCCTCGAATTCCTTCCATGCGTCATAGAGCCGCTGCTCTTCGGCGCGGCTGAGTTTTAATGTTCTGACTGAATCTGCTGTCATATGGTATAATTCTACCATACGTGCGGACTGCGGGTAAGACCGACAGTCCGGTGGAGGTTTCCAGATGTTTACTGTAACTGAAAACTGGTATATGCCGATCAATATCGGATTGGTCGTCGTATTTCTTCTGTTTATCCTGATCGGCGCCAAAAAGGGCTTCCTGCTGATGATCGTCTCAATGCTCGGAACCATCGTATCTTTGATCGGCTCCTGGTTCTTTGCCGGCATCCTGGCGGATTATATCAGACTCTGGCCCAGAAAGTGGGCAATCCTGCAGAACACCGCCCTGGCCGCCGCGTCATGGCAGTTCATGAACCATATCTGCTGGTTCCTGACCCTGTTCGTGGTGCTGCGCCTGATCTTCATCTGCATTGAGATGATCTGCCGCGGTCTTCAGGACATTCCTTTCATCAAGGAAATCTCAATCGCGCTCGGCGGCGCTTTAGGCGCAGCGGAAGCGATGCTGTTTGTGCTGGTTTTCTCCATCGCCCTGAACTCACCGTTCTTCAACAACGGCAGTGCCGCGGTTGAAAAAACGATGGTCGGAAAAATCAATGAAGTGACCGGCATGGTTTATGAAAAGCTTCTTGAACCTCTGGCTGACGCCGACGCGTTCAACCAGGCGTACGAAAACGCTTCCCAGATGACAAACGAGCAGCGTGAAAAGCTGCGTGAATGGCTGGAGAAGCAGGGCTACAAGTCCGATGTCGAAGGCTATACAGTCATAGAGGAAGAGGGACAGGAAGGCACAACTGAAGGTGACTGATGTCTGTTGAAAATAGTCTTGAACTGAATATCATCCTGGCACAGGTAGCGAAATACTGTGCCTTTTCACTTGGAAAGGAAGCTGTTCTTTCTTCGCTTCCAAGCTACGATCCGCTTGTGATCCGCCGCGATCACGCAAGAATGTCGGAAGCACTCCAGGCGACCGTGCATTACGGCACACTGCCGATGGCCGGGATCCGTGATCTTACTGAAATGCTGAAGAATGCCGAAAAGGGCAGAACCCTCAGCGCCCAGGATCTCATCAATGAGGTTTATTTCATCCAGGGCGTGCGCGGGATTGTCAGCTATCAGAAAGAAATGCGGGATTTTGAGCATCCCGCCCTCGATGACCTGATTGACACCCTTGTCGTCCATGAACATACCGAAAAAACAATCCGCCGCTGCATCAATGAATACGGTGAAGTGATGGACACTGCTTCCCATGAGCTTTCCAATATCCGCGCTTCGATCAGAAGATCGGAACATGAGATCGCCTCCGCTGCCAACCGCTTCGTGGCAGCCCACAGCGACAGCGTGGTCGACGGCATCATCACTTACAGAAACGGCAGGGCGATGATCCTTGTCAGGGCTGCCGAAAAGAACCAGTTCGGCGGTCTTGTCTTCGGCGACAGCGCCAGCGGCCAGGCCTCCTACATTGAGCCGGCTTCGCTTGTTTCCCTCAACAACAAACGCCAGGAATGGATTGATAAAGAACAGCAGGAAATCGAAAGAATCCTTGAAGAATGTTCCCGTGAAGTCACGAAGGTGGCGAGACAGGAACTTGCCAACCTGGACACATGCACAATCCTCGACGCGGTTTTTGCCAAAGCCCAGTGGGGCGCCGCCAATGACGCCTGCGCGGCTGAACTTTCCGAAGAAAGGGAAATGCACCTGATCAAGGCAAGGCATCCGCTCATCGATAAAACCAAGGTCGTGGCCAACACATATCATCTCGGCGGGGAAAAGAGAATTCTTCTGATCACCGGTCCCAACACCGGCGGCAAAACCGTCTCGATGAAGGTGATCGGCCTGTTCACGCTTATGACATATGCCGGCATGCCGGTGACATGCGAAAGCGCCATCATTCCGTTTTTTGACCGTGTCTTTGCGGATATCGGCGATGACCAGTCGGTCGTCAGCTCTCTTTCCAGCTTCTCGGGTCACACCCGCAAGCAGGCGGAAGTGTGTAAGGAAGCGACGGAAAACTCGCTTGTCCTGCTCGATGAAGTCGGCTCCGGTACCGATCCGAGAGAAGGTGAAGCCCTTGCGATCGCGATCCTCAACCGCCTGCGCGAGCTTGCCTGCATGACCGTGGCGACCACCCATTACGGCAGATTAAAAGCCTATGGCAAACGCCATGACGATATCCAGCTGGCTTCGGTTGAATTCGACATGAAGCTTTTAGCTCCCACTTACAGATATATTGAAGGTACCACCGGTTCCTCCAACGCCTTTGAAGTGGCTGAGCGCTATGGTCTTCCCAAAGGAATTGTGCGCTACGCCCGCTTCCTGCGCGATCAGGCAAAAACCGAAGAGGATGTCCTGATCGAAAGGCTTGAAGCGCAGCTCAGTGAAACAAGACGCAAAGGCGAAGAGCTGGAAAAGAAACTGGAAGAAAACAGAAAAGAAGCCGAGCAGCTCAGAAAAGAAAAGGCCCTCTTTGAAAAGGAGAAGGACGAATTCCGGGCAAATGCCGAAAAAGAGGCGGCCGCCTATATCGAATCCGTCAGAGAGGAAGCCGACGAAATCCTCAGCAACCTGCGCAGCCGCCAGGACATCCGCGTCCATGAAGCGATCGCGGAAAGAGGAAAGCTCGCGAAAATCGTCAATACAAAAACGCCTGAAGATGATCAGCCCTTTGACGGGGAATACCATGTCGGCGACGCGGTGGAACTGCGCTCAAGCGGACAGGTGTGCGAAGTCATCTCTATCAATAAAAAAGACATCCGGATTCTTCTTAACGGAAGAGAGATCCGGGTGAAGAAAGATCAGATCCGCCCCAGCGCCCATGTGATCCCGAAGATGAAAAACAAGCCGGTGACCTCGGTGAACATCGCCGACCGCAATATCTACGCCTCGATTTCCCCGCAATGCAACCTGATCGGCCTGCATGTCGATGAGGCGCTTGATAAAATGGCGGATTACATGGACCAGGCAAAAATCCATTCGCTCAAAACCTTCCGGATCGTCCATGGCGACGGGACCGGCAGACTGCGCAAAGCGGTCCACGATAAACTGCGCGCCGACAAAGACGTAGAGGAATTCCGTCTCGGCATGCCCAACGAGGGCGGCACCGGCGCGACGGTTGTCGTCATGAAATAAAAGGAGTATTTATGGCATTCGGTCTCTGGTGCGCGGTATCCGCGCTGATGATCGCGATCGGCGTCATCACCTTCAACATGAAAAAGCCGGCAGGCTTTTTCGCCAACTCACCCGCGCCTTCCAAGGTGACCGATATCACTGCCTATAACCACGCATTGGGAAAACTGTGGATCGCCTACGGGGTCCTGCTTATGGCAAGCGGTCTGCCGCTGCTCAAAGAAAAGCCGGGCGCGCTTGTGATCATCACAATGCTCGGCACCGTTTTCTCAACGCTCGCTCTGATCTGTATCTACGCGGCTGTGATCGCGCCTAAGTACAAAGCCGAATGAAACTGACTGCATATTGTGAAGACTGCCTCATCAGAGGGCAGAAAAAGAAAACAGATGACCCTGAGTATCTTGCCTGGGTACAGAAAACACTGGATGAAAGGCAGGAAGAAGACAGCGCGCCTTATATGGTGTATCTCTTCAATCAGGAATATGCCGTACGCTTCGGAAGCGTGCATTCCTTTCAGAAAGAAAAGCAGGAATACAATGAACTGGCTCTTTCGATGGAGGAACCGCTCAGAAAGCGCATTGAGTCGGCGGATGATCCGCTTCTTGAATCCATCCTGCTGGCAAGGCTTGGCAATTATATTGATTTCGGGGCGATGAACAATGTCGATCAGGATACTTTTCTTTCACTGTTTGACAATGTCAGCGCTTCTGAAAATGACCTGAAGACTTATTCACAGTTCCTGAGTGATCTTGAGCAGGCGGAAACCTTCTGCCTGATCGCAGACAACTGCGGTGAAATCGTTCTTGACCGCATGATGTGCGATGAGATTGCAAAGCGGTTCCCTCATCTTCAAATCAATGTCATGGTCAGGGGAGCGGAAGTCCTCAACGACGCGATGGCGGCTGACGCGCTGAATGCGGGATTTGAAAAAGAACAGATCGTTTCAAACGGAAACGGAGCGGCCGGGACCGTGAAAAAGCTTCTGAGCAAAGAAGCTTTGGATCTGCTGGAAACAGCAGGCGTCATCCTTGCCAAAGGGCAGGGCAATTACGAAACCATGAGCGGCATGAAGCGCCGTCTCTATTATTCATTTTTATGCAAATGTCCTTTATTCATTGAACGCTTTCATGCCCAGAGGCTGGAAGGCATGTTCAGGATGGAGGAATACTAATAACAGAAAGAATTCTAAATGGACCGTGAATATATCAAGGCAAAACTTTTGAATCTTCCCAATGAACCGGGAAGCTACCAGATGAAGGACCGCAACGGGGAAATCATCTATGTCGGCAAGGCGAAGAATCTTCATAACCGTGTGAACCAGTACTTCACCGGTGCCCATGACTTCAAGACGACAAAGATGGTCTCCAACATTGAGGACTTCGATTTCATCGTGACCAGAACCGAGAAAGAGGCGCTGGTTCTTGAAATCAATCTGATCAAAAAGTACCGCCCCAAATACAACATCCAGTTCATTGATGATTCTTCTTATCCTTATATCAAGCTGACAAGAGAGGAATATCCCCGTCTGCTGATCGCAAGGGATTCCAGAAAGGATAAAAAGGCAAGATACTTCGGGCCGTTCCCCGACGCCACCGCCGCCAGGCTGACTTTAAAAGTCCTGCAGACGCTCTATCCGTTCCGCCGCTGCAATCAGCTCAAGCCCAAACTCTGCCTGTATTACCACATGGGCCAGTGCCTTGGACCTTGCGAGTATGAGATTGAAAAGGGCACCTATGAAAAGATGGCCGACCAGGTCACGAAGTTCATGAACGGTGACACAAAGGACGTCGAAAATGACCTGAAGGAAAAGATGATGGCAGCCGCTGAAAAACTGGAGTTTGAAAAGGCCGGCGAATATAAAAACATGATCGACGCCATCCATACCATCGTCCAGGATTCCCAGAATATCGAAAAAGACAACCGCGGCTCCCGCGACGTCTTTGCCTGGCATGCGGACAAGGGCTATATGGCAATCACCGGCTTCCTGGTCAGAAACGGCGTTGTGCTCAACAAGGAATTCCGCCTGAGGCCACTCTACGGCGATGCGGAAGATGAATTCACCGCGTTCCTGATCCAGTATTACCAGGATCATCCCGCCGCAAGGGAACTTGTCCTGCCGGCGGATATGGATCTCAGCGCGCTTACGGAAGTTCTTGACATGCCGGTCTTCCAGCCGCAGCGTGGTTATAAAGTGCGGCTGATTGAAATGTGTCAGGAGAATGCGAAGAAGCAGCTTGAACTCAAATTCTCGACTGTCGAAAGACAGGATTCAATCACCGACGCGGCAGTCAGCCAGCTCAATGAACTTGCAAAGCATCCGATGAACCGGGTTGAGCTTTTCGACAACTCCCATATCTCCGGCACCTTCACCGTCGCCGCCTGCGTGGTCTATGAAGACGGTCTGCCGGTCAAAAACGCCTACCGTTTATTCAAGCTTCATACCGGCAACAGCGACGTCGATTCCATGAAGGAAGCGGTCTACCGACGCTATTTCCGTCTTTTAAAGGACGGGGGCAGAATGCCTGACGGCCTGATCGTCGACGGCGGCTGGACGCAGATTGAAGCGGCCAAGGAAATCCTGGACTCGCTCGGTCTTTCCGATACCATCCGCTTAATGGGCCTGGTCAAGGATGACCACCATAACACCAGAGCGCTTATGGACACCGATGGCGATCTGTTTGAAATTGACAAGAACTCGGGCTTATTCTTCCTGTTGACCAGAATGCAGGATGAAGTGCACCGGGTGGCGATCGGCTTCCACCGCAAGCTCAGGGCAAAGGCGCAGACCAAGTCAGTGCTCGATGACATTGAAGGCATCGGACCGAAAAGAAAACGCCTTCTTCTCAAGACGTTCATAAATTTCACCGGTCTTAAGGAAGCGACGCTTGAGCAACTTGAGGAGATCGTTCCCAAAGAAGCGGCCAGAAATGTTTATGAAGCTTTGCATCAGGACGAAGAGGAAAATGAAAACGATGAGGAGTGAACCCCCATCGTTTTTGATTATTTGAGCGCTGCCCTGACTTTCTTGATGAACTTCTGTTCCTCGTTTCTTTCGTTGAAATATTTTTTTGCGGCTTTGACGTAGCCCTTGGGACCGTGCGCTTCCTCGTCCTTGCGGTAGGTACTGTAGATCGCCAGCAGGATCGGCATGGCCAGTTTGAGCCATTTGTTTTTCTTTGCGTCCTCGGCTTTCTTTTCCGCCATCGCTTCGGTCTTGATCTTCATCAGTGTCAGTTCACGCTGCAGCTTGTCGGTGCGGGGCTTGAGGAACGCCAGCATGTCTTTCGCCATTCCGGCGATTTTCAGTAAACAGACGATTGTGTAAATGACCAATACGGCAATGGCCGCATAGAAAATCCAGTAATTATAGGGATAAAGATTCGGCATAACGGTTACCTTCCTGTTGAAACAATCATAACACAAACGCAGATGTTTTCAGGTAAAAATCCGCCATGGACACAAACGGAAACTCATGATTTAATACGCTTATGAACAAATCCGTTAAAATCATCCTTGTATCGGACAACCACGGCGACGCGGCACCGCTGGATTTTGTGCGTTACAAATACCGCGACGCGCAGTATTTCATCCATTGCGGCGACGCTGAACTGCCGACATGGATGCTGGGCGGCTTTTCCATTGTCCAGGGCAACAACGACGGCTATAAGCAGTTTCCCGACAGGCTGATCATGCCGGTGGGGGAACATCAGATCTATATCTGCCACGGCCACCGCGACATGTTCTTCGGACATGTGGACATGCTGGCGGAAAAGGCGAAGGAAAACAAATGCGACATTGTCTTCTTCGGCCATACCCATATTCCCTTTGACGCAGAGATTGACGGCATCCGTCTTGTCAATCCGGGGTCCATCTGGCATAACCGCGACGGCTCAAAGCCTTCTTACTGCATTGTGACCCTGAACGGCAAAGAAATAAAAGTTGAAAAAATGATCTACGAAAATGGTTGAAAAATAAAAAGGTCTTTGGTATATTATTAACGCTGTCGTTGTAGCTCAGCTGGATAGAGCTTCCGCCTTCTAAGCGGACGGTCTTGGGTTCGAGTCCCAACGACGACGCCATGGTTAATCCCGCTGCTTTATACAGCGGGATTTTCATTATCAAAGACGATAGTGTCTAAAGTTTATGAAAACTGAGTGCTCCGGAAGCTAATGGGACCGCAAATCCCAGACAAGTCGGAGACCGGTACTGTCGATGATAGTGATC
>CACYNH010000003.1 GCA_902775735.1 uncultured Erysipelotrichaceae bacterium
ATTGGCACTTGGCTATCCGTCCGACTCTGATACGTACCGTGCAATTGCATGGGCAACCGAGTATGAAATTACCAAAGGATACAAAGACGGCAGTTTCCGCCCGCTTGAAAATTGCCTGAGAGAACAGGCGATTACATTCCTGTATCGGTGGAAAATGCAGTAATCACCAAAAAGAGGGATTTAAATAACCGTGCCGGCAACCTTTAAATACAATTTTCATAAGCTTTAAAGTATGTGTTGATTCAGGACTCTGAGTCAATAAACAAATCGGTGTCTTTAGTTCCTCGTATCATACTTCTCCTATACCAATATAAAGAAGTGAGCCTATCCCATGTAATCAAAACATGAGATAGGCTCACTTTTCAGATTATTTTGCCATTACCCTAATGCGCAGATCCGGCTTATGTTTTTTAAGCTGCGCCAAGCTGGTTGACGAGCATCTCCTCATACTGGCGGGTATAAAGATCATAATAGTAACCTTTCTTCCGCATGAGTTCACGGTGCCTGCCCCGCTCGATGATTTTGCCATCCTGGACAACCAGAATCACATCCGCGTCCACGATGGTCGATAAGCGGTGGGCAATCACGAATGACGTTCTGCCCCTGATGACAGTTTCAATCGCGTCCTGGATTGCTTTTTCCGTAAGTGTGTCAATGGAAGCGGTCGCTTCATCCAGCACAAGGATTCTGGGATCGGCCAGAATTGCCCTGGCAAAAGACAGCAGCTGCTTTTCACCGGTGGAAAGCAGATCTCCGCCTTCACCGACTTCACTGTCCAGCCCCTTGTCCATTTTTTCCAGGACAAATTCAGCGGAAACAAGCTTCAGCGCTTCCAGGATTTCTTCATCGGTGGCGTCAGGTTTGCCATAGCGCAGGTTGTCGCGGACAGTTCCGGAGAACAGGTGCGGCGTCTGCAGGACATAGCCGATGTTGGAATGGAGCCAGAGCTGCGATCTTTCGCGGGCGTCACGGCCGTCGATCAATACCTGCCCTTCAGTAGGTTCAAAGAAACGGCAGACAAGATTGACCAGAGTTGACTTGCCGGCGCCGGTTTCACCGACAATCGCGACATTAGTGCCTTTCGGCACTTTCAGATTGAAGTGCTCAAGAACCATTTCATTTCCGTCCGGATACATGAAGCTGACATCTTTGAATTCCACGTCGCCTTCCAGCGGTTCCCAGTTTTCTTTTTTCGGATTGAAGGTATCACCGTATTTTTCGATGACTTCTTCAGAATCGGCGACATCGCTCTGTGTCTCCATGAGCTTTGTGAAGCGTTCAATGTTGACCTGGATCGCGATCAGAGCCGCGATTGTTTCAATGATGAACTGAATCGGATCCATCATGTTCATGGCATAGTTCATAAACACGGACAGTGTGCCGATCATCATGACGCCTTCACGGGTCAGATAGCCGCCCTTCCATAAGACAAGCGCCAGAGCAATGGAGCCCATCATCGCGACGGATGAAGAGAACGCGGCGGAATATCTTGTCGCGTGGACCGAGGTGGTTTTCATTTCCGCCGTATCCTTTTTGAAGTCAGCTCCGATGGTATCTTCAATAACCAGTGTCTTGATCGATCTGACGCCGGTGATGCCTTCATTGAAATTTCCGGTGATCTTTGAGTTGATCTCCCTGATTTTCCGGTTCAGTGTGACCAGCTTTCTCTGGAAGAATGTGATCAGCAGCGAAGCCGCAGGCACCAGCAGGAGCACATAGACGGCCAGTCTGGCGTTGATCACCACCATATTGAAGAGCACGAACAGCAGATACGAGCCGTTCCAGACAATGTCCATCATGCGCCAGGCAACCAGTTCGCCGATCTTGCCGGTGTCACTCATGACACGGGCATGGATATAGCCGACGTTGTTCTGATTGAAGTAGGCAAAGGACAGTGTCTGCAGGTGATTGAATGAGGCGTCGCGCAGATCGCGGTCGACGTCCATTTCCGTCATGCCTGACCAGTAAACCGAGATGTAGTTGATCGTGACCTGGAACACCAGAACACACAGATATAAACCGATAAAGATCCAGACTGTATCGAGTGTCTGTTCCCCGATGAAATGGTCAATCGCATAGCGGCTGAACAGCGGGAACAGGGAGTCGATCAAAGACGCGGTAATGCCCATCGCGATCATCGCGATGATTCTGTTTCTGTATTTCTTCACATACGGCAGGATTTTGGGAATTCCGAAGAAAGGCAGCCTGACGTTTTTGTTATCTTCACTCATTGGCGTCCTCCTCTCCCACATTGCTCTGCTGCATCTGCAGGTCATAGATTTTTGCGTAGATACCGCCCTTTTCCACAAGCTCCTCATGAGAGCCCATTTCCGCGATTCTTCCCTTGTCCATGACGATAATCTGATCGGCATGCATGAGGGTGGTAATCCGGTGGGCGATCAGGATGACGGTCGTATCCTTCGTGCTTTCATTCAGAGCGGCACGGATCTTCGCGTCTGTTTCCGCGTCAACGGCGGAAAGTGAATCGTCAAAGACCATGACCGGAGGCTTTCTGATCAGCATCTGGGCAATTGCCGTGCGCTGCTTTTGTCCGCCTGAAAGAGTGACGCCTCTTTCCCCGACAAATGTGTCGTAACCGTCTTTGAAGTGGTCGACCGCTTCGCTCAGCTGGGCGATTTCAGCGGCTTTGTGCACATGCTCAATGCCCTTGGACTCGGAAGCGATTGAGATGTTTTCGGACAGGGTTCTTGAGAACAGGAAAGGCTCCTGCAGGACCATGCCGACATTCCTGCGGATCCAGTCCGCTTTGATATTGCGGATGTCGGTATCGCCGATCAGGATTCTTCCGTTTCCTTCCGCTATCGGATACAGACGGTCAAGCAGATACATCAGTGTTGATTTGCCGGAACCGGTGGAGCCGAGAATGCCGACGGTGCTGCCGGCTTTGACGGTAAAGCTCACATCATCGAGAATCTTCGCTCCGTCTTCGGTATATGAATAGGAAACATGATCAAATGTGATGTCCTGATGGAAGTCAGGCGTCAGCGAATCCGGAAGATCTTTTTCTTCTTCTGAATTCATGATATAGCGCAGACGCTCAATCGAAATGCCGGCCTTGGACAGGTTGGCAATCACTCTGCCAAGCATCCTGACAGGCCATGTCAGCATCGCGTTATAGGTGATGAATTCAATGAAGCTGCCGGCTGAAAGACTGCCGTTAACAGCCAGATAAGAACCGAAGACCAGCACACACAGCAGCTGCACGTAAGAGATCAGGTCGCCGGAAGCCCAGAAGGCGCTCATCAGCTGCATCAGCCTGATCCACATGCCTGTATAATACGCATTCTGCTTTTCAAAGCGGCTGCGCTCATACTTCTCACGGCCGAAGGCACGGACCACCCGCACGCCGGTCAGGTTTTCCTGGGCAATGGAGGAAAGCTTTCCTTCTTCACTGTCGACAATGCCGAACTGCGAACCGATCTTTTTGTGGAACCAGAAGGAATAGCCGATGATCACCGGAATGAAGAAACCGGACACCATCATCAGCTGCGGGCTGATGTTATACATCGAAAACAATGCCATCGCGATCAGCACCGCCACTCTTAACAGCGATGTCAGCTGCTCTGACAGGAACATTTTGATCTGCTCCACGTCGGATGTGCAGCGCTGGATGATATCGCCGGTATGGTTGACGGAATGCCAGGAAAACGGCAGCCGTGTGATGTGATCAAACAGAGTGTCACGCATGCGCTTGACAAGGGTTTCCGCGCCGATGGAATTGAACATCCTGAACAGGAAACGGGACAGCGCCGAAAGAACCGCCACAAAAACAACCGCCGCGCCGACCATCCAGAGATTTTCTTTGAGGACAGCCTCCCCGCCGCACACATTGATCAGAACACTGACCGGCAGGGATACTCTTGAAGGTGTATCACCGATCAGGGTATCGACTGTATAGCCGATGATTTTCGGATTGATCAGTTCCAGCAGGGAAACAGCGCAGGCGAAAAGAACCGCAAGCGCGAACCAGCGCTTGGAGCCTTTGACAAAATAGAGAAGCAGATCTGCTTTTGTTTCAAATTTCTTCTTTTCCATAAGCGTGCGAAAAGAGTATACATCATTCATCCATGAAATGAAACGAGAGTGACTTCAAAAAAAGGCACTGCAGAACATGCAGTACCTGAACCGGCTGATTATACAAGAACACTGCCGCCGATGAACTCCCTGAGCAGCGAATTGCACGGCACCGGTGACTCGTCTTCAATCGACACAAAGAATTTCAGAAGCTGCAGATACCGCTGCGCTTCCGGATACTCCGGCATGTCCGGAGTGATTTCCCTTAACAGCGGCTCGGCGTGTTTCTTCAGTACCGCCAGTTCATACAGGAACTGGCTGTTGAAGAAGGCGTCGGCCTCTTCGTTGTACGGGAAGATGTAATTGTCCTCCCCGCGCCTGACTGAAGACCAGTCATGAATCGTGGTCGCGGCTGAGCGGCCTCTGGTCCTGTAGTCCCTGACAAGCCGGCGGAAGAATCTGGCGTCGGTGGTCGGAATCCGGTGGTGAATGTCGATATTGAGCTGGGTCAATGGTGAAATATAGATGCGGAACTTATCTTCTTCGGGAATGCCTTCGGAAAGCTTCGGATTGAGGGCGTGGATGCCTTCAATCAGGACCGGCTGATCAGGCTGGATCGATGTGATTCTTTTACCGAAAATCTTGACGCCGTCAATGAAATCAAATTCAGGAATATCCGCTTTTTTGCCGGCCAAAAGATCATTCATCTGGGAAGCGAACAGTTCCGTATCCAGAGCGCTCAGGCTTTCGAAGTCCCTGTTTCCGTTTTCATCAACTTCCATATCGTCGCGGTTGATGAAGTAGTCATCCGTTCCCAGATACAGCGGATTCAGCCCGGCAACCCGCAGCTGGATGATGAGCCTTCTTGCAAAAGAGGTTTTTCCCGAGGAGGAAGGTCCGGCGATCAGGATAATTCTCTTTCCGCTTTCGCGGATCTCTTCGGCGATCTTCGCGATCTTCTTTTCATGAAGCGCTTCCGATAACAGGATCAGATCCTGCGCCCTTCCCTCTTCAACGCAGCGGTTGAGATCATAAACATGGTTGATGCCCATGAGGCGGTCCCATTGCGTTTCTTCCGAGAAAGCTTCATAGAGGATTTTCTGTTCATGATATTCAGGCACATGGTCCGGATCGGCGTAATGGGGAAACCGCAGAAGAACGCCGGTGCGGTATCTGCGGATTTCAAAGAGATCCAGATAAGAACAGGAAGGCACCAGGTGCTGATAAAACAGCATCTTTTCCCCATCCAGCTCACAAAGCTGCGCCCCCTCCAGATCCTCGGCGCTTTCAAACAGACGCAGAACCTCATAATCCTTCGCCTGTCTGAGATAAGCGATGGCTTCCTCACGGTTTAATGAAGTCTCATGAAGCGGCTCATTCTTTTCCACGTATCCGCGCATCACCGCAGAAATGCGTTCACAGTCTTCGTCAGTGACACTGCCGGTATGGATGATTGTAAACAGTCCCCTGGAAAGGGAATTGGCAATGGACACCTTTGTGCCCGTCCCGAACACCTCATGAACCGCCCTGATATAGAGCAGTGTCAAAGAAGCCTGGAAGGAATAGTTTGAATACGGTTCCCGCAGGTCAAAGAAATCAAGATGGCAGTCATGGTCAATCACAGAATCCAGACGGACCGGAACATTGTCAGCCCGGCATGAAAGGATGCGGTGTCCTTCTGTCCTGTTTAAGGAAGCCAGGACTTCTTCGGGCGTGAGCGCATGTTCATATTCTTTTTCAAGGCCGGAAACTTCCGGCGTGCTGACTGTCAGTCTGATCATTTCTTTTTCTTCTTTTTCTTCGGATTGTAGGTGGTATCAAACACCGTCGCCGCGGGTCTTGTCACGACCGCTGCCGGCGGGATTGTCTGATCTGAGCCGGCGGTCAGGTCCATCATCATCTGCTGGGCAGTGACCGGCGTTTCGACGTCGGGAATCTTATGGTAGCGGCCGGTCGGGAAGAGAACCCTGACCTTGGTGTTATCTGCCATGTAGATATCGATGATTTTATGAATTCTCTCACTGACCGCTTTATCGAGAATCGGCGTCGCGATTTCGACTCTGCGCTCGGTGTTTCTGGTCATGAAGTCAGCAGAAGCGATATACATCTTCTCCTCTTCACCGCTGCCGAAGATATAGATGCGGGAATGTTCGAGATAGCGGCCGACGATCTGTCTGACCTCGATGTTTTCGGTCTTGCCTTCAACGCCCGGCACCAGGCAGCAGATGCCTCTGACAAGAAGGGTGATCTTCACGCCCGCGCAGGAAGCCTCCTTGAGTTTGACGATGATTTCCTCATCGGTGACGGAATTGACCTTAGCGAAAATGCGTCCGTTTTCTCCCTTTTTGATTTCCTCGTCAATCAGATCAAGAATCGTTGACTTGAGGGTGACCGGCGCCACAAGAAGTGTGCTGTATTCGCCATCCAGCTTGCCGATGGCCATGTTCTGGAAGAAGGCGATGCCGTCCTCGATGATCTTCGGGTTGGATGTGAGATAGGAAAGGTCAGTATAGAGTTTTGCCGTGTTCTCGTTGAAATTGCCTGTTGAAATCAGCGCGATATGGCTGGCATTGCCCTTTTCCACCTTTGTGATCAGGCAGATTTTGGAGTGGACCTTGTATTTGTCAAAGCCGTAGATGACGTTGCAGCCGGCGTCTTCAAGACGCTCGGAATAGTCGATGTTGTTCTGCTCGTCAAAACGGGCTTTGAGTTCGATCAGCACATCCACTTCCTTGCCGTTTTCCGCCGCTCTGCAAAGATAATCGACCAGGCGGGCGTGCGAGGCAAGGCGGTAGATGGTGATCTTGATTGAAACAACATTGGGATCGTCTGCGGATTCCTTCAGCAGCTGCAGGAAGGGCTCCATCGATTCATACGGATAGGAAAGAAGAATGTCCTTCTTCTGGATCTGCGGGAACAGTTTTCTTGAGTAATTGAGGGAAGCTGAAAGCTTGGGCTCATAAGGCGGATATGTCATTTCCTTCTTCTGATCCTCATCAAGCAGAGAAGGAAGCGAATAAACATATTTGAGATTGACCGGAGCGCTGCAGACGAAGACTTCACGGTTGGTGATGCCGAGGTTGGAAAGCAGATACTTCTTCATGTGATCGCTCGGCTTCTTTGAGCAGACCATCATGGTCACGTTCATCTTTCTTCTTTCGCGCAGCACCTTGAGCATCTTCTTCCTGTAGTCAAGGATGTCGGCGAAAACTTCGTCATCCGCGTCCACATAGGCGGATCTTGCGACGCTGATCTTCATGCTTTCAAGAATCTCGCCGTCTTTGAAGATTTCCGGCGCGTAAGCCATGATCACGTCTTCGGTATGCACATAGCGGACTTTCTTTTTGTGGGGCAGTGTAATGATTGCGGGAAGTGTGGAAGGAACCGGGATGAACGCGAAAACAGAGCGGCGGCTGTAGCGGACAACCGCGGCGATGTAAATGGTGCCGGACTGCAGGTTGGGGAAAGGATGATGCGTGTCCACGATCTGCGGCGCCAGCAATGGCGCGATCTGACGTTTGAAGTACTTTCTGAGGTACTTTGTTTCCTCTTTGTCGCACTCAGCCACGCCGATATCCTCAATGCCGGATCTGGCCAGTCTTTTGCGCAGTTCCTCAAAAATAGTGTCTCTTTTTTTCAGCCCCCGCTTGGCGGCAGGATAGATGGCGTTGAGCTGTCCCTTCGGCGAAAGGCCTGATTTGTTGTCGACCTTGGTGACGGAAGCCTTGTTCATATCGTAAAGGCTGCCGACCCTGACCATGAAGAATTCAGTCAGGTTTGATGTATAGATCTCGACGAATTTCAGACGCTCAATGACCGGTACGGTCTTATCCTTCGCCTCGTTGAGACAGCGGTTGTCAAAATGGAGCCATGACAGCTCACGGTTCTGCGTATACCCTTCCTTATATAAATCCTTAATCATGAAAAACCCCCTGGAAACGGCATTTTCATTATAACCCGCCAAAGTGTGAATGGTTTCATCAATCCGACTTTTGCGGCGTATTGAGGGCCTTTACTTTCTCCAGTTCGATCTTTGTGATATGGCAATAGCCGTCCGGATGCTTATCCAGATAATTCTGGTGATATTCCTCGGCGCCATAGAAACTTCTCAAAGGCCCGAGCTCCACCCGGAAACTGCTGTAGTTCTGCTTTTCTTCCTCAAAGATTTTCCTGAGGATTTCCCCGTCCGATTCATCGGTGAAATAGACGCCGGTCTGGTACTGGCTGCCGACATCATTGCCCTGCCGGTTGGCGACGGTCGGATCAATGCACAGGAAGAACGCCTTCATGAGCGTTTCAATGGAGACCTCTTTTGGATCGTAGATGATGCGCACGGTTTCCCGGTGACCGGTATTGCCCCGGCAGACATCCTCATAGCGGGGATGATCGGTGACCCCGTTGGCGTATCCGGTCATTGTCCTTTTTACGCCATCCAGCATTTTAAACGCCTTCTCGGCGCCCCAGAAACAGCCCCCGGCACAATAGAGTTCCTTCATTCCTTCAGGTACCGGTTCCAGAGGTTTCTGCTCATTCTTTTTATGATATCCAAACAGCATGCGCCCTTCCTTCTCCTCTTCCAGTTCAAATCCGTTATGGCGGGCAATGGCGAGAGAATCCTCATTGTCCGCTTCAATCCTGGCATAGACAGTATGAATGTCCGTATTGTCCATCAGCCAGTGCACCAGGGTATAGACCGCGTCCTTGCCATAGCCAAGATGGCGGTAAGCGGGAGCTGTGCGGTAGCCGATCATGACCGTATTGTCATGATACCGGTACAGTTCGATCAGTCCTTTGACATGACTGTCATAGGAGGAAGTGACTGCGAGAATCTGCTCGCTGCCCTCCTCCCAGGCCGTCTTTGCGGAGACGATCAGTTCCATCGCTTTTATTTCATTGATCGGATGATCGAATATTCCGGTCAGGGAAACCGCGTCCTCTTTCTTTAATCTTCTCAGGACAATCCGCCCATTGCGGATTTCCGGATATTCATTTTCTTTAAATACAGGCATATCAAAAGCCTCCGTCGTTCAATTCATTATAGCCGCAAACACAGAACAAAAGAAAAGACCATGCCTTCCGGCATGATCTTAAGAAACTGATTATTTGCCGAAGCGTTCCATGAGGCGGGCCATCGCGTCGTCCATGGAGACTTCCTTCTTCTTCGGCTTTTCGTTTTTCTTATTGCTGTTCTTGTTTTTCGCGCTCTTGCGGTGCTTGTAGGCGGCGTCTCTCTGCTGCAGCTGATCCGGCGCCAGCATGCTCAGGGAAACTCTTCCTCTTTCCTCATCGAGCTCATAGACCCAGACATCAACAATATCGCCGACGGAGACGATTTCAGTCGGAACGACATTTCTTCTCATCGACATTCTTGTTGTATGGACAAGACCGTCCTCATGCAGGCCGATATCGACAAAGGCGCCGAAGTCGACAACGTTGCGGACTGTGCCTGAGAGCTTGTCGCCGACATGCAGGTCGCTCATTTCCAGAACATCGCTTCTTAACAGCGCTGTTTCAAACTGGTCACGGTAGTCGCGCAGCGGCTGGCGGATGGAATCCTCGATGTCTTTGAGTGTATAGGAGTCAATGCCGAGATCCTTTACCTTGTCTTCCGGGAAGGAGGCGTCGGACTGGCCGAGCTGGGTGATGCCGCAGGCGGACATCAGGGCACGGGCTGCGTCATAGCTTTCCGGATGGATGGAAGTCTGGTCAAGCGGCTCTTCGCCGTCTGTGATTCTTAAGAAACCGGCGCACTGCTGGTAAGCCTTGGGACCAAGCTTCTTGACCTTGAGCAGCTGGGTGCGGTTGGTGAAGCGGCCGTTCTCGTTTCTGTAATTGACGATCTCTTTTGCCACCGCGCTGTTAAGGCCGGAAATATGAGTTAAGAGTTCCTGGGAAGCAGTGTTGAGGTCGGCGCCGGTTCTGTTGACGCACTTCATGACAGCTTCATCCAGTCTTTCGCTTAATGCCTTCTGAGGCAGGTCATGCTGGTACTGGCCGACGCCGATGGACTTCGGGTCGATCTTGATCAGTTCAGCCAGCGGGTCGAGCAGTCTTCTGCCGATGGAAACGGCGGATCTTTCCTCTACCGCAAGATCCGGGAATTCAGCTCTGGCGGCTTCCTGGGCGCTCCAGACGGAAGCGCCTGCTTCGGAAACGATCGCATATTCAGTCTTCAGGCTGTTTTCACGGATGACTTCAGCGACGAGCTTTTCGCTTTCGCGGCTGGCGGTGCCGTTGCCGATAGCGACGATTTCAACGCCGTACTTTGTGATCAGTCTCAGCAGTGCCTTCTTTGCGGAATCGACATCGCCGCCCTTCTTGGAGAACGGATAAATCTTTTCAACCGTGAGCATCTTGCCGGTTTCATCGATGACAGCGAGCTTGCAGCCGTTGTAATAGCCCGGGTCAAAACCGAGAACGGTTCTGCCCTTGAGCGGCGCCTGCAGGAGCAGCTTTTCAAGATTGGTTGAGAAGATCTCGATCGATCTTGTATGAGCTCTGTCGGATAATTCAGATCTGATTTCTCTTTCGATGGACGGGAAGAGCAGTCTTGTGCAGCCGTCGTCCGCTGCCAGCTTCAGTTCATTTTCGACAACTGTGCTCTGCTGGTGAGTCAGGTTATTGAGAGCCTTTTCCTTGAGTCCTTCCTCATCGAAGATGAAGTTCACAGTGATGACTTTTGCCTTTTCAGCACGGTCGATCGCCATGATTCTGTGATCGGCAAGAGTGGAGATCTTTTCCGAATAATCATAGTAATTCTGGTAGACCTTCTTCTCATCCTCGGCGTCCTTCTTGAGTTTTGTCTCAATGACGCCTGCCTTCATGATGGTGTCCTTGAAGTCCCATCTCTGCTTGGGGTTGTCGGAAACGACTTCAGCGATGATGTCCATGGCGCCCTGGATGGCGTCCTTGACATTCTGAACATCATCATTGATGTACTTCATTGCCTCTTCAACCAGATTGCCTTCGGCGGGAAGAGCGAGCATCCAGTCAGCCAGCGGCTGCAGACCGTTCTTGATGGCTGTGGCTGCCCTTGTCTTTTTCTTCTGGGCGTAAGGACGGTAGATATCCTCGACCTGGGAGAGCTTTGTGCACTCCTCAACGCTCTTTCTGATTTCATCGGTCAGCTTGCCTTGTTCGCCGATGAGTTTGAGAACATTCTCTTTTCTTTCCGCCAGCTTGAGCTGATAGTCATACTGCTTCTGGATAAAGAGGATCTGCTCTTCATCCAGTCCGTGTGTCTGCTCCTTGCGGTAGCGGGCGATAAAGGGAACCGTGTTTCCTTCCTCTAAAAGGGAAAGTGTATTCTGCACCTGAGAAAGATTTACCTTAAGCTCAGAAGCGATTGATTTGATAATTTCTTCATTCATTGAAAGTATCTCCTTTCCAACTGACATATCTTACCACGGCTTTTCAGTGAATCCCATATTGACATTTCAAATGCTTTGGACTAAAGGTCAAAGAAAGTTGCACTGAAAAAGCACTGAAAAGATCTCTGCCCGGACAGCTGTCTGAGATCCCCCGCCGGTTTTGCACCGTGCTGACTGCCTGAGACGCAATGCAATCAGCCAAACAGATCTTTGTATGATCCGTATCCCTCTTTTTCCAGATCTTCGAACGGAATGAATCTGAGCGCCGCGGAGTTAATGCAGTAGCGAAGTCCGCCTGTTTCCTTCGGTCCGTCATGAAACACATGGCCAAGATGGGAATCTGCTTCTGCACTTCTGACCTCTGTACGGATCATGAAATGGGAAAGGTCTGTTTTCTCACGAACAGCCTGATCATTCACCGGTTTTGTGAAAGCCGGCCACCCGCAGCCGGAATCATATTTGTCCATCGATGTGAACAATGCTTCCCCGCTTACTATGTCCACATACAGACCTTTTTCAAAGAAACGGTCATACTGTCCTGTATACGCTCTTTCAGTCGCTTTATTCTGTGTTACTTCATAGGCAAGATCACCGATGCGGCTGCGCAGAGTTTCTTCCTTCTTCTTCCTGCTTTCACTCATAAATCCTCCATTGGCTGAATTCAGAAATACCTTCTTTTTTCCGCACCCACAGTTGTCTGCTCAGTATGGCCGGAATAAATAACCGTTTCTTCGGGAAGTGTGAAAATCTTTCCGATAATGCTTTGGACAAGGGTATCATAGTCCCCACCGGGGAAGCGGGTATTTCCGATGCTTGCCTTAAAGATCGTGTCGCCCGAGAAAAGAACACCATCAGTTTCAGAGTAAAAAACAATGGAATCGGTCGTATGACCGGGTGTATGAATCACACGCAGAGAGAATTGCGGATTGACCTCCAGTGCAACCGTGTCGCCATCTTCCAGATGCTGCACGTCTTCGACTGTGATCTGCTTTTCAAACTGTGCAGAAAGGTTAGCCTGAGGGCCAAGCAGATAATCATCCGCGTTTTTGTATGCAAGTACAGGCACATGTAACGCATCACGGATCTCATTGACCGCACCAATATGATCAAAGTGTCCATGCGTCAGCAGTATTTTCTCAATAATCCAGCCATTCCCGCTGATCATTGCAAGAAGCTTTTCCGCCTGTGCGCCAGGATCAATGAGAAAACCGTGCTTTGTCTCATCATCAATATAGAAAAAGCAATTTTCGGTAATATATCCGAATACTTCAGTCTGTTTAATCATATCTTCACTCCCGCTCTGTCTGATATTGCGCAATATATCTGCATGAACTGACATTATAATTATCCATTGCCCTGTGTCAACCGCATTGCCGGATTCACTCGCAGCTTCAGAGAAAAGAACAGGACGATTGCCGCAGAGCATCTCACAGAAAAAACCTGAGCGCAAACTCACTCAGGTCTTCACATCTTTCCAGGTACCGCTTTTTCTGCACCTGAGGCAGTGAAGCGGCTTTCCCGTTATTTCAGTTCTGATTTTTCTTTGTCCCGAATACCACGGAACGGTAGTAATAAAGCGTGATCAGCCAGCAGATGATCAGCGGAATCACAAGGAAAGCCGTTAACGGCAGCAGCAGATCCGTCCGCATTGCCCCGCGCATCATCTGGGAGATCATGATGCATTCCAGATACAGCAGCGACACCAGCATAACAAAGCCATAGAAGGCGGTTGTTTCATTGAAGATCATCCGGTTCAGCTCTCTTTTCAGATAGCCGATCTGGCTCAGGGTTGTGAAGTATCCTTTTCTTTCCGCCAGTTCCGTCGAGTATTTGAACATGATCGCCAGAGCGAGCAGTGTGTTCATGACAATGTACGACAGCATTGCCAGCATCATCTCCGCCGGATTCATGTCAGGCGACATGACAATCGCGATTAACATGACCGAGGAAACGATAAAGAGAACGATATTGAATCTCATGATCATCAGATCGCTGCGCAGGAATCCCATCATGCCCACGGTCAGCGGATCGGAAATCTTTTTTTCTGAAATATAGTTTGTGATGAAAGGAATCACGACCCGCTTGATCATCATCGTGAAACCAGTCATGCCGATGATCGAAAGCGGAATGATCATGCCGTCTGTCACAAACAGAAGAACCGGAGGCGCCGCGAACATGACGATCCAGAGGATCTTCTTCCATCTGCCCTGCTTCTTTTTGCGGGGATTCTTATAGAACTCAACGCCGGAAAGCGGATTGGTCATCCTTCTTTCGTTGAGCATGGAACTGGCGGAATTGCGGTAGGCAAAGGCCAGGTTGAGATAGGTTGTCCAGAAGACGATCATGACCAGGATCAATACCGTCACAAAGACAGCGTCGCCATGGATTTCAATCACAAACGGCGCGTCGAGCAGGAATGTGATCGCCGAATTCATCACCGGAATCGCAAGCAGTGCCAGAATGATGCCGACCGGGATGGAGAACAGCAGAAGCAGGAATGTCTGTAAAAGCAGATACTCCGCCAGCTGCAGATAAGTCGCCCCGCAGACAAGCCTGACCGCGAGGTCCTTTGATTTGTTGCGGACATAGAAGTCATTGGCGAAAAACAGGATGACAAGGCAGACGGCGATGACGAAGACCGTGACGGTCGTGGCGATGCCGTTGTCGTTGTTGACCCACTGGACGCCGACAGTGTCGCTCATCGAAATGTTGAAGAACAGGAAGATGAACATCGAAGTCAGAACGAAGGTCAGCCAGTAGAAGACCGCCTTGGAAAAGCTGTTCTTTAATGAACGCAATGAGTCTTTGATAATCATGCGCGCCCCTCCTTATGCGGCCAGAATCTCTCTGGATTCGGCGGAATTGATTTCGACGATTTTTGTGAAGAATTCATCCTGGCTCATTTCACCCCTGTCCAGAACGGTTTCGATATTGCCGTCGTGGATATAGATCAGCCGGTTTGAGTAGGATGTGATCAGAGGATCGTGGGTGACCATGACAATGGTGACGCCGTCATGTTCGTTGAGCTGACGGAGAATCTTCATCAACTCGCCGGAATTGGCGGAGTCAAGGTTGCCGGTCGGCTCATCGGCGACGATGATGCTGGGATGATTGACAAGCGCCCGGCAGATGGCGGCTCTCTGTCTCTGGCCGCCTGAGCATTCGTTGGGGAATTTCTTCAGAAGGTTCGCGATGTCCATCCTGTCCGCCAGCATTGCCACCCTGGCGTGAATCTCATCATGTTCAAGCCGTGCCAGCGACAGCGGCATGGCGATATTCTCGAAGATGGTATGGGTGTCGAGCAGATTGAAATCCTGGAAGATGAATCCCAGATTCCGGTATCTGAACTCTCCGATTTCATCCTCGCTCATTGACCTGACCTCACGGCCGTTGATATAGACTTCCCCCGCCGTCGGCGTATCGATCGTGGAGATATTATTGATAAAAGTTGATTTGCCTGATCCGCTAGGACCCATGACCGCCACAAAATCACCTTTCTCCACCCTGAAATTGATGTCGTGCAGGGCTTCAAAAGCGTTGGGGGTATTGTGGTTATAGATCTTTTTCATGTGTCTGGCTTCAAGAACGGTATCGCTCATACACAAAACCCTCCTGCTGTATGTCGCTATTATTTTACCGTACGGGGCAACGCATTTTCCGTACTTTTGGACCGTTTTTGCCAAATTGTGAACGGATGATGAAATCTTTAAGTTTTCATGCCAAAAACTGACCGGCGGTCAAAATATATATTGCCTTTGGCGGAAAGTGGTATTATGATTGCTGTACAGGAGGTAAATGAAATGCCTGGATTTGTAAAAGGAATCATCATCGCCGCAGTCGTGATTATCCTGCTGGCGATCATTCTCTCATGCATCAACATCGTTCCTCAGCAGAACGCCTACGTCATCGAACGTCTCGGCCGCTATCAGGCCACATGGGACGCCGGCTTCCACTTCAAGGTTCCCCTCATCGACAGAATCGTCCGCAAGGTTCTGCTCAAGGAACAGGTCGCCGACTTCGCGCCCCAGCCCGTCATCACAAAAGACAACGTCACCATGCAGATTGACTCGGTTGTCTACTTCAGAGTCATGAACCCGCATGATTACGCCTATGGTGTTGAAAACCCCATCATGGCGATGGAAAACCTGACCGCCACCACATTAAGAAACATCATCGGTGACATGGAACTCGACACCACCCTCACATCCCGCGACTCCATCAACTCAAGCATGCTGCAGATCATCGACCAGGCGACCGACCCCTGGGGCATCAAGGTCACCCGTGTCGAGCTGAAGAACATCCAGCCGCCGGCAGCCATCCGTGAAGCGATGGAAAAGCAGATGAAGGCAGAACGTGAAAAGCGTGCCGCCATCCTCACCGCCGAAGGTGAAAAGCAGTCCATGATCCTGACGGCTGAAGGCCGCAAGGAATCCGCAGTCCTTGAAGCGGAAGCGAAGAAGCAGGCAACCATCCTCGCCGCTGAAGCTGAAAAGGAAAAGGAAATCAAGGAAGCCGAAGGTAAAGCGGAAGCGATCCGTGCCATCCACAAGGCGCAGGCCGACGGTCTTAAAGAGATCAAGGACGCCGGAGCCGATGAAGCGGTCATCCGCCTCAAGAGCCTCGAAGCCTTCCAGACCGCCGCGAACGGTCAGGCCACAAAGATCATCATCCCTTCCGAAATCGCAGGTCTTGCCGGACTTGCAAAAGGCGTGACTGAAAGCCTGAAGGATTAGTCTATGTTCTTTATCCTCTGGATGGTTATCATCCTGACGTTCTTCTCAGTCATTATGGCATCCACCAAAGTGAAGATCCCTTCACGCTTCAAAGGTGCCGTCTCTGACGATGGCCATGTGGTCTCCAGAGACAATGATCTGACATGTGAAACCGTCTACGGCCACCAACACGAACACGCGGAGCCCCGCTACATCGTGCATGAAGACCCGGATGAAGGCTTCGTCATTCTCAATGGCGTCAAGCGCTCGCTTGAAGAGTGCAAATATCTTTAAACAGGTTCAGGTCCGGATAACCCGGGCCTGATCTTTTATATTAAAAAACTGCGCACAAAGCACAGTCAGATTTCCGCAAAGAACAGCAGCCAGAGAGATAAACAGGTCCATAGAACCACACATAAAGGAACCAGAATGATGAAGCGGGTATGCTGGGTTTTATGGCGGAAGAGCACCATCCCGAGATACGCCCCGAAAGCGCCGCCGGCTGCCGCGCTCATAAGAAGCGCGCTCTCCGGAATCCGCCACTTTTTCTTTTTCGACCTGTATTTGTCAATCCCGTACATCCAGAGGCTCATCACATTGATCATGATCAGCCAGATGATCAGGAGTGTCTTCTGCGCGCTCCAGCTCTCCATCATTGACGTCTTCCTTTTCTATAATAAATGTGCCTGTATTCATGCACACTGACATGTACAGAATCACGGTATATAAAATCTCATCAAATGCCGCCATGCCGCTCCAGTACAGCAGCCATCCGGCAGCGCACACAACAGTGAGGAACACAAAGCGCAGCACATCACGCAGTGTTTCTTCCTCATCCCTTTCCCCAATCATCGGCAGCAGAATCACAGCCGCCATACCGCTGCCTGCCGCAAGGGAACAGTACGGATTGATTCTGACACACATGACAAGAACAAAGAAAGCTGTGATCAGTGAGGAAACACGTTCCGCTTTCTGATCTGCCTCCTTCTTACTGCCAATGCCGAAGCACAAAGCAGCCGCCAGTCCCGTCACCGCCATCAGCGCATAGTTTCCGCTTTGTGACATCATAATCCGGTAGCGCAGCACACGCGCGGTTTCCGACACAATCAGGCCGAAGAGAACGGAAGAACAGATCTTTCCTACGCAAAGAAGCGCAAGATTCAAAACACTGCTTTGATTTTCATGATCCGCAATGCGGTGATGATGAATCAGATCCATCGAAATCAGACAGAACATGATCACTCCGTACAGGCCGGCTCTGCCCGCAGTCAATGCCCTTATGCTCAAAACTGCAGAGATAACAATTCCCATAAACAGCGGAATCATCCCGAACATTCTGTATTTCTGAAGATACCTTCTGATCAGCCATGAACAGACAGCCCCTGCCCACAGAACAATTCCGCCCGTCCCGCACAGTAAAGTGACAGTGACGCCGGACACAATGTCCCGGATCAGAAGATCTGTATTGTACAAAGCTGTTTCATCATCTGTATATTCTTCATGGATGGAAGAGCGGATATGGCCGAACAGCAGCACCGCGAGCACGGCTCCGATCCCTACCGCAATTCCGAGAACCGCCGCGAACGTTGCGCCGATTCCGGCATAGAGAGTATTCAATACCATACCGGCCGCGTAGTACATCACAAATGACGCTGCGATCAGCAGGATTGAAAACAGATGATACGCAATAACTGTTCTGCTGTTTCCTGATTTCTGCATGTCAACTATTATAGCCCAGGAAGAGTTTAATTCGATATACTGATAAGGAAGAACAAGAATCTTAAATGGAGGACAATCATTATGAGCAGATTCCCCGAAACATTCCTTTGGGGCGCTTCCTCTTCCGCTTTCCAGATTGAAGGCGGCTGGGATGAAGACGGAAAAGGAATGACCGTTGCCGACTACAATTCATTCAAGCGTTCCGACAGACAGGCGGACTCCAAAGTCGCCTCCGACTTCTACCACCATTATGAGGAAGATATCGCCCTCATGAAGGAACTGGGCATGCAGATATACAGATTCTCCCTTTCCTGGGCAAGAATCATTCCTGACGGGGACGGTGAAGTCAATCCCAAAGGCGTTGAGTTCTACCACAAGGTAATCGACTGCCTGATTGAAAACGGCATTCAGCCTTTTGTCACCCTCTACCATTTCGACCTTCCCTACGCTCTTGTCGAAAAGTATAACGGCTGGCAAGACCGCCGCTGCATTGACGCGTTCGCAAGATACGCTGAAGTCTGTTTCCGTGAATATGGGGACAAGGTCAAGTACTGGCAGGTCACCAATGAGCAGAACCTGATGATCCGTGTCGATGAAAGAATGAACATCAATGAACCGGATCCCTGGAAAGCGGACAGGATCAGGGCGACAATGGACTACCACATGTTCCTGGCCCACGCCAAAGCGACAAAGCTCTGCCATGAAATCGTAAAAGGCGGAAAGATCGGTCCTGCTGTTTCCAGCACCTGCACCTATCCATTAACAAACAGGCCGGAAGACGTCTGGGCAGCGAAGATGAACGACTACATGAAGACTGTCTACTGTCTGGATATGCATTACTACGGGAAATACTCCGGTCTTTACATGCGCTATCTCAAAGAGCGTGACATCGTTCCTGAAATGCTGGAAGGCGATGAGGAAATCCTGAAGTACGGCAGACCGGACTACATTGCCTTCAATTATTATAGAACCCTCTGTGCCAGCTATCTGCCGGCGGATGAGGAACATCCCATCGGCATGCGCGTCTACCGCGGGAATGAAGTGGACTTTGACCAGTACGGCTATTGCCGGGATGAGAGAAACACAAACCTCGCCGCTTCCGAATACGGCGCCCAGATTGACCCGATGGGCCTGAGAATTGTTCTCAACGACTACTGGAGCAGATACCATCTGCCGATGATCATCACCGAAAACGGTCTGGGCATGGCCGACACATTAACCGAAGACGGCAAAGTCCATGACCCCTACAGAATCGACTACATCCGCGAGCATATCAGAGCCTGCTCACTCGCCATCGAAGACGGCGTGGAACTGATGGGCTATTCCCCCTGGTCCTTTGAGGATCTGCTCTCCTCCCACCAGGGATTCCGCAAGCGCTATGGCTTTGTCTATATCAACCGCGAGGATATGGATCTAAAAGATCTTGCCCGTATTAAAAAGGATTCCTATTACTGGTATCAGAATGTGATCCGCACAAACGGCGAAGAGCTTGACTGAAAACTGAAAATGCCGGCAGGGCACAGGAATGAAAGTTCCTCTGCCTGCCGGCTTTTTGTGTTCTTTTTTACATTTCAGATTCAGTTTCCGCGAAGAACCTGCGGACTTCACTTTCATAAAGCTGCGGATCTTTTGCGCTGCTTACGGCGTGACCTGCCCCTTCCACAAAGACGGTTCTGTGCTTTGAAGCGCAGGCTGCCGCGTTCTTTTCAGTGTGGGATGGCTTTACAAAATGATCTTCAGATCCATGGAAGAAAAGCACCGGAAGCTTCGCGTTTTTCATGGCGGAAAGTGCGTCCGCCTCTTTCATTTCAAAGTGAGCGAACGTATGACAGTTGAACGCCATGATGCTCAATGCCGGAAACTCAGGCGTTTTATACCAGGCCTTCTGCACATCCAGAATGATGTCATGCATCGATGTATAGCCGCAGTCCGCGATGATTCCCTTCACACCCGCAGGCTCCTGATCAGCGTTCATCAATACTGAAGCGGCACCCATGGACACACCGAAGAGATACACAGGAAGGTTTCTGTCATTCTTTTCAGCGATGAAATCCGCCCAGTCATAGATGTCCAGCTTTTCTTTGGCGCCGTAGGTGATGTATTTCCCTTCACTTCTGCCATGCGCTCTTTCATCGATCGCCAGAATCTCACAGTCCCTCTTCAGCATCGGCAGGATATAAGCAAAATCGCCGCTCACCGAGCCATGGAAGCCATGGCAGAGAATCACAATTCTTTCCGCATTCTCATTGGGGTAATATCTGGCGTGCAGTTTGAGATGATCGCGGGAAATCAGCCAGGCGTCCTCATAAGGGATTTCTTCCGTCTCCTGTTTTCTTTTCTGCCGCTCATAATAAGCTTTGCCTTCAGCGGTTTCAGGATCCGGGGATTTCTTTGGTTTTGCGCTCCAGCCGCGGTTTCTGCCATTGCAGGCAAAATCAAAAAACCAGAGATATACGCCGCTCATTGCGGCTGCCGTGCCCACTGCACCTGCCAAAAGCATTTTTTTCATTTTCCAAGAAGCTCCTGTTCCTTTTTTGCGGCAATGGTATGCATGTAAAGCATACAGAGGATGGTCTGCAGAAGACTGGAGGCCGGCGTCGCAAGTCCGACTTTGAACAGGGAAACCGGGGTCAGCTTTGACATGAAATATGATACGGGAATTCTTACCCCGAACGCACCAAGAATGCTCTGGGCCATGACAAATTTCGTATAGCCGCAGCCGTTGAAGTAGCCGGTATAGCAGAAAAAGAATGACGTCAGCAGACAGTCAATGGCATAGGCCTTGAGATATTCCCAGCCCTGGGCAACAACTTCCGGGTCAGTGGAGAAAATACCACAGAGCAGATCGCCATGGAAGAATGAGATGTATCCCATAATGATTCCGAATGCCAGGGAGACACCGATGCCCATGCGCAGCGCCTTGTGGGCTCTGTCCATTTTCTTCGCCCCGTAGTTCTGGGCGACAAAGGAAGCCATCGACTGACCGAAGGCGCTCGGCACCAGCATGATAAAGCCGCAGACCTTTTCGGCGACGCCCATGCCGGCGGAAGCCATCAGGCCCAGTGAATTGACAATCGCCAGGATGATCAGGAAACTGATTCCCACCAGCAGATCCGCCAGAGCGATCGGTGTGCCGAAGCCGACGATCTGTCTGATGAGCGTTCCGTTAAAGCGGATCATGCCGGTTTCAAACGCAAACGGCAGCGGAACCCGGCGGATTAAAGCAAGGGATAAAAGCACGCTGAACGCCTGTGATGCGACAGTCGCCGTCGCTGCTCCGGCCGCACCCATGTGGAATCCTCTGACTAAAAGGAGATCAAGAAAGATATTGCATACCGCCGCAATGCCGACCGCAAGAAGAGGAATTCGTGAATTGCCGAGTCCTCTGAACAGAGCGCCGAGCAGGTTGTATGCGGTGATGAACACAAGGCCCATGGAACAGATCCGGATATAGCTGACAGTCATCTCATAGGCTTCCTGCGGCGCGTTCATCAGCGATGCCAGAAGGCCGGAACCCGGCACCATCAGAGCGGAAAGCGCAATTGCGATGAAACCGAAAAAGACAATGCTGGTGCCGACTGCCCTGCCGGCTTCCTCATTTTCATTTTTCCCGAGCAGCTGTCCGATCAGAATGGTCGTGCCCATCGCAAGACCCGCGAGGACTGAGGTGGCTGTCATCATGATCTGCGCCCCGGTGGAAACCGCGGATACATCCGCGCTCAAAGCATAGCGGCCGACAATCAGAACGTCCACAGCGCCATACAGCGACTGCAGAAACATCGCCATGATGACCGGCAGCGCGAACTTCAGCAGCGGTCCCAGGATTTTTCCTTCAGTGAAATTTCCGGATGCGCTCATAACGTTTTCCTCCCTTACGCAAACCAACCGGCTGCCTTGCAAAGCATCCGGTTGGTTCATACGTATTAGATGATAATGAAACTTTTGGAATCGTCAAGAATCAGAACAGACCCTGGGCGAGCATTGCCTCGGCAACCTTGAGGAAGCCGGCGATGTTTGCGCCTTTGACCAGGTCATAGCCCAGATCATAATCAGCAGCCGCCTTGGCGGAGTTGTCATGGATGGACTTCATGATCTGCTTCAGCTTCGCGTCAACCTCTTCAGCTGTCCAGCCGTATCTCTCGGAGTTCTGGCTCATTTCAAGAGCGGAAACCGCGACACCGCCGGCGTTGGCAGCCTTTGCCGGACCGACGATCACGCCGTTGTCCTGCAGATACTTGACCGCTTCATTGGTGGCAGGCATGTTGGCGCCTTCGAAGTAGTACTTCGCACCGTTGGCGACGATCTTCTGAGCTTCTTCCATGCCGATTTCGTTCTGGGTAGCGCACGGAATGTAAACGTCAGCCTTGACGCCCCAGGGCTTTTCACCCTCGTGGTATTCGCAGCCGAACTTTTCAGCATACATCTTGATGTTCGCTTTTCTGGAAGCGCGCATTTCGAGCAGGTAGTTCAGCTTTTCTTCTGTTGTGATGCCTTCCGGATCATAGACATAGCCGTTATGGCCGGAGATTGTGACGACCTTGCCGCCGAGTTCAGCGATCTTCTTCGCAGCGCCCCAGGCAACATTGCCATAGCCGGAGAGAACGAATGTCTTTCCCGCAGGTGTGTCGTTTTCATGTTCGAAGACGGAACATGCATAATACAGAACGCCGAAGCCTGTGGCTTCCGGACGGATCAGGGAACCGCCGTATGTCAGGCCCTTTCCGGTCAGAACGCCGTTGTCATAAGCGTCGCGGATTCTTCTGTACTGGCCGAACATGTAGCCGATTTCTCTGCCGCCGACACCGATGTCACCGGCCGGTACGTCTGTGGACGGACCGATATGACGCTGCAGTTCAGTCATGAATGACTGGCAGAAACGCATGATTTCATTGTCGCTCTTTCCGTGAGGATCGAAATCGCTGCCGCCCTTGCCGCCGCCGATGGGCAGTGTTGTCAGGCTGTTCTTGAAAATCTGTTCAAATCCGAGGAACTTGAGAATGCCGAGATTTACGGACGGGTGGAATCTGAGGCCGCCCTTGTACGGGCCGATCGCTCCGTTGAACTGGACACGGTAGCCTCTGTTGACGCGGGCCTTGCCCTCATCATCAACCCAGGCAACACGGAACTCAACAACACGCTCCGGTTCTACCAGTCTTTCCAGAAGCGCTGCTGCTTCGTACTCGGGATGTCTTTCAACAACCGGTTCGATGGAGCTCAGAACTTCTGTCACTGTCTGCAGGAATTCCGGCTCATTCGGATTCTTCGCTCTTGTCTCTTCGATGACTCGCTTTACATACTCGCTCATGTTATTTCCTCCATTTCCTCCTGATCAACTGATCAGTCACGGGTAAAGCCTTCTGAATGGAAATCCTGAATGTTTCCGTTCAGAACGTGGTTATTTTACAACCATACCGCCATTCTGAAAAGCCTTTCACGCAATGTAATTTTTTACATTTATATTTTTTTATTCCTGCATGTAAAAAACTGCCCGCAGGCAGTTTCGTATGAATCAGTCAATGACGAATGAACCGTCCCGGAAAACCGGGATCACCCTGCCGTCATGCGTGATTCCATCCACACTCATATCGGCAGTGCCGAACATGAAATCCTCATGCTGGAGGGAGGCATTGCCGCCCTTCTCCCTGAGTTCTTCCGGGCTCATCTCTTCGCCGCCTTTAATATTTTCCGGGTACGGCCTGCCAAGCGCAAGATGGCAGGAGGCGTTTTCATCGTACAGGGTGTTATAGAAAAGAATTCCGCTTTGAGAAATCTTTGAGCCATGAGGCACAAGCGCCACTTCGCCCAGATGCCTTGAACCTTCATCGAAGTCCAGCAGCTGCGTCAGGGCTTCCTCCTCCTTTTCCGCATGATGAGAGACAACTTTTCCGTTTTCAAACTTCAGTGTGAAGTTTTCAATCAGCACACCGTTGTAGGAAAGAGGCCTTGAGGAAACGACCGTGCCGTTCACCTTTTCACGGTGCGGCATGCAGAAGACTTCTTCAGTGGGAATATTGGGATCGAAATACACGCCGGCCGGGGTTGTGCATCCGCCGCCGACCCAGATATGCTCATCCACCAGTCCGACATGCAGGTCCGTGCCGAGACTGTTTTTAAAATGCAGTTCCTTAAATCCGAACTCCGTCATTTTCTTCGCGTGGGCAATCAGCTCAGCGTCATGGGCTTTCCAGTATTCCAGAGGATCGCCTTCCTCACTGACGCCGGAGACATCGAAGAGAACAGCTTCCAGTTTGTCAAACGCTTCCTCTTCATCCAGTTCAGGGAAGACTGCCTTCGCCCATTCTTTTGAGGCGGTGCCGAGAACACACCACTGTCCCTCATTGTTCATGGTATACGCCTGAAGGTCACCCATCTTTTCGTGGTAAGCCTTCTGGTATGCGTTGATCTTGGAGGAGGGAATTCCTTTTAATGAACCGGGTCTGTCGGAAACAACAGAGAGGTAGCACGCGCCCTTTTCATGGGCCTGTTTTTCCCTGTCATGGACCCAGTCGCCGATATCAGCAAGTTCTTCCTCGCTCTGGTTCAGATAATCCATTCTGGTGATGTTCTGGTTTCTCCATCTGACATCGACATATGAAGCGCCGGCCTGATACGCTTCTTCAGCGACCATTTCAATAAATGGATAATCACGGACGTCCGCCCTTACGACTAACGGCTGGCCAGGCTGGACATTGACGCCTCTTCTGACCGCAAGGGCAGCCAGTTTTCTGTACATTTTTTCTCTCTTCATTCTTCTTCCTCCCGGTGATTGATGAATTCTTCCCGGTATCCCTCCAGGGAAGTAATGGAATGCACATAGCTGTCGGACAGGAAGAAGGAGGCGGGGCCGAACGGATTGATGACCATCCCGTCATAGCCCTTGTGCATCATCTCCACCGCCTGCTGGAAGCTCATCAGCAGAACCACTGACTTCTCATCTTCCATGACATTGCTGTAGCGGGACAGCGCGTCCCAGTCTGTAAAGAGCGGGAACACCGCCTTTTCAGGATCGCGCGAGGAGGAAACCGACAGGAACATCACATCATGGGAACCTTTGATCGGTTCCGTGATATCGCCGATCCCGGCCTCATTCTGGATTTTGGCCGGCACCAGATACTGTCCATGGACGACATCATAGACGAAGCAGCTCATAAAATCAGCCTCTTCGTAATGGTCGGAAAGACCGCTCAGCATCGCCGAGATTCTCGGATTCTCCGCTGTCACGGCCGGAACCGCGGTGCTCACCGGAAGCTGTCCGGAAACTGCCGGCCAGCTGCCTGAAGAAGGCATTCCGTTTTTCCTGTCACCCAGTTCAATGACCGCTTTTTCATCTTTTGCCGTGTTTCTGTTCTGACCGTTGACCTGAATCTTCCGCACGCGGCTCTGTGTCCGGCTGCCGTCGCTGCCGATCACACAGACTTTATCGCCGGTATGCATTTCACCGCTGACTTTCCCCGCCCAAAGACCGTTTTCAAGCTCATCTTCCCGCAGGAACACAAATCTTCTGCGGTTGAGGGAAAAGCGTTTCTGCGCCCTTTCGACCTGGGAAAGACGCGGCAGGAAACGGTGGTAGTTAAAGAAGTAAAGCACAATCGCCGCGACCGCAGCGATACTTACAATCACGGCAGGATTGATCCTGGATGCAGAAAGCAGGGAGCGCTCAGTGCTCATCTGCCGGTAGCCGCTCATCGTGATCATCACAAGGATCATGGACATTAACAGGGTTGTCATCGCCCATCTTGAACGGATGAGTTTTCCCTGCACCAGTCCTTTGTCCCGGTCAAAGCGGCGGTTGAAGAAAACGATCAGCACCATACTCCCCAGCATCAGAAGGAAAGACGCGGCCAGGATGATGATCACCACTGAAAGTTCAACTTCCTGATTTGCGTAATCAATCAGAAGAACACAGTCAACGCCCGCCGTCAGGGCAAAGAAAAAACCGGCAGCCAGTGACGCGATCATATATAACGTTTTTGCCAGTTGGTTTTTCATATATAAAGAGTATATCAGAGAAAACATACGGGCAGGCGGCGGTAAAGTTTAATATTAAGCCTTCTCACATGCTTATCACAGGTTTCTTACCGCTTTTCATTTAGCGGCAATTGAATTATAGTGAAGTTGATTCATAGCACCGAGGTGAAGCATGTCAGAAACAATCCAATACAACAAAGCAGAACTGTTCAAAGAGACAATCCGCATGGCATGGCCTGCCCTGCTGGAAAGCTTCTTCGTATCGCTGGCCGGCATGATCGACACAATGATGGTTTCCTCCATGGGCGCATATGCGGTCGCGGCAGTCGGTCTGACCACCCAGCCGAAATTCATCACCCTGGCGGTATTCATGTCCATCAACGTTTCCGTCAGTGCCCTGGTCGCCAGAAGACGCGGACAGGGAGATCAGAGAAGCGCCAACCGGATTCTTCTGACCGCTCTGATCATGACCGTCGTATGCTGTGCGATTCTGACGGCAGTCACTGTGATTCTCGCTTCACCGATCATAACCCTGTGCGGATCCTCCGCCGATACCCATGATCCCGCGGTCCTCTACTTCCGGGTCATCCAGATCGGCATGATCTTCAATGTCCTCTCATTGTGCATCAACGCCGCCCAGAGAGGCTCCGGCAACACGAAGATCGCAATGACCACAAACATCACTTCTTCAATCGTCAACATCGTCTTCAACTACCTTCTGATCGGCGGTCACTTCGGCTTCCCCAAATGGGGCCTCTTCGGCGCCGCATTCGCGACGGTGCTCGGCACAGTGGCCGCAGCGGCTATGAGTATACGTTCCCTGTTCAACAAGAACAGCTATGTCTCGATTCCTTACATCAGGAATGAAAAAGTCAAACCGAGAGCGGAAACACTCGGACAGATTGTCGGACTCGGTTCAAACATGCTGGTGGAAAACATCGCCATGCGTGTCGGCTTCGTCATTACCGCGGTGCTTGCGGCCAAACTGGGCACCAACGCTTTCGCCGCCCACAATGTCGGTATGAATTTCCTGTCGCTGGGCTTCTCGTTCGGCGACGGCATGCAGGTGGCTGCAGTCGCATTGATCGGACGTTCGTTGGGTGAAGGAAAACCTGACAAGGCGAAACTGTACGGAAGTCTCTGTCAGAGAACAGGTCTTGGCATCTCATTCATTCTGGCGGTCATTCTGTTCTTCTTCGGCAGAAACCTGTTCTCGCTGTTCTTCACAGATCCCGTCGTCCTTGATATGGGCGTCATCATCTGCAACTACATCATCGTCATCATTCTCTTCCAGATTTCCCAGATTATCTTCGGTGGCTGCCTCAGAGGCGCCGGCGATATGAAATACTGTCTCTTCGCTTCCCTGGTTTCCGTTACCCTGATCCGTTCCCTCGTCACATGGGTTCTGGTCAGTGTCATCCAGCTTGGCCTCCATGGCATATGGATTGGCATTCTTTCCGACCAGCTCTCCCGCTTCATCTTCCTCTCCCTCCGCTTTAAGGAAGGATCCTGGGCGAAGATCAGAATCTGATTTGCTTTCCTGCGCAGGCAGTGCCCTGCGCTTTTCTTTTTCCTTCTCATCCGCTGTGATAGAATTACCTGCGTGAAAATGAAGGAGCCGACTATGAAATATACAGCTGTTTTCTTTGATCTTGACGGAACCCTGACGGAATCGGGCACCGGCATTATCCGCTCATTCCGCTACGCGTTTGAAAAGATGGAAATGGAACTGGACCCTGAAGCGGATCTTTCCGTTGTCATCGGCCCGCCCCTTGCCGGTTCGTTTATCCGTTTCGGCGTGCCGGCAGAAAGAGCGGATGAGGCGGTCAGAAAATACCGGGAGCGCTATATGACTGTCGGCAAATATGAAAACGAACCTTATCCCGGCATCCGGGAACTTCTGGCAAAGCTGAAAGAAGCAGGGCTGAAACTGTATGTCGCCACATCAAAGCCGGAATTGCTGGCGGTGGATATCCTGGAGCACTTTGATCTTGCGAAGTATTTTGATGAAATCGCCGGGGCGAGTATGGATGGAAAGCGGGGAACCAAAGAACAGGTGATCCGCTGGCTGATTGAAAAGGCGGACCTGAAAGAAACCGCGGTCATGGTCGGGGATACGGAATTCGATATCACCGGCGCAAAGCAGACAGGCCTGGACGGCATCGGCGTCACATGGGGATACGGCACAAAGGAGTCCATGAAGGAAGCGGGAGCGGACGGTCTTGCGGATACGATGGACGAACTGTATACACTGATCACTGCAGAATAAAAATCGTGGAGTCCACGATTTTTGTTTTGTCATTCAAACTGGGAAGCGTAAAGGCGGTAATAGGTTCCTCTGGCCGCCATCAGGTCATTGTGCGTGCCCTGCTCCACCACATCGCCATGATCCATAACCAGAATATGATCGGCATTCTGGATGGTGCTTAAGCGGTGGGCAATCACGAAACATGTCTTTCCTTTCATAAGGGAGCGGATCGCTTTCTGAACCTTGCGCTCAGTTGCGGTATCGACGTTGCTGGTGGCTTCATCAAGGATGAGCATGTCGGTGTTGTAGAGCATCGCTCTGGCAATGGTCAAAAGCTGTTTCTGTCCTTTGGAGATATTGCCGCCGTCCTCAGTGACAATGCTGTTATAGCCGTTGGCGGAGCGCATGATGAAGGTATGGATTCTGGCCGCTTTGGCCGCTTCCACAACCTCGTCCATGGTCGCCCCTTCCTTGCCATAGGCAATGTTGTCAAAGATGCTGCCCTGGAACACCCATGTGTCCTG
Source organism: uncultured Erysipelotrichaceae bacterium (assembly GCA_902775735.1). Classification (GTDB taxonomy): domain Bacteria; phylum Bacillota_I; class Bacilli_A; order Erysipelotrichales; family Erysipelotrichaceae; genus Bulleidia. The sequence goes on from CACYNH010000003.1 coordinate 28,577, forward strand.
GAGGACCATCGCGTAGTTTCTGCGCAGGCTTTCCATTGTGTAAGTGTCATGCGGTTTGCCGTCGACCCGGAATTCACCGCTGTCCGGGTCATAGAACCGCATCAGCAGGTTGATGATTGTGGTTTTGCCGGCGCCGGTATGGCCGACAATCGCGATCGTTTCACCGGGACTTGTTCTGAAGCTGAGATCATGCAGAACAGTCTTGTCAGGCAGGTAGCCGAACTTCACATGATCCGCCTCCACTTCGCCCTTCGCGTCTTCGAGAATTTCCGCGTTTTCAATATCCGCGGCTTCTTCAGGCTGATCAAGCAGCTGGAAAACACGTTCCGCCGCGGCCAGTGCGCTGAAAATCTCATTGATGATATTGGAGATTTCATTGATCGGGCCGGAGAATTTGCGGCTGTAAAGAACAAAGCTTGAGATCTGTTCCAGACCGACGACGCCGTTCATGTAGAGCACTGCTCCGCCCATGCCGATCGCCGCCAGACCGATATTGGAGATCATGCCAATGGTGGGTCCCATCGTCATGCCCATGCCGTCGGCGTTTTTATATGCCTCGGCGGCAGCTTTGTTGATTTGGGAAAATTCCTTAGCGCTGACATCCTCATGCGCATAGGCAAGAATTGTCTTTTGTCCGGTAAACATCTCCTCCGCAAAACCGTTCATCCGTCCATAGGAAGCGCTGCGCTTGCCATAGAGGGGTCTTGTGATTTTGCTCATCCGGCGTGTGAACCAGATTGAAACCGGAATCGTGAAGATCATGCAGAGAACCAGCGGTATTGAAATGGAACACATGATGATAAAGCTTCCGGTCACGGTAATGACACTTGTCAGGATCTGAATCACATCGGCGGAAAGGCTGGTCGAGACAACATCGATGTCATAGGATACACGGCTGATGATATCGCCTGCCTGGTTGCGGTCGAAATAGCTGACCGGCAGCTTCATCAGTTTATTGAACACATCTCTGCGCATGTTTTCGGCGACTCTTCTGCCGACTCTTGCCATCGAGACATTGATCAGGAAGGAGAGCACATTGGAGCCAACATACGCCACCAGCATCAGCAGCGCGTAATGGCGTACCAGAGCCATGTCGACATGGCCGGGTCCGAGTCTGTATCCCTCTTCGGCAACGCCGATTGCCTTGCCGGCAAACCGGGGACCAAGCAGGTTTCCCAGATTGCTTAACAAAGCACAGCAAAGCAGGAACAGCACGACCCATTTATAAGCCATGAGATAGCGGATAATTCTGAGCAGAGTGCCTTTGGCGTCTCTGGGCTTTTCTTTTTTGCCGCCGCGGTCACCTCTTCCGGGCATAAGCTGCACCTCCTTTCATTCGTTCATATCCCCCATCTGGATTTCATAGGTTTCCCGATAGGCTTCGCATTCTTTCAGCAATGTCTCATGATCCCCGTAGCCGATGCATTTTCCGTTGTCGAGCACGAGGATTTTGCTCATGTTCATGACGCTTGAAACACGCTGGGCAATCATGATCAGGGTGGAATCCGGATAGTTTTCCGTAATCGCCCTGCGCATCGAGGAATCGGTCTTGTAATCCAGCGCGCTTGAGCTGTCGTCAAGAATCAGTATTTCCGGCGAAGCGGCCAGCGCTCTGGCCACCAGGATTCTCTGTTTCTGTCCGCCCGAGAGATTTGCGCCTTTAATCGCAGCCTCATAGGCAAGTCCTTCCGGAATGCTTTCGATAAACTCGAGAGCCTGGGCGTTTTCCACCGCGGCATTGATTTTGTTTTCATCAATGTCTCTGCCGAAATTGATATTTTCATGCAGAGTATCCTGGAAGATCATGTCATTCTGGAACACGGTGCCGAATCTGCGTCTGAGCTCCTTCCGGTCATATGTTTCAACTCTTCTGCCGTCAACGCGGATTTCGCCGCTGTTAACGTCATAGAAATGCATCATGAGATTGATCACGGTTGTCTTGCCGCAGCCGGTCGGACCGATGATGCCAAGACTCTCGCCTTTCCGGATCGTGAAGCTGATGTCATCAAGCGCGTTTTCCCGTTTTTCACCGGCGAAGTCTTTTTTGTCATGGCTTTCCTTATTCACATCATAGGCAAAGCTGACATGGTCAAAGCGCACAACTTCATCCGGATCGCTCACCGTGCCTTCCTCCCCGATTCTTGCCGGCTCTTCATCCGGCGCATCGAGCACCGCTTTGATGCGGTCGGCGGAGGCGCTTGCCTTTGAGAGGGTCATGAAGATTCTGTTAAGGCCCATGACGCCCATGGTGATCATGTTAAAGAACGTCAGAAACGCAAGAATAACGCCCGGTTTCATAAGACCGGCGTTGACCCGCATGGCACCGATGAACACGACCGCGGTCAGGCCGATATTGAGCGCCATCTGCATGAGCGGAAAGGGAATCGCCATGACTGTCGCCGCCGCGATGTCACTGGAGGCCATCTCATGGTTGGCAGACGCGAAGCGTCCCATTTCATAGGATTCCTTGCTTAATGCCTTGACCACCCGGATGCCGGTGATATTCTCACGCATTAAGCGCACCACCACGTCGAGCTTCTGCTGAACCCTGCGGTACATCGGAATGCCGCGTGAAGAGACAAACAGAACCACCGCCAGCAGCACCGGCAGGATGACAATCATGATCATTGCCATTGAAAAATCCATGAAGCTTGCGACAAGAACGCCGCCCACCAGCATGATCGGCGCCCTGACGCATAAAGTCTGGAACTGCTGGACCGCCGACTGCACGTTATAGCTGTCACTGGTCATTCTTGAGATCAGTGAAGGAAGCGTGAAATTGTCAAACTGGGCGCCGCTCAAAGAAATGGTTTTTTCAAACAGTGACTGTCTGACCTCATAGCTGATCTGATGGGCGTTGTCGATCGCTTTGCGGTTTGCCTTGACGTTGTAATGGCGGCAGATGAAAGCGGTCAGAAACATGGCGCAGCCCCACAGCAGAACCTGCGGCAGATTTCCCAGCGGCACGACATTGTCGATGATATGTTCAAGAATATAAGGCAGCAGCAGTTCAGACAATGTTCCGATCAGCTTGATCAGAACCGCGGCGGCAACCGCGCCTTTGTATTTTTTCAGATATCCGAATATCAGGCTCATGTCTCATCCCCCGCTTCTCTGTTCATTTCATCAATTGCGGAATCGGACGTGTACAGTTTGTAAAGAAGCTGCCGCAGTTCACTCCGCTCTGATTCATTCAGTGCCGCAAAGAGATAATCATCTTTTGTATTCTCGATCTCACGGCGTTTTCTGCGGCCTTCTTCCGTGATCCGTATGACCATTCTGCGCCTGTCATTTTCATCACGGGTGCGCCCGATCAGTCCTTTGTCTTCCATCTTGGCGCAAAGTTCGGACAGACTTCCCGGCTTGATTCCCAGCATCTCCTGAATTTTCTGTTGGGACATCGGTCCCATTTCCTCAAGAATGGACAGCAGCTTCTGACGGGAGAATCCCGGCCTGCCGTATTGTCTGATCTTATGCGCCGTATGAAAAAAAAGATAGGCCAGCGTGCCGTCATCGGGCACTTTGTATATCTTTCTGTCTTCATCCATATTGTTCATAGAATATCCTCAAAACATGGATATCCTAACATTTAACGCCTTTATTATCAAGGTACCTAAATAATTTTTTCCCAAAAAGAAAGGACCTCCCGCTTTATGGGAAGATCCTGTGCTGTTCACATCCTTTCAGGTGCGCTGACGCCGATCAGATCAAGAGCGTTCTTCATCGTGATCATGCAGGCGCTGACAAGACCGAGTCTCTGGTTTGTCAGTTCAGGATTTGCCGGATCAGAGACACGGCAGCTGTTGTAGTAGCTGTGGAAGTCACGGGCCAGGTTCTGGCAGAAACCGCAGATGCGGTTGGGCAGTCTGGTTTTCGCCGATTCCGCGACAAGCTTGGGGAATTCGCTGATCTGCTTGAGCAGAGCGGCTTCTTTTGGATCGGTCAGCAGATTGTACTGCTCCAGTCTTTCGAAGGCAGGCGTGTCTTCCTTATGCAGGATATTGAACATTCTTGTATAGGCATACTGCGCGTAGTAAACCGGGTTGTCGTTGGACTTTTCACGGGCCAGGTTCATATCGAAATCCATGTGGGTTCCGACTTCTTTTGAAACAAAGAAGTATCTTGCTGCGTCAACGCCGACATCCTCGCAGAGTTCTCTGAGGGTAATGGCGTTGCCGGTACGCTTGCTCATCTTGACTTCCTCGCCGTTTTCGACCATTCTGACCATCTGGATCAGATCGACTTCCAGACAGTCTTTCGGATACCCCAGAGCTTCCAGGGCGCACTTCATTCTGGTGACATAGCTGTGGTGGTCGGCACCCCATAAGTCAACCAGCTTTGTATAGCCTCTTTCCAGCTTGTAGACATGGTTGGCGATATCCGGCGTCAGGTAAGTCAGCAGACCGTTTGTCTTTTTCAGGACACGGTCCTTGTCATCGCCGAACTGGGTGGACTTGAACCAGAGGGCGTCGTCCTTTTCATAAGTGAGATCTTTCTGCTTCATAGTCTGCAGAACCGCTTCGATTCTGGCGCTGTCGTTTTCATAGAAGAAACGCTCATGAACCCAGGAATCAAAGGAACATCTGTACAGTTCGAGATCCTTTTCGATTTTCGCGAGCTCTCTCCTGATGCCTTCATTGCGGAAGTATGTGATTCTTTCCTGCGGATCGGCGTCGAGCCACTTGTCACCGTCTTCTTCGGCGATGGCAATGGCGATGTCCTTGACATCCTGGCCATGGTAGCCGTCCTCCGGCAGTTCGAAGGGTCTTTCGAAATATTCGTTGTATCTGGCGATCAGGGACTGACCGAGCATTTCAATCTGGTTGCCGGCGTCGTTGACATAATACTCACGCAGAACGTCATAGCCGGAAGCTTTCAGCAGTCTGGTGACAGCATCGCCCCAGGCGGCGCCGCGGGCGTGTCCGCAATGCAGGTCGCCGGTCGGGTTGGCGGAAACATATTCGACGAGAACCTTTTCGCCTTTGCCTGAATCATTCTTACCGTAATCATCGCCCTTGTCGAGGATTACGTTGATAATATCAGAGAGCGCGGTCTCGCTGATCATGAAATTGATAAAGCCGGCACCGGCGACAGTGACCGAACTTGCCTCGGGAAGATTCTTCTGAATCACACCGGCCAGATCATTGGCGATGTCCGCCGGCTTTCTGCGCAGGCTTTTGGCCAGACGCATGGCAATATTGGTCGAGTAGTCGCCCATCTTCGGGTCGCGCGGTCTTTCGACCATGACCATATTGTCTTCCGGTTCAATGTCAAAAGCTTCTTTGACGGATGCCTTTACGGCTGCCCGGATTTTTTCTGTGATATCGCTCATATGCAAAACCTCCCAATTTGATAATGCCCGTTCATTATAGCGAAAACACGGGATTTTGTGTACTGTGCTTACGCAAAACAGGAACCGCCGCGTTCCTGTTCTGTTTTATGCTTACTGCTTTTCCGGCGCGGTCCAGACGATGACCTGGCCTTCTTTTGATGTCTGAATGACATGGACCGGATCAAATCCGGCGTTCTTCAGAACATCGGTCATTGTCTCAACGCTGACTTCACCTGTCGCCTTGATGACAACTTCCGTGCCTCTTTCCTCGCTGTGGTAGACAGCCAGGCTTTCCAGGTTGGCGTCCTCATCCGCGAAGCACTTGGCGACCTTTTCAAGAACGCCCGGCTTGTTTTCGCATCTGATGATGAACTTTGTGCCCTGACGGCCGTGGCCCATCAGATCAAGAAGCGCCTGGAAGATGTCCTTTTCGGTGATGATGCCGACGACTTTCTTATCATCGGTCACAACCGGAAGAACGGAGATCTTCGCCTTTAACATGGCGCCTGCCGCTTCCTCCAGGAAGACATCCGGTGAAATCGACGTGACATCGGTGATCATGATGTCTTCCGCTTTTGTGCGGGAAAGCAGATAGTTCAGCTGGAACATGTCCAGGCTGGTGTTGTTTCTGCCGCTTGACTCGCTGACCAGACCTTCCGTAATCAGGCCGATGAGTTTTCCCTCCTTGTCAACAACAGGCAGACGGTGGAAATGATTCTTTGCCATTAAGTCCAGCGCTTTGGAGATGGAAGTGTCCGGCGAAATGGTAATGGGATTGCGGGTCATATGATCCTTGACATACATAATGATTATCCTCCGAGGTAAGCTTTTCTTACCTGCTCACTGGCAGCCAGTTCGGTACCAGTTCCTTCCAGTGTGATTTTTCCGGTTTCCAGAACATACGCGCGGTCGGCAATGCCCAGCGCCATTTTCGCGTTCTGCTCAACCAGCAGGACTGTGGTGCCCTGTTTATTGATGTTGCGGATAATCCTGAAGATTTCCTTGACCAGCAGCGGTGAAAGACCCATGGAGGGTTCATCCATTAACATGATCTTCGGCTTTGCCATCAGGGCTCTGCCCATCGCCAGCATCTGCTGTTCACCGCCGGACAGGGTGCCGGCCAGCTGCGCTTTTCTTTCTTCAAGACGGGGGAAGAGCTCAAAGACATTCTTCATGTCCGCTTCAATTCCTTCTTTATCCTTGCGGTAATAGGCTCCCAGTTCAAGATTTTCCATGACTGTCTGCTGGGCGAAGACCCTTCTTCCTTCCGGAACCTGGGCTAAGCCCATACTGACGATTTTGTGAGGGGCGACCTTTGTGATATCCGTTCCGTCGAGATATACCGCGCCGGAAGCGGGTTTGAGCAGACCTGAAATCGTCTGCATCGTTGTCGTTTTGCCGGCGCCGTTGGCACCGATCAGGGTGACGATTTCCCCGTCGTTGACTTCAAATGAAATATTCTTGATCGCCTCAATCATACCGTAGCGGACGACGAGATTTTCTACTTTCAGCATAATGATCACTCTCCCAGATAGGCTTTGACGACTTCCGGATTGTTCACGATTTCATCCGGAGTTCCCTCCGCCAGCATCATACCGAAGTTCAGGACGGTAATCCTTTCGCAGATTCCCATGACAAGCTTCATGTCATGCTCAATCAGCAGGATCGCGATCCCGAAATGGTCGCGGACAAAGCGGATGGTTTTCATCAGATCTTCTGTTTCCTGCGGGTTCATGCCGGCCGCCGGCTCATCCAGAAGCAGCAGCTTCGGACTTGTGGCCAGGGCTCTTGCGATTTCAAGACGTCTCTGTTCGCCATACGGCAGATTGCCGGCAATCAGGTCAGCCTTTTCCTCAAGACCGAAGATCTTCAGCAGTTCCATCGCTTTCGCGTCGGCGTCCTTTTCCTGTTTTCCGAATCTCGGCAGGCGGAAGATGGACTCGAAAACCGAGTAGCTGATATCGTTGTGCAAGCCTGTTTTGACATTGTCGAGCACGCTCATGTTCATGAACAGGCGGATATTCTGGAATGTTCTGGCAATGCCGGCTTTGTTCACTTCAATCGTATTCATCTTTTCAGTGGACTGACCGCACAGTTCAATCGTGCCTCTTGAAGGCTGGTAGACCTTCGTCAGCATGTTGAACACGGTTGTCTTGCCGGCGCCGTTAGGACCGATCAGGCCGTAGATTTCCTTATCATAGACACAGAGACTGAGGTCGTTGACCGCGGTCAGACCGCCGAAATCAATGCCGAGGTCCGTGATTTTAAGGACCGGTGTTCTGGTTTCAGACATTTTCCGCGGCTCCTTTCTTCCTGTTCGCGCTGAGTTTCTTCTTCAGCTGCTCCGCCTTTGTTTTGAGGAATTCATTGTTGGAGACAAGCATGATCACGATCAGCACGACAGCGTATATCAGCATTCTGTAGTTCTGCAGGAATCTCAGCATTTCCGGCAGAACAACAAGCACTGCCGTGGAGATGATGGTGCCGCTCATATTTCCAAGACCGCCAAGCACGACGTAGACCAGCAGCAGGATCGAGCTGTTGAAGTCGAACTTTGTCGCGACAAAGGAAGAATAGTTCAGCGCGTACAGCGCACCGGCAGCTCCGCCAAGGCATGAGGAGATGACGAAGGCCAGTGTTTTTGTGCGGGAGATGGAAATGCCGATGGACTCGGCGGCGATCCGGTTGTCCCTTGCGGCGGTGATCGCCCTTCCGCTGCGGCTGTCGATCAGGTTATAGACAATCAGCAGCGTCAGAACAACGAGGATGAATCCGGCGGTAAATGTCGAAACGGTTGAAACGCCGGTTGCCCCCATCGGACCTGAAATCAGCATCTTTCCGCCTTCGGCAAGTTCGATCGTGTTGGTGACAAAGGCAAAATGCAGACCTTTGGAATCAATGCCGCAGTACAGGTTGTTGATCAGCGACATGATGATCTGGCCGAACGCCAGTGTGACGATCGCGAGATAGTCGCCCTGCAGCTTGAGAACCGGAACACTGATCAGCCAGCCGACAGCGGCAGCCATGGCTGCTCCGGCAAGAATGCAGAGAATCAATACCGGAATTCCGGTGATCCCATTGGCATTGAGGATACCGGCAAGAATCACGGAAGTGAAAGCGCCGATGCTCATAAAGCCGGCCTGCCCCAGGTTCAGTTCACCCGAGAAACCGACATTCAGATTGAGTCCCAGTGCCGCGACGATATAGGCGCACACAGGCACCAGCAGCGAAATCAGAAGACGGGAAAGATTTCCGCTCATGATCATCGCCTGCAGGATGACATAGGCAAGGATCACGATCAGAAGACTGACCGTGCGTCCGCGGCGTTTGGGTGAAAACATTGAATTCATTAATCCTTTCATCCTGTTCACCTACACTTTCACGCTGACCTTCCTGCCCAGCAGTCCGGTCGGTCGGATCAGAAGGACAATGATCAGCACTGCGAAAACAATCGCGTCAGACAGCTGCGTGGAGATATACGCCTTGGCCATCGTTTCGATGACACCCAGCAGAAGACCGCCCAGGAAAGCGCCGGGAATCGAGCCGATGCCGCCGAAGACCGCGGCGGTAAAGGCACGGATGCCGGGCATTGAGCCCAGAGTCGGATAGACGGACGGATAGGTCGCGCATAACAGAATGGCCGCGATCGCCGCCAGGCCGGAGCCGATCGCGAATGTGATTGATATAATCCGGTTGACATTGATGCCCATCAGTACCGCGGCACCCTTGTCTTCGGAACAGGCACGCATCGCCTTGCCCGTTTTTGTTTTATTGATAAAAAGCGTGAGGCCTCCCATGATGACAAGGCAGATCACAATTGTCACCACGGAAAGATAAGAAACAGACAGCGCCCCGGAGAACAGGCTGAAAGAGCCGCTCAGCACAGCCGGAAAAATCTTGGTGTCAGAGCCGAACAGAAGCTGGGCAGCGTTCTGCAGGAAATAGCTGACGCCGATGGCGGTGATCAGCACGGAAAGACTTGACGCGTTTCTCAAAGGCTTGTAGGCAAGCCTTTCAATGGTCACGCCAAGCAGTGTGCAGACCGCCATGGAAATTAGTGCAGCCACGATCAGCGGCATTCCGGCCGCGGTCATCGCGAAGAAAGCCGCGAACGCGCCGGCCATGATGATATCGCCATGGGCGAAGTTCAGCATTTTCGCGATTCCGTAAACCATGGAATATCCCAGGGCAATGATCGCGTACACACTGCCAAGGCCCAGACCGCTGATTAAATATGATAAGAAAGCCATCCGGCATTCCTCCTTTCTTGAAAAACAAACAAGGCTGCCAGTCACAATGAACCGGCAACCTTTCCTGAATGCTCAGACTGACTGATTATTCAACACCGACGTAAACGCCGTTTTCGATGATGACTGCCTTCGGTGCCTTGGAAACTTCACCGCTGGCGGACCATGTCATTGAAGAACCGGTGATGCCGTCAAATGTCATTGAAGTGAATTCCTTGACCATAGCGGCTGTGATATCATCCGTCGCCATGTCAGCTGTGATGCCGGCATGATCAATCGCCTGCTTGATCGCGTAGACACAGTCGTAAGCGTCAGCCGCGAACTGGTTCGGAACTTCGCCGTACTTCTCTGTGTACTTCTTGACGAAATTGACTGTCTTTTCGTCTTCCGCGTCAGCGGAGAACGGTGTCAGCATATACAGACCTTCAGCCAGTTTTATGTCAAAGTTGTCCAGTGTCAGGATACCGTCCATACCGTCGCATCCGAAGAAGTTCGGTGTATAGCCCTGCTTGTCAGCTTCGACAAGGATCTGGGAAGCCGGCTGATAGTAAATCGGCAGGAAGACGATGTCCGCGCCTGCGTCGGCAAGCTTCTTGACCTGTACGGAGTAGTCTGTATCGGAGTTGATGAATGTTTCTGTGTCAACAATTGTCAGACCCTTCTTGTCGGCTTCCGCCTTGAATGTCTGATAGATGCCTGTGGAATAGTTGTCATCGCTTCTGTAGATGATGCCGATCTTGGAGCCGAGGTCAGTGTGGGCTGCCAGATAGTCAGCGGAAGCTGTTCCCTGGTTGGGATCGGTGAAGCACATCTGGAAGAGAACGCCATAGGGATCCTTGTTGTTTACAGTGTCCTTGTAGATGATCGCTGTGGAGGAACCGGACGGTGTCAGGCCGAAGATGTTGTCCTGCTCATAGTTGGGAGCGACTGCCTGACCGGAACCGGAAGTGACGGTTGCCAGGGAAATCTGCATACCCCAGTCCATAAGAGCGTTGTAGGCGGAGACAGCCTTTTCGCCGTCTGCCTGGTCATCTTCAAACTTGAGTTCAATCTGTGTTCCGCCAAGTGCGTTGACTTCTTCGATTGCGATTTCCGCTGCGTGCTGGACTGCCAGGCCGTAAACAGCAGCGTCGCCTGTGATCGGACCGGATGCGCCGAGCTTGATTGCCGCGGCTGTATCGGTACCGGAAGAAGAACCACCATTGTCACCGGATCCGGAGCTGCCGCATGCCGCTAAGGAAAGCGCCATGACAGCTGCGAGTCCTGTCTTGAGTGAATTGCTGTACTTCATTTCTTTTCCTCGCTTTTGTCTGTATAAAGACAGAAACAATTATAGTCCCGAACGGCATAAAAACAATTGACTTTTTCACATTTCCAACACATTTCTCAATTATTTTCAGAAATATTTTCAGAAAATATTATAACTAAGCGTTTTCATTGCGTTCACCGCAGAAAAAAACCGGATCGCGGGGATCCGGTGTGAATCATCAGCCAAGCGGGATTTCGACAACTTCCGCCATTTTGGCAAGGCAGGTCTCAATCTGCAGTGAGATTTCCTTGACCAGGCGTTCGGTGATTTCCTCGTTTTTCTCCTTTTCGAGTTTGGCGTACAGGCTGTTTTTGACTTCTTCGGAAATGACGTCAAGACGGGCCTTGAGGTAGCTGCGGGGGATAATCCGGCGCATCGGTCCGGGTATCTTAGTATTCAGTAACATGTTCTGCATCTTGTCTTTGCCAAGCGCGAGAATCAATAACGAAACCACAGCCCCCGCCACAATGCCCGGCAGGCCGCTTGAGATCAAGGCGACGCCGCTGCCTCCGCATAACAGACCGATCACGATCGAAACCGTGGCGTCGATCAGCCATGTGATCTCACTGACCGCAAACAGGCTCTTTGCCTCAACGTTGATTTCAATGTCGCTCATCGAAAGATAGGAATTCAGTGACAGCGCGGAATACGGAACGTTGTGCTTGACGCAGATCGGCATTGTGTATTCCTCAAGCTCATAGGAAATGTTCTTGAGCCATTTGGAGACCGGCTTTGTCAAAAGCTGTCTGGCCGCGTCGGTATGCATATAGGAATCAATTTCATCCTGCATGATGACGTCAATGTCAGCCAGTTTTTCAATGGCTCCCGAGCGCCATCTTTCCGTCACCGGCAGCGCCACATTTTCCAGAATCGGCTCCACCATCGCCTCAACCGCGTCATGGTAAAGCTCATTGATGTGCGATTCGACAATCTTTTCGACATTGCTGGATTCGACAAGGCGGGCAATTTCCTCTTTGAACTCCCTGAGTTCATCGTCGATCTTGCCGCACCAGCTCAGTCCCGAAGCCACGGAGAATTCCGGTTCGCCTGAAGAAATCACAACCGCGTCAGGGAATACCTGACGGCACCATTCCCGGATCACCGGCATTTTCGAAACGCCGCCGGTCAGGAAAATCAGTTCCGGCTGCTTATCAGTGATGGCCTCTTTCGCCTGCTTCAGGCTTTCCAGGAAGACTTCCCGGAAGGACTTGTTATCCAGCCTCTCCACCTTTTTGTTCAGCAGTTTATCGGCAATCTGCTCATTCATTTTCAGAACCAGCCTTACCGGCATCATGCCCTGATGGATGGAAACGGATTGTGTGCATTCATTCTCTTTCCAGTATTCCTGGTCGGAGAAATATTTTTCCTTGAGTTTTCTGGCCGCGAAATCGCAGTAGCTGTGCCAGGGATCGCTTTCCTCAAAGATTTTGCGGATCTTCTTTTCATTGGAAGAAAGCTTCACCGATTCCTCAAGAAGGATCTCATCCATGATGCCGCCGCCAAGGAACACTTCGCCGCCGGTTTTGAGCTCCACTTCCCGGCCGCCCATGATATAGGCAAAGTCGGTTGTGGAGGAGCCGATATCCACAACCAGCACCGGCTTGTTGAGAATGTCATAGCCGACCTGCAGGTGTTTTGACTGGCAGGCCGAGACAAGCGCAGCTCTGGATTCGGAAATGATCTTTGCCGGCGGATAGCCTGTCTTTTCAAAGATCATCCGGTATTCTTCCCTGGCGACTCTGTCCCATCCGGCCGGGCAGCCGATATAGAAACAGCAGTCCTCACCCTGGATCAACTGTCCGCTCAGATACAGTTCGCCAAGAACGCCGGAAGCGAAACTGGTGACGTCCTTTGTGGATTCAGGATCCACGAGGAAACGGCTTTTGAAGCGCTCCTTTCTCTTCATTGCGTCAGGATGATAGCAGGCCTCCTCGCCGATGATCAGACGTCCGTCCCTGAGCATCGCGTAAGCCGTGATAAAGCTTTTGACGTCATTGATGCTGAGCACCTGGGGCACTGCGTCTTTTCCTTTTTCCATTCTGGTGACAGCGCTTTCCGCGTCGCCCAGATCAAATCCATAAAACTTGTCCATAATCACTCTCCTGCCGCCAGACCCTTGCGCAGCACCGTGCCGCCGATGACAAGAGCCGGTCTGATCGTGCCGCTTTTTCCACCCGGCATCCGTTCAAAGAGATTTTTGTTTTCCCCGTTATAATCGATCACATCGATCTGCTTTTTATGCAGATAGAATTTCACGTCGGAAATCACTTCCTTCGCGTATTCGTCATTGCCAAGTGAATACGCTCCTTCCAGCAAACCTGAAAGCAGCTGGATATCCTCTTTCTTCAGGCCTTCCTTTTCATCCATGAGCGTCTGTTTGTTCTGCAGCTGCTCATCGCTCCTGACGCGGTTGAGCGTGCGGTCCATGGAAACAGCGGCCGCAAGAAGAATGTGGTATGTCTTCTGGGCGTCGGGAATTGTTTCGGCATAGAGATCCGCTTTGTTGTCTTCCTTCTTTTTTGAGGAGACAAGGCCGCTCAGAAACAGCGCCAGCATCGCTGCCGCAGCCAGCGCAAGACCGATTGTCATCTGCTGTGAAGGCGGAACCATGTCGGTAAACAGAATCAGAACCGCCCCTGCCCCAACCGCAAGCAGAATGCCTGCGACTAAAAGAATCCAGAACCAGACGGATCTTTTCGGCTTCTGGCCGGGGGATCTGTATTCGGCTTTTGACCAGATGGTCGATTCGCCGTCGCAGTCAAGGAATCCGGCGGACACCCGCACGGCTTCCACCATCGCGGCGGCCATTTCCTTGATCCGGTCGCTTTCCTCCTGTTCATTATAGAGAGTCAGAAGACGGCTCAGTTCCTCCTCAGCCGCCCTGACGGTTTCCTGGGATGTTTTGGCCGCGGAAGCGGTCTGAAGAAAACGCTCCCTGTCCTTTTCTAAAAGAGACTGCATTGTCGCCATGATAAGATGCCTCCCTGTTTAAAAGAATTTTAGCACAAAACAGGGAAATCCTTACTGCATGCGTCCTGACGGAGGGCTTTTGGTTTGTTTTGGATGATTGTTTCGGGTAGGATATTCCATATGCACGATATCTGGAATCCCTGGCACGGCTGCACGCGTGTGTCGGAAGGCTGTCAGAACTGCTATATGTACTACCTGGATGAAAAGCGGGACATGGACGGTTCCGTCATTTTCAGAACCGGGTCTTTTCAGTATCCGCTGGAAAAGAAGCGGGATGGCAGCTATAAGATTCAGAGCGGCGAAATGGTACGTGTCTCCATGACTTCTGACTTTTCCTTGAGGAGGCTGATCAGTGGCGGCCTGCCGCATGGGACATGATGAAACGGCGTTCCGACGTCATTTTCTATCTGCTGACCAAACGGCCGGAAAGAGTGAAGGAATGCCTGCCGGAAGACTGGGGCGAAGGCTGGGAAAACATCTTCTTCAATGTCACCGCCGAAAACCAGAAGCGGGCAGATGAAAGAGTTCCCATTCTTCTTGAGCTGCCCTTTAAGCACAAGGGCGTCATGTGCGCTCCCTTCATCGGCGAAGTCACGCTTGAAAAATACCTTGTCTCAGGGCAGATTGAACAGGTTGTCTGCGGCGGGGAAAACTATGGCGGCGCCAGACCCTGTCGTTTTGAATGGGTCACAAGGCTGTATGAAGAATGCGTCAGGGCTGACGTGACATTCGCCTTCATTGAAACCGGAACTGTTTTTATCAAAGACGGAAAGACATATCACATTCCGGGCAAAGGACTGCAGTCGAAAATGGCTTACCGCTCCGGCATGCGTCATGAAGGAAAGCCGATGGAGTTTAAACTCTGCGATTTCTTCGGCGATCCCATCCCCAAAGAACAGCTCTATGTGAAGCGTTACCGTGAAAACTGTGAAGAGTGCGGCAGCCGCCTTATCTGCAACGGCTGCGCTGACTGCGGACGGTGCGGTCTGAAGAAAGCAAAGTGAAAAGATCTGTTTCCTCAGTTTATGAAGAAGCAGATCTTTTGCGTTAAGCGATATCGTCGTAGCTGAGCAGTTCGATGTTTCTTTCTTCCAGCCACTTTTTTACCGCCGGATCGCACAGCATCGCTGTCTCTTTTGTGCGGTTGATGTTCAGGCTGGAGTTTTTCATGAGGTAGTCATCGACATAGCCGGGATGGCAGATGAAGATGTTGACATACTCTTCACTGGCGTATTTCTCTATTCCTTTTTTCAGTGTCTCAAAAGGATCATAATCCGCTTTTCCCGATTCCATCGGCAGGATCACAATAGGCGTTTTTCCGCAATAAGAAGGACTGCCGTCAAGAACCAGCGGCTGGTACTTGAGACCGTGCTTTTCAGCCACAACCGCCAGCGCTTTGTTCAGATTGTCCGAAAGCACAGCGTGGGCTTCGAAATAGGAAGGCTCATGTCCCACCAGTTCCAGAAATCTCTGATACTGGGCTTCGATTTCAATGACAGCTTCCTCTGCCACGGCGAAGTCCTCGCCTTTTTTAAACGCTTCCCGCCATGTCCGCGAGGATTTGAGATATCCCCTTTCATCGACAAGCGAGGGAATCAGGGCAGGATCGGCACACGGTCTTTCCAGGCACATGTTGGTATGCTGGCCGATCGCGATGCCGGTGCCTTCCAGAAGCTTTAAGCCATGGGCGGCGTAAGGCATGTTGGGCATCAGGCCGGCGGAGCGGATCAGCCCGTCTCTGACGGACTTCTCAATGCCGTAATTGACCGCTTCGGAGTAGCCGATGTCATCGGCTCTGATGATCAGCTTCATTTCAGTTCAAATCCCGCTTTGAAGGCGTCGGCGACAATTTCACCGATCACTCTGTATTTGTTCATGGCGGAGTCAAACATAACCGGCTCCATTTTTCCAAGATCCACTTTGCCGTCGGTGAGGATGGATTCATCCACGCTCATATTAACAGTTTCGCCTGTCAGCAGATACCCGTCGCCGTCCGGTGCCATTTCCACGACTCTGCATTCAAGAACCAGCGGATACTCTTCAAAAACAGGCGCGTCGATATTGGCGGCTTTGACGGCATGGAAGCCTGCTTTTTCGATCTTGTTCACGCCGCGGCCGCTTTCGATGCCGAAGTAGTCGGAAGCCACAACGGTCTTTCTTGTGGCGAAAGCGACAGTGAACTCGCCTTTGAGTTCCAGATTGTCGGTTGTCTTGTGCTTTGAAAGAGAAATGATGATCTGGTTGGCGTCCACCTGGCCGGCCCAGGCCGCGTTCATGGCGTTGGGGGTGCCATCAGCGTCATATGTGCCGATGATCACAACCGGCAGCGGGGTAATGATTGTTTTCTTTCCAAAATCTTTTCTCATGATGCTTTTCCCTCTTTCTTCCTCCATTATCGCACAATGATGAAAAAACAGGCAGTCTGCTGTGACTGCCTGTCTGTAGAGGATCAGTTAAATCTTAAGTGTCCAGCCGAATGTGTCTTCGCTCTTGCCCCACTGAATCGCTGTCAGTGTGTCATAGAGATGCTGGGTGAGTTCGCCGATCTTTCCTTCGTTGACGGTGTAAATCTGATCTTTGTAAACCAGTTCGCCGATCGGGGAGACAACCGCCGCTGTACCGCAGCCCCATGCCTCTTCCAGGGAACCGTCAGCCATCGCGTTTGCCAGTTCTTCAACGGAGAGCAGACGCTCTTCAACCGGATAGCCTTCCTTCTTGAGGATTTCGATGATGGACTTTCTGGTGATGCCCGGCAGGATGGACCCAGTCAGCTTCGGAGTGACGACGGTGCCGTTGATCTTGAACATGACGTTCATCGCGCCGACTTCCTCGATGTACTTTCTTTCAACGCCATCAAGCCAGAGAACCTGGGAATAGCCCTTCTTTTCAGCTCTGTCGCCAGCTCTGTTGGAAGCAGCGTAGTTGCCGCCGCACTTGGCTTCGCCGGTGCCGCCTCTGACGGCTCTGACATCCTGGTCTTCAATCATGATGGAAACCGGGTTGAGGCCTTCCTTGTAATAGGAGCCGACCGGGGAAAGGATAATGACAAATGTCGCATGGTCAACCGCGTGGACGCCGAGTGTCTCGTCGTTGCCGATCATGAACGGACGGATATAGAGGGATGTGTCGGGATCGGAAGGAACCCAGGATTCATCGAGTTTGACCAGAGTCCGGATCGCTTCAACGAAATCCTCTTCCGGGAACTGCGGCATGCACAGTCTGTCAGCTGAGCGGTTCATACGTCTGGCGTTTTCCAGCGGTCTGAACAGCTGGACGCTGCCGTCCGCGGTTCTGTAAGCCTTGAGGCCTTCGAAGATTTCCGTGCCATAGTGGAAAGCAGTGCAGGCCGGGGAAACACTCATATTGCCGTAAGGAACGATTCTGTAATCGTGCCAGCCTTCCGCCTTGGAGTAATCAGCGATAAACATATGATCGGTGAAGATTTTGCCAAATCCGAGGGTGCTGCTTGCGGGCAGTGTCTTCGGAGCGTCTGTACGGGTGATCTTGATTTCCATTTTCATTTCCTTCTTTCGTTATTCAGCGTAATTTCTTCCGATTTCCATTGCTTTGCGGTTGAGATCGAGCATGTCGGCGTGTCTGGCCGAAATGCACTTTTCAAGAGCCTTTGAAACAGTCTCTTCATTGTATTCATCAAGAACGCTGAGCAGCTTGCCCATCAGGATCATGTTGGCCAGTCTGCCGGCGCCGTTTTCATCGGCCAGTTTTGTCGCGGGAACGTAGTAGACATCGACGTCTGTGCGTTCCACTTTTCTTTCGATCAGGGAACTGTCGACGAGAATGATGCCGCCCTTTCTGACTGTGTTTTCATATTTATCCAGGGAAGGCAGGTTCATCGCGACCAGCACTTCCGGTGTCAATACGATCGGAGCGCCGACGGGCTCATCGGACAGGATGACGGAGCAGTTGGCGGTGCCGCCTCTCATTTCCGGACCGTAGGAAGGAAGCCAGGAAACGTTTTTGTCTTCAATCAGTCCCTTGTAGGCAAGAACCTTGCCGGAGAACAGAAGACCCTGGCCGCCGAAACCGGCGAATAAGAATTCTCTGGTTGCCATTACTTTTCCTCCTTGTTCGGATTGCACAGGATACCTGCGCTTCTGTCCTTGTAGACACCGAGCGGATAGTAAGGAATCATCTTGTCATCGATCCACTGCAGGGCTTCCTTTGGTGTCATACCCCAGTTTGTCGGGCAGGAGGAGATGACTTCGATCAGTGAGAAGCCCTTGCCGTCGATCTGGTTCTGGAAGGCCTTCTTGATCGCTCTTTTCGCGTTGCGGACGTTCTTGACGCTGTTGACGGTGACTCTTTCCAGATATTCCGGACCTTCGAGTTCCGACAGCATTTCGCAGATCTTGACCGGATAGCCGCACAGATTGACGTCACGGCCGTACGGGGAAGTCTGGGTGACCTGGCCCGGCAGGGATGTCGGTGCCATCTGGCCGCCGGTCATGCCGTAGATCGCGTTGTTGATGAAGATGACTGTGATATTTTCATTTCTGGCTGCCGCGTGGACAGTTTCAGCGGTACCGATGGAAGCCAGGTCGCCGTCACCCTGGTAGGTGAAAACGATCAGGTTGTCCGGATCGGAACGCTTGACGCCGGTCGCCACTGCCGGAGCGCGGCCGTGGGCGGCTTCGATCATATCGCAGTTGAAATAGTCATATGCCATAACGGAGCAGCCGACAGGCGCGATGCCGACGGTCTTGCCTTCGATGCCGAGCTCGTCAATCGCTTCAGCGACAAGACGGTGAACGATGCCGTGGGTGCAGCCCGGGCAGTAATGCAGAGGAACATCAATGAGAGATTTCGGTCTTTCAAATACGATCATTTTATTTTCCTCCCTTCTCATTGGCTTCAACAATCGCCTGGTAAACCTGATCCGGTGTCGGGATCATGCCGCCGACACGGTAGCACAGGGATACCGGTACTTTGCACTGGGTAGCCAGCTGGACGTCTTCGATCATCTGGCCCATGGAAAGCTCAACCGAGATGATCTGCTTTGCGTGGTCGGCGTGCTTCGCGAAGACTGCCTTCGGGAACGGCCAAAGCGTAATGGGTCTGATCAGGCCGGCTTTGATGCCGCTGGCGCGGGCTTCATTGACCGCGTTTTTGGAAACACGGGCAGCGATGCCGAAGGCGGCGATGATGATATCGGCATCTTCGACCATGTATTCTTCCGCCAGCGCTTCTTTTTCTTCAATCAGCGCATATTTCTGATAGCGTTCGATATTTGTCTTTTCAAGCAGTTCGGCATTCAGGTAGAGAGAGTTGATGACATTGTGGGGTCTTGCCATCTTTGTGCCGGTTGTCGCCCAGGGCTTTGCCGGGGCTTCCTTGATTTCAAAGTCAAAGGAGACAGGTTCCATCATCTGGCCGATGGTGCCGTCAGCCAGAATCATGGCAGTCATTCTGTATTCGTCGGCCAGTTCAAAGCCGCGGATGGTCAGCTGAGCCATTTCCTGAACGGAACTGGGTGCCAGGACGATCATGTGGTAATCGCCGTGGCCGCCGCCTCTTGTCGCCTGGAAATAGTCAGACTGGGAGGGCTGGATGCCGCCGAGGCCAGGTCCGCCGCGCTGGGCGTTGACGACCAGTGCCGGCAGATCCGCGCCGGCGAGGTATGAAAGACCTTCGCTCTTCAGGGAGATACCCGGAGAGGAGGAGGAAGTCATGACGCGCTTGCCCGCGGAAGCGACGCCGTAAACCATGTTGATGGCAGCGATTTCACTTTCCGCCTGCAGGAATGTTCCGCCGATCTTCGGCATTCTTTTTGCCATGTACGCAGCGATTTCTGTCTGCGGGGTAATCGGGTATCCGAAGTAGTGTCTGCAGCCGGCCTGGATTGCGGCTTCAGCGATGGCTTCGTTGCCCTTCATCAATACTTTTTCAGCCATTTCTTCACCTTACCTTTCAACCGTGATAATGCAGTCCGGACACATGATCGCGCAGGAAGCGCAGCCGATGCACTCCTCCGGTTTCACGCATTCCGCCGGATGATGTCCTTTCTTGTTGATCTTGTCTTTGGACAGCTGAAGGATCTTTTTCGGGCAGGCATCTGTACAGAGGCCGCAGCCCTTGCATTCATCTTCCCTGAATGTCACTTTTGCCATAGTTTACTCTTTCCTTTCCTCGCTATTGGTCTTGTACTTCTCACTCAGTCCACCGGCCGCTTCTGCAGCTTCATCGGGAACAGATTGTCGATTTTTCCTGAGAGCTCATCCATGAATTTTTCCTCCACGGACGTCAGGACAACCGGCAGTCCGGTCAGCTGCGACACTTCTTCGGCGAACTTCACTGAATTCAGAATGCACTCCGCGTCGGTTTCGGCGCCGAGGTTTGAGTTGTTGATGATGCCGGTGAACTTCAGTCTTCCCGCCTCCTCGATTTCCTGAAGGACTTCCTGAACCGACTGGGCGTCGGGGGTCAGGGGACGGTATCTGTTGATCACCAGAAACATGTCGTAGTTGTTTTCATCGCTGATCATGCGTGACAGTCTTCCCAGCGCCAGTGCCCCGCGGTCATCGCCGCCGACGTCGATAATGCTGTACATGGACTCGTCATCCACGATCGCGTACATGTCCTGCGGCAAAGCCGGAATGTCCAGGGAGGAATTGGCATAGGGTGAAACGATCAGCCTTATGCCTGCCGCCTCCAGTTCATTCTTTGAGTCAAGGGTGCGGAAGTAGGGATTGACGATATCAAGGTCGGCGATGGCTGTGTTTTCATGGAGCTTTTTGAGCTCCAGGGCCATATTGACCGCGATATTCGTTTTGCCTGAGCCGTAATGGCCCGCCAGCAGTGTGATTCTCTTATAGTTCATTGCGCTTGATCTTTCCGCTGACCGTCTTGGGCAGCTCGTCACGGAAGACTACCGCACGGGGATATTTATAAGGAGCGGTTCTCGATTTGACGTAGTTCTGGATTTCCTTGATCAGGGCTTCATCCCCCTGCTTGCCGTTTACCAGAACGATGGAAGCCTTGACGATCTGGCCGCGGACCTCATCAGGCATGGCGCTGACGCCGCATTCAAGAACATAGGGCAGTTCCATGATGATGCTTTCGATTTCGAACGGGCCGATGCGGTAGCCGGAGGATTTGATGACATCATCCTTGCGGCCGACATACCAGTAGAAACCGTCTTCATCCTTCCACGCCATGTCGCCGGTGTGGTAGAGGCCGTCGCACCATGTGGCGGCTGTCTCATCCTCATCCCGGTAATAGCAGACCGCAAGTCCGGGCGGCAGGCCGTTTTTGATGTTGACGACGATCTCGCCGGTTTCACCGACGGGAACCGGAACGTTGTTGGAATCCACAAGACTGACGTCATAGATCGGCGCCGGTTTGCCCATGGAACCGATCTTGTGGGGAGCGCCCACAAGGTTGCCGATAATCATGGTGGACTCGGACTGGCCGAAGCCTTCCATGATTCTCAAGCCGGTCGCTTTTTCAAACTGCCTGTAGACTTCCGGGTTGAGCGCTTCGCCGGCGGTGGTCATATGCTTGACGGAGGAGAAATCATACTTGGAAATATCCTGTTTGATCATCATCCTCAGCATGGTCGGCGGCGCGCAGAATGTGGTGATATGGTACTTGGCGAACATCGGCAGGATATCCGCCGCGTCAAATCTGTCAAAGTCATAGGTGAAGATTGCGCCTTCCGCCATCCACTGTCCGTAGAGCTTGCCCCACATCGCCTTGGCCCAGCCGGTATCGGAAATCGTGAAGTGAAGTCCCTTGGTATCGACTGTATGCCAGTATCTGGCGGTATGGAAGTGGCCTAAAGGATACTTGTATGTGTGGGCCGCGATCTTGGGATATCCGCTGGTGCCGGATGTGAAATACATTAACATCAGGTCATCGCCGCACGGCGTCTCGTCGGTTCTGGAGAAGTGGGAGCTGTACATCGAATAGTCTTCGTCGAAGCTGCGCCAGCCTTCCCTTTCCCCGTTGACGATCATTTTGAATTTCATGCCGTCATACTTTTCACAGGCAAGATCGACCTGGTGGGCGACGTCGTCATCGGCCGTGCAGATGATGCCGGTGATGCCGGCTTTTTCAAAGCGGTAGACGAAGTCGTGTTCCTGCAGCTGGCAGGTTGCCGGGATGGCGATCGCGCCGAGCTTGTTAAGGCCGAGCATCGCGAACCAGAACTGGTAGTGTCTCTTCAGCACCAGCATGACCTTGTCACCCTTGCGGATGCCGATCGCCTTGAAGTAGTTGGCGCACTGGGAAGAGGCGCGCTTCATGTCGTTGAAGGTGAATCTGCGTTCTGTCTTATCCTTTGATATATGCAGCATCGCCAGCTTGTCGGGCTCTCTTCTTGCGACGGCGTCGACAAGGTCGAAGGCGAAGTTGAATTTATCGATATTTTTGAATTTGATGGAGGTCGGCGTTCCGTTGTCGTTTTCGGTGACGTCGATGTAATTCTTCCAGATTCTGACTTCCTTCTTCTGGTCTTCCTCCTGCACCCGTGTTTCCTGGATGATCGGCGCTGCCGTCAGTTCGGGAATCGGTTCGCCGGCCGGGTTGAGGACGATCGCGTAGAAGACGCAGTCCTTGCCGCCGACGGCGATCATGCCGTGCGGGGTTTCGGAGTTGTAGTAAATACTGTCGCCCGGGCCGAGCACTTCGCTGTGCTCGCCGACCTGAACCTTCAGGTAGCCTTCAATGACAATGTCGCATTCCTGGCCATCGTGGCTGGTCAGCTCAATGTCCTTCTGCTGGGCGGATTCATCATAAACACTTCTGACATACAGCGGTTCGGCGATTCTGTTCTGAAACGCGTAGGCCAGGTTGTAATAGGTCATGCCATGAGCCTGGGAAACTCTCTGGGCCCCGCCGGCTCTTGTCAGCGCATAAGACTGCAGGGTCGGGCTGTAACCCTCGATGATGTCGGTGACATTGACACGGCATTTGAGGGCGCAGCGGTAGATGAATGTGAAGTTGAGATCCTGTTTTCCCTGTTCGCAGGCGAGATACTCATCGACACTGACACCGACACTGTCAGCCATCTCCTGAGGTGTGAAGCCTTCCGCTTCACGAAGCTCACGGATACGCGCAGCCATTTCCTGAATTTTGTAATCAAGTCCTGTGATCTGTTCCATATCTGGTCTCCTGATTCTGTGGTTTATACAAAAAGGGCATCCTTATGTAAGGACGCCCTGAGCGTGGTACCACCTTGCTTGCTTCTCGGATACGTAACGTGTATTAGCGGTATTTCCTACTGAATATTGTTCAGAAACACAAGCTCCGGGACGACTTCATTCCCGCTGTCCGTCTGTTTTCACCGGCCACAGACTCTCTCAGGGTACAGCTGAAGAACTACTCCTCCCCTTCATCGCTTGACAAAGATTATAACAAATCCAATTGATTAAACAATCAATAAATCCCGGATTCGGCCCGAATTGTAAGCATGTTTACATATAGTTCTGAAAATTGTTTCATTCTCAAAGCTTGTTTCTCTGGATCTTTCCGCTGATCGTCTTGGGCAGATGATCCCTGAAGACAACGATACGGGGATACTTGTAGGGCGCGGTGTTGGTCTTGACGTAATTCTGGATTTCCTTCTTCAGTTCTTCCGTCGGTTCAACGCCTTTTACAAGAACGATGGACGCCTTGACGACTTGGCCGCGGACTTCATCCGGTTCGGCGCTGACGCCGCATTCAAGAACATAAGGCAGTTCCATGATGACGCTTTCGATCTCGAACGGACCGATGCGGTAGCCGGATGATTTGATGACGTCATCCACGCGTCCGACATACCAGAAGAAGCCGTCCTCATCGCGCCACGCCTCGTCGCCAGTGTGATAGTAGCCGTCATGCCAGACAGACCTGGTGGCGTCCTCGTTGCGGTAGTAGCCCTTGAAGAGGCCGCACGGAACATGGTCGGATGTTTTGATGACGATTTCGCCCGGTTCGCCATCGGGAACAGGATTGCCGTCACGGTCGATCAGTTCAATGTCATAGAGCGGGGTGGGCTTGCCCATGGAGCCGATCTTGACTTCGCTGCCAAGCAGATTGGCGATGGCCAGCGTGCATTCGGTCTGGCCGAAGCCTTCCATGATGTGAAGGCCTGTCGCCTTTTCAAACTGGCGGTAGACTTCCGGGTTGAGCGCTTCGCCGGCGGTTGTCATGTGGACAACGCTGGAGAGATCATATTTGGAGATGTCTTCCTTGATTAACATTCTCAGGATGGTCGGCGGGGCGCAGAATGTCGTGATGTTGTATTTGGCGAACATCGGCAGGATGTCGGCCGCCTTGAAACGGTCGAAGTCATAGGTGAAGACAGCGCCTTCCTGCAGCCACTGGCCGTAGAGCTTGCCCCAGAGCGCCTTTCCCCAGCCGGTATCGGAAATGGTGAAGTGCAGTCCCTGATCGCTGACGCCATGCCAGTATTTGGCGGTGATGTAATGGCCAAGGGCATACTTGCAGGAGTGTTCGGCGATCTTGGGATAGCCGGTTGTGCCGGAAGTGAAGAACATCAGCTGGGTGTCGTCGCCGCACGGTGTGTCTTCAGTCCGGGCAAATCTTGTGCTGTAAAGCTTATATTCATCATCGAAGTCCTGCCAGCCTTCACGGCTGCCGCCGACAAGGATTCTTGTCTTGAGGGTGCCGCATCTGCTCTGGGCGATGTCAACCTGGTTGGGCACATCGTCTTCGCATGTCGCCACGATCGCGGTGACGCCGGCGGACAGGAAGCGGTATTCAAAGTCATGAGCCTGCAGCTGGCTGGTTGCCGGGATGGCGATGGCGCCGAGTTTGTGCAGGGCAAGGAATGTGAACCAGAACTGGTAATGGCGCTTGAGGACAACCATGACCCTGTCGCCTTTGCGGATGCCGAGCGCCTTGAAGTAGTTGGCGCACTGGCCGGAGGCTCTCTGCATGTCGCGGAATGTGAAGCGTCTTTCGGTCATGTTTTTGTCGATGTGGATCATCGCAAGTTTTTCCGGATCCTTTTTGGCAATCGCGTCAACCACGTCATAGGCAAAATTGAATTTGTCCTCGTTGTGGAAGTGAATCGCTTTGAGGGTTCCGTTTTCATCCTCTTCGCACTCGACGAACTTCTCGCACACAAGCGGGTGTCTGTCGCGGGAAGGAATGAAGGTGTTGCGGATCACTGTCTCCTGGGCGTCGGCACCGGAAATGACAATCGCCAGGAACAGACAGTCGCGGCCGTCGACGGCGATCATGCCGTGGGGCGTTGAACTGTTATAGAAAATCGAATCGCCTTCGGAAAGATACTCGATGTTGTCGCCGACCTGCATCTTGAGTCTGCCGCTGATGACGAAGTCGAATTCCTGACCGGCATGGCGGGTCAGATGAATCGGCTTGTCCTGAAGCTCAGGTTCATATTCATAATGCACATAGTACGGCTCCGCCAGCTTGTTGCGGAACATCGGTGCCATGTTCTGGATTTCGATGCCGTCTTCCTTGATGGAATTCTGCAGATGGCCCTTCCTTGTGACCGTGTAGGAGGAAAGGTTGGCGCTGCGGCCTTCGAGCAGGTCGCTCATGCCGACCCCGAATGTCAGGGCGCACTTGTGGATGAATGTGAAAGGCAGGTCCACCATGCCGGTTTCATATTCTCTGTACTGTTCGACGCTCACTTCGGTTTTCTCAGCCATCTCAGCGGCGGAGAAGCCGGAAATCTCACGCAGCTCACGGATACGCTGCGCTGTTTCCAGCAGATCATTCTGTACTTTTTGCATGTTCAATGCCTCCGGTAACTTTCATTGCGAGGCCGGTCATAAAATAAAACACCCGCCTCAATCACTTGAGACGAGTGTGAATAATCACCCGCGGTACCACTCAATTTGCCGCGCACAGCGCGACCGCTCTTCAGGATCCATCAATCCCTTCGCCTGTAACGGGGCGTCCCGGAATATATCTACTCAGCTTTCGCCTTTCGTATATCCAGCTCAGAAGTGATGGTCTTTACGGATGTCAGCTGCCGGCTTTCACCATCCGCCGGCTCTCTTCTGAAGCTTCCATTCCTGACGTCTTCGTCGCAGCCTTTTTTATAAGTCCACTTGATGATATCACCGCTTTCCGAACAATGTCAACAAAAATGTAAACCGGTTTCAGAAAGGCAGTGAAAATGAAAATCCTTATTACTGATCAAGACCGTAGCGCTTCACGGCGTCCTCGCGCATTTTGTATTTGAGGATCTTGCCGGCGGCGTTCATCGGGAAGCTGTCGGTAAACTCGATGTATTTGGGAACCTTGTGGCGGGCAAGTCTTGCGACCATGTACGCCCTCATTTCCTCAACAGTGACGGAACCGGGTTCCTTGAGGATGATCATCGCGCAGGCTTCCTCGCCATAGCGCTTGTCGGGAACGCCGATGACCTGCACATCGCGCACAGCCGGATGGGTGTAGATGAATTCCTCGATTTCCTTGGGATACAGGTTTTCACCGCCGCGGATAATCATGTCCTTAAGACGGCCTGTGATCTTGTAGTTGCCCTCTTCATCACGGCAGGCGATATCGCCGGAATGCAGCCAGCCTTCCTCATCGACGGTTTCGGCGGTGGCGTCGGGCATCTTGTAATAGCCCTTCATCGTGTTGTAGCCGCGTGAGCAGAACTCGCCGTTGACGCCCGGGCCGACTTCCTCGCCGGTTTCCGGATCAATGATCTTGCACTGCACGTGCGGGAAAGCGTAGCCGACGGTTTCGGTGCGCACTTCCAGCGAATCCGTCCAGGCGCTCATTGTCGAGCCGGGTGAGGATTCCGTCTGGCCATAGACGCTGACGATGCCTCTCATGTTCATTTCATCGGGATCCGCTGCCCTCTTCATGAGTTCCGGCGGACAGCCCGAACCGGCCATGATGCCGGTTCTCATATAGGAGAAGTCCGTCTTGCGGTAATTCTCATGGTTGAACATGGCGATAAACATCGTCGGGACGCCGTTGAAACATGTGATCTTCTCCTGGTTGATGCAGGCAAGGGATGCCTTGGCGGAGAAATATGGCATCGGCGACATCGTGGCGCCATGGGTCATGGAAGAGGTCATCGAAAGAACCATGCCGAAACAATGGAACATCGGCACCTGGATCATCATCCGGTCAGCGGTGGAAAGACCCATGCGGTCACCGATGCACTTGCCGTTGTTGACGACATTGTAGTGGGTTAGCATGACGCCCTTGGGGAAGCCGGTGGTGCCGGATGTATACTGCATGTTGGCGACATCGTCGGGTTTTACCTTTGAAGCCATGTAGAGAATCTGCTGGCGGGGAACCATGGGCGCTCTAGCCATCGCTTCCTCAAATGTCAGACTGCCCCGCTGGCGGAAGCCGACGGTGATGACATTGCGCAGGAACGGCAGCCGCTTGCAGTGCAGCGGTTCACCGGGAAGTGAATGGTAGATTTCCGGACAGATTTCATTGATGATCTGTCTGTAGTTGGAGTCGAGCGCCGACTCGATCATGACCAGGGTATGGGTATCGGACTGACGGAACAGATATTCCGCCTCGTGGATCTTGTAGGCTGTATTGACCGTGACCAGCACCGCGCCGATTTTCGTGGCAGCCCAGAATGTGATATACCAGGCCGGCACATTGGTTGCCCAGATCGCGACTTTAGAGCCTTCCTTCACGCCCAGAGACACAAGCGCCCTTGCGAAGTTGTCGACATCCTCGCGGAATTCCTCGTAAGTTCTTGTGTAGTCAAGGGTTGTATAGCGGAAGGCGTACTGGTCGGGGAACTCTTCGACCAGACGGTCAAGCACCTGCGGGAAGGTCAGATCAATCAGTTCATCCTTCTTCCAGATGTATTCGCCGGTTCCGTCATGGTTGAGATACAGGTGCGATTTTCTTGTGCGGTTTCTTTCAAACCTTCTCATGTAGTTCAGATAGTGCGGGAAGATGAACGCGTAGTCCTGCACATCGTTGACCCACTCCGGCTTCCACTCAAGCGAGATAAAGCCGTCATAGTCGATGGAGGAAAGCGCCCGCATCATGTCTTTGACCGGCAGCAGTCCCTCGCCCATGATTGTGTAGGCACCGTCCTCGCCATAGTCGCGGATGTGGACCAGTTTGACATAGCCGCCGAGGTTCTTGATGGTTGTGTCAGGAGACTCGCCATGATCCTTGAACGGATGGTGCATGTCCCATAAAACGCCTAGGGAGTCATCCGCGAACTCATCGAGGATGTCCTTGAGCCTTGCCGTATCGACATAGATGCCTCTTGTCTTGAGCAGGAAAACAACATTTTCCTTTTTCGCTTCTTCAATGATCTGCCGCAGGGATTCCCTTACCAGATCCTCGTTTTCATGCATAACCTCCGCCGAGGCGAAACCGACGCCCATTGAGGAAGCCATCCGGATTGTCCATAACGCTGTCTCAAGAGATCCTTCCAGACTCAGGTCCAGGGAAGTGTCAAGACTCGCGATGGCAACGCCCCGTTCCTTGAGCGAGCGCATCGTGGCCCGCATGGAATAAGGATCCAGCGGTCCGCCTTTGGCGGTATATTCGGGATGCTTGAACAGATCATAGAGTTCATATCCGGCAAATCCCATATCCGCGGCAATATCCGTATAATCACTGAATGTCAGAAGCTGCCAGCCTCTGGTTGAAAAGGAGAGCTTCATTCGTTTTCCTCCTCATAGACAATCTTGTTCAGAGCGTTGATATAGGCGCTGATTGAGGAACCGATAATATCGGTGGACAGACCGCGGCCGGAATAGATTTTTCCGCCGACTCTCAGTTTGACCACAGCTTCGCCCATCGCTTCACGGCCTTCAGTGACCGATCTGATCTGGAAATCATCCAGTTCATAATGGCGGCCGACGATCTGTTCAACCGCCAGGAACGCGGCGTCGACAGGACCGTCGCCAAGCGCCACGCTTTCCTGCACCTCACCCTTTTTCTTCAGGCGGATGTGGGCGGAAGCGGTAAAGACATTGCAGGCGTTGATGATATATTCCTCCAGCTGGTATGCCGGGGGAACCTGCAGTGCCCAGGAAGCCACGATGGCGTCGATTTCCGGGGAAGTGACAAGTTCTTTTCTGGCTGCCAGACGTTTGAATTCTTCATAGACACGGATCTGATCTTCTTCCGAAAGATCATAGCCGAGATTCTTTGTTTCATGAACAATCGCGCCGAGATTGTCGTTGACCGAGAATGTCCGGACGCCGATATTCTCCCTGACGCCGCTGTCAAACGGCGAATTCTTGGAACGGGTTTCGGTGAACATCCGCGAAACCTGGTCAACCAGACGTTTGAGCTCAACGGTTCTGACATTGAGGGACAGACCGTATTCCGATCCTTTTTTATTCATGACCGCGGCAATGCTGGAAACCGACGCTGTGTTTTCCGGCCAGACGGAAGCCTTGACCTCATCGCCTCCCGCCAGCATGCCCGCCACGCTGCAGGCGTCCGCCATTGTGATCGAATCGCTGCAGGCAAAGCCGAGCGCCGCCTTTTCAATGGAAGGCACATTCGCCTTCACGTCTTTGATGAAGTCCGCAAACTCATCCGCCAGCATATTTCCGTCAGTATCGCAGACAGTGACTGTTTCAGCTCCTGCCTTGATGGCTTCCTCAAGAATGTCATACAGGAAAGCTCGCTCGCTTCTTGTCGCGTCTTCGGCGATGAACTCAACATCCTCACAATAAGTCTTGGCTGCCGTGATTCCTTCAATGACGGCTTTTTTCACCGCTTCCGGCTTCTTATGGCTGAGATATTCCATCTGCACCAGCGAGACCGGCGCCTTGATCGCAAGTCTGGGCTTCTTCGCGTTTTTGAGCGCTTCCCATGTCGCGGCGATGCTGTCGGGATCGCAAAGCGTCTCAACCGAAACCGCGCTGCCGTTTACGGCGTCGGCGACAGTCTTGATAAAAAGGCTGTCGGCCTTGGCCTGTTCGATCCTGCCGATTTCAATGGCGTCCACCTTCAGCTTGTCAAGCAGCCTGACCAGCTCGACTTTTTCCCTGAAGGAAAGTGATTCGCTTGATTTCTGTTTCAGTGTCGCATCGCTCACTCTGACTGTACGCATAATGTTGTCCTCCCCGTGCATCTGCTGTTTCTTTCTTTTTCCTAAAAAAGGCTTCCATCTCTGTCAGGAATAAATCCCGAGAGACGAAAGCCTGTGATTCACTTCCGCGGTACCACTCTCATTGCTTGAAAGCCGCTCATTACGGTCGGCCTTTGCAGGCGAACCGCGCTCCTTTTAACGGAGGAGCACCCGGCGCAGCCTACTCATTTCTTTTCAGCTGTGCTGCTGTGAGGCCAGTATACTGTTTCCGCGCTGATGCCTTTCACCGGCCGGCATCTCTCTTGAAACGCTTCTGAGACAGCTTTTTCCTCGTCACTGCATTTCCGTATTGACGTTAGCTTACATGATGAAGAGCGATCACGTCAAGAAATATTTTCTGAAAGCAAAGTCTCCTTGTTTCATGCGCTGCGGCGCACCGGCAGGATTGACATCAGCGCGTGCAGAAGAGCGGCCGTCCCGACAGACAGGACAGGCACCAGCACTGTATAGAGAGCGTCGCTTTCAACAAAGATGTGCACGCCTCTGAATCCGATCACAAACAATCCATGGACCAGATACAGTTCATACGAAACCGTTCCCAGAAACTTCAGAATCTTATTGCAGGGGCTGTGCTTTAAAAGAATTGCGTTCATCACAAACACAAAGATAACAGTGCTGAGTATGTACAGCGGCAGCTGCCATACAAAAGGCGAAAACAGCGACAGCGGCGACAAAATCACAATCAGCAGGGAACCGGCGATGACGGCCGGGAGCCTGTACCTTTTAAGATACAGAAGAATCTTTTCCTCATGTCTGTGCCACAGCATCCCCATCACTGCGATATGAGCGGTGTCATACCACCAGATTCCATAATTCATCAGCCGGCAGAAGCCATACCAGACAAGCCAGAAGAGGCAGGCGGCGATGATCATTTTCCTTTCATCTTTTTCTGTCACTTTCATCGCCAGCGCGAAAAACACACAGAAGATCAGGATGAACCAGACATACCATGAGAAAAGATCGATGGGATCTCCTGCCAGAATCC
Source organism: uncultured Erysipelotrichaceae bacterium (assembly GCA_902775735.1). GTDB lineage: Bacteria > Bacillota_I > Bacilli_A > Erysipelotrichales > Erysipelotrichaceae > Bulleidia. The sequence continues at coordinate 59,471 of CACYNH010000003.1, forward strand.
TTCGGACAATATCAGCAGCTGAATATTCAGTTCCTTCCCACTTCCAGAGGAAGCGGTAAATGAAGGTGAGCAGAATATACGGCGCCATCAGTTTCACGGTACGCCGTCTGAGAAAACCTGACTCATAGGAAGGCTTTTCCACGCAGTTTTTCATAAAGCCATAGCCTGTATAGAACAGGAAGCACGAGACAGCATAGACGCCGCTGAAGATATAGATGACAAACAGGGTGCTGCCGGAGGATGTGCGCTGGCTCAGATGGTGAAGAATGACCGTCAGGGCCGCTAAGCCTTTCATGCACAGCGCCGTATCCTTTGAAATATAGCTGTATGTGTTCTCTTTTCTGCTTCTGAAGGGAAACGCCGCAAGCAGTACCGGCAGTACAGCAAGCAGGCTCATGAACATATTCAGTCCTCAAATTCCAGATACGCGCCCTTCATCGGGGAAGCCGCGTGTTCCGCGAACATTCTCAAAGCGCCTGTTCTGTATTTTGAGCGGCGGGGAATCCAGTTCTTTTTCCGTTCCGCAAGAACAGCTTCCATTTCAAGAGGAGTCTTTCTCTCCCCTTTCACGCCGATGATATTGAGCTTTCTTTCGGGAATGTTGATTTCAATCAGGTCATCCTGCTCGACAAGGGCGATCGGACCGCCGCTCATCGCCTCCGGGGAACAGTGGCCGATGACCGGTCCGGTGGAGGCGCCGGAGAATCTGCCGTCGGTGATCAGGGCGATACTGCGGCCAAGTTCCGGATCCGAACTGATCGCTTCGGAAGTATAGAACATCTCCGGCATACCGGATCCCTTGGGACCTTCATAGCGGATAAAGACAGCGTCGCCGGGGCTGACTCTGTGATGCAGCACAGCGTCGAGACATTCTTCCTCGGAATCAAACGGACGGGCTTTCAGGACAACATCGAACATTTCCTTCGGACAGGCGGTATGCTTGATCACCGCCCCTTCCGGCGCCAGGTTGCCTTTGAGCACCGCGATTGAGCCGTCGGTTCCCATCGCTTTGTCATACGGGCGGATGATATCTTCTTTTGTCAGGGAAAGACCGTTTCTCTGATTGAAGTCATCCAGCCATTTCTGACATTTTTCATAGAAGCCGTTCTTTCTGCAGTCCTCCAGATTTTCGCCCAGTGTCTTGCCGGTAACGGTCATGACGTCAAGGTGCAGGCGGTCTTTGATTTCCTCCATGATGGCGGGTACACCGCCGGCATAATAGAACACTTCCGCCGGCCACTTGCCGGTCGGTCTGAGATCCAGCAGGAATCTTGCGCCTCTGTGCAGCCTGTCAAAAGTATCGCCGTCGATTTCAATGCCGAACTCATGCGCTAAAGCAGGCAGGTGCAGAAGTGAATTGGTGGAGCCGGAGATCGCCGCGTGGACAAGGATCGCGTTTTCGAAACTTTCCAGCGTGATCATATCCCTGACCTTCAGGCCTTCTTTCGCCAGTTCAACGGCTCTTTTTCCTGAATTGAACGCGTATTCTGTCAGGTCGGGACTGTCGGCGGGCAGTAAAGCGGATCCGGGCAGGGAAAGACCGAGCGCTTCCGCCATGATCTGCATGGTTGAGGCGGTGCCGATGAAACTGCAGGCGCCGCAGCCCGGACAGGCGTTATGCTTTGCCCACTCCAGTCTTTCCAGAGGGATTTCCCCTCTTTCATATCTGGCGCTGTAGTAGCCAAGCTCATTGAGGGTCAGCAGTTCAGGACCGGCTTTCATTGTGCCTCCGCTGACCACAACCGAAGGCAGGTTGATTCTGGCCATGCCGATCAGGCTTCCGGGCATGCCTTTATCGCAGCTGGCGATGAAGACGCCGCCGTCAAAAGGCGTGGCATTGGCCTGGATTTCGATCATGTTGGCGATCATTTCACGGCTGACAAGGGAATAGTTGATGCCGTCTGTTCCCTGGCTTTCGCCATCGCACATATCGGTGCAGAAATACCTTGCGCCGTGTCCGCCGGCAGACTTTACGCCCTGCCTCGCCGCTTCCACCAGACGGTCAAGATGGCCGCTGCCGGGATGGGAATCGCCGAATGTGCTTTCGATATAAATCTGCGGCAGAGAAAGCTCTTCCGGTTTCCAGCCGGTTCCGATGCGCAGAGGGTCGAGTTCGGGGGCAAGCTTTCTCATCTGCTGGGATCTGAGTTCTTCCTGTTTCATGATGTTATACTCCTTAGTATCTTTAATCTAATGTTAAACCAAGTCAGAAAAAAAGGATTCTGAATGATCAGAATCCTGCTGTCAGCTTAACGTTTCTGGCGGAGCCAGGCGCTGATTTCACTGGAAATATCCAGATTTTTGTTCTGGCGGATTCCCAGCATGGCGCAGAGCTTTTTTCTGAACTGCGGATTGGCGCTGCGCTCAGCCGCGTATTCACCGACGCCGTTGACGAAATGCTCAACGTCAAAAGGACGCCGTGAGCCGGAGCGGATCCTCGACAAAAAGGACGGATCGTAATTCAGATAGCCGGCGAGTTTGTGATAGTTGACATCCAGTTCCTCGGTCAGGCTGTTGAAGTTGTTCCTGATTATTTCGAAATCATCTTTTTTATCAGTTACCCTGAGCAGGTCTTCCACCGCCGCGCGGTCAAGGCCATCTGCCTGGAGTTTATCAGCCAGAGTCACGATACCCGTGATCAGCTGTTCGAGTGATCTCCCTTCACTCCGGGGCAGGCGTTGGGAATTGCAGTATCTGGAGATGGAAGCCCTTGAGAGGCCCGACGCATCCGCCAGATCTTTTCTTGAGCATCCCAGACGATCCAGAATGCCGCAAAGGTTATTACCAAAATTATTGTTGTAATGCATTACTACCATTATGTCATTACAACCCGCTCGAAATACTGCAATTACCGTTTTTGTCATTGACAGCACGGGAACTTTTACATATTCAGCCGTTTCGGCTGTCTGTTCTGTACACAAGCTTCACCCCTTCACAGCCGGCAAACGCATTTTCGTGGATCGCCGCATCGCGGGGCAGCACCACCTCTTCAAGAGCGGTGCAGCGCAGAAAGCTCCATCCCATCAGCCTGACATGGTCAGCGGTCAGTACAATTCTTCTGAGGTTTGCGCAGTCCTGGAAACAGAAAGGCACAATATCATTAACGCCTTTGGGAATCACAAGCTCCTCAAAGGAGCTCCTGACAAAAGCGTACTGCCAAAGCGTATGCAGTTTTTCAGGCAGAACTATGCTTTTCAAAGAAGAGCAGCCGTCAAAGACAAAACCGCCGATGTCGGTGATTGTTTCAGGCAGATTCACCTTCGTGATTTCCGTATGGCCTTTGAAGATGTCATCCATCAGCACACTCACATCGCAGCCATACCATGAGGACGGCACTGTGACCCCGGAATCATCTCCCCTGTATGCCTGGATCATATATGTGTCATTGTCCGCGTGTTTGTACCAGAATTCCTGCATATTCCCTCTCCTTTGCGCACACCGGTGTTAAGAAAAAGCTGCGCGAAGCAGCTTTGAAATCAGATCAGCTCGGCTGAAACAATGCCGGGCATCGCGTTGATCGCAGCGGCAGCCTCATCCTGCACATCCTGCCCGCCCTGTGCCTTGAGGGTTAAAAGAGCGGCGTAGATCGCGGTATCGGAAGTCTTGTTGCCGGTGACCCTGAGATTGGTGATAGCAATATCGTTGTCCTTGCAGTATCTGAGCACCGCGTCCAGATCATTTCTGTGATAGTAGCTCAGGGCGATTTCAAATTCAGGAGCGACCTGGATCTTTGAGCGCACATTTTCAAAGTAAGTTTCCACCAGAATGATCATCGCCGTGCCAAGGAAGGCACCTTCATAGAAACCGGCGCCCACAGCCAGACCGATCAGGCCCGATGTCCATAAACCGGCGGCAGTGGTCAGTCCCTTGACCTTCTGCTTTCTGGTCACGACGATGGTTCCGGCGCCGATGAAACCCAGACCTGTAACAACGCCGGCGGCGATTCTTGAAACGTCGGTCGGCAGTTCAAGTCCGACATATAGATAAATGCCGGTCAAAGCAGCGATGGTCGCACCGAGCACAACCAGAGTATGGGTTCTGAAGCCGGCAGGCTTGTTATGATAGGATCTTTCTAGACCGATGACTGTTCCCAGGATGAAGGCAGTCAGCAGTTTGATCAGAAGCGACAGAAAATCGATGCCGCGGATCGGATTGAAAATACTAATCATGCTAACCTCCTATGAAATCAGTTCTTCAATGGCAAAAACGCTTGGCAGTTCGGCGATCGAGGACATCATGTCCGAATGTGATGTATTCTCCGCGCTCAGACGGAGGTTCAAAATTGCGGAAGGAAGCGTGTCGCCCTCGCGTTCGATCTGTTCAATCTCAATTTCCTGGATCTCGGCGCCGTTGTTTTTAATGACAGCAGTAATATCATCAATGTTCCTGATGTCCTCATACTGGACAAACAGGGTGATATACCGCCACCTCCGCTTGAACTTTCTTTCCAGCGGCTGCATCACATTGAGCGCCAGAAGGATCAGGATAAAGGAAACGATGACGCATTCAAAGTAGCCGGCGCCGCAGGCAAAGCCCATGCACACACAGGCGAAGAGACCGGTTGCGGTGGTCAGACCTTTGACCTGATGGTGCGAAGTTGAAATGATGGAGCCCGCCGCGATGAAGCCGATGCCGCCGATGACGGCAGCCGAAAATCTGGAAGCGTCGAATTTCATGCCGACCGAGCTGACGGTGTCCGCCCAGAGAGTGTTCATCATTTCATAATTATAAAGGGCAAGCATAATCGACATTGCCGAGCCGATGCCGGTTAACATGTAGGTCCTGAAACCGGCTGTTTTGGAACGTTTCGTTCTGCCATAGCCGATCGTGCCGCAGGCAGCCATTGCCAGACCCAGGCGGAAGACGACCGAAACAAAATTAAATTGATGCAGATAATCCAGTACTGCCATTCTCTGGTTCTCTCCTTCTGTTTTATAACGGACACTTTTGATATTTCCGTCATGTATTTCCGTTTCTTATTGTATCATGCACAGGCTGTCCGGAACTGAAAAAAGCAGGATTCCCCTGCTTTCTCATTATCTTTCTTCGCGGAAGTACGAAATGCCCAGCGACTGCGGGTTCCGGTTTTCCCGCCGTTTCCGCTTTGAGACAAAGATCAGAATCACGATGGTGACCAGATACGGAATCATTCTGTAGAGATTCTGCATATGGGAAGGATTCGCGTTGCCGCACAGCTTTGCCAGTACCGCCGAAATGTTGGCGGGAATGTAAAGATACACCCAATAGCAGATACCGAAGACGAAGGATCCCCAGATCGCGGAAATCGGTTTCCAGCTGGTGAAGATGACCAGCGCGACCGCCAGCCAGCCCAGGGCTTCAATCCCGCCGCCGGTATCCCATGTGCCCTTGATATAGTCCATGACGTAGTATACGCCGCCAAGGCCTTCGAACATGGCGCCGATCGTTGTCGCGAGGTACTTGTACTTTGTGACATTGATGCCGGCCGCGTCGGCTGTGGCCGGGTTTTCACCGACCGCCCTGAGGTTGAGACCCGCTCTTGTGCGGTTCAGGAAGAAACCGGCGCCAAGGGCGATCAGAATTGCCGCGTATGTCAGGAATCCGTAGTTGAAGAAGATTGTGCTGAAGATGCCGAGCTTTGTGGAAAGCACCGGAATCTGGGCGCGGTAGGCGCTCGAAGCAGCCGCGACGGAAATCTGTCCGACGCCGCCGGAGAGCTTGACCAGGGAGCCGCCGAAGAAGTTGGCGACGCCGCTGCCGAAAATCGTCAGGGTCAGACCGGTCACGTTCTGGTTGGCTCTCAGGGTAACCGTCATGAAGCAGTATAATAATCCGCCAAGTCCGGAAGCGATTAAGGCGCACACAAGAGAAATGCACATCGAGACGAAGGGAACAGGCGCCGGGTTGCCGTTTTCATAGAAGAACGCGCCGGCCAGGGCCCCGATTGCGCCAAGGTACATGATGCCCGGCACGCCGAGGTTGAGGTTGCCGCTCTTTTCGGTCAGGATTTCACCGACGGATCCGAGCATGATGATGGTACCGAATGTGACCGCGGCGTTGAGCCAGGCCAGAATTGATGTCAGTGTCATATCACTCAGCCCTCTCCTTTCCCTTCTTTGAACGGAATACCAGTCTGTAGTTGATGAAGAATTCGCTTGCCAGGATGAAGAAGAGGATAATGCCCGTCAGGATGCTGGAAGCGTAGGTATTGAAGTTGAAGTCGGACGCGATCTGGTTGGCGCCTCTGGACAGGAAGGAAAGGATTGCCGTGATCAGGGTCATCGCGATCGGATTGAACTTGCCGAGCCAGGCGACGATGATGGCGGTGAATCCCCTGCCGCCGGCGGTCAGGGAAGAAATCGTGTGGGAAACACAGGAAACTTCCAGGAAACCGGCAAGGCCGCAGATCGCGGCGGAGATCGCCATTGTTCTGAGGATGACTTTCGAAACGGAAATACCGGCATATCTGGCGGTGTTTTCACTTTCACCGGCAACGGTGATTTCAAAGCCCTGCTTGGAATTCTTCAGATAGAAGTACATGCCGATGGTAAGCGCGCCGACAATCAGGACCGCCGGAGCGAACTGCTGACCAAAGAGAGAAGGCATCCAGCCCGACTGGGTATCGCCGTTGATGATGCCGACCGAGTGGGACTGCTTTTTGTCCCAGACGTCGACAAAGAATTCAACCAGCTGCAGAGCGACATAGTTCATCATCAGGGTGAACAGGGTTTCGTTGGTTCTGTACTTTGACTTGAAATATGCGGGAATCAGACCCCAGAGCGCGCTTGCCAGCATGGCGGTAACCGCCATCAGCACCAGCATCAGCGCATTGGGCAGCTTGCCGCCCATCGTGATCATCCAGGCGGCACAGACAAGGCCGCCGATCAGCACCTGTCCTTCCGCGCCGACATTCCAGAAACGCAGTTTGAACGCCGGAGCCAGACCGATGCCGATGCATAAGAGAATCGCCATGTCCTTGAGTGTCTGCCAGATTCTTCTCGGGGTGCCGAAGGCGCCGGAGAACATGGAGGCGTAGACGGAAACCGGGTTGAGTGAAGTGATGCTCATGATGAAGAGCGCGCACACCAGCATGCCCAGCAGCACGCAGATGATCCGGATCATCCATGCTTTGGAAGCGGGAATATCGACTCTGCGCACCAGGTGGATGAGAGGCTCTTTGACGCTGTCATGCGGTTTGTCATACTTGTTTCTCATGCCGCTGCCTCCTCACTCACAAGATTGGTCATGCGTCTGCCGACTTCCTCCTTGGTGACTGTGCGGGCATCCAGAATGCCGTTCTGCTTTCCGCCGCAGAGAACCAGGATTCTGTCCGCCAGAGCCAGAAGCACGTCGAGGTCCTCGCCGACATAGATGACGGCGACGCCTTTTTTCTTCTGCTCTGTCAGCAGATTGTAAATCGTATAGGATTTGGAAATATCGAGACCTCTGACCGCGTAGGCTGTCATCAGAATCGTCGGGGCCGCCGCGATCTCACGGCCGACCAGGACCTTCTGGACATTGCCGCCGGAAAGCTTTCTGACCGGCGTATCGAGTGACGGTGTGATGACATCCAGTTCCTTCTGGATTTCACCGGCTGTCTTCAGGGAGGATGTTCTGTCCAAAAACGGTGAGCGGCCTCTGTCATATTCCTTTAACATCATGTTTTCTGTCATGCCCATCGAAGCGACAAGACCCATGCCGAGTCTGTCTTCCGGGACAAAGGACAGATGAATACCGAGGTTGCGGATATCGCGCACGGAAACACCTGCCAGTTCTTTTTCATTGCCGTCGGGATCTGTGTACATGACGCTGCCGCCTTCCTCGATGTGCTGAAGGCCGGCAATCGCTTCCAGAAGCTCTTTCTGTCCGCAGCCGGAAATACCGGCGATGCCGAGGATTTCACCGCTGAAGACGTCGAAGGAGACATCGTCAAGCGCCTTGACTCTTTCCTCGTTGTAGACAGTCAGATTGCGGATCTCCAGTCTCTTTTCACGGTTGACGGGAAGCGGTCTGTCGATGTCGAGCGTGACCTTTTCGCCGACCATGGCTTCAGTCAGGATCTGTTCGGTGGCGACCGGCGTCGGGATGGTGGTGATGTACTGGCCTTTGCGCAGAATCGTGACACGGTCGGAAAGCTCGAGAACCTCGTTGAGCTTGTGGGTGATCAGGACAATGGCCTTGCCGTCGCTTCTCATCGCCCGCAGAACCTTAAACAGTTTTTCTGTTTCCTGCGGCGTCAGGACCGCGGTCGGTTCATCGAGAATCAGGATATTCGCCCCGCGGTAAAGGATCTTGACGATTTCAAGCGTCTGCTTCTGGGCGACGCTCATCTCATAGACCTTCTGCTCGGGATCGATATCAAAACCGTACTGGTCGGCTATTTCGCGGACCCTGCGGTTGACTTCCTTCAGGTCATAGGTGCGTGAGCCTTCAATGCCGAGAATGATATTCTCCGCGGCGGTGAAGACGTCAATCAGCTTGAAGTGCTGATGGATCATTCCGATGCCGAGGTTAAAGGCGTCGTGAGGACTCTTGATTGTCACTTCACTGCCGTTGACATAGAAATAGCCTTCATCGGGATAGTAAATGCCCGCCAGCATGTTCATCAGGGTTGTCTTTCCGGAACCGTTCTCGCCGAGAATGGAAAGAATCTCGCCATAGTTGATGTTCATGCTGACATGATCATTGGCAACCACGCTGCCGAACCTTTTCGTCACATTTTCCATGCGGACCGCTGATCTGTCATCCATTTTGTCCACCTCCTTAACAACGATACAAGGGAAGCCGCAGTCAATACGGTTTCCCTTGTCAATTCTGAGTTTTTACTCTGTTAACAGCCTGAATCAGCCGTTGTAGTTGGATTCAATACCGTCGATGATGAATCCGAAGTAAGGAGCGGAACGGAAGCCGTCCTTTGTGTTGGATTCATAGAAGACGCCGTCCTTGACCGGGAAGATGTCAGCTGTGCCGTCAAAGTCGAGATCGCAGCCTGTTTCTTCTGTCATGGCTTCGCCGTTGATTGTGAATGTTGCGGTATCGAACACGTTGAGTGAGCCGTCCTTGATGGCAGCTTCAACTTCAGCGACCTTTGCGTCTGTGCCAGCAGCGCAGGATTCGCCGAGAGCTGTAATGTTGACAGCGCCTGTTTCATAGCCTTCGGACCAGTCTGTGACGATGTCCATAGCCTTGCCGTCGAGCCACTGCTTGAATGCGTAGTTGTAGTAAACGGACCAGTCGTTGGAAGCGGATGTCAGAGCAGCCTTCGGAGCGACTTCGAGCATGGAAACGTTGTAGCCTACGGAATAAACCGGCTTGCCGGATTCGTTGGCAGCCTGGATTGCGGCCGGAGCGCCTGTTGTGTCGGCGTGCTGGGAGATGATGACACAGCCGTCAGCGATCAGCTTTTCGGCAGTTGTGCCTTCAGCGACCTGGTCAGCCCAGGAACTTGTGTATTCAACGATCATATGAACGTTGGGAACGATGGACTTGACGCCCAGATAGAAAGCAGTGAAACCGGAAACGACTTCCGCGTAAGGGAACGCGCCGACATAACCGATCTTGATGTCGCCGTCAGCTGTGTAAGCATCCGGTGTCTTTTCCTTGGAAACCTCACCGTTTTCGATGAGTTCAGCGAGCTTCATGCCGCCGACAACGCCGGAGACATAACGGGACTGGTAAGTCTGGTTGAAAGCGTTCTTGAAATTGGCAAGACCGGAACCGGCTGCTGTGTCACCTGTCATTGAAATGAATGCGACATCAGGATAGTTTGCGGCAACCTGCTGCATATATGTCTGATGGCCATAGGAGTTGGAGATGACGAGTGTCGCGCCCTGGTCAACGAGGTCTTCAGCAGCGTCAGCGCATGCCTGGTTTTCTTCGATCATGTACTTCCACATGATGTCTTCGGAAGCGATGCCAAGATCAGCCGCAGCCTTCTTGATGCCTTCCATATGAGCGGCTGTGTAGCCTTCGTTTTCGTCGCCGACGAGGATGACGCCGATCTTTCCGTTTGTGGTGACTGTTTCGTTTTCAGTGCTGCTGTCTGTGTTGTTTTCAGCTTCATCGGAAGCCGGTGTACTGCTGCTGCAGGCTGTCAGGGACAGTGCTGTCAGTACAGATAAAGCAGTGGTAAGAAATTTTTTCATTTTTTCCCTCCGTTCCTCACCTGAATAAGAATCATGCCTGCAGACGCCGCTGAATCAAAAAACGGGATCAGATTCTGAAAAAGAAGATGATTCCCGTTATTATGCTTTGAAACGCGCAGCTTCTGCCGCATTAAAATCACATGTCTTGAGAGGCAGGATGTTTTTTCCGGAATATCTGAGCATTTCAGCCATATCCTTCCTCCTTTCGCCTGTGATGACAATGATTATAGCCGAACATATCAGAAAAAACTATAAGTTTTCCTTTTATTTTCCTTTTGAAACCAATTTTTTAAACTGCCTTATGAGAAAGAAGGCGGTTTTTTTTCAGATACCTTTTCAAACTAAAAAAAACCGGAAGGCTGACGCGCAGCCCTCCGGCAGTTTTAAGAGGATCAATACTCAACAAACGGTGTGTAGAGTGTGTTTCCGTAGATGTCGCTCAGTTCATAGCCGAACAGAATCTTATCCGCACTGACTGTGGCATCCGCGATTTCAAGAAGCGGTTCGCCATTGCTGTCTGTTTCAACGGTGATGGCTGTGCCGAATCTGTACTGATCATCGAATGAACCGTCATAGTTGTAATAATCGCAGATGAAGTCGATCTGATCGCCTTCAAGGATCGGCAGGAGCTTGCCGTCGGTATCGATGTCGTAGACCTTTTCTGCGCCGATGATCTTGCCTGCTTCATTTTCATCGGTGAATTCAACCAGGAGATGGACTTTCTCATCATTGAGGAACGCCGGGATGTAGCCTCTGATCACATAATCCGAATCGCTCGCGAATTCGCTGGAAAGCAGATAGTAAGGAGCCAGCTGGTCATTGACAGTCAGCCATAAGCCGTCATAGTCAATGAGCAGATCGCCGTCATCATCGAACTCGAAGATGTTGTCGGCACCCAGTTCAATGTAGCCCTGACCGTCGTCAACCCAGACATTCAGCTTCACATCCTGAACGATGGACCAGTCATCCGCGCTGAGTGAGAGCACCTGCGCCCCGTTCTTTTCCGTCAGAACCAGCTCTTCACTGTCGACATGCGCTCTGCCATAGAGAGCGGAGAACAGATCGATCATGCCGGAATCATAGGAAGAAGAACCGCCGAGCAGCTGGTTGAGAATCGATGAGGAGCCGCTGCCGCCGAGCAGTGAGGACAGATCAAGGGATTCATAGGAGACGCCGTTGGAAGCGGAGCCGCCGCCAAGCAGGTTGAGCAGTGAGTTGGATGTGCTGCTGGAAGCGATCTGGCCGGAGGCTTCCAGGGAAGCGAAGCTTCTGACCGCTTTTGCGTAGTCGCTGTCAAAACCGATGCTGTCGTAGATGCTCAGGATGGAATTGACCATCTTGGTCTGACGGTACGGGAAATAGATGGAAACGCCGTATGCGTTTGTGATGTTCTTTGTCTTGTTGTATTTGATGCAGGACTGCAGGGCATTGACCAGCGCCTTTGCCTCGCTTGTTCCAAGAGTTGCCGCGAAGTGGATCAGGTCGATCTGGTCCAGTCTGTTGGACTGGGCGAATTCTCTTGTGACGCTTCTTGCGTCAGCGACCGTCTGGTAGTTGCTGGTGGAGAGATCGCTTGTGATCTTTTTGGAGAAAGCGCTCATAGCGGAAGGAACGGTGTTCTTGAATTCCGCCAGGTCAATCAGGGACAGTGTGTTCTTGTCGCTTGAGGAAGCGCCCTGCTGTCTCTTTGTGCAGAAGTCATCGATGACATTTTTGCCGATATCCAGAGAGGACATGGAGCTGTTTGCCGCGAACTTGGTCAGCCAGTCTGTGTAATACCAGCCGGTGCCCGGTTCGGTTTCTTCGGAAGCCAGCAGATAGTCACCATAAGGTTCCACCGCGACCGCTGTTTCCATATTGGCCATCAGACATGCGTCAAAGCCGATGATGTCAAACTTGACGCCGCCCGCCTCAAGTGCCTGGGCGATTTTGTTGACAGGCATGGAGCCGTTTGGATAAAGCTCGTCATAGCCATAGCCGGTGACGGAGCCTCCGCCATGATCCCAGAAGACAAGGATGTAGCGGTTGGCGGGATAGTTCGCCGTGCCCCAGCGGATGAATTCAGCCAGTGTTCCGGCGTCGGTCATCGCTTTTCTGCCAAGGTTTCTTTCCAGCGGTTCAAGGCCGCCGTCGACAACTCTCCAGTACTGGTTTGTGCCGGCTGTGACGGCATTGTTTCTCCATGTCTTTGTGCCGCCTGTTTCAACGATGATATTGATCTTGTCGGAGTGGGTGGCCGCTGCCATTTCACTCAGGTCCTGGGTTGCCATGCCGTAGTTGGATTCCAGGTCGGTGCCGCACATGTAGACAAGCATTGTGACCTGATCCTGCCCGTTGCCCAGAAGTGTTGTGTACTTCTTGCGGGAGCCGGTTGCCACATTGGTGTCAATCGTATTGGAGGAAGCGTCCACATAGGAGACGTTGTTTGTGATTGCCGAGCCGAAGTTGAAGGTGCTGGCAGTGGATGCGCCGCCGCCGGTATTCGTGTTCGTGTTTGTATTCGTATTTGTATTTGTGTTTGTGTTGGTGTTTGTATCGGTATTGATTGTCGAGGAGCCGCCGCCTGATGAGCATGCGTTCCTGCCGAAGACAAACCAGAGTACCAGCAGAAGAATCAGAAGAAACAGAAAGCCGCTGCCGCCGCCCTTCTTTTTGGAGCCCTGGTTCAGCGGATAGGAAGTCTGCTGAGGCTTGGGCTGCTGCTGGGGTTTAGGCTGCTGAGTGCTCTGTACATGCGATACAGAAGGCTGGGAATGAACGGATGAGGACTGCTGGGAGCCATGGGTATAATTGGATGAATTATTCAGGGCGCTGAGCAGGTCGTTCATTGAAATATTGTTGTTGTTTGTGATGTTTGTGTTGGAACTGGCCGCCTGGCTCTGCAGCAGGTTCAGCAGGTCACTGATATCAATATTATTATTGTTGGTCACCTGTGTATTGCTGGACTGCAGACCGTTCAGCAGGTCGCTGAGGTCAAAGCCGCCGCCGGAAGCTCTGGTACCCGCCTGGGAACCGGACCCCTTCAGCAGTCTCATAACATCGTCAAGATCAAAGGCGTCATTGCGGCCGGAGCCGAACAGCCCGCCGGTGCTTCCCGCGTTCTTTTTGCTGTTATTCTCTGCTTCGTGCTGACCGCGGCCGCTGTTTCCTGACGGCTTCTGGCTGCCGAGTCCTTCCCCGCGGCGCTGTGCTTCCGCACTCTTGCCGGAATCATTTCTCTTTCTGGAGTGTGGTCTTTCTGACATGATATCCCTCCCATTTAAATTAAGTTCATTATATCGGAAAATGCGGGCGGATACACAAAACCATTCTGAATTCTGCCTGTCTGTCCGCCATTTTTAAACATCTTAAAGAAGCTGAATGTCTTCCTTCCGGGAAGACAATATCCTTTGTCCACCGATTCAGATCCGGTCCAGCATTTCAGCGAGTGCTTTCTGATATGCCGCTTCCTCCTCGGCCACTGTCCTGCGGTACTGCTCAACTTCAGACGGATTCAAGACTTCAGAAGAGATGAAGTGAAGCTGTGAGGCTGCATTTTCTGTTTTAATGACGATCTGCTCATAGGCAGGACCGATCATCAGTAAACGCATCGCCTGATGATGGGTTAGAAAACCGCTGGTGATGATGCCGAAGGTATCATAGATTGTGTCATTGGCAATCGGACCGATGATCACATCCGCGCTCTGCAGTGTGTCGGGCAGGTGATTGCGGTTGGCATAGATATATTCAAACCATTTTTCATTTCTTTTAAAGGTGTGCACACGCAGGCCGGAAAGATCCAGTTCATAGCTGTTGAGCACTGTGTCCCGCCCTTTTCTGATCCTCGCCCAGCGTCTGGCGAATTCCTCCTGGGCGCTCATATAGAAGCCCTGGCCGAAATCGGCGTTCTTTCTGCCGAAATGCACATCCGGTTTTTGAATCACTTCAAAACCGGCATGGTACAGTTTCATTGTTTCACTCATTTTTTCTCCCCCTCTAAACTTCATTCCTGTTTTGCAAGCGCTCTGATCAGAGCCTTTCTGATTTCCGGAACATACCAGAACAGATAGCCGGCACGCCTGGGATGAATGACGTCGTTCATGAGAAGGTCTTTCACTTCAAATGAAGCGTTCTGAATTTCTTCATTGTTCCAGAGGTCCGCGATTTCAAAATTCCATTTTTTACTCAGTTCATAAAGAATCCTGATCATTTCCTCATAATTGTCCAGCAGATCATGGCAGGCCTGCTCAATATCAACAGGAAACTCCGGATGCGTGAGCGCGAAGTGTTCGATATAGGATCTGTCAAGATACGCGTTGATATAGAAAACAACCGGACAGTTCCAGGTTTCCCTGATGTAAGCCAGGATGAATTCCATCGCGCCGGTGATGGTTGAGGGATCCTGATCCTGTGAGTTGAATGAGCCGGTTATGACTCCCTTTTCGATTCCCTTCTGGGCGTCATTTGTGGAAAGCTGCACAACGAAACCGTCGATCTTCATTGCCGGATCAATCCTGTCCAGCAGCTGTCTGACATAGCTGCCTTCCGGATGCGTCTCAGGCCTTTGCGGATCATACGCCAGGGTCATGCCGCTGATGGCCTGCTTGATGAATGTGCAGCTGTCGGTTTTCGCGATCATTTCCACAAACGCGGTTTCCTTTGAGCCGAAACCATATGTGATGGATGAGCCAAGGGCGGCGAACGTCTTCCCGCTGAGCGGCGACTGACCGCTTTCCAGATTTTCCGGGCTGTATATTTCACTGTTTGCCATTTCAGCTGTTTCAGGCATTCTGTACATAGATATCTCCTTCTGCGCGATGTTATATTTCCATTATCTTTATTTTAACTGAATGTCTCAATGACTCTGCCTGCACAGCTGTCATTCAGACGGAAAAGACTGTACAATAAGGAAGTAACGGAAAGAGGTGATCAGTATGTTACGGATTGCAATCTGCTGCGGTGAAGGCTTCGCCTCCGGCTTCCTGTCCAGACACCTTGCCGAAGCGACCGTCAGGGAAAAGCTCCAGGATGAATGTTCTTTTGTATTCATCCCCTATTACCAGCTTTATGACCGTCAGGACGAAGTGGACATCGCCATGGCTCTGCCCCACATCGAACCGCAGATCAAATCAGACAAAAAGGAATATAAGATTCCGATCTATATCATCACATTCAAAGTCGTCATCAAACCCGGCGCCAGGGATTTCCTGGAAGACGCGGAAGATATCGTGAAGCTCGCTGACGGTAAGGGAGGCCTGATCTGCTTCCCGGGCGAAGAGAGATTCCAGTTTGTCAACCGCCTGACTTCGCACAGAAAATGGCTTGCCGCCCAGGGCGGATAAACACAGAAAACATTAACCTCCGATTATGATTTACGTAACAGGCGACACACATGGCAGTATTGATATCCGCAAGCTGCTGGACAATGAAGTGACCGATCAGATGACAGAAAAAGATACCCTGATCATCTGCGGTGATTTCGGTCTGGTCTGGAACTGGAAGAAAGAAGTCCATGATGAAAAGAAGTGGCTGAAATGGCTGGACAGAAGACCATGGACAACCGTCTTCGCCGACGGCAACCATGAATGCTTTCCAAGGCTTTACAGCTACCCCGTCAAAGAATGGAACGGCGGCAGGGTTCATGTGATCCGGCCAAAGGTTCTCCATCTCATGCGGGGAGAAATCTTCAATATTGAAGGCAGTTCCATCTTTGTCATGGGCGGCGCTTCCTCACATGACCGCGGTCCGGTCAAAGGCAATACCGACGCCGTCATCGGCAGAGGCTGGTGGCCTGAAGAGCTGCCTTCCGAAGAGGAGATGGCAAACGGGCTCAGGAATCTTGAAGCGCATGGAAACAAAGTGGATTACATCATTACCCACTGCCTGCCGACAACCTATCAGGACATCGTCAAACGGGGCGAATTCAAACCTGACAGTATTACAGATTATCTGGAGGAAATACAGAAGACCGTCTCGTACCGCCACTGGTACAGCGGCCATTATCACGTCAATATCGATGTCGGTGAAAACATCACAGTTGTCTTCTCAAGAATCATTCAGATCGGCGACGCCATTTCTGAAAGCGCTACCATCCTCGGCAGCCCGAAATACCGGAAACAGGACGCTGTGCTGATCGAATACGAGGGAGAGCAGCTGCTCGGCACCGTGAAGGATGTCATGCCATGGGGCACCATCCTCAAACACGATGAACCGTATTACGACATTGAGCTGTTTGACACCGGAAGAAAAAAACCTGTGGTGACAGTCAGGGAAACCCAGGTGATTGAAAAGAGCCTTATTAAATAGAAGGAGATCAGACATGAGAATCATATTTATCGCCGGTCCGGCGTTCTCCGGCAAGAGCATTTATATCGGGCAGAACTTTCCTGAGGCAAAACTCATCAAAATCAGCACCTTCAACAAAATTGCCTATGAGGCGATCGACAATGAAGAACTGGAAACTCTGGCGATGAACGCCCAGCTTTACTGCAAGGAGGCTTTGCAGAATACACTGCGCTGCGCAAAAGAGGATGAAACCGTCATTCTTGAGCACCAGCTGCTGAAGAAGGAAGGACGCGCTTTCTTCATTCAGGCCGTGCGCGAAGTTACCGATGAGCCCATTGAATGCATCGTCATGGATCCGGATGAGGAAATGATCGAAAAGATGCTCGATTTTGAGAAGTCCTTTATCATGCTGCACAAGTATGAAAAAGGAAAGATGGAGCTTCCTCAGGCGGAGGAAGGCTTCGCGAAAGTGGAGATTGTTCATCCTGTTTTCTGCCAGGATGCTTTTAAGCGCTGATATAATTTACACAGACCATGCATGTCTGTGTTTTTTCTGTTGCAATTAATTCAAAACCATTTACTATACTAACGGTGGTGAATATATATGATTGAAAGCATTCGAGCATTGGCGGCGGATATCGACATGACCCTGACCGCAAAAGGCGGCGATCTGCCTGAACTGACAAAGAAAGCATTTGACGCGCTCCATGCGGATGGCGTCCTTCTCGGACTGGCGACCGGCAGAGAGCTTAACGACAGACTCTACAACCAGGGAGCTGAATGGGGCCTTGATTATCCCTTCGATTTCCTGATCGGCATGAACGGCGGCCAGATCTGCGATCTGAACCATAAGTGTGACTGGACCATGGATCTTATGAGCAGGGAAACCATGAAGGACATTCTCACTTACATGATGCCCTTAATTGAAAAATATGAGGTTTCCGTCAACGTCGAAGGCGGCGGCAACCACGCGGCCATGTATATCAAAGGCGAACTGTTCGCTTCCATGAAGAGAAGAGGATGGAAGTTCGATGATTATACCGGCGACATCGACGGATTCTGCGCAAAGCCCTGCTTCAAGATTCTCTTCAGGACAACGCCTGAAGTTGAGCAGATGATCCGTAAGATGATTCCGGAAAAGTACGGCGACCGTTTCCAGTGCGTCGGCACATTCCCGGGCACCGTCGAAGTCATGGATAAAAACATTACCAAGGGCTCCGGTCTGGAAAAATTCGCAAAAGCCAACGGCATTGATATGAAGGACATCATCGCTTTCGGCGACAACGAAAACGACAACTCCCTTCTGGAAGCTGCCGGCTGGGGCGTGTGCCTGGCCAACGGCAGCGACGGTACCAAGGCTGTGGCGGACGATGTCACGGAACTTGACTGCTTCGCGGGCGGCGCCGGCGATTATCTGATTGAGAAATATCTCAAGCCCAAAGGATTATGGAATGAATGAATACGGCTCAGCCGTATTTTTTCTTTTCCGTTTCCATTCAAAAACCCTGCCTGTGCAGGGCTCACTCATAGATTTCTCTTTTCAGGACTCCGATAAAAGGAAGGTTGCGGTACTTTTCGGCATAGTCAATTCCATAGCCGATGATGAATTCATCCGGAACTTCAAATCCCCTGTAGCTGACTTCCACCGGTTTCACTCTGCGTGAAGGCTTGTCAAGAAGCGCGCAGATCCGGACGCTTTCCGCTCCTCTTTCTTCCATGATCGCCTTCAGCGCACTCAGAGTATTGCCGGTGTCGACGATATCCTCAACCAGAAGCACATGCCATCCTTTCATATCCTGCTGCACATCTTTGATGATGCGCAGTTTTCCGCTGGAAACCGTCTCGTTTCCATAGCTTGAAACCACCATATAGTCAGTCCTGAGATCGCCGTCGATTTCCCTGACCAGGTCGCTCATAAAGACGCCGGCTCCTTTTAAAACGCCGATGACGAGAAGTTCTTTATCCTGATAATCATCCGTAATTGCCTGTCCGAGTTCCCTGACTTTTTCCGCCAGCTGCTCTCTGCTGAACAAAACGGTTTCAATGTCTTCTGTAAGTTTCTTCATTCTGCCGCCTCCGCTCATCCAAATACTACCAAAGCAGGCGGAGTCAGACAATTTCTATGAATAAAACACGGAAGGATGCCCTTCCGGTTTTCATTCATGATTCAGATGAGTGTTCTGTATTGCCTGTAGAGCGCTTTGTAAAGAAGAACCGAGACAAACACGCAGACCACCGCGTTGAAGGCGGTCACCCCGCCCAGCCATGCCGAGAGAATGGATGCCGCTTCGGCGGATGTGCCAAGCAGATATCTTCTGTAGAGATAGCCGATGACCGGTTCAAAGATGACATTGAAGCCAAGCCCGGCAATGGCGCTGGTGACGGTGATCTTTGTGATCTGCTTTTTGTCTTCCGTTTCATGCAGACCCATTTTTTCCGCCAGTTTTCCGGCGATAAAGCCGATCATGAATTTCAGAAAGAACGTCTTAGGCGCTGAAGCGACATAAAGCGGATCGAGAAGATCAGCCATGGACAGTCCCACTGCCCCGGCAAGACCGCCATACACAGGTCCGATCAGCCATGCGGATAAGACAACGATGCCGTTGGCCACATGGATGGCGACGCTGGAACCGCCCGGAACAGGAATATTGATTTTGAGATAGGTGAACACGACATAATTGATTGCCGCGAACAGGACCGTGAAACTGAACAGCTTTGTTTTCTTGTTCATGCGTTTACCTCCCCAAAGACTCTTTTCTGAATCTTTGAGCATTACTATACGCTTTTTGAAAAAGAACGGAAGCAGTTTAATCCGTTAAGCGGCTATAGGATCTGTATATATCCCCGGAATTTAAAACGCCCCCTTCGGGGCGCTTGTATTACTTCTTGTCAATTCTGAGCACGCACATCGCGTCATCTTTCGAGACACGCAGCTGCGGGTTGGCGGTGAGATTGTTCTGATCCACAAGCACCTGGCAGGCTTTTTTCAGTTCCGCCGTACTGCCGAAGCGCAGGCGGATATGGCCTGTACTCCCCTGTTTCTGAACGGATGCGCCGACTGTGTTGACATCAAACTTTTCAAAATATGTGCCGGTAACCCTGTGGTACTCCATGTTCAGAGTGGAAGCGGAAGGCAGTTTGATCGCCTGGCGGACATTGTTGTTGCCGGTTTCGAGTGTTGTGGGAATCGGATGATCCTTTTTGATCCATGTGTCATTGAGACAGAAATAGTCATGTTCAATGCCTTCTGTTCCGTTTTCAAGAATCAGATCATCCCATGTGCAGTCGATGTAAGTCCAGTTTCCTTCAATATAGGCAAGATTCCATGCGTGGGAGATTTTCTGTCCGTTCTTGGTGGCGGGACCGGTGACGTAGATACATTCAATTCCGGCGCTTCTGCACAAAAGCTGGAACGCTCTGGAATAGCCGGCGCAGACGGAATTGCCGCCGAGGAAGACAGAACTGACGTTCTGGTCGCCATAGCCGTCGGTGTCCCTGCCGGTGTTGAATCTTGTGTTCTGGATAATCAGGTCATGGAAATAGAGCGCCTTCTGCCAGTCATTCTGCATCGTGGCTGCCTTCTGGACAACCGGAACAACCGCTTTTTCCATGTTCGCAGTCAGCTGTTTTTCATTGCCGGAAAGCTGAAGGAACTGATGCTTGTTCACCTTGCCGGTCATATTGAAATAGTATCTTGCCGGTGTGTCCGCCCACCACAGTTCAGGATGATCATCCAGAACCGCCCGGTTGGCGATCAGATAATCATTTGTGGAAACCGGATTCAGGGAAAACTCCTGCAGGAACTGACGCATGTTGGTTAACAGTTCGTCATAAGTCTTCTTCTGCGCGGTTGAGAGGGTGCTGTAATAAAAGCCGTGATTGAGATCAAGCTGCTGTGCCATTATGATTTCCTCCGTGTGCTGTTCTTCAACTGAATTATAGTTCACAATCCCCGCCTCTTTGAATACCTTTGTGAAAAGAAAGAAAGTACGGTATTCTGAACAGGTGAAATGAGGAGTCAATCATGAAAACTGACGCGGTAATCTTTGACATTGACGGCACCCTGACCAATTCCATCCGTCCGATCATCGCTTCCTGGAACCGGCACCTTGCCTCGCTGGAATATCCTTATATTGCGCTTGATGAAAAGCTCTGCGCCTCTTTGATGGGAAAAACCATGGACGACTGGGCAAAGGCGGTTCTGCCCTCTCTTGACCTTTCGGTCTCAAGGCCCATTACAGAAGTCATGGAACAGAAGGAAAACGAGGAAATCCGTCAGAACGGTACGGATCTCTATCCTTATGTGAAAGAAACCTTCGAAAAGTTAAGCAGAGACTATGACCTCTTCATCCTTTCCAACTGCGGCAAAGGATATATTGAAGCGGTCATGGCCCACGCCGGAATTGAGGAATATGTCAAAGGGCATCTGTGTTTCGGGGACAACGGCATCGACAAACCTGAAAACCTGAAGAAAATGATCAGAGACTATAACCTTGTCCATCCCGTCTATGTCGGCGATACCGCAAGAGACCGGGAGTGCTGCAAAGAGGCAGGCGTTCCGTTTATCTTCGTCTCATGGGGATTCGGCGATGTGCCGGACGCTCCTTACAAAGCGGATTCCATGAAGGATCTTGCGGACATTATTCCCACAGTCATATAACGTGAAAAGGCCCGAAGGCCTTTTTCACTGAATATCGATATAAGAGAGAAGCTGAACGTCATGTTCATCCAGGTATTTCTTTACCTCCGGATCACACAGCATCGCAACTTCCTTTGTCCTGTTGAGGGTCAGTGAGGAATGATTCAGCAGATAATCATCCACATAGCCGGGATGGCAGACAAAGATATTGGTCATATCCTCTCTTGCCTGACTTACTGCCCTTTTCAAAGTTTCAAACGGTTCATAATCCGGCTTCATGCTTTCCATCAGGCAGGCCGCGACAGGTTTGTCACAGAACGAGCCGGTTTTTGCGGCGGGGGTCATGTAACAGAACGGCAGGCTATACTGATCCGCGACAATCTTCAGGGCTTTCCAGAGGTTTTCGCTTTCGATCGCATGGGCTTCAAAGTAAGCCGGTTCCCTGCCGGTGATTTCCTTAAACCGGAAATACTGGGCAGTGACTTCCCTGACCGCGTCATCAAGATCAGCCGGATCTTTTCCTTCCAGATGTGCCTGACGGTATTCCCTGCTTGATTTAAACTCACCGTTTTCATTGACCAGGGAGGGAATATCCTTCGGATCGCTGCACGGTTTTCCAAGACAGATATTGGTATGCTGGCCGATGCAGACATCGAGATCTTTCAGTAGACGGAAGCCATGTTCCGCGTAAGGCATATTGGGCATTAAGCCGGCGCTTGAGATCAGTCCTTCACGGACTGATTTTTCAATACCGTAATTCACCGCTTCGCAATAGCCGATATCATCGGCTCTGATCACCATCTGAATCATGCGTCCACCTCATCGTAAATCCGCTTCGGATTGTAGATCATATTCCCCGCTTTGCCGGGGTGTTCCTTTTCTCTTGCCCAGCAGCCTTCAAAGCCCATCATGACTGCCGGCAGGGCGGCGTCTCTATGTTCCATGATTTCCCCGCACAGATCATGCATGTCCTCAAGGATCCTGTGCTCGCTGGCGCCGTTTCCATGGAATCTGATCAGAAGATCATAGTCATCCTGGACGGCAATCAGTTTTTCAATCGATCTGCGGTAGGTTTCCACAGTTGAACTTTCTTTGAAATGCATGAGTGTGTTTTCGCCAAGCGCGTCGCCGATGATCATGACCCTGTCCTCTTTAATCAGAGGAACCAGGCATCCCTGCGTGTGACCCGGCACTTCAATGAAGGAAACTGTGCATCCGCCAAGATCAAAGACTTTATCCGGATCCAGCAGCGTATACGGCTCTGTTCTCTGCGGCACAAAGTCATCTTCACTGATTCCTTCCGGAACCGGGAACGGGCCGGTGAACACATCGCTGATCCTGTGCTCTCTTGCGGCGTGCCATTTCTCCAGTTCAAAATCCTTCTCATTAAGATAAACTTTTTCAAACTGGACAGCGCCGCCGGCATGATCGCAATGGCCATGGGTCAGAACAACTTCATACGGGACTGCAACTGTCTTTTCTATAAATGATTTCAGATCTCCGATGCCCATACCCGTATCGATTAACAGGGCTTTTTCAGTTCCCTGCGCCAGGAACATGCTCACGCCGAACGGCGTTCTGATTCTCATCAGGTGATCTGTGACTTTTTCTGTTTTGAATAATTCCATTAGAATATCCTCCGGTTTATCGGAAAGTGCTGCCTGAAAGGGGGGGTGAGGCAGCACTTTGTTGTTAACGTTCTTTTTTATAATTAAGCGTTTGCGGCTTCTCTTTCCTGTTCTTCAGCAAGAAGCTTCTTGTCATACATCTTATAGAACGGCAGGTAGAGAACCATTGCCAGAGGGATTGCGATCAGCTGCCAGAGAGCGACCATCCAGTTGCCCTGCACAAGACCGTAGAGGACAACAGGAACCTGCATGGAAACCTGCGCGCCGGAGAGCGGTGTGACGATGCCGGAGACGAAACCGAGATAGAAGAAGAGGTTTGTGACTAACGGAACAATCACGACTGACGGCAGGAACATGTAGGGATTCAGAACGTTCGGGACACCGAAGACGACCGGTTCACCGATATTGAAGACGGCAGCGGGCATGGCAACCTTGCCGATTTCCTTAAGCTGTCTGGACTTGCAGAAGAGCAGCATAACCAGGCAGACAGCGACTGTGGACTGACCGACGACTGTCATTAAGGACATACCGATCGGATTTGTTGTTTCGCCTGCCAGTCTGGCGGCGTCGATGGAGAGATAGATCGGCATGAAGATACCGGCACAGACATTGAAGCCATGGATTCCGAACCACCACAGGAACTGGATGAAGACCTGCATGAACAGATAGCCGGGTAAGGATCCGCCGATGTTGGTCAGAGGGATCTGTAAGTATGTATAGATCAGCTGGTGGATACTGCCGAAAGATGTCTTTGCGAAGATGATCGCGACGAACATGAAGACAAGCGCCAGTAAGAATCCCGGGATCAGGGAAGCGAAGGATTTTCCGACAAAGGGAGGAACGCCGTCCGGCATCTTAATGACCCAGCCCTTCTTCTGGAAGAGAACGAATACCTTGGCGGTGATGACGGCAACGATCATCGCGACGAAGAGGCCTTTGCAGCCAAGCCAGCCGAAGCCATAGGAGAGCTCCCCTGCCTCATCGATAATATAAGGCGTGACGATCAGGAAGTTGATCAGGGAGAGAATACCGGAAGATAATCCGTCTTCATTATCGTTGGCCGCGTATGCGTAGCCGATGGAGAATGCCGCATAGATCGCGAACAGGCTCATTGTGACGTTATAAGGAATCAGGACGAATCTGTCGAGACCATTGGAAGCCAGCCAGTTTGTCCAGGCGCTGATCGGGAAGTTGGCGATCAGATAAAACAGGGAACTGATGATTGTGACCGGCAGGATTGACATGAAGCCTTTTGAGATTGCCTGCAGTGATTTGTTATTGTTCACCCATGCGGAGAACGGCAGAAGAATCTTTTCGACCAGAGAATTGATCTTATCCATAATTTTTGTAAATATTCCGTTTTTGTATTTTACTTTGGAATATTTTCCTCCTCGGCTATAATATAGCCCTCCAAAGAGGGCGTGTCAATATGATTTTGCAATTTTTTCCGATTTTATTTTTTCTTTTTGGAATATTTTCCTTTTTGTTTTTCCTGTGAAATGTAATCCACAAGAATCGCGTTGAACACCGAATATACCGGAACATCCTTAAGCAGCGACCCTCTCTGGACCGAAAGCGAAGGAAGCACAACCATTTCATCCGCGATACTGCTGATATTGTTTGAAGTAATCATTACCACCCGGCAGCCGGTGCTGTCTTTGAGTTCAGAGACCGCCTTCATGATCCTTGATTTGCCGGACACACTGTAGACAAGCACCAGATCATTTTCACCAGCGCACATATCCACGGATTTCACCGCTTCACTCGAGTCAAGGACAGTCGCCCGGATCCCGAACATCAATAAGGAATAATACATCTGGATGGCGCTGACATGGGAATTGATCATGCCGGCCAGATAAACAGTGCGTGCTTTGATGATTTCACCCGCCAGTCCCTGCATTTTGGCCTCATCCGCCGTATGGTGGATCAGCCGGATTGTATCAGCGTAGACATTTTCAGCGTGGGTGACACTGTCCTCTTCGCTTCTGTCCCTGTCATCGGAACTGTTGGCATAATTGATCACAGCATATTTGAACTCGGAATACCCGCTGTATCCCATTTTCTGGGCAAAGCGCATGATCGTTGTTTTGGTCACACCGATCCGGTCAGACAGTTCCTGAATCGAACAGTTCTGCACCAGCTTCAGATCGGCGCAGATCATATCGCACGCCTTCGCCTCATTCTTTGTCAGGGAACTGCGCTTAAGCTGTATATTGTCCATGAAATTCATAGCAAGTCTCCTTTGGAATATATTCCGATTTCATTATATTAAAATGGAATCCCCGCCTCAATTATTTCGTGTTTTTTCCCTGCCTTAGACATATACTGTTGGAAAAGGGAAACAAAAATGAAAGAAACAATCCTGAAGAAACTCACAAAAGAATATGTCATTGATTCCCGTGATATGGGAAAACTCAGAACAATCCGGAAAGGTCTTTTTCACTTTGAATGTGAAGCCTACACAATCCGGAATACAGGCAATCTGTTCTTCATTGGCATGAGCGCCATGTTCGGACTCATGAAAATGGAAACAGCCGTGATTACGCCGCTGGAAAAAGACCTCTCCTTCTGCAATCTTGACACTGTCAAAGCAGCAGGAAAAGAGACTTATATGTTTGAGATGTACAGAAGCGCCCTGCACGAAGACGATCTGTCCGCTTTTGCGGGGATGAAGAAAAAATACAGCAGTTTGCCTGATTACGAATTCAAACCGCGCTGGTATGATTCACTTCGTCTGGATTCTTCCATTGCCAAGAGCGGGAAAAAGATTTCCGCTTCCGCTGAAATCATGATGAATGACTGCCTGGATACTTACCTTGCCCTTTTGAGAGATGCACCCGTCTGCGACAGGGAAGAAAAGAAAAGAGCAGTCGGTGCATATGTTGACCGGCTGATTCATGAAGGCGGCGTAGCCGTTGACTCGATGAATAAAATCATCGGTCCTGAACTGACCGCGAAACTGATCAGGGAATTCATGTACGGCCTGTGATCCCCTCAGCAAAAAACACACTGCAGCATTTAAAAAGAAGTCCGGAGACTTCTTTTTCGTTGAGGGTTCACTCAGTTCTTCTGTTTTCTTCCGGTACCCAGCAATGCCATTTGGGAGCCTTGGGCAGCGGTTCCTTTTTGATGATTGCCTTAATGACATTGCGGTGCACGAATGTGCAGCATGTCACCAAAGCGCCGATTAAAACAAGAATGATATTCTTCTTCATCTGTTTTCCTCCTTATGCAGATGTCGCTCTGAGATGCCATATCTCTTCATCTGTATTTTAATATGCATATTTCCTGTTTCAGCTTAAGATGCCTCCGGAAGTCTCTTCAGGCGCGACAATCGTGCTGTTTTGTCTTATTTCCGAATTCTTCCGCAAGACCATTTTCAAGATAAATGACAGCTTTTAACCGATTGTCTTTTATGCTTTCTGTTGGCGGCAATTTCCTTATGAAACGTTGAATCATCATTTTCAAACCGATACAATTTAAGCGGTTACATACAGTAAAAGCGCAGGAAGGAGACGCACCATATGGAAGAAATCGTACTTGAAGCCCGCCACATGAAAAAAATCTACAACTACCGTACTGAAAATGCCTTTGAAGCCCTGCATGACATCAACATCCAGGTCAGAAAAGGTGAGTTCATCGGTATTATGGGGCCCTCAGGCGCCGGCAAGTCCACCTTTATCAATAACATTTCCACAATCGACCAGTACACGGAAGGAAGCGTTCTGATCAAAGGCAAGGAAATCCGCACGATGAGCTCCAATGAAATCGGAAGATTCCGCTTCCAGAACCTCGGTTTCATCTTCCAGGATTTCAACCTTCTCAACACCCATACATTATTTGAAAACATTGCCCTGCCGCTTTCCCTTGCCAACGTGAACAAGAAAGAAATCGAGCAGAGAGTCAACGAGATCGCTCTGAGAATGAAAATCTCCTCGCTTCTGCACAAGAAGCCGAATGAATGCTCAGGCGGCCAGAGACAGAGAGCCGCGATCTGCCGCGCCCTCATCAACAATCCGGAAATCATCGTCGCCGACGAGCCGACCGGCAATCTGGACAGCGCCAACTCCACCGAGCTCATGAACATTCTCCAGCAGCTCAACAAGGAAAACGGCGTCACCATCGTCATGGTTACCCACGACCCGCTGATCACTTCCTATACATCCCGCCTCGTCTTCATCAAGGACGGTTCCATTGAAAGAGAGCTTGAGCGCGGCGATATGACCCAGGAAGAATTCTTCCAGAAGATCGTTGAGCTGAATTCCGAAGAATCCAGAGAGGTGCTTCAGAAATGACATTCCGCGATGCGATTCGGTCTTTGAAGGAAGATAAGTCAAGAACGTTCTTCTACTGGATCACATATTTCCTGACATCGATGTTCATTTTCCTTTTCTTCAACATCATGATGAGTGACGAAAAAGGAATCGGCATCATCACCGACGGATCAGATTTCATCGCCACATTCATCGTTGTGGTCGTCGTTGTGATCTGCCTGATGTGCATCCAGTTCGCCAATAACTTCTATGTCCGCTCCAAAGGCAAGGACATCGCCGTCAGATTAGTCTGCGGCGCCACCTTCAACAAGGTCACCGCCTACCTGCTGGTGCAGACACTGATCATTATGGCTCTTTCGATTCCGCTCGGAATCCTGTGCGGAATTATCCTGATTCCGGCGCTCAACGCACTGATCAGCTCTGTACTGAACACAGATCTGATCATCAGTACTCACTCCGAAGCCAACCTGCTTGTCGGCATCCTGATGGGAATGATCGTTGTCTGGGCCACCGCTCTCAACCTGAGCTTCACCTACACAAACGCGGCCTTCTCCATGATGACCAACGACGGCAGCTACAGCACAAAAGAAGGCGGCACCTTCGGCGCGTTCCTGGCGAAGATTCCCCTGATCGTCAAACAGATCATCTTCACCGCCCTCTTTATCGTCCCGCTTGTCTTTATGTTCAATAAAGACGTATCGAAGCTGACCCTTTCGATCATCGGCCTCTTCGGCGTTTACGGCGTGATCAATTTCATTGTCATCCCCTGGATCACCAATTCCATGGACAAGGTCAATCTATCAAAACCGAAGATCCTGGCCGGCAACGGTTTCCTGAGAAAGGACCTCGACATCAACAAATCCAGCATCATCTTGTTCATTGCCTGCGCTGTCGTGCAGATTTCCATCATTGCCGAAAGACAGGACAGAATCTTCGACTCGATGCTGTTCACATTCTCCTATATCCTGATGAACTTCCTGCTTGCGCTCATGATCATGTTCAAATCCATGACCGAACAGACAGGCAGAAGAAGATACTTCAAGGTCCTCAACCAGATCGGCTTTGAGGAAACAGACCTGAAGAAGATCACCCATAACGAGCTCTTCAAACTCTATGGCCTGACCGCGGGCATCTCCTTCCTGTATGTCGGAATCATGTTGCTGGCGATGAAGGTAACGGAAGGAATGAACACCCATGTGATGAATCTTCTGACTGTGACTTTGCTGCTGCCGCTGCTGATCTGCATGTTCATCAACATCTTCACCTATGGCAGAGCCGTTCTCAAGGATCTGACCAAACCGCTTTAAAAAAAACAAGGGCTGCCGCGGCAGCCCTTTGTCATGTGACAGATAATAATCCGTTAAACTTCAGCATCGGCATGATTGAAGAGACGCCAGATCATCAGCGCCACATTATGGGCGCTTTCTTTTTTGCCGTCTTCCTCCCACTTCAGAAACGAGTTCAGCAGTCCGCCGGCATAGGCATACAGCTCAAACATGTGCAGTTTCTTCTGGGGAAGAATGTTTTTCATCATGTACTCATTGACCGCGTCGATGAGTATGGTATAAAGACCGCTCCTGTTCAGGATCAGGAAGTACCTGGCATATCTGTCGAAGTAATTGAGTGAAAATTCAATATGTTCCAGACGCATGAAAACGCCCGGGTCATTGATTTCCCCTCCCTCGATCATATAGCCGTTGACGACAATATTCAGATAATCGCAAAGCGCGTCATAAAGATTTTCATAGTAGCGGTAAAAAGACATCCGGGACACTTTCGCTGTGCGTATGACGTCCATGACCTTGATCCGCGCGAATTCTTTTTTCTCAAGTTCATCGAGGATTGCATTGCCGATGGCCATTCTCGTCGGCACTGTCCGGCTGTTTGGTTCTGTCTTGATTTTCATACTGTTACACTTTCACCTGTTCTGTCACAAGTGTTACACTTTTACCATTTTTGTAAATCTTAACAGAACAGGAAAACTCCTACAATTCCCTCAATTGAACTGGAGGTACTCACGATGAGAATCATAGCGGATTCATCATGTGATCTGTATACACTGGACGTTCCCGACTTTAAAACTGTTCCCCTGACGGTCTATACCGACGAGAGAAGCTTCATTGACGGCACTTCCCTGAATATCAAAGACATGCTGGATTATCTGGCTTCCTGTAAAGGCCGCTCCTACACATCCTGCCCTTCTGTCGACGCCTGGCTGCAGGCGTTTGAAGGGGCGGATGAAATCTTCGTTTCAACAGTCACAAGCGCCTTATCCGGCTCTTACAACAGCGCCATGACCGCAGCACAGATTTACAAAGAAGAACATCCCGAAGTCAGAATCTCAGTTATTGATTCCCTTTCCACGGGGGCTGAGGAGGCATTATTGCTGTATAAGCTCAGAGAACTGATCAAAAGCGGTGATCCGTTTGAAGAAATTGATCAGAAGATCCGTGCATATCTGAAGAAATCACGTCTTTTCTTCTCCTTCTTTTCCCTGCATAACCTGGCTCAGAACGGCCGTGTCTCCAAAGCTGCCGCTGCCGCCTTATGTGTGCTGAATATTTCAGTTACAGGAACAGCGTCGGAAGAAGGAAAGATCAGTGTGACCGGTAAAGCAAGAGGCGAAAAAAAATCCATCCGCACACTGGTGCAGGACATGAAAAATGCAGGCTATAACGGCGGACGGGCAGTGATCACACACGTTGAAAATGAACCAATGGCAGAAGCCCTGAAGCAGAGCGTCTTAAAGGATTTTCCCCAGGCAGAAATACAGATCCTGCCGGCAAGAGGGCTCTGCAGCTACTACATGGAGCGCAGAGGTATTGTCATCAGCTGTGAAACAGAATAACCGCAGGCGTCTCTTTGACGCTTTTTCTTTGCACTGGTCAGCCCGCATATTGGGACTTTCATCTCCATAAAAGTTAAAAATTGTAAAAGAAGTTAAAAATCACAAAAGCTGTAAAACGAAAACAGGAGAGGTTCCTGATGAGTCTCTCCTGATGCTGTTTGTGATGATCTGATTTCAGCCGGCTGTCAATTCAGTTCAAAAAGATAATGGTACAGAGCACCGATCATGTTGGCGTCATTGCCGAATGTGCAGGCGACGATCTCCGGTTTGGAGGATGCCATTTTGCCGGCATATTCTTCATAGAGTTCATCCAGTTTCCGCTGCAGGGTTTCAATCAGGATGGGCTGCTTTGAAATGCCGCCGCCGATTGAATAGCGCTGCACATCGAGAATGAGCTGGATGGACATGATGCCGCAGATCACATTATCGCAGAAATCACTGAGCACTTCGAGCGCCTCTTCTTCGCCATTGTTGGCTGCCTCAAAGAAGATTCTGCCGTTGACTGCACTCAGCTCAAGACCTTTTTTGACCGCATACATGCTGACAAGTGAATTGGTGCTGGCGCAGGACGCCCAGATTTTGTCTCGGTCATAGCGTCTGTCCCAGGCTGAGCTGATGCCTGAGAATTCACCGGCCGCGAAGGTTTCGCCCCTGACCAGTTTTCCGCCCATGATCACTGAGCCGCCGATACCGGTGCCAAGGGTAATGACAGAACCGCTGTTATACCCTTTCATGGAACCTTTCCAGAGTTCTGCCAGTGCTGCTGCCTTGGCGTCGTTTTCCACGCAGACGGGAACCGGGATTCTTTCTTTGAGTTCCTCCGCAAGATTGTGGCCGCTGATGTAGCCGAGAGCGCCGCTTGTGAAGAAATAGCCGATGCTGGAATCAATTCTGCCCGGTGCGCTCATGCACAGTGCTTTGACATCCTGGTCTTTGAATTTCTCATAGATTGCGACAAGAGTGTCTTCAAATTCTTCCAGGCTGTCTCTCGGGGTCGGAATTTCTCCTTTTTCAAGGAATTCGAGAGATTCGGTAATGACAGCATATTTGATGTTCGTGCCGCCGATGTCGATCGTCAGATACTTTTCCATGGTATAAATCCCCTTTCGAATGATGTATTGAAATTGTGTTTTCTACATTTTTGAAAGAACCGGGAGAACGTGATCAAGAACCTTCTGATATGCACATTCCTCCTCATTCAGATAACAGATATTCTGTCTGCGGCAGCCGCCATTGCACATGTTCATGTACCGGCATGTTCCGCACGGCTTCTTTGTGCATTCAGATTCATTGATGAATGTTTTCGCGGTTTCTGTATTGAACAGAGATTCAAAAGAGTCTGTTTTCAGATTGCCCAGCCTGTATTCATCCAGACAGAAGAAATCGCAGGGATAGGTGTCGCCGTTTGACTCAATGACATACTGGACGGTGCACCTGCCCAGCATGCCGCACTGATATGGCATCTGACCATGCACCATCGCGTGCAGGTTTTCAAACAGACCGACGCTGATGAATGTTCCGTTTCTTGCATAACGAAGCCATTCGTCGAAGAAGTCAATATAGAAGGACGCGTATTTTTCCGGCGTCAGGGCAAACGGGTCTTCTTTGTCACAGAACCCCGGCAGGCAGGGAATCAGCTGAACATAATCAAATTTCTGATCACGGTAAAACTTCGCCAGTGCCTTCGGGTGTTCCGCCAGCTGTTTTGTCACGACTGTCAGGATATTGAACTCCACTTTGTATTTCCGCAGAAGCTTAACTGTCTTCATGATCCGGTCATAAACACTGCTGTTTTCAGCATCGAAGCGGAACTGATCCATGTTCAGCTTATAGCCATCAAGAGAAATGCCGATCAGGAAATGATTGTTGTGAAAGAACTTTGCCCATTCCTCATCAATGAGGGTTCCGTTTGTCTGCAGGGCATAGTTCACTCTGACATGGGGATATTTCTTCATTGTCTCTGTGAAATGAATGAAATACTTTAATCCTGCCACCGTCGGTTCGCCGCCCTGGAATGAGATATTGGCTGTTCCATGGCCGCCAAGCGCTTCGCTGATTCTGTCGATGACGGTATCGCATGTTTCCTCATCCATGATTCCGTTCGACGCGGTTTCCCTGTTCTGACTGATGTCCGCGTAAAAACAGTATCTGCATCTCAGATTGCACAGGGAAGAAGCGGGCTTGATCATAACGGAGATATTCTTAAGCGGCATGATTATTCCTCCTGAGGGGACGGCTGTTACATCTATTTTAAACAATCCATGGCCGGAAATCAGCTGTAACGATGCCGTTTCATGCCGTATTGACGCCGTGCCAATTGTGACAATTTGGCGCAAATGTGAAACGATCCACGTTTTGCCCGCATAAAACTGTTAAGATAAAGATGTAGTTATTTTCGGAGGATATAATGCTTAAAGAAAAACTTGAAACAATCCTGAATGAACTGGACACATGGCAGTTCCCGGCTCCGGCTGAGAATATGCCCCACGGCGACATGCCCGGAGATATCGTCCTGATCTCCGACGCCTTGATTCCCCATGCCCAGACACTTTTCCGCCTGCTTGTAAAGATGATGAAAGAAAAAGGCGATGAGAAGTATGTCATTTCCATTTTCGGCGGTTCCGGCTCCGGCAAAAGCGTCACCACATCCCTGCTCACTTATTACCTGAATGATGCAGGCATCAAGACCTACGCGATTTCCGGCGACAACTATCCCAGACGCATTCCTGAATACAATGACGCTGAGCGTCTTTCCATTTTCCGCTCCGAAGGCCTCAAGGGACTTCTCAAGGAAAACCTCTACAGCAAAGAAAACCAGGCAGTCCTGGATGACTTATGGAAGAAGGAAATTGATTCCGATCCCGCCCAGGCGGAACAGTATCCCTGGCTGGCTGCTTATCAGAAATACGGCAGAGAAGCTTTAAGAGGATACCTTGGCGAAGAGAAGGAACAGGACTACAACCAGATCAACTGGGTTCTTGATTCCTTCAAAAAAGGAAACGAAAAGATCTGGCTCAAGAGAATGGGCAGAACAGAAGACGCCAGATGGTATGACGAAATCGACTTCAGCGATACCGATGTGCTTCTTCTTGAATGGACCCATGCCGGAGCTGATCAGGTAAAGGGCGTTGACATTGCCATCTGCCTGCGCTCCACACCGGAAGAGACAAAGGCATACCGTCTGTTCAGAGCCAGAGACGGCAAGGCGGACTCCGCGTTTGTCACAATGGTTCTCGAAATTGAACAGGAAAAGCTCGACCGCAGAATGGAAAACGCGGACATTATCCTCTCCAAGGAAGGCGAAGTATTAAGGCCGTAATATGACAGACAAGACAAAAACAGGAACCCTTCTGAACGCCTATTGCGACAGTATGGGCGGTCAGCTCTCGGACATCGTTTCCGTCCTGAAAAGAAAAGAGATGGAAGGTGCTTTTGAATCCTTCTATATCCTTCCTTCCGTCTTCAACTGCGATCTCGACCGCGGTTTTTCGCTGATTGACTATGAACTCAACGAATCCCTTGCCGCAAGAGAAGACATCGAAGATCTCAAAAACATGAATATCCGTCTGATGATGGATTTCGTTCTCAACCATATCTCCGTTCTTTCCCCCCAGTTCCAGGACATCCTGAAAAAAGGCGATGAATCAAAATACCGTGATTTCTTCATTGACTGGAACAGATTCTGGGAAGGCTGCGGTGAAATGACAGAGGCAGGCTATATCCAGCCGGATGAGAAGTACATCAAAGACATGTTCTTCCGCAAAGCTGGCTTACCGATCCTGATGGTCCGCTTTCCGGACGGAAGAGAAGTGCCTTACTGGAACACCTTCTACCAGGAAGTCAATTATCCTGATCTCAACGCCTATGAGCTGGTCAGGGATCTTGGCATGCAGTATTGCGTCGCGGAAGAAATCGCGAAGATTTTCAACGCCTCTGAAAAAGATCCGGCAAAGCTGGATCTCGGCAGATGGAACAAATATAAAGACGCGGTTGTGGATTACATCCAGAGCAGGCGGACATACCTTGGTCAGATGGACCTGAACATCAAGTCTGACCTGGTATGGGACTATTACCGTGAAACACTGGCAAAGCTGGCTTCCTACGGAACCTCCATTGTCCGTCTTGACGCCTTTGCCTACGCACCCAAGGAACCGGGAGAAAAGAACTTCCTCAATGATCCGGGCACCTGGGACCTGCTTGAAAAAGTCGCTGCGATCGCAAGAGAAAACGGCCTGACTGTCTTGCCGGAAATCCACGCTTCCTATGAAGAGAAGATCTACGAGACGCTGGCAGAAAAAGGCTACATGGTCTATGACTTCTTCCTGCCGGGACTGATCATTGACGCCTTTGAAAGAAAGAACGGCACCTATCTCAAGAAGTGGATTGACGAGATCGTCGAGAAGAAGATCCGCACCGTAAACATGCTGGGCTGCCATGACGGCATCCCCCTGCTCGACCTTAAGGGTCTTCTGCCTGAGGAAAGCATCCAGAATGTCATCGACGCCACAGTTAAGCGCGGCGGCTATGTCAAGGATCTCCATGGCGCCAAGAATGTTTATTACCAGGTCAACGCGACCTACTACAGCGCGCTTGGCGAAAGCGATCAGAGAATGTTAATGGCAAGAGCCCTGCAGCTCTTCATGCCGGGCAAACCGCAGATCTGGTATCTCGACCTGTTTGCCGGAAAGAATGACTACGAAGCCATGAGAAGAGCCGGCGCCGGCGGACACAAGGAAATCAACCGCACCAACCTCACCATGGAACAGATTGAGGAAGGCCTCACAAAAGACGTCGTTCTCAAGCAGCTGGCCATGTTAAAGATGAGGAACACCTGCCCGGTCTTCTCCGAAGACGCGGAAATCTCCTGCGATCTCAACGGTTCTGAAATGAGCATCGTCTGGAAGAACGAAGCCGGCAGAGCTGAACTGAAACTGGACTTTGAAAAAGAAACCAGCGAGATCCTCATTGACAAAAACTGATCTCGAATGAAAACGGCGAAGCATTGCGCTCCGCCGTTTTCTTTTGCTGTCGGGTTTAATCGTCCAGGCCTTCCGCCCCGTTGGAGGCGATGACCTTCTTATACCAGTAATAGGAATCCTTCGGAATCCGGTTCAGTGTGCCGGAGTT
The DNA here is from genome assembly GCA_902775735.1 of uncultured Erysipelotrichaceae bacterium. Taxonomy (GTDB): domain Bacteria; phylum Bacillota_I; class Bacilli_A; order Erysipelotrichales; family Erysipelotrichaceae; genus Bulleidia. The sequence goes on from CACYNH010000003.1 coordinate 94,375, forward strand.
TTCGTCTTCTTCCCTGTCGATATAGACAAAGCCGTATCTCTTCTGGTAGCCGTTGAGCCAGCTGAGAACATCGGTATAGGACCATGTGCAGTAAGCCAGCACACGGCAGCCATCATCACAGGCCTTTCTGAGTTCTTTGACATGTTCCTTCAGATAGGCAATGCGGTATGGGTCGTGGATCTGTCCGTCTTCCACTTTATCGAAAGCGCCGAGGCCATTTTCGGAAATGACAATCGGCAGATCATAGCGGGAAGTGATTTCACGGCAGGCATAGCGCAGGCCCATCGGATCGATTGTCCAGTCCCAGTCGGTGGTCGGCAGGTTCTGGTTTTTGGGATTGCGGTACATGCCGGCAACACCGGAGATTTCCGTTGTGCCCTTCTTGCCGGTGGTGTTCATTTTGCCCATGCCGTCAACGCCGTCCACGGGGTTGTATTCAACACTGCTTGTCTGGTAGTAGTTGACGCCCATGAAGTCCACTTTTGAAGCAGCTTCCTTCATGATTTCCTCATCGCCGTCCTCCATGACGGGTGCGATGCCTCTGGAGAGCTGATAAGCCACCGCGGCTCTTGGGTATCTGCCATAGGCATAGACATCCATCCAGTAGAAATTCTGCAGGTCGTCATAATCATATTTTGCCATGGCGTCTTCCGGCTTGTTTGTCACAGCATAGGAAGGACCGTAGGCAAACGAGGAGCCTACTTTGGCATCAGGCCAGAGTTCCTTCAGAGCCAGCACTGACTTTGCGTGGGCCATGAAGGCATGGTGGTTGACCTGATAGAACATTTTGTAGTCGCCTGCTTTTCCGGGAGGATGGGAGGCCATCAGCCAGCCGTGTCCGGTAAAGACATTCTGTTCATTGATGATGATCCAGTGTTTGACCCTGTCGCCGAACTTTTCGAACAGTGTCTTCGCATAGCGGACAAAGTCGTCGACAATCCGTCTGTTTTCCCAGCCGCCGTACTGATCCTGCAGGGCCTGCGGCAGATCCCAATGGTAAACGGTCACCATCGGAACAATGTCATATTTCAGACATTCATTGATCAGATTGTCATAGAACTCAAGACCCTTTTCATTGATCTCTCCGTTGCCGTCGGGAATGATTCTTGTCCAGGCAATCGAGAAACGGTAGGTCTTTAAGCCCATTTCCGCCATTAAGCGGACATCTTCTTTGTAGCGGTGATAATGATCGACCGCCTTGTCGCCGGTTGTGGCTTTGAATGTCTTGCCCGGGATCCTTACGAAGGTGTCCCAGACAGAGACGCCTTTGCCGTCTTCATCCCAGGCACCTTCCACCTGGTACGCGGCAGATGCGGCACCCCATAAAAAGCCTTCCGGGAAGCCGTTGGTTTTTTCAAAATACATGATCTGTTTCCTTTCCTGTTTTCTTTAATGTACAGGATTGCGGAAGGTAAAACAAGGCTGTACGGACTGACATTCACACAGAAAACATGACCGGCGGAAATGAAAGACCGCCTGCTGTCCAAGGCGGCCGCTGTTTCACTTTCTGACAGTCTCTTTGTCAATGAAACTCTTGTAGTTGTGGTTTTTTGTATAGGTGGAGGAATAGATCAGACTGTAGATCAGATTGAGTATATAGTCAAAACAGGTCTGGGAATAGAATGTGCCGATATTGTCCGCTGAGTTTTCTTTGTCCGGAATGTGAAGCCAGAGATCCGCTCCCTTTGACAGCTTTGTTTCCCTGTTAGCGCTGAGCAGGATCACCGGGCATTTTCTGTCTTTCAGAATATCCAGACAGGCATCAAACGAAGCGCCGCCGGCCCGGTAGGAGACAATCAGGGCAGCGTCTGCCGGGGAGGCGTTGTGGGACATGCCCACTTCTTCATAGGCTTCACTTGCGAGAATGCACAGTTTGTTGATCTTGAACATCTTGTTCATGAAGGATTTCGCCCTCAGCATTGAATCGCCATGGCCATAGACAAAAATCGTATGTGCTTTTTCCAGAAGAGCAGCCGCTTTTTCAAGATCAGCGTAATCCAGATCATCCACAAGATCGCGGATTGCCTGGTGCTGAAGTTTCATCATTGTATGGGCAATTTTCGATGTGCTCTGGCCGATGTAAAAAGGACGGTTGACGTCGAGCAGCTGATCATGGTAGACGGAAGATTCCAGATCCTTCAGCAGCTGAACTTTAAAACTGCGGAAACCGTCGTAACCAAGCTTGCGGCATAGGCGCATGATGGTATTGGGAGCCGTATAACAGGCGTCCGCCAGATCACGGACCGTCACATGAAGCAGATCATCGCCATGGTTCAGGATATAATCAGCGATGGTTTTTTCGGTTTCAGTAAAACCTTCTTTTTTCTGAAGCTGTTCAATCAGCATAGTTCAAACCTCAAAACGGATCATCGTTAACAATATACACAGTCATCATAATTGAATTTTGTGAATGACGGTGAACTTTGTTTACAAATGACACCGTTTTCTTTTTTTGTTTCAGCCGGAAAGCTATTCTGCAGGTGTAAACAAAAAAGGAGAAAAACACATGAACAGCTCTTTCGCAGACAAGCTTATGGCTTTCGGAATGTGGGTATCCAACAACAAATACCTCGGTGCCATCCGTGACGCATTCCAGGAATTCATGCCCTTCACAATCATCGGCGCGATCGGTACCTTATGGACCAGCGTCATCGTCAACTCTTCCACAGGTCTTGGCGCTCTGATCCCGGCAGTCATGGGACTCGAGTTCCTCAATCCGATCTTCAGCGCTCTCAACTTCGCAACCATCGGCTGCATCTCCCTGGCGATCTGCTTCGCGATCGGCATGGAAATCGGCAGACGCAATCACATGAACGGCTACTACTGCGGACTGATCGCTCTTGCGGGTCTGGTCTGTGTGGTAGGCGCCACAACAAATCCTGCCAGCGTCATGGGTCTTAACGGAGCCGGCGAGTACAACTCCTTCGCGGCATTCGTTCCGGGCGGCATCATGCTGCAGGTGCTCAGCTCTGACGTGCTCGGTGCTTCCGGTCTCTTTACAGCCATGATCGTCGGCATCGTCACAGTCGAAATCCTGAACTTCTTCAACAAGTTCGATCATCTCAAGATCAAGCTCCCCGATGCGGTTCCGCCCAACATCGCAGCTTCCTTCAACGCTCTGATCCCCTCCACACTGACACTGCTCGCTGTTTCGACGATCGGTTTCGCCGTACAGGCAGTTACAGGCTCAACACTGCACTCCCTGATCTTCAACCTGGTTCAGATCCCTCTGCAGAATGTCGGCGGTTCCTTCATCGGCGGCCTGGTATTCGTCATCGTCATCTCCATCTTCTGATGCTTCGGTCTTCACGGCAACAACATGGTCGGCTCCGTTCTGACTCCGATCATGACAGCGATGCTGATTGAAAACGAAACAGCAGTCAAAGCCGGCATGGCAGCGCCGCACATCCTCAACGGTTCCTTCATGTCCTGCTTCATCACATTCGTCGGCACAGGCATCGCCGGTGCCATCACCATCGCGATCTTCCTGGTCGGCAAGCGTGAGGACAACCGCTCCATCGCCAAGCTCTCCGCTTTCCCCAACTGCTTCAACATCAACGAAACAGTCGTCTTCGGTCTGCCGGTCGTATTGAATCCGGTCATGTGCATCGGCTTCATCGTCGCACCGATCGTTTCCTACACACTGGCATATGTCCTGACAGCCATCGGCTTCTGCCCTGTCATGTATGTCAACGTTCCGTGGACTACTCCTCCCGTGATCGCCGGCTTCCTGGCTTCCGGCGGCAACATCATGGGCGGCGTCACCCAGCTCATCTGCCTGGCAGCGGCAGTTCTGGTCTACATCCCCTGCATCAAGCTGTATGAAAAGCAGCAGAACGCGCAGGACGCAGCCAGCAATCAGTAATTCATTCATAACCCCTTTCAGGGAAGGAAAGCTCCATGCCTTCCTTCCCTTCTTACGATTCAGATTAAAAAACAGAAATAACAGGAGATAAGAAATGGTAAAACTCGGAATCGCCGGAACCGGCATTATTGTACAGGAAGTCCTTCCCCTCGTCGCACAGTGGGGCTATGAGCCCGTCGCTGTCTGCGGAACCCCCAGCACAGAAGCACAGACAAGAGAACTCGCCGACAAGTATACAGGCGGTGTTTACTACAACAATTACGCGGATATGTTAAAGGATGAAAATGTGGAATGCGTCTATGTCGCAGTTCCCAACTTCCTCCACTACAGCTTTGTCAAAGACGCTCTTTCCGCAAAGAAGAATGTCATCTGCGAAAAGCCTCTTACCAGCAACCTCAGGGAAGCGGAAGAACTGCAAAAGGCAGCCATAGATGCAGGTCTCTTCCTCTATGAAGCGATCACCACCGTCTATCTGCCGACTTACAAAAAGACAAAGGAGCTTCTCGGCAGAATCGGAACCGTCAAGGTTGTTTCCTGCAACTTCTCCAACTATTCCAGAAGATATGACGCTTTCCGTGAAGGAACCATTCTTCCTGCTTTCGATCCGAAGAAATCAGGCGGTGCGCTCATGGACATCGGCCTTTACAATCTGGCATGGCTGATCGGATTATTCGGTGAACCGCAGAGTGTCCGCTATGAAGCCAACATTGAAAGAGACATCGACACTTCCGGCATCATGACACTGGACTACGGCACATTCAAAGCCGTCAGTGTCGCCGCCAAGGACTGCAGCGCACCATGGAGATATGTCATCCAGGGAACCGAAGGCTATCTGTTAATGGACACACCGGCCAACTTCTGCATGGACATCAAAATCCACCTCAATGACGGCACTGAAGAAAAGTTCGAACTCAATCCTGAAAGCAGACTGGAGTGCGAGTTCAGAGCCTTCGCACAGCAGATGGCTGAACATGATCTGAAAAGCTGCTATCAAGCGCTGGCGGAAAGCGTTCTTGTTTCAAAGGTTCAGACCCTCGCAAGAAAAGACGCGGGTATTGTATTCCCGGCAGATGAGGCATGAACATGATCTTAGCTCTTGATATTGGGGGAACATTTATCAAATGGGCCGCGGCAGACGGATATGAACTGATCAGACAGGGAAAAACACCAACGCCGCAGGAATCTCTGGAAGATCTCATGACAGCTGTCCGCTGCATCATGGAAGAAAACAGCGACCTGGAGATCACGGGTCTTGCGGTCAGCTATCCGGGCATGGAAGATCCCGATACCGGAAACATGGTGCCCTTCGGTGCCCTGACCTATGGACTGAACAAACCTGTCAGAAAAATCTTTGAAGCGGAATTCGGTCTGCCTGTGTCCCTTGAAAACGACGGCCGTCTGGCGGCTCTTGCCGAAACACAGACAGGCAGCCTGAAGGATGTCTCCACCGGCTATGTGCTGGTGATCGGCACCGGGATCGGCGGGGCTTATGTAGACCATGGCAGGATTGATTCCGGCAGGCACGGCTATGCCGGACAGATCTCCCTCTTCCTGACAAAAGACATCAGAAAGAACGGCCTTGAAGCGATCTGGTGCGCTCAGAACGCCATGCCGCCTTTCTTAAAAAAGGCGGCAGAGGAACTCGGACAGGAAGTGAACGGTGAAGCATTCATGAAACTGGTCAGAGAAGGCAATGAAACTGCCGTAAGACTGCTGGATGAATATATGAATGACTTCACCAATGTTCTTTTCTCCCTGCAGATGCTGTATGATCCCGAATGTTTCGTCATCGGCGGCGGCATCAGCGCGGATGAGCTGTTCATTGAAACAATGCAGAGAAAGTATGAAGAGCTGTACAAATCTTTGAATCTTGAAGTCGGGCACGCCGACATTGTCCCCTGCAGATACCGCAATACATCCAACATCATCGGCGCTCTGACTCTGTTCTACTCCCAGCATTCAGACCGCTGAACAAAAACCATCCATCAGTTTCTGACAGTCAGATACATGTTTTCCTCCTCTTAAGTACACAGGGCCTTCGGGAAACATGTGCCTGACTGTTTCAGCACAAAGCGGAAGAAACGACGGTTTTCGCAGGAATATACAGAAATAAGACGAAAATGTGAATAAAAAAGCTGATTTTGTACATCTACATTCCGGTTTAAAAAATCTACAATATTAAAAGCAGAAGTATAGAATCTGACGCTCTTAAAGCGTCACAGGAGAGAAAACATGGCACTGACAATTATGAATGATGCCCAGCGCTGCCTGCAGTGCAAGGTTCCTATGTGCAAAAAGGGATGCCCGATCGCTACCCCCATCCCGGAAGTCATCGCAAAGTTCAAAGAAGGAAAACTGATGGAGGCCGGACAGCAGCTGTTTGAAAACAACCCGATGTCCGTCTTCTGTTCCATCGTCTGCGACCATCAGGCCCAGTGCGCGGGCCACTGCGTTTTAGGCAGAAAAGGAAGCCCGGTTCATTTCTACAACATTGAAAAATTTGTCTCGGATGCTTATCTGGACAGAGTCAGAATCACAAAGCCTGAGAAGAAAGGCAAAAAGGCAGCAGTCCTCGGTGCCGGTCCGGCCGGCATGAGCGTCGCTGTCATTCTGGCTTCCAACGGCTACGATGTGACCATCTTCGATGACAACAACCAGATCGGCGGTATGTTAAGATACGGCATTCCTGAATTCAGACTGCCCAAGACAATCATCGACCGTTACAAGAAGCTTATGAACAAGCTGGACATCCGCTTCCGTCCCAATACTGTCCTGGGTGAAGCGCTGACCATTGACAACCTGTTCAGAGACGGCTATGCCGCTGTCTTTGTCGGAACCGGCGTCTGGAGACCCAAGACACTCGGCATCGAGGGCGAAAGCCTTCCCAATGTCCACTTCGGTATTTCCTATCTCGCCAATCCGGAAGCCTTCACCATCGGTGAAAATGTCGCGATCATCGGCATGGGCAACGTCGCGATGGACGTCGCAAGAACCGCTTTAAGACACGGCGCGCAGAATGTCACCCTGTATGCCCGTTCCAAGAGAATCGCCGCCAGCGAGCATGAAATGGACTATGCAAGGCTGGATGGCGCCCAGTTCGAATTCGGCCAGGCAATCGAAAAGATCGAACCGGAGGGACCTGTCTTCAAAGTTGCCATCTTCGATGAAAATGACAAGGTAGTCGGCTATGAGGAAGAGCTGAATCATGTCAAAGCCGATGCCACAATCCTCGCTGTTTCCCAGGCTCCCAAGAACAAGCTGATCCTGACAACCGAAGGTCTTGAAGGCAATGAAAGAGGCCTGCTGATCACTGATGATAACTGCATGTGCACTGTCCCGGGCGTCTTCGCCGCAGGCGATGTTGTGCACGGTTCCAACACTGTCGTGGCAGCTGCAGCGGAAGCCAAGAAAGCCGCCGCAGCCATGATGGAATACATGGAAAACCACTGACATCTGAATTCATCCGCAAAAAAACAATCCCTGCAGGGCACCGGAAATATATATCTCCGGAATCCGCAGGGATTTTTAATAAATGTGGATCAAAGGCTGTACAGCAGGATTGCCCAGACAGGCAGTACGGCGATGGAGAGTATGGTTGAAAGCACCACACAGTCAGCCGCGAATTTAACATCGGTATGATACTGTTCTGCGAATACAGCTGTTGTGCTGCCGGCAGGCATTGCCGCAAGCAGAACGGAAATACCGGTAATCACCGGATCAACACGCAGCAGAAGGCATCCTCCAAGCACAATCACCGGTATGATCAGTAAGCGCAGCACGCAGTATTGAAGATTCAGCTTTGATATCATAGATTTGAATCCATATTCAGCCAGAATCATGCCCAGGAACAGCATAATCAGCGGCGTTGAGCACCTGCCAAGACTTGTCAGTGTTGTATTAACCGCGGACGGGAAAGTAATTCCGGCGATCATCCTGATCAGACCGATGATGACAGCGATGATGCAGGGATGGGTCATGACCTTTTTAAAGACCGCCTTGAAATCAGTTCCTCCTTCAAAATAGGAGATTCCGGCCGACCACATGACAATCCGCAGGGGGATCAGATAGATCTGCCCATACAGCATGCCCATCTGGCCGAAAACACCTTCAGCTACCGCGTTGCCGAGGAACCCGGCATTGGAACACACAGTGGCATATTGAAGAATTCCCTTTCTGTCCGCATCTGTTTTTCTGTAGAGAACTGCAGCCAGAAATGTGGACAGGATCTGTATTCCGATGGAAACGCCGAGGATCACCGCAAAGTTTTTAGCGATTTCAGGGGTCATTTCGATATTGAATGAATTGACAATACTGGCCGGCAGGAAGACATTAATAACCGCTTTTGAAAAGACTGTCCTGTCTGACGGCTTCAGGATATGAAATGAACAGATGAGATAGCCGACCGCCATTTCCGCAAACATCATAAACTGCAGGCTGAAAAGCTGACTGAGATCCATATTCATCCTCCTTAATACGCAATGATTCTATACCCATCTTTTGATAAAGGGGAACAGTTGCACATTCTGAAACAGAATCACTGTATCTCCTGTACCATTGTGTTTTTCAGTTTCAGCGCCGCGATCAGTACTGCCGCGTCATTGACATTTCTCGGATCCAGGCCTGAAACTTTCCGGATCCGCTCCAGTCTGTACTGAAGCGTGTTTTTATGAATGAAGAGTTCCTCGGCTGTCTGTTTCAGAGAAAGATTGTTTTTGAAATAGACGGAAAGAAGATCAAGATCCGCCTGATCGAGTTTTGATAATGTCCTGGCAAGAAAACGTTCCCTGACATAGCCGGACAGACCGGAAAAAAGCAGTTCAATCCCCAGAGAATCAAATTCAGTATAGGCCCCTGCCGCAGAATTCAGTGCCAGCTGCGCGTCCGTGTATGAACGGTGGATATGATTGAGACTGTGCAGGCTGCCGGCCGCCACCGAGGCAGGCAGTTCACACATCTGCCGGATTCTTTCACGGTTTTCGGCAAATGATTTTTCGGAACAGATCAGGATAAACCTGTCAGGATAATCATAGGCGTAAAGCGACTGCGGAATACCCGAAAGAACCGACTCCGACCTGTTTTCATAATATGTTATGTTGCGGGTGCGGTCCTCAATCTGCAGCCGGATGATCACAGCTCTTCCCTTTTCATGAAGGTCAAGTCCTTTCTGATGCAGAAAGTCCTGCACATATTCAAAATTGAGACTCTCATTATTGACCATCGCCCTGGCCACATAGGAAAACTCCGCTCTTTTGAGTTCCCTTGAAGCGTCAAGTTCCCTTTCCCTCAGCAACATCCTCATGATTCTTAAGGCAAGCCGTGCATAGCGCCTGACCTCATCCGGCTCGCCGGTGATCCCGATGACCGCCAGGGTCTGGCCATGATAATTGAACGGAATGTTCACGCCTTTCTGGGCGCCTTCGAAAGTAACGTTGTCATAGACTTCGAGCGTCTGGCCTGACTGAGCGGCTTTCCTGCCGATTTCATGATAGTCGCCGATTCTTTTCTGATCTGTTGAAGCTGTGATGATTCCGTCCGTTGAAATGTAATTGATGTCATAGCCGCAGACGTCCTTGACAGTCTCGACGATCTGCTGGGCTGTATTTTTACTGATCATACTTATCCTCAATCAATTGTTACGTATAACAATAATATCAGAATAATCAACATTTGATTTAGTACAGGAAATATATTGTTTGCGCTTTCAATCGTTTATATTAAAGGAGAAGAAACAAGCAGAACGGAGGTTGTTATGAAACTATTATTTGCTTCAGATTCATTCAAAGGCTCCCTGAGCAGCGAACAGACAGCAGTCCTTCTTGAAAAGGCCGCAAAAGAAGTGTTCGGTGAAGCCGAATGCAGTTCCGTACCCGTCGCGGACGGCGGCGAAGGCACAATTGACGCGGTCATCGCGGCGGAACATGGCGAAAAGATCGAAGTGGAAGTCTACGGTCCCCTCTTCGAAAGAACCAAAGCCTTCTACGGAAAACTGGATGATCGCCGCGCAGTCATCGAAATGGCTGCCGCAAGCGGTCTTCCCATGGTTCCCGTCAGCCTGAGAAATCCCCTTCTCACCACCACCTATGGCACAGGCGAACTGATTCGCGACGCCCTCAACAGAGGCTTCCGCGACATCTCCATCGCCATCGGCGGCAGCGCCACCAATGACGGCGGTATGGGCTGCGCCAGAGCGCTGGGCGTCAGATTCCTTGACAAGGCAGGCAATGAACTGCAGGGAACAGGCGGCGATCTGGCCCTGGTCGACTCCATTGATGTGTCTGACATGGATCCGAGAATCCGCGAAACAAAGATTACTGTCATGTGCGATGTCACCAATCCGCTGACCGGCCCGGAAGGCGCGACTTACACATTCGGCGCCCAGAAAGGCGCGACACCCGACATCCAGGACCAGCTGGAAGGCGGCATGATCAACTATAAAAACATCATCATCCGCCAGTTCGGAACCGATCCTGACACAATCAAAGGCGCGGGCGCCGCAGGCGGTCTTGGCACAGCTTTGACGGTCTTCTTCAAAGGTGAAATGAAGTCGGGCATCGACAGCGTTCTTGACCTGATTAACTTCGACGCGCGTCTGGAAGGCGTTGATCTGGTTGTTACAGGCGAAGGCAGAACTGACTGGCAGAGCTGCTTCGGCAAGGTCATGCAGGGCGTCGGTGAACGTTCAAAGGCTAAAGGCGCTGTCTGCGTCGGTCTTTCCGGCTCCCTTGGCCGTGACGCCAACAGGATTTTCGACCATGGCGTTGAATCCCTGATCACTTCAGTCGACTCCCCGATGCCGCTGGAGGAAGCCATCTCCCGCGCTGAGGAACTCTATTATCTCGCTTCCGTCCGCATGTTCCGCTTCATCAAGGCAGGCATGTCCATCGCTGAAAAGAACCGCTGAGAAAGGCAGCACAAAAACATCATAATGGAATACAGCTTCTCAACCCTTGGCGCAATCCTCGGCTTAGTGATTGCGATCATCCTGATCATCCGTAAAGTCCAGCCCGCATACTGTCTGATTCTGGGCGCCCTTGTAGGCGGCATCGTCGGCGGAGGCGGACTTGACACAACAGTTTCCACCATGGTAAGCGGCGCCGCTTCCATGATGTCCAGCATCCTCAGAATCCTCACATCCGGTATCCTGGCCGGTGCCCTGATCAAAACCGGCGCTGCCCAGAAAATCGCCGAAACAATTGTCGACACCCTTGGCGAAAAACGCGCGCTGGTCGCCATTTCCATCGCCACCATGTTAATCTGCGCTGTCGGCGTCTTCATTGACATCTCCGTTATTACCGTTGCCCCGATCGCTCTTGCCATCGGTGAAAAAGCCGGTCTCAACAAGGCCAGCATCCTGCTGGCGATGATCGGCGGCGGCAAAGCCGGCAACATCATCTCCCCCAACCCCAACACCATCGCCGTTTCCGAAGCGTTCGGCCAGGACCTGACTGCCGTCATGTTCCGCAATGCCGTTCCGGCCGTATTCGCTCTGATCGCGGCAATCCTGCTGTCCTCTGTTCTTTCAAAGAAAGAAGGCACAAAGATTACAGCAGATGATATGGAAAGCGCAAAGGACGCGGCTCTGCCTTCCTTCTTCGCTGCTATTATCGGTCCGGTCTGCGTCATTGTCATGCTGGCGCTGAGACCTCTTGCCGGCATCACAATTGACCCGCTGATCGCCCTGCCGGCCGGCGGTCTGATCTGCACCCTGGCCACAGGCAATGCGAAGCATGTCGTTGAATATACAGAGTTCGGTCTTTCCAAGGTTGTCGGCGTCTCCATCCTGTTAATCGGCACCGGCACAATCGCCGGTATCATCAAGGCTTCCGCCCTGCAGTATGATGTCACCAATATCCTTGCGGCCATGCATATGCCCGCATTCATTCTCGCCCCGCTCTCCGGTATCCTGATGTGCGGCGCGACAGCTTCCACAACAGCAGGCGCGACCGTGGCGGCCCAGACATTTGCCCCGACACTTCTTGCGGCAGGCGTCTCACCTCTTGCGGCAGCGGCGATGATCCATGCCGGCGCCACTGTCATCGACTCACTGCCCCATGGTTCCTTCTTCCACGCAACAGGCGGCTCTGTTTCCCTGTCAATCTCCGAAAGAATGAAGCTGATTCCTTATGAAGCCATGATCGGTTTAACCAGCACGATCGTTTCCATCGCTGTTTACCTGATTCTCGGTTAAGACTTAACGTTTAAAAGCCCATAAATTCATGCATGCGCATGTTCACGGGCTTTTTCTTATTCTTCAGTTATGAGGTGTCTCTGATTGCTGTAAGGGGCAGTATTCTCAGGCAATGTCCTCACCATTGGAGGCGATGACCTTCTTGTACCAGAAGAAGGAATCCTTTCTGGAGCGGGCCATGGTTCCCTTGCCTTCATCATCCATATCAACATAGATGAAGCCGTATCTCTTTCTCATTTCACCGGTGCCTGCCGAGACGACGTCGATGCAGCCCCAGGTTGTGTAGCCGATCAGGTCAACGCCGTTATCGATCGCCCTGCTCATCGCTTCGATATGGGGACGGTAGTAAGCGATGCGGTAATCATCATGGATGGAACCGTCTTCCTCGACTGTGTCATAAGCGCCAAGACCGTTTTCAACAATCATCAGAGGAATTCTGTAGCGGTCATAGATCTTTTCCAGGAAATACTGCATGCCGGTCGGATCGAGCGCCCAGCCCCAGTCGCTGTATTTCAGATACGGGTTCTTCGCGCCGATGGACATGTTGCCGCCGGCCATTTCACTCACATCATGGGTTGTCTCAACACCGGAAGAGTAGTACGAGAATGTGTACATATCAACTGTGCCTGCCGCAAGATCCGCCAGATCCTGGTCGGTGATATCCAGCTCAACGCCATGTTCTCTCCAGAGTCTCTTCGCGAACGGGGAATAATAGCCGAAGACATGCACGTCGCCGCAATAATATATCGCGTTCTGCCATGCGTGTTCTGTCTTGATCACATCTTCAGGATCGCATGTCATCGGATAAGCGCATGAAGTGGATAACATACATCCGATCATGTTGTCCGGATCAATCGCGTGGCCGATCTGGACTGCCTTGGCGCTGGCAACCAGCTGGTAATGCAGAAGCTGATAAGCTTCGCGGTAGCGGGCGTCGACCTGTTCTTTTGTCATGTGCAGCTGGGCATTGATCATGTCGATGAAGGCGCATTCGTTGTTGATTTCATTGAATGTCAGCCAATAGTGAACCAGGTCCTTGTATTCTGTGAAACATGTTGTCGCAAAGCGGACATAGTGCTCGATCAGTTCACGGTTCTGCCATCCGCCCAGTTCCTGTTCCAGATACAGCGGCGTATCGAAATGCCAGATGGTAACCAGCGGTTCGATATTATACTTCTTCAGTTCTTTGAAGACGTCACGGTAATGTTCAACGCCCTCTTCATTGGGAGTCTTTTCAATTCCTTTGGGGAACAGACGGCTCCAGGAAATGGACATTCTGTATACCTTGTAGCCCATCTCCGCGAACAGCGCGATGTCCTCTTTGTAATGATGATACTGGTCAACAGCCTTGTGGTTTGGATAGTAATAATCCGGATTGACATAATATCTGGCACCTTCAGGAAGATGATCAAACTGGTTCATCTTTCCCGGCTTGCCGTCTTTGTCAAGATAAGTAATATAGCGGGGTTCAGAGACAGTTCCGCCGGTGGTGACGTCGGTTTTCGCAGGGCCTCTTCCTCCCTCATTCCAGGCACCTTCAACCTGGTTGGCGGCAGTGGCGCCGCCCCATAAAAAATTCTTCGGGAAACTCATAAATGATATGTCCTTTCTTGTTTCCCTTATTATATGTTTTTTTAGCCGTTTCCGTCCATCCGTCCCGCAAGTCTGATCGTGGCTTAAGTAACGGAATTTGACATTCCGTTACTTTTCTTCATTGATTGACCGGAAATCTCTCACTTTCTCATTAAATTCAAGGATTCTCGGATCCACCTCCTCTTTGGGCTGTTTGAGGTAGTAATTGATATCTCCCCTCTTTTCCGCTTCCGCGAAATACCAGCATTTGTAATCAACGATCTTCATCATTTCATTCAGGTCATCGATTTTTTCCTGCAGGCTTTTTTTGTATTTTTCAAACAGGAGCAGACGCTCATGGATTGTGCTGTTGCCCTGCATGTAGAGTTCCATGAACTCCCGGATCTCTTTGATCGGCATGCCGATGTGCTTAAGAACAGAGATTGTATACAGGGGCTCAAAGTCCGCTTCGCTGAAAAGGCGTTTCCCTGATTCAGTCCGCTTTACAAACGTGAGCAGACCTTCTTTATCGTAATAGCGCAGTGTATAGGCGCTGATGCCGGTTCTTTCCGCCACATCCTTGATTGTGTAGTATTTTTCCATAATTTTTTAAATATCCCTCTTGACTTAGAGTATACTCCAACTTTTAGACTGAAGCTGTAAATAATAAGAGTATGGAGGAAATACGATGACTCAGGCAAAAGCAGAAAGAATCCCGATGAACAAAGACGCATTCGGTCCGAAGAATAACACAGAAGTCACATGGCTTGGCGGCGGCGGAGCGATGATCAACTCCAGAGGTGTTGTCATCCTGATTGACCCGCTTCTTGAAGGCTTTGACATGCCCATCCTGACAGAAGCTCCTGTCACTGTTGAGGAATGCGGACATGTGGACGCGATCATCATCACCCATTGTGACAATGACCATTTCTCCAAGGCAACCCTTCTTGATCTCAGGGACAGAACCGATGAGATCCATACAACAAAATACGTGGCAGAGCTCTGCCATGAGATCGGCCTTGAAGCATATGGCCATGACATCCATGAATCCTTTGATGTCAAAGGCATTACGATCACACTGACACCGGCGGATCACGCATGGCAGAACATGTCTCCCAAGCATTCCAAGGTCAGACATTATGAAATGGAAGACTTCTGCGGTTTCCGCCTTGAAACACCGGACGGCGCCGTATGGATGCCGGGCGATTCAAGACTCATGCAGGAACAGCTTGAACAGAAACCGATGGATCTGATCCTGATGGACATCTCCGATTCCAGCTGGCACATCGGCCTGCCGGGCGTTGAGAAGATGGCTGCCGCCTATCCGGAAGTTCCGCTTCTCCCGATCCACTGGGGCTGTGTTGACGCACCGGAGTGGAGAGAATTCAACGGCGATCCGGAAGTTGTCAAAGGCATGATCGTCAATCCGGAAAGACTGTTTGTCAAAGCAGTCGGTGAACCGTTCGTTCTTCCGGTTGAAAAGTAATCGGTTTCTATCCCGCGAAAAAAGCGGGATTTTTATTTGTCTGCGTTAAATTTCATTTAACAAGTCGTGAGAAAACGTATAATTTTCCGCCTGTTTTCTCAATGCTAGACTGCAGATGAAGACAAGGAGAAAACAATCATGAAACAGTTAAAAGATCATATTACTTTCCGTCATGGGGCAACAACAGCCAATCGCATTGTCCAGACACCGATGCTCACAAACAGCGGCGTGGATGAAATGGTCACCGACACAACCCTGGATTATTATGCCCAGCGTTCCCATTCCGCAGGCATCGTCATCGTGGAATACACAAACGCCTCGATCAACGGCGGTCCCTCCAGAAGCTGGCCGGATCATGAACAGCTCGCTATCTATAACGACAGGTTCATCCCGGGCCTGACAAAGGTTGCAGAACTGCTCAAAAAAGAAGGCAACAAGGCGATGATCCAACTCTGCCACGCCGGCAGAGAAGCTGAATACGGCTGTTCCAAAGGAAGAAGACTGGAAGTACCTTCCATTGTCGACTATCCCTGGATCAAGGCTCCTCTTTATGAGCTGAGCGAAGAAGAAGTCTGGCAGATTGTCAGAGACTTCGGCACAGCCACAAAGCGCGCGATCAACTGCGGATTCGACGGTGTAGAAATCCATGGCGCCAACCACTATCTCATCCAGCAGTTCTTCTCAGCCTTCTCCAACAGGAGAACTGACTACTGGGGAGGCTCCGTTGAAAAGAGAATGAACTTCGCGCTGGAAGTTTCAAAAGAAGTCATGCGCGTTGTCAAAGAATACGCTCCCAAAGACTTCATCGTCGGCTACCGCATTTCCCCGGAAGAAGTCCATGGCGAAAACATCGGCTATACATGGCATGAATCACAGCAGCTGGTTGAAAAGCTGACGAGCATGTTCGATTTCGACTACATCCACTTCTCCCTGCTTGAATACAACAGCAAACCTGAACTGGGCGACAGCGAAGAGCCTGTTCTGAAGCTGATGACAGACATGGTCCGCAATGACACAAAGACAATCGTCGCCGGCGGCATCCACACAGTTGAAAAGATGAAGGACGCCCTGAACTACACAGATCTTGTAGGCCTTGGCAGACCGACACTCATCGATCCGGAAATCGGGTATAAGATTGAACATGGTATGGAAGATCAGATCGCCCTGGAATTCAATGAAGAATCCGTCAAGAAGTCCCACCTGACTCCGGGCATGATCGAACTGCTTGCCAACATCCCCGAATTTAAAATGCCGGGAACAGATTATCTGAAATCCGTTTCCAGCATGTTGCTGGGAGATGACGTCACCCACTATTGATATTGTTTCTCAAGAGATACCGGTTTTATGCGCCGGTATCTTTTTTGATGTTTTCACTGATGATGTCCAGAAGCCGCTTTGTGTGTTCCGCCATTTCATATTGATGATTGGTCACCCAGCCAAGGGTGCAGTGCACATCAGCCAGATGATCGATGGACACAAAGTGCAGTCCTTCAAAAACAGTCTTTTCCCATGCGAAGGCAGCTTCATCGATTCTGCCGAAGCAGACCGCGTTTTTCGCCTCGATGACTTTTTTCATTGCCCAGGCGTCATCCGTGCGGAAAATGACATTCAGGGGTCCGCATCTGTATTGAAGCTGGTTGAAGACATATTCATTTGTCTCATCATTGAACAGACAGTATTTCTGGGCACGCAGATCATCCTCGGTGATTTCATCTTTTTTCAGAATCACATTGTTTTCTGAGCAGACCATGACTGTCCTTGCGGTGAACAGCTTTGTGAATGTCAGTTCTTCGCCCAGATCCGATAACATCACCGGCATGACTGTGAAGCCGGCGTCGATTGTATGATTCCTGACATCCTCAAAGATCTGTTTCCGGCTGCTTTTCTGTATGTCCAGAATCACATCGGGATATTCCTGCTGGTATGTGTCAAGATAACCTTCCACAAACGGCATTAACAGTGTCGCTGTATAGCGCAGCGAAACACGGGACAGTGTCTTTGATGAAGAAATATCAGACGCAGTCTGCAGCAGCCGGTTGCGGGCAAGCAGAACATCCGAAACGGCCGCTAAAAGCTGCAGTCCTTCCGGGGTGATGGCTGTTCCTTTGTTAGTCCTCTTGAAGATTCTGACGCCCAGTTCCTCTTCAAGAGATGAGATGGCGATGCTTAATGCCGGTTTTGTGATATGAAGTCTGTCCGCGGCCGCCTGCAGCGACGCGCAATGGGCCAGGGTATCCGCGTATAAAAGCTGTTCAAATGTCATATTCTGTGTCCGTCTTTCTGAATATATTATGCGCATTTTCCTTTTCTTTGCCCACAATGAAAACAGCACATCCCCTGTGGCGGGATATGCCGGTGAATCATCAATTAAAATTTTGCGGTCCCTGTCCATGTCAGGCACTCATAAGCGCCACTGTCAGAGCTGTGATGCATGCTTTATTCAGAGAATAACAACAAATGCCACCGCGTAATCCCCGTCATGACTCAGACTGATCTGAATCTCCGGATGGTCTTTGACATAAGGTCTTCCATTTTCATCATTCAGAATGGAGTATTTCAGGTAATCCGGATCCTGGGTTGCCTTGAAAATCGCTTCCTTAGCCGCAAATCTGCCGCCGATGTATTCGGTTTTCCTTCTTTCAGTTCCTCTTTCCTGATATTCTTTCTGCTCATCTTCCGTAAGAATATATCTGCTGAACGCTGAATCGTTCTGAATCCGCGGCAGATACACAATGTCTGTTCCGATCATATGGTCATTATCATTTGAAACCGGCCTGAAATCAAGTCTTACGGTTCTTACAATGCATGTCTGCCGATCTGTCAGAATATGCGTGTATACCGCCTGTCTGCTGTTCACTTTAACTGTTCATCTGAAGAAGGAGCTGAAAACCATACAATTCAACGAGATGAAAGTTCATGAGAGCTGCTTATTTCTCCGATCTGATTTCCTCTTCAGGGACCTGCTGCATGTGGGCTTAAAGTCCTGAAGGGAAACTGCCGGGCACTGACTGCGATGACAGGGTTCCTGACCATGTTTTCAGAGCCGGAGGCCTGATGGACTATCTGACCGGATATATTCAAAACAGCCATGATACGATCGTTCTGAGCATTCCCATGGCCTGTGGCGGTGTGCTTCCTTTGAGCTGAAAGACGGTAAGGTGGAAAGAATCTGGCTGCCGGGGCCGATCGCGACACTGGACTTCACCCGGGAATCCATGGCGCCGATGATTAATAATTCCAAAGTCCCTGTCCACTGGCAGCCGAAGTTTCGCAAAATCATCCGGAGGATCCCCCTCTTGATGTCCTTCTTCACAATGGCAGTATAGAGGAATCGGCTTCAATGTCGTTCCTGTATTCGCCAACATGCAAATAAAAACATCCGCATGTCATCTGATCTGCGGATGCCGGATTGAAAAAAGAAACAGTACTGACTGTCTGTTCCTTTGCATGTGTCTTCTTAATTCTTCGGCAGGATTACAGTAATACAGCTGCCGTTTCCGGGTGAAGAATCGATCTGTATCTCCCCTTTATGCAGTTTCACGATCTTGTATACCATTGCCATGCCCAGTCCGTTGCCCTGGGTTTTATGACTTGTATCTCCCTGGCAGAACTGTTCGAAAATATGAGCTTTTACGGTTTTGTCCATATCTTCTCCGTGATCGGTCACGGATATTGTGAGTGCTTCTTCCTGATTCAGAAGAGTCACCTGGACAGGATTCCCCTGCTCAGAGAATTTGGCGGCGTTATCGAGGAGATTCGTCCATACTTCTTTGAGCAGAGAGGCATTTCCGCAATACTCAGCTTCCGGCAGATCCAGCTGAAAGTCCAGTTCTTTCTGTTTCCATTTCTGCTGTGTCAAAAGAACACTCTGCCTGATCTGCTCATCAATGCGGAACAGCTCAGTGCCGCGCAGAACCGTCTGGCTTTCAACCCGGTTGAGCAGAAGGATTGTCTGTGACAGACCGGTCAGGCGTCTGCTTTCATCGCGGATGATTTTCAGATATTCCTGCTCCTCCTCCCGCGGCAGATCCGCCGACAGCAGCAGATCGGAGGAAATCGCATCTCTCTATGAGAAGCTTTCCGATGAGTCGCTCGGCTATCTCACCGGTGCCGACATCATCTGTGACGGCGGCTGCATCGCCTCCGGCGCCAGCGCACTTTCCAGATAAACAGACAAAAACTCCCCTGAAAACACGCCTGATGATAATCAGAGCGTGTTTTCCATTGCTCAGATTCATTCCCCGGGCAGGAGCACATTGACG
Source organism: uncultured Erysipelotrichaceae bacterium (assembly GCA_902775735.1). Lineage (GTDB taxonomy): Bacteria > Bacillota_I > Bacilli_A > Erysipelotrichales > Erysipelotrichaceae > Bulleidia. Next base: position 113,748 of record CACYNH010000003.1, read on the forward strand.
CAGTGAAAAAACAGGAACAAGGTCAAAAAACGGGATCGGGTTCATTCCGGAATCCGATCCCATTCTGTCATATTACGTATAGAAGAACACTTATACTTATCAAAATTCAAAGTATCTCTTTGCGTTGTTGTAGCTGATGCCTTCAATGATCTTCTTCAATGCCTTCTCATCATCGGGATATTCGCCGTTTTCCACCCATGTGCCGGCAAGATCGCATAAGATCCTTCTGAAATACTCATGTCTTGCATAGGAGAGGAAGCTTCTTGAATCGGTTAACATGCCGACGAAATCCGCCAGCATTCCCTCATTGGCAAGTGAGGTCATCTGTTCAATCATGCCCAGCTTATGGTCATTGAACCACCAGGCGGCGCCGTGCTGCATCTTGGAAACAGCAGGTCCTTCCTGGAAGCAGGCGATGATTGTCTCAATCGCTGTGTTGTCGATCGGATTGAGGGAATAGACGATTGTCTTGGGCAGTTCGTCTGTTTCCGCAAGGCCGTTGAGGAAGTAAGCCAGTTCACTCATCGCAGCAGATGTGCCGATGGAGTCGATGCCGGCATCCGGGCCCAGAGCACGGAAGACTTTTTTGTTGTTGTCACGGATGACGCCGTAGTGCAGCTGCATGACCCAGTTTCTCTTTGCGTATTCCCTGCCAAGGTCTGTCAAGAACGCGGTTCTGAATTTTCTTTCTTCCAGTGAGGAGACTTTTTCACCGCTCATTCTCTTTGCGAAGATGGCTTCGATCTCTTCTTTTGAAGCAGGCACATAAGCCACATTTTCCATGCCGTGGTCGGATACTGTGCATCCGTTTTCTGCGAAGAATTCCAGGCGCAGTTTCAGAGCTTCCATGAGTTCTTTATAGCTGTGAATCTCCACACCGGAGACTTCGCTGAGTTTTGCGATATAGTCCTGATAGGTATCTGCCGCGATGTTCATCGCCTTGTCCGGACGCCATGCCGGTAAAACAGTGACATCGAAGGATTCATCCGCTTTGATCAGCCGGTGCCAGTGCAGATCATCAACGGGATCGTCCGTTGTGCAAAGATGAGTCACATTAGACATTTCGATCATCTTTCTGGCCGACATGGTCTTCAGCTTTTCATTGCAGAGATCATAGACTTCATCGGCTGTGTCTTCATAGAGACCGCCCTGGTAATCAAAGAAGTTTCTCAATTCCAGATGCGACCAGTGATGAAGCGGATTGCCGATGGCCATCGAGACAGTCTCCGCCCACTTTCTGAACTTTGTCCTGTCATCGCCGTCGCCGGTGATGTATTTTTCTTCCACGCCATGGGCTCTCATAATGCGCCATTTGTAATGGTCGCCGCCGAGCCAGACCTGGGTGATTGTTTCGAAAGTTCTGTCCTCGTAGATTTCCTGCGGGCTCAGATGGCAGTGGTAATCGATGATCGGCATCTTTGAAGCATAGTCGTGATACAGATGTTTTGCGGTTTCATTGCTGAGAAGGAAATCCTGATCCATGAACATTCTCATTGTCTGTCTCCTTATACGCCTGAGTATGCGGAGAAACCGCCGTCAACAGGAAGTGTAATGCCTGTAATGAAGCCTGCCGCTTCATTGTTTAACAGGAATAACAGAGCGCCGGAAAGCTCTGTTTCACTTTCACCGAACCGTCCCATCGGCGTCGCGGCCAGAATCTTTCCGCTTCTCGCAGTCGGGGTGCCGTCTTCATTGAATAAGAGCGTTCTGTTCTGGGCAGTGGCGAAGAAACCGGGTGCGATCGCGTTGACACGGATACCTTCCTTGGAGAAATGAACTGCCAGCCATTGGGTGAAATTGGAGACAGCCGCCTTGGCTCCGGAATAAGCCGGAATCTTGGTTAAAGGCGTGAAGGCGTTCATCGAGGAGATGTTCAGGATATTGCAGCCGTGGCGGCCGAGCATCTGCTTTGCGAACACCTGTGTCGGCAATAATGTGCCCAGATAGTTCAGGTTGAAGACAGCTTCCACGCCGCTTTCTTCCAGATCAAAGAAGGATTTGACATCGGAGTCGATATCCCCTGCTTCGTAATATTCTTTGTCAGTTGTGGCGCGGGGATTGTTTCCGCCGGCACCGTTGATCAGAATGTCGCACGGTCCGAAATCCGCCTCGACCTGTTTTGCGACATCTTCAAGCATAAGCTTGTCGAGAACGTTGCAGCTGTAGGCTTTGGCAATCCCGCCCTCGGCGAGAATGGCTTCTTCAACGACTTTCGCTTTTTCAAAAGTACGGTTGAGCAGTGCGACTTTGGCGCCTGCTCTGGCGAGATCCTTTGCCATCACAGAGCAGAGAACTCCGCCTGCTCCTGTGACAACTGCCACTTTTCCTGTCAAATCAGTGTTGAGTACGTTCTTAGTCATTTTCTTAGATCCCCCTTGTGCTTGCTTTTTCAATTGCTTCCCAGAGTCCATTGATATAGGCAGCGCCAAGTGCTCTGTCATATAAGCCATAGCCCGGCATGGCGACTTCGCCCCAGATCATTCTGCCGTGGTCCGGTCTGATCGGTCCGTCGAAGCCGATGTCATAGAGTGCTTTGACGATTTCATACATATCGAAGGTGCCGTCGCTGGATAAGTGAGCGGCTTCCTCGAAATTGGTCGGTGAATGGAAATAGAGATTCCTGACATGGGCGAAGTGAATTCTGCCCTTGAGGCTTCTGATCATGTCCGGCAGGTCATTGTTCAGGTTTGTTCCATAGGAACCGGAGCAGAATGTGACGCCGTTATGGACATCGTCGACAGCCTTCATTAATCTCAGGATATTTTCCTTGTTGATGATGATTCTCGGCAGGCCGAACACACTCCATGCCGGATCATCGGGATGAATGGCCATCCTGATGTCATATTCGTTGCAGACAGGCATGATCTTCTCGAGGAAGTAGACAAGATTGGCAAAGAGCTTTTCATTATCGATGTCTTTATAAAGCTCGAAAAGTTCCTTCACCTTTGCCATTCTTTCCGGCTCCCAGCCCGGCATGATGGTTCCGTTCATGTCGGAAGCGATGGAATCGAACATCTGTTCCGGATTGATGGAATCAACAGCTTCCTGGGTATAAGCCAGAACAGTGGAACCATCGGCTCTCTTTCTGGCCAGCTCGGTTCTTGTCCAGTCAAAGACGGGCATGAAATTATAGCAGACAAGATGGATGTCCTCTTCACCGAGGTTTCTCAGGCATTCGATGTAGGTTTCGATGTCCTTGTCTCTGTCTTTGGAGCCTGTCTTGATGGCGTCGGAGACATTGACGCTTTCAATGCCTTCGATCTTTAATCCGGCTGCTTCGACTTCATTCTTCAGTGCGCGGATCTCTTCTCTTGCCCAGAGATCGCCCGGCTGCTTGTCATAAAGCATTGTGATGACTCCGGTTACACCGGGAATCTGTCTGATCTGTTCAAGTGTCACGGTATCGAACTTTGATCCGTACCATCGCAGTGTCATTTTCATAAAAGGTTTGTCCTCCTGGTTTTGTATTTTTTACCTACCTCTATTCTGTTCTGAAACCGCTTCAATTCATATTGTGCAAATTGTCATCAATATTGCAAAAATTGTGATAATTTGGAAGTGTGAAAAAACAATACCGCTCCGAATTTGACCGCAGGCAAAAAATGCGGAAAGAAAACTACGAAATCTTCTATTACAGCGATTCTCATTTTCAGAGCGTCTCAGAACACAAACATGATTATTATGAATTCTACTTCCCGGTTTCCGGAAAGATTGAGATGGAGATCGAAGGGGAAAGAGTTCCCCTTTCCAACTGCGACGCGGTTGTTGTGCCGCCCGGTACCCTGCACAGGGCAGTGAGTGAAAACAGTGAGAAATCCTATTGCCGTTATGTTTTCTGGATCGCTGCCGGTTATTTCAGAAAACTGTGCGGCAATATGAAGGATCTTTCCTATATCACTGAACAGGCGGAAGCAGGAAACTATATCCACCATTTCAGTGAAAATGAATATTCCCTGATCCAGTCGAAAATCCTGCGTTTGATTGAAGAGGACCGTTCCGACCGTTTCGGCGATGATGATTTCGCCCGCTTATGCATCTGCGATCTGATCCTGACTCTGTCACGTCTGGTTCATGAGCACAATTTCCCCCGCAGCATTCACCAGCAGGAAGATACGGTGCAGCTCATGATGGAATATATTGAAAACAATCTGGATGAAGATCTGAGTCTGGAAGGACTCGGTGAAGTTTTCTTCCTGACCCCTTCCCATATCGCCCACATTTTCCGTGAGAGGACCGGCATGACTGTTCACCGCTACATTACAAAAAAGCGCCTGGAACGATGTGCTGATGAAATCAAAACCGGCCGACCTGTCAGCACGGTTTACCAGGAATACGGCTTCCGTGACTATTCAGTTTTCTTCCGGGCATTCAAAAAAGAATTTACCCTTTCCCCACGGGACTATCAGGCAGTATATCTCCATGATCCGGACTATCCGGACAGAAGACAGTGAGCATTTTTTCCATGCGTTTTATCATTTTCGGCTATTTTGTTTTATCATTTTCGGATTTCAGATCTAAAACCCCTGTAACAGCCGCAGGGTTTTTCATTACTATTGTGTTCAGAGAGCGGCGGGGATTGAGCGGTTCATGATCATCCTGCTTTTTCAGCCGCATAGACAATATTGCCTTCTTTGCCATCCGGTCTTTTCCCACTGACTCTCCGTTTTGCCTCAAAGAGAGTTTTCCCATACATCGTGACAGGATGATGATCATCTCTTCTCTGAGCAATCAAAGAGGCACACTCCAGCACATTGTCCAGAATGTCTTTGTCACTGATAAAAGAGCCATGGTTCCTGTAAATATGTTCATATTGATCTTCAAATGTCTTAAGCCTTCTGAGACTTTTTTTCATATTCAGAGGCAGTGGATGAGAATGGTTCATGAAGAAAGACGCCGGTGCCGCAGGCATCACCGAGGAAGATGGTTTTTTCTTCTTTTAACAGAGCGCACATCATCCCCTGTGTATGGCCAGGGACCGAAATCATCTGTAAATGGATCCCGCCCAGGTCAAAGCAGTCTCCATCCGCCAATGGCATAGGTGTTTCTCTCATGAGAGGATTCAGGTCTGCCATGGTGATGTTTTTCAAGGAAGGAATGACTTTCCTGTCTTCTTCCAGAAAGAATGAACGCTTTCTGTTGTGCTCTTCAAGAACAGGCAGATCCAGATGGCTCATATAAACCGTTTCAAACAGAGAGGCGCTGCCGGTATGGTCATAGTGGCCATGGGTGAGAATCACGAACGGCTCCTTATCAGTCAATGTCTGAACATATGCTTTCAGATCACCATAGCCGCAGCAGGTATCCAGAAGACAGGCGTCGTCATTTCCTTCAATCAGATAGCACGCGACCCCGGCAATGTCGATGATTATTGTGATATGTTTACTGACTTTTTCACTTCTGTACATTTCCATAACACTCCCTGGTTTCAATTCAATCGAAAAGATCTGAAGGCATCGGGCTGGAATCACAGTCTTCATCATCAGCTCTCCTCTTCCCTTTTAAGATAGCTTTCAGACTCTCAGATCTGAATGTTTAAAACTGCACGAAAGATCGTGCACGCGTCTCCTCTGTCCCCGGGATGATCATGCGGTAAAAAAATTCGATAATATAAGTCAAGCCCTTTTTAGCGAAAATGGGAGAGTTTCCTGTTTCGCGTGGCAAGCCACGACGAAAACAGGAGAAACTCTCC
>CACYNH010000004.1 GCA_902775735.1 uncultured Erysipelotrichaceae bacterium
TTTTTTTACTCTCCAGGTCATTTTTCTACTGGTCCCCCATGAGGTCACCCATCAAATCCCCCATGAAATTTGACTAGCCCCCACGAAGTTTGGTTACCCTCTGTTTCTGTAAGTCTTAAGAATGAAGGGATTATTCTTTTTCGCCAAGCGCTTCGCTCTGGGGGACAAGAACTTTTTCATTATAGCATTCGAACGCTTCTTCCACGACTTTCGCGTCAGGCTTGGGCGTGAAGGCGGAGATGATGGGGACAATGATCAGACCCGCGATCATGCAGAAGGCGCCGGCGTTGATCGGTGACTGCAGCAGAACGGGGAATGAGCCTCTTACCAGCATGTTCGCCAGCATGACCACAGTTGAGAAGATGAAGCTGCACCAGACGGAGATTCTGGAAGCGCCTTTCCAGTAGAGGCCATAGAGGAACGGTGCCAGGAAAGCGCCGGCCAGCGCGCCCCAGGAGACACCCATCAGCTGGGCGATGAAGGTGATGTTGGACTTGTACTGGACAATCGCGATCACAACCGAGATGGCGATAAAGACAACGATCAGGCTCCTCATGATCAATACCTGCTTCTTTTCATCCATATCCTTGATGACATGATCCTTGAGCAGATCCAGTGTCATTGTCGAAGAGGATGTTAAGACCAGCGAGGAAAGGGTGGACATGGAAGCGGAAAGAACCAGGATGACGACAATGGCGATCAGGAAATCAGGAAGTCCGCTTAACATGGTCGGGATGATGGAGTCATAGCCGCCGGCCGCGATGTCGATCTGAGAAGAGAACAGTCTGCCGAAGCCGCCCAGGAAGTAGCAGCCTCCGGCGACGATAATGGCGAATGCGGTGGAGACGATGGTGCCGGTGGAAATGGACTTTTCAGACTTGATCGCGTAGAACTTCTGGACCATCTGCGGCAGGCCCCATGTGCCTAATGACGTCAGGATGACAACGCCGAGCAGGTTGAGGGGATCGGGTCCGAAGAAGGAATTGAAGACACCGGGGGTTGAAGAGACGGAAGGATCACTGATCTTTCCAAGTCCGTCAAGCGCCGCCAGGAAGCCGCCCTGTGATTTGAGAACCGCCCATATAACCGCCGTAATTCCAAACAGCATGATAATACCCTGGATGAAGTCATTGATCGCGGTTGCCATGTACCCTCCGGCAATGACATAGACGCCGGTCAGGACCGCCATGACAATGACGCAGATGGAGTAGTCGATATTGAACGCCATTCCGAACAGACGTGACAAACCGTTGTAAAGGGATGCTGTGTAGGGGATTAAGAAGATGAAGGTGATGATGGAAGCGGCGATCTTGAGGGCGGTGCTTCCGAATCTTGCCTCAAAGAACTGGGGCATGGTGGCGGAGTTGAGGTGCTGGGTCATGATTCTTGTTCTTCTGCCGAGAATCACCCAGGCCATCAGGGAACCGATCAGGGCGTTGCCGATGCCGATCCATGTCGAAGCGATGCCGTATTTCCAGCCGAACTGTCCGGCGTAGCCGACGAAGATGACCGCGGAGAAATAGGAAGTACCGTAGGCGAAAGCAGTGACCCAGGGGCCGACCGAGCGGCCGCCGAGAACGAATCCGCTGACATCGGCGGAACTCTTGCGGTACATGAATCCGATTCCGATCATGACAGCGAAGAACAGAACAAGCAGTGCGATTTTGAAGAACATGGTGAATACCTCCTATTGAAATGCTTTTAACGATTTAACGCATTAAAGCGTTAACAATTTAAAGTATACACATGCATGCCTGCGATGGCAAGCGGAAAGTGCAATTGAATTCATGAATTTAAAGTGTTAAACTGATGGTGGAGATAAACTAATGAAAAACAATCTTGATACATTTGAAGTGGAACAGCTGTTCGAGGCGATTCTCAGCCTTGAAAACACCGCCGAATGCCGCAAATTCTTCAAAGATATATGCACGGTCAATGAACTGCTGACCTTTGCCCAGCGGTTCGACGTCGGCATCCGTCTGCTTGAGGGAAGCACCTACCAGGAGGTCTCCCGTGAGACCGGCGCCTCCACCGCGACGATCAGCCGGGTCAGAAGGCTGCTCGCCGATGATGAGGATGGCCTGGAGATGGCCGCTTCAAGACTGAAGAAGGAAAACAGTTAAGAGAAGCCGGGGCACCGGTTTTTCTCTTTCAGAGGGGGTTGTGTATGGATCTTGATTTCTATATCCGCGAAAAACAGGATATTATCGATGCAATCGATTATTTCGGCTTCCTGCCGTTTTTTTCAGGTGAGATCCCCGGTTTCTCCGTTGAGGAACACTGCGATCCCTCCGTCTATTTCTCCGATCAGCCCGGCGTCTGGGAATGGAAGGGACCGATCATCCAGGAGACAAGAGCCGCATATGGCAAATTCTTCGGGAAAAAGGCCGGCTGGATCAAAAAAGAATGGTTTTATGACTTCGCCAACTACAGAAGGGACGGCTATGATTTCGACGCCCGCTTCGAGGACGGCCTTGCGACCTATGACGATCAGTATCTTTATAACCTGATCGCATCCCGCCACTCGGCGCTTTCCAAAGACCTCAAGGCGATCGGCGGCTATGTGAAGCCAAGAACGAAAACGCCCGATTCCTGGGAGCCGCGCAAAGGCTTTGACACGAAGATCACCCGCCTGCAGATGCAGTGCTATGTCGTGACCACCGACTTTGAATATGAAGTGGATAAAAACGGAAACTTCTACGGCTGGGGTATCGCCCGCTACGCCACGCCGGAGGAATTCTACGGGAAGAAGTGGATTGAGAAAGTCTATAAGCGGACGCCGGAAGAATCATATAAACGGATTATCCGCCACATGAAAAAAGTTCTCCTGGGCGTGCCGGAAGAACAGATTGAGAAGCTGATCGGTTAACGGTCGCTTTTTTCTTTATGGGCAGAGGCTTACCGTGCCGGGACGGAGGCTCTGTCTTTCCATCTGCCCGAAAGCAGATAGGTGCCCCCGATAAAGAAGGGAACCAGGCCGGAAAGAGCGTTTCCGTACCAGAAGCCTTTGATGCCCCAGTTCAGCACGACGCCAAGCAATAACGCCAGGCCGATGCGGCAGACGATGCCGTCGAGCAGCGCGACCGCCAGGTTGAGCTTGGAGTTGCCTGAGCCGTTGATCAGGGCGAAGTTGGCCGGTCTGAGTGTGGCGCCGAGATACTGCACCATGGCGACCGGGATATAGGTGATGGCCATTTCCAGAACCGAAGGATCGCTGGAGAAAAGCCCGAAAAGCCATTCCGGTTTGAAAGCTGTGATAACCGCGAAGACGGAAGAAGGAACCGCGACAATCCAGAGGGCGTTGAAGACAACAGAGGGAACCCGGCCGGTTTTTCCCGCGCCAAGCGCCTGGGCGATCATCGCGCCGCCGGCGGAGGAGATGGACTGGGAAACGATCGAGATCATCGACTCAAGCTTTCTGGCCACGCCGGTGACCGCCACCGCGGTGGTGCCGTAGGTGTTGATATAGGAATTGACAAACAGCATCGAGAAGGTGATCGCGGCTGACTGGATCGCCATCGGCACGCCGAGGGAAATCAATTGCGGGAAGACGGATTTATAGATCCGGAAGTGTTCCGGTTTGAAATCAAAGTTGAACTGTTCACGCTTGCGGTAGAGCAGCATGATCGCGAAGATGAAGCTGACCGCCTGGCCGATGACTGTCGCAAGAGCCGCGCCGAAGGGACCCCAGCGGAAGACGGCGACAAACAGCAGGTCGAGGATGACATTGACCACGGAAGCGATGGCGATGAACATGAACGGATGTTTCGAGTCGCCCATACCTCTTAAGATCGCCGAAACAAGGTTGTAGCCGTAAATGAAGACGACGCCGTAGACGCAGGTGACGCTGTACTGTCTTGTCATCTCAAAGATTTCATCCGGCGTGTTGAGCCAGGCGATGATGCCTCTGTAGCTGAACAGGAAGATGATCATGATCACGACGGCCGCGGAGAACAGGAAGGTGAACAGGGTGCCGATCATTTCGCCGACCCTGTCTTTTCTGTTTTCGCCGACAAAGCGGGAGATCAGGATCTGCCCGGCGTTGGAGAAGCCCATCGCGAAGAATGTCAGCAGCTGCAGCACCTCGCCGCCGATCGATACCGCCGAAAGACCGCCGGTGCCGACAAAGCGGCCGACCACGATCATATCGACCATATTGTAGAAGGTCTGCAGCAGACCGGAAAGGAACAGAGGCATCGCGAATGTTAACAAAGTGACAGGAACACTGCCTGTCGTCAGGTCACGGATCAGTTCTTTTTTCTCACTCATTGTCATTCCTCCGCTTTTTCACTTCCTTAATGATAGCAGATTTAAGCTCCTCAGTCAGTGCGTCAGGAGCTCATCACGTAGTATAATCATGGCATTAAAGGTGAGGAAAATCACATGAACCTGACAGAATACAGAAACCGGATTGTCAACTGCTGCAGAGGGATTATCCGCGGCAAGGACGATATTATTGAAAACGTGCTGATCTGCTGGCTGTGCGGCGGCCACATTCTTCTTGAAGATGTCCCCGGCACCGGCAAGACCATTCTTTTACGCTCTTTCGCCAAAGCGACCGGCGGCTCTTTCCGCAGAATCCAGTTCACCCCGGACCTGCTGCCGTCGGACCTGACCGGCCTCAACATCTTTGATCAGAAGACGTCCGAATTCGTCTTCCGGCCCGGTCCTCTGTTTGCCAACATGGTCCTGGCCGATGAAATCAACCGCGCCACCCCGCGCACCCAGTCCGCTCTTCTTGAAGCGATGGCGGAAAAACAGGTGAGCGTGGACGGCGACACATACCCGATGGCGGACCTGTTTATGATCATGGCGACCGAAAACCCGCTCGAATCCTTCGGCACTTTCGCTCTGCCGGAAGCACAGACCGACCGTTTTCTCATGCGCCTTTCCATGGGCTACATGAAAAGGGAAGAGGAGATGGAAGTCATCCGCGGCACCGACACATCCATCGCTGTCGAAAAGCTTGAGCCTGTCATCACCCCCGAAGACACCATCGCGGCAAGAAAGCAGGCGGAAGACATTGAAATGAGTTCCGACGTGCTGGATTATCTGATGAAAATTGTTGAGGAAACCCGCGTCGACGCCCGCATCCGGGCCGGCGTCTCCACCAGAGGCGCGATCGCTCTTTACCGCGCGTCCTGCGCAAGGGCGGGCATCAATGGCCGCACCTATGTGCTGCCCGAGGACATCAAAGCTCTGGCAGTGCCGGTTCTTGCCCACCGTCTTTCTCTTTCGGCATCCTCGAACCGCTCCTCACAGGAGGAGATGATCGCCGGCATTCTGGAAAGAATTCCGGTTCCGCTTGAGGAGAGCGTTTTTGCATGATTGTCTTTCTGCTCATCTTAGTGGCCGTATCCCTGATCATCGAGGTGATCTCCCTGGACACCTCTTTTGAGAATATAAAATTTGAATTCAGGACCGACCGCCGCTCAACCGAGCCGGATGAGCCTTTTCAGATTATCCACCAGCTGTCCAATACCGACTGGGCGCCGGTCACCTTCCTCAAGACAAGAATCCTGTTCCCCCGCGGCACCCTGACCTCAAGAAACGCGGCCGTATATATCAACAGCTTTGAAAGAAAAACCGACCAGCATTACTTCCTGTTCGGCCACCGCCGCCTGACCAGAAAAGTGCCTGCCGTTCTTCACGAAAGGGGCTTCTACTGGTTTGAGGACGCGACGATGGAGCGGGGAGATTTCCTTGGTTTGAAGACAAGCGTGACCCATGCCTGGGGCTATTCCGGCATCGTTGTCTATCCGGCCCGCATCACCGATTCCCGCAGCGTTGAAACACTCTCCGGCATCGTCGGCGATTATCTTTCCCAGCCTTTCTTAATGCGCGATCCGATCCTGACCATCGGCGTGCGCGGCTATACGGGAAGCGAGCCGATGAAGACAATCAGCTGGAAAAAAACAGCGGCCAGAGGATCATTGATGGTCAGGGAGTTCGATTATACAAGAGAGCGCTCCTGTTCTCTGATTGTCTGCGGCAGCACCGACGCCTCCGATGAACAGATGGACGCCTGCGCAAGAATCGCAAGAACCGCCGGGGAAATGTTAATGGAGCAGGGCGTGCAGCTCCGTTTCTTCACAAACTCCTATCTGCAGGCCTGCCGTCCCTTTGAAATCTATAAATCCGAAGCCTCCAGAACAAGTGAGGAAATGTTTCTGGACCAGCTGGCAAGACTCCGTCCGGGCGCCGTGGCATCCCGGGACCGTCTGATCGATGAGCTGGCCGCCTCGAAAGCCGAGCAGTGCATCCTGATCGCGCCGGTGCGTGAGGAAAGCGCTGAACAGCTGGCACAGAGTATCTCCGCTCTTACCCGCAGCAGCACTTCGGTCATTTACGCGGACGATTTCGCGGAGGTGAAATCATGAGCGCATTCTTTACCCTGAATTTTGATCTAGCGGTCTATTACACCATCCTCATGTACCTGGCGGATGTGATCATTATGATTCCCCGTTTCGCCCCGGGCTATGTGTTTCTGGTGCTGATGATCTCTCTTTACTCACTGCGCATCACCTATCTTCAGGAAAGAACAGGGCTGAATGTGCTCTGCGCCTTTGTGCCGTTTCTTTCGCTGCTTTTCAGGCCCACGCTTCTGCAGGCCGGGCTGATGGCGCCGGTATGGATCTGGCTGGTGATCCGGATGTACCGGATGGACTATGACCATGGCTACAGCCAGTTCAAAAACCTTTGCGGCAATGTGCTGATCACTGAATTCATCCTGTCCCTTGTTCTCTTCTATCTGACCAGAACCGGCAATGCCCTGATCAGTTCGATTCCTTATCTTGCCATTGAACTGTGCGTGATGGTATGCACGCTGCGCTATCTGCGTCAGGAACGCACCGGCGGGATGATTTCTCTTGCTATGACCGGCAGCGTCATGGTGCTTTCGCTTCTTGCCTCTTTGACCGGATTTCTTTCCCGTGTCTTCCGTCTGCTGGGAAGGATTTATCTCACCCTTGTCTCAAAGCTGTTTTCATCCGCGCTTCCGGATCAGCTTCCTCAGATTGATACGGATATTGAGCTTCCCGACGCCCTGATTGTCGATACCGGCGGGTCCCCGATGGAAAGCACAGGCAATGTTGTGATCAATGTGATCGCGGCAGTGAAGGAAATGTCGCTGCTGGAAAAGATCCTCATCATCGCCGTGCTTGTGCTCATCGTGCTTGCTGTTGCCGGTGTGATTCTTTACAGCCTCAAAGGCCACCGCTATTACAGGCGGAAAAAGAACGAGGACATCACCGAAAAGATTGAAGGGAAAAAGAGGAACAGAATGCCGCTGTTTGCGCCTGCGGACCACCGCGAGGCGGTGCGCTGGTATTACGCCCGCTATATGAAGGAATGCCGTAAAAAAGGCATCCTGATCACACCGCAGATGAACAGCGCGGAAATCGAGGCGGCCGATGATCTTCTCGATCCCTCCAGCAAACGCGCATTCCGCGATCTGTATATCCGCTGCCGCTATTCTTCCTATGAAGCGGACAGTGAGGATGTGAAAAAAGCGAAGCAGTTTTATAAGAATGCCAGAAATGCCGCCCGGGCTTAATGTTCAACACAGCCCGGCAATGATAGAATAAAATTCCGGAAGGAGGAAGCTTATGCAGAATGATTTCGGTACCGGGAAAATCTGGAAGATCATCCTGGCCCAGTCGGTGCCGCTGATGTTCGCCCAGCTTGTGCATCTTCTGTACAACGTGGTGGACAGAATTTATATCGGCCACCTGGAAGGCATCGGCTCCCTGGCTCTGACCGGCATCGGCCTGGCCTTTCCTCTGACCACGCTCATCGCGGCTTTTACAAACCTGTTCGCGACCGGCGGGGCGCCGTTATTCGCGATCGCAAGAGGCGAGGGCAATGAAGAAAGGGCAGGGACGATTCTCTCCCAGGTCTTCGGGGATCTGCTTTTCACAAGCGTGATCCTGTTCCTGCTCAGCTGGTTTTTCCGCAAGCCGATTACGCCTTCGGCGCATCCGACACGTCCTATGTCTACGCTGACCAGTATCTGAGAATCTATCTCTGGGGAACGCTGGCGGCGATGCTGGCGACGGGACTCAACGGCTTCATCAACGCTTCCGGCTATCCGAAGATCGGCATGATGACCGTGTTCCTGGGCGCTTTTCTGAATCTGATCCTGGATCCGGTCTTCATCTTCGTGTTCCATATGAATGTGGCCGGGGCGGCGCTTGCGACCGTCATTTCCCAGATCGCTTCGGCCGTCTGGGCGGTCAGTTTCTTCACCGGCACTAACGCGGTCTACCGGATCGACTTCACAAAGATTCTTCCCGATTTCGGGCTGTTAAGGGAAATCATCCCGATCGGTCTGGCCGGCTTTGTCGTCCAGGGCACCAACGCCACCGTTCAGATTGTATGCAACCGTGTGCTGAGACAGTACGGCGGCGATCTCTATGTCGGCATCATGACCGTCATCAACTCCGTCCGTGAGATCCTCTCACTGCCGGTCCAGTCGCTCTCCAACGGCACCCAGCCGGTGCTCTCCTATAACTACGGCGCGAAGAAATACAGCCGCATCAAAGAAGGCATCCGCGTTTCGACAATCGCCGGATTTATCTATACGGCGCTTGCCTGGGCGGCAGTGCTGCTGTTCCCGCGTCAGCTCTTCAGCATCTTTACAAGCTCAGAGGAAATGATCGAGGCCGGCACCCCGGCGCTCAACATGTACTTCTTCGGCTTTATCTTCATGACCTTCCAGTTCTCCGGCCAGTCGGCCTTCACGGCCCTCAAGTGCTCCAAACGGGCGGTCTTCTTCTCGATCTTCCGCAAGGTCATTATCGTCGTTCCCCTGACCATTCTTCTGCCGAAGATGGGATACGGGGTCAACGGCGTCTGGATGGCGGAGCCGGTATCCAACCTGATCGGAGGGCTGGCCGCATTCACCACAATGTATCTGACCCTTTACAGAAAACTCCCCGCCGACGGGGAAACCGCCCACATTTGAAAAAGGAGGAACTCTTCCGCATGAACAAAAAAGCGATTCTGCCGGCATGCATGCTCATCTTCGCCTCCGGCTGCAACTCCATCCGCCAGCAGGCCAACGACTGGAACGGGCACATTTCCGGCAACACCTATACCATCGACACCTTCGACAACTACGGCACAAAGGTTCTGACCACCCATGGCGAAAGAATCGACGTCTCCGGCAATGTCGTCCAGGAGGAAACCTATCTCGATGACACCGGCCAGACCGGCTATGTCAATACGCTGAGTTCGGTCATCACCCTGGACATCGACGGCTCGCAGATGCTGACATGCGGCGATACCTGCATCTTCTATGAGAAGGGTCTGACGCCGGATTATGACTTCCATGTCGACACCATCGATTCCGAATCCGAATCCATTGCCGACGCACCGATCGTTTCCGGCCTGGTCAACCAGGTCAAAAACAAGTTCGGCAAGCCGGTGGTCGTGATCATCAAATCGCAGACCGGCGTTCCGATCTACGCCTTCTCCGGCCGCAAGGTCACCTGGTCCATTCCGGCTGATCTGCCCAAATTCACAAAGCTGATGGTCGACGGCAAGGCGCTCTATCTGCACCGCGCCAATTTCCAGATTATCGATAAAGATCTGATCGATGAGGCGAATTGATGAAAGTCATACTTGTTTCCGACAGCCATGGCGACCGCGCCTGTCTTGACTGGCTGCGCAGAACCTATCCCGAAGCGGACGCCTTTGTTCATTGCGGCGACCTGCAGATCCCCTCTGAAGAAGTGAAGGATTTCCTGTGCGTGCGCGGCAATACCGATTTCGATCCCTCTTATCCATGGAAAAGGATTGAGGAATTCGAAGGCCATAAAGTGCTGATCTGCCATGGTCATGCCTACATCGACCCGTTTGACCCCTCCGACCCGCTCGGACTTGTGAATGCCGCAAAGCGGGCGGGATGCGAAGCCGTTTTCTTCGGCCACACCCACGTGACATGCGATATTGAATACGGCGGCGTGCGTCTGCTCAACCCCGGCTCGATCAGAAGACCCAAGGATTTCCGCTTTCCCTATCCCACCTACATGGTTCTGGACATCACAGAAGAGGGAATTGAGGCGGAAAGAATGATTTACAACCCGAACCTGCAGGAATAGTTCTTGTGAAAAGCGCCCTGAATTTTTAAAATAGAATCAGATAAGCTGAAAAAAAGGGGATGTTTATGTTTGAATTCATAAAGAAACTGTTCAGACGTTCAAAAGACAAAGAGGAAACAGCCATGGAAGACAACAGCAGAAAAATAGAAATCACAGCCCTGACGCCGGATAAGAGCAGCGAGGAAATTGAAATGCCTGCCAGCCGGTATACAGAAGAATATGCCGAATTCAATCAGCAGCAGCTTGACCAAGCCGCCGCCGAATCCGCCGCCGAATCCGCCGAAAGAACAGCGCCCGTGCCTGAAGAGGAAAGCCTTGAGGAAGAGATGCTGGCGGATCCGTTCGCTGATGTCGCCGCCCAGGACGCGGATGTCGAAGTTCCGCCGGTACAGAAACCTGAGCCTGAAGTGAGCGAAGAAGAGATTCCCACCGGGGAAGAAATGCTCGCCGATCCGTTTGCCGATGTGGCGGCCCAGGACGAAGATCCCGAATAGGAAATTCACGCAGTCTGTAAAAGCAGGCTGCTTTTCTTTTTGCAAAAAGGGAGTGAAAGGAGTAATATTCCTGTGGTTAGAATAAACTAACAGGAGGGACTGTGCAGGGTCTGATTATGTGTATTCTCAGCGTACTCACGCTGATTGTGCTGCTGAGCTTTCTGGCGCCGCGCAACGCGGACGGACGGTTCTGGAAATTGGTGATGAAGGGCAGGGAGAGTCTTGACCTGCTTTCGTACTGGCTGATTAACATCATCGCTGTCTGCTCATTCGGCTCTGCGATCGTGCTCACACTTTTCTGTCTCTTCAAAGGAGGAGCTTAATGGGAACCCTGATCACCGGACTGCTCATCATACTGGCGGTGTTCTTCTGTGTCCGCTCAATTGTGCTTGAAAAGAAAAGAGGGGAACTCTGCGAGTGCCCCGGCGACTGCTCTGTATGTAAAATCCAGTGCCGCAGTTCGGAAAAGTATTATGGGAAACAGCGCTGATCTGTTTCCTTTTTTCCTGCCCAGAAAAGAAAACCGGAAATGAGTCCGGGTTTCAGTCCTGAATGAGGATTGTGCTTTCCAGCAGTGACAGATCAAATGCGCTCATTCCGCCGGAAAGAAGATACGCCCGGGCGTACGGGACAAGATCTGCATTCTTCAGATCAATTGATTCATCGGTGACAATGCAGCGGATCAGCTGGATGAAGTTGTTGTCTTCAATGGTTTTGTATTTCTCAGGATCGCTTTTTTCCGTGATGCGGTAGAAACTTTCGTACGTCCGCATATAATCCTCCAGCATTTCCTGATACGCAGCGCCTGCCAGCATTTCCAGCAGAAGGCTCACAAAGCCCGACCTGTCCTTTCCTAAAGAGCAGTGAAGAAGATAAGGTCCCTCATACCGGATCATTTCGTTCAGAGAGCGGGCGATCTTTGTCTGAATCTCAGGCGTTTCAAAGCGATGGATATTTCAGGAAAGAGAACCTTTCCTTCCTCATAAAGCTTTTTGTAACATGGAGAATCCGATGTTTCCAGAAGCTCCTGAAGTTTCTCTTCAGAATCTGCCAGGTTCACAATACAGCGGATGCCGTATTTCTCACAGAGCTCGTCCGCGTACTTTGCCCGCTGCCATGTATTGTCTATGGGAGAGGAGGAGCGGAACAGAAGATTCTCTTTGAGACTTCCTCCTTTCAAAGGGCGGAAGGAGGCGAAGATCTCATCGTTTTCAAAAGCGTCCCTGTCATTGAGCGGATTCAGGTTTCTTTCCTTTTTCTTCGAGGGAGACGGACGCGGTGTCTTCCTCACTGAGATCATATATGACCCAGATGTCGTCATCGCTGTTTCTGACCGCCTTGATATAAGGATAGTCCGGATAGCCGATCAGCAGCGGTTCGCCCCTGGCAACGTAATAGCATTGAAAAAAGGAAGATCCTCCAGAACCGTGCCGTTGGAGAATTCCACCCGGACAGAGTCGCCGAACGCATAGCCTTTTCCGGAAAATCATCAATGGAGATATGCAGATACGCGCCGCCGAATTCTGTTTCGTGTTCAATGCTGAGGCCTGTAAGTGCCGCCGCCTCTTCATGCGCGCAGGCGGACATGCAGAGGACGGTGGACGCCACAGAAAACCCCGGTGATGATGTGTTTAATCATTTTCATGTTCATGCAGAAATAACATATACCAAACTCTGAACTTACTCAATGGCGAAACATGCACACATGCGACCGCGCCGCGGGTAAAATTCACAGTCTGCCTGAAGCAGGCATCTTTGAGGAGCGAAAGAAAAAACCGGCGTTTCAGCCGGCAATGAATCTTGTTCCGACGGATTTTCCTTCCATCAGGTCATAAAGAAGAGTGGGATTGGATCCGTTGATGACATATGTGTCGATGCCCTGGGCAGTGGCGAGGTCCGCCGCCTGCAGCTTGGTGCGCATGCCGCCGGTGCCTCTGCGGCTGCCGGCGCCTCCGGCCAGCTCATAGGTTTCATCGGTGATTTCCCTGATCTCGCCGATCAGCTTCGCGTTTTTGTAAAGGCGGGGGTCGCGGTCATAGAAACCGTCGATATCGGAAAGGATGATCAGTCTGTCGGCTCTGCACAGGATGGAGACAACCGCGCTTAACATGTCGTTGTCGCCGAACAGTTTCTCTTCGGATTCGATTTCGGTATAGCTGACCGAGTCGTTTTCATTGACGATCGGGATCACGCTCTGCTCCAGCAAAGCCTCGAATGTATTGGCAAGGTTTTCTTTTTTGACTTCCTGGCGGATGTCTTCCGCGTTAAGAAGGATCTGGGCCACGGTCTTGCCGTATTCGCCGAAGAATTTGTCATACAGGAACATGTTTTCACACTGGCCGACCGCCGCCGCTGCCTGCTTCATGCGCATTTCAGTCGGTTTGCCGGGCAGATGCATTTTATTGGCGCCGACCGCGATGGCGCCGGAAGAGACGAGGATAACCTCGTTTCCCATGTTCTGGATATCCGCGAGAACCCGGGCCAGGATTTCAATCCGGCGCAGGTTTGAACAGCCGTTTTCATTTGTCAGTGTGGATGTGCCGACTTTGACGACAATCCTGTTTTTCCGCTGGGACATAATACAGTACCTCGTTCACATTGCTTAGATTTTAGCATACTCACAGGCCTTAAACGTAACAAATGAGCCGGTCATGGTAAGATAGTGGCATGCGTAAAATACTCTATGCGATACATTTTAACCACGGCGGCGATACCGCGCTGTACATGAACACTTTTAAAGAAAGGGGCTGGACAGTTGTCACGGCTGCCAGTGAACAGCTGCTTTTAAGGGCGGACGCGGTTCTTTTATACGCGGATGAATATCTTCTCACCGAAGAGGAAAAACAGTTTCTGACCACAGCTTCACAGCGCAGGATCCCGGTGGCCGTCATCCATTACCCGCTTCTGGATGAGGAAGTCAAAGGCATCCTTGAAGCGGCGGAAGTGATCCGCTGTGATGAAATCAGCTTTGAACAGCTGGACACCCTGATCCGTGAGCGCCAGCAGGACATCTATGTCAGAAAAGAAGAGCCGGTGAAGAGCCCGGGATGGATCAACGCTCTGTTTCTGATTGTTTCCGCATTCTTACTGTGCTTTATTCTCTGGAAGCTCTATGACATCTCCAGGGACAGAGCGGTTCATGAGCAGAGTGAAACGGAAGTTCTTGAGGAAAAGGTCAGACAGGCGGTGGTGAAGGTCTATTCGCTGAGCTCATTCGGCACCGAGGCCTGGCGGGGCAGCGGATTTGCGGTGAGCACGGAGGGCTACATTGTCACCAACGCCCATGTCGTCGAGCACGCCTCCGTCAGCTACCGTGTGGTTTACCGTGAACAGACTTACGACGCGGAAGTGGTTTCAGTTTCGGAAACACAGGACATCGCTCTGATCAAAGTGAACCAGCCGCTCAGGAACATTCTTGTTTTTGAGGAGGAAAAACCGCAGGAAGGGGAAACGGTCTGGGCACTCGGCTATCCGGGCGATCAGAAACTCACAATGCTGGAAGGAACCTACAACGGCGTGCAGGCGGTCTACACAGGCGGCCTGACATATACCGGGATCACGATGCCTTTAAGGCAGGGCATCTCAGGTTCGCCTGTGGTCAATGCGAAAGGGAAGGTGGTCGGCATCGCTTCGGCGGTTTCTCTGACTGATGAAAACAAAGCCTGGATGGTGGACAGCGCCACCGCCCTGCAGTTTCTGAAGGACTGGCTGTTCCTTCAGAAATAATTCTCTTGTAATCTGAGCTGAAAGCGAGTAACGTTAATTTTCAGAAAGAGGTTTCATATGGAAATGAAAATGGAAATGATCCGTGAGCTTCCCAATCCGGACGCTTTGAAATCACTGTTCCCCCTCAGCAATGAAGTCAAAGAGCTTAAAGAAAAAAGAGATCAGCAGATCGAGGCAATCTTTAAAGGCGAAGATAAGAGGCTGCTGCTGGTGATCGGTCCCTGTTCGGCCGACCGCGAGGACGCTGTTCTTGAATATATGGAGCGCTTAGCGGGTTTGCAGGAAAAGGTGAAGGACCGTCTGTTCTTCATTCCCCGCGTCTATACCAACAAGCCGAGAACCAAAGGCACCGGGTATAAGGGTATGCTGCACCAGCCGGATCCCAGCAAGGGTGAGGATATGCTGGCAGGGATTATCGCGATCCGCCAGCTCCATACCGATGTGGCGGTCAAGACCGGCTTCACATGCGCGGAGGAAATGCTGTATCCGGAAAACCACGCCTATCTCTCCGATCTGCTGAGCTATGTGGCGGTCGGGGCCAGAAGCGTCGAGGACCAGCAGCACCGCATCACCGCCAGCGGCATCGGCATTCCGGCCGGCATGAAGAATCCGACCGGCGGCGATCTTTCGGTCATGATGAACGCCATCACCGCGGCCCAGTCACCCCAGAAGTTTGTTTACAGGGGATGGGAAGTGCGCACGCCCGGCAATCCGCTGGCCCACGCGATCTTAAGAGGCTACGTCGACAAATTCAACAACTCGATGCCCAACTACCACTATGAGGACCTCAGGCATTTATACGATATCTACTCCGAAACAAAGCTGGCCAACCCGGCGGTCATCGTCGACTGCAACCACGCCAATTCCGGCAAGCGTTACAACGAGCAGATCCGCATCGCCCGTGATGTTCTCTACAGCTGCCGCTGCAGCAGCGAGGTCAGATCGCTGGTCAAAGGCCTGATGATTGAAAGCTATCTGGTCGACGGAAACCAGGCGCCCGGCGGCGGCTGCTACGGCCAGTCGATCACCGATCCCTGCCTGGGCTGGGAGAAAACAGAACAGCTTTGTCTGGAACTGGCGGAACTGGTGGAAATGTAAGCAGACATGCGTCAGCACATGACGCATGTTTTTTTGAAGAAAAGCGTTTCAAATGTATAATGATGTTGACAGGAAAGAGAAAAACCATATGGAAAATAATTACTGGATCACTCTGGCGCAGGATGAAACGTCAGCGCCCGAAGACACGTTTCTGCGCATCAGAGAGCTTTACAATAACCTGCTGAAACATCTCTATGACAATCCCCGCGACATCCCGGATTTCAGGATCCATTTTTCGACGGTTCAGATGAGCGAGGAGGAGGGGCTCAACAACGGCTACCATGTCGCGACCCTGACAAGACGCTCCCGGGAAATCGCCGAAAGCGTCATCCACAATGTCACTGAAATTCCCAATTTCGAAAATTCCTACACCTGGTATCAGGACAACATCTTCGTGATCTTCGACTACTGCGGATCGGGAATCAATCCTCTGCAGTTTGTCACAAGAGCCTTCTGGGAAGAGGTCTACAAGCAGCTGTACTTCTACGGCATCCGCCGGGTTTCCATCGGCCACATGTATGACCTGATCATTTCCGGCGGAATGGTCGAATTCTTCTATGGCTTCTATCATCTCGACCTCAATTTCCTGCAGAACCTCTCCGCCGAAACCTATGAAAAGAAATACGCCGACTCCCGCGTCATCGTTCCCCGCAACGGCACCAGAGCCGGCAAGCGGACACTCAAGCAGGGACTGCAGGTCGCCTTCAGCGAACCGGTTGCCTTCGCACCGGAAAACCACCGGCAGATCCGCAAGCTGCTTGAGCTTTCCAACGACACGCTGGCGCTGATCGTCGATGAAACCGGCAAGGTCAGGGGCTTAAGCGACAAGCGCGCCTTCCCCAACGAATGCGAAATCAAGATCAAGGGACACCTTTCCTGGCGCATCGCCTATGAAGGAGACAGGAAGCTTTCCTACCACAACGCCCGCTACCACATCAATGTCGAGAGAAAGGCGGACGTCGATGTGTCGGATATCATGAAATCGGTCGACCCGATGCTGTCGCCGGTCGAACTGAGCAGAATCTCAAATCTCATCATTGACGCTTCCCGTCAGAAATACGGAACCATTCTGATCTTCGGAAAGAATGAGGATATCGCCGCCGAAACCGAACGGCTAACTTCGGCGAAAGTCGGCATCGGCATTTCCCCGATTTCCCTGGATCATCATAAAGAGATGCTGCCGAGCTTTGTCTCGATTGACGGAGCGCTGCTCGTGGACACCCGCTGCAGCTGCCTTTGCATCGGGGCAATTCTGGACGGCGACGCGTTAAAAGGCACCACCGCAAGAGGCGCGCGCTTCAATTCCTCCCTCAACTACATCAGAAGAAGGGCGGAACTGGGCCAGAAGCTCACCGCCATCGTCATTTCCGAAGACGGCACCACCGACGCCATCTATGGCGACAAGGTCACAAGGCTCAACGTCTGAGCGCTTCACCAGTCCACACCCGAAGGCATGTCCGCATGCCTTTTTTTGTGGAATTGAAAAAGAAAAGGCGCTGTTGTATATTTCAGTTAGTTCAGAATAACCGAAAGGAGAGAACCATGACCTTCATTCTCACGCTTGCCGGCTGCGCGCTGCTGTTTTTCTCCATCCGGGGTCTTACCCTGACCATGCCGGACAGAAGGCTGGCTTCCTTTTTTCCTGAGGATGTGCAGGAAAAACTGGAGCCGCGGCTCAGGAAGATTGACGAAGCGCCGATGAACCTGAAGCGAATCTGCGGATATGTCATTTTCATTCTGCTGATTGCCGGCTATGCGGGGATCTTTATTTACGCAGGTCTGGATGGAATGAAAAGGGGATTCACATTTACTTCTTTCGCTCTCCGTTTTCTGACCATCGGTCTTGGCATCAAGGCGTTCGACATCATCTGCCTTGACTGGTTCCTGCTGACAAAGACACATTTCTTCCAGCATTGCTTTCCGGAAACGGAAGGATGTGAAGGGTGGAGGAATTTCGGATACAACCGCGTCCAGCAGATCAGGCAGATCATCATGACCGTCGCCGGCAGTCTGCTTTGCGCATGGCTGTGCACACTTCTTTGAGGAGGGAAAAGATATGAGCGTTTCAGGAAATCTTGCCATGGCGCTTTTACGAGCCATAAAGCCGGGAAGAGGATCTTTCGCTGATTATGAAGCCTGCCGTAAGCGGGCTGATCAGGAAAACAGCAGCTTCCGTTTTTCGATGCCCCGCAGCTCCAAAGCGGATTTTCTTCATGCCCCGGGCACTGAAAGGCCCTGTCTGATCATCCGTCCCCGTCATCTTCAGAGCCACAGTAAAGCGGTTCTTTACCTGTACGGAGGCGTCACCAACAGCTGGCGCACGCAGCGTGGGATGGCGGTGAAGTACGCCCTGGACACAGGTCTTGAAACCTGGTATCCGGTTTATCCTGCCTGTACTGAAGTTCCGCTTCAGGAAACCGTGGCATATCTCACGGACATCTATGAACGTATGCTTGAACATTTTGAAGCGGATCAGATCGCCATATCCGGCGTTTCCATGGGCGGATACCACGCGCTTGAAATTATCTCCTGTATCAATCATGAAAAGCTGAACATCCCGCTGCCCGGCCTTGTCATTGCCCACTCGCCCGGCGGGACCCCGGACAATGAGGCAGACTGGGAGGAAATGCGGAAGTACGCGCAAAAGGATCCGCTGTTTTCGGAAGCGGATCTCAGGATGACAGAAAAACTGATACCGCAGGGGGAAAGCGCGCCATCGTGGCTGCTCACACCGGCTTGCTTTGACTTTTCAAAAGCCCCGGAAACATACATCTTCTATGGTGAGGAGATGCTGGCGGGCAACGCCGTCACTTACAGAAGAGCGTTCGCAAAAGCCGGAAATGAACAGAAACTGCATCTGGAAATTGAGAAAAACATGATGCACGGATATTCATGCCTGCCGGTTTTCCCCGAAAGCAGAAAAGCGTACAGGAAGACGCTTGAGCTGATCAGGCGGATGTGAACAGCATTTCCCGCATACATTTGCATGATGGACAGGGCGGTGCGCTTTTGCGATTGTGCAAATGAAACTGTGGTAAAATAACCGGGTATGGTCAATGAGCAGACACACACAGAGAATCACGGCGGTACCGTGCTGACATATCCTGAAATCACCATGTACCAGCTGGTGTCAAAGACGGCTTCGCAGTATCCCCGTGAGCCCGCTTACGAGTTCTATGGTAGAACCGTCACCTACACGCAGCTGATGGCCAGGATTTCAAGAGCGGCGGCCGCTTTTGTCTCTCTCGGCGTAAAGCCGGGGGACGCGGTGACAGTCTGTATGCCCAACCTGCCCCAGACAGTCGACGCTTTCTATGCTTTGAGCAGAATCGGCGCTGTTGCCAACATGATCCATCCCTTATCGGCGCAGAAGGAGATCACATATTATCTCAACCTTGCCCAAAGCCGGTTTATTCTGGTTCCCGACATGTTCTATGAAAAGGTGAAGGCAGCGATCAAAGAAGCGGACCATGAGGTGCTTGTGCTGTGCGCCAGAATCCAGGATGAGCTGCCGCTGCATCTGAAGATTGCCTATATCGCCAAAGCGGGCAGGCCTTTTCTGAAATATCCTCTTGAAGGGGATGTCAGATGGCAGAAATATCTTGAGGAAGACCATCCGGTGAAGCTGCCGGAAGTGAAGTTTGATAAAAACAGAACCGCGGTCATTCTTTACAGCGGCGGCACCACCGGCAAACCCAAAGGGGTGTGTCTTTCGGATTATAACTTCAACGCTCTTTCAGTCTCGGCCATTGAATATCTGCAGGTCAGCTTTAAGCCGGGCCTGAGCATGCTGGCGTGCATGCCGATGTTCCACGGCTTCGGGCTTGGCGTCAATATCCACTGCATCCTGACCCATGGCGCCAGATGTATCCTGATGCCGACGTTCAATATCAAGACCTATACCGAAACGCTTTTAAAAAGAAAACCGAACTATATCGCCGGCGTTCCGACCATCTTCGAGGCGCTGCTGCATGCGGAAGGTCTGAAGAACAGAGATCTTTCCTTCCTGCTTGGAATGTTCTGCGGCGGCGATTCGCTGAGCGTGGAGCTCAAGCGCAGAATCGATGGTTTCCTGCATGAACACGGCGCAATGATCCAGGTGCGGGAAGGCTATGGCCTGACTGAATGCGTCACCGCCTCCTGCCTGACGCCCAAAGACACTTACCGGGAACATTCCATCGGACTCGCGTTCCCTGATATCACCTACGACATCGTGAAACCCGGCACCGATGAGACTTTGCCCAGAGGTGAAGAAGGGGAAATCGTCCTCAAGGGCCCCACACTCATGCTCGGCTATCTTCACAATGAAGAAGAAACAGCCAAAGCACTGCGGAAAAGAGGCGATGGGGACACATGGCTTTACACAGGCGACGTTGGCTATATGGACGAAGATGACTATATCTATTTCTGCCGCCGCATGAAGCGGATGATCATCACCAACGGCTACAATGTCTATCCCGAAATCATCGAGGAGGAGATCGACAAAGTCGAAGGTGTGCTGATCTGCTGCGTCATCGGCGTCAGGGACGAAAGAAGAGGGCAGAAGGTCATGGCCTATGTCGTCCTTGAGGACGGTCTTGAACCCTCAGAGGAAAAGAAGAAGGAAATCATGGATCATCTCAAAACATCAGTCGCGGCCTACGCGCTGCCCAAAGAGATAGTCTTCCGTGATGATCTGCCCAAAACCCTTGTCGGCAAAGTGGCCTATCACGTGCTTGAGGAAGAAGAAAACGCGTGACAAAGATCACTGCAGAATCCAGCCAGAAAATCCGCGGAGCGCCGCGGCGTGACGGTTCCCGCTGAACCGCCGCAACCGGAGGAAAATAAGATGAAGAATGCGAAAAGAGTTGCCTGGGGCGACAGAAAAGACGGAAAGAAAGTCAACGCGCCGGGACTGCAGACAGTCATGACGGCACTGATGCCGAAACGGACAGAAGCCGAAGTTTACCTGAACGACACCATTGACGCCACCAACCTGATGGCGTGGCTGGCAAAGCAGAACGAGGGGAAAACAGAAGGAAAGATCACAATCTTCCACTGCGCCATCACCGCCCTTGCCAGAATGGTCCGGGAAAGACCGCTCATGAACCGGTTCATCCAGGGCTACCGCATTTACGAAAGAAATGAGATTTCACTCTCATTTGTCGCGAAAAGAAGATTCGCCGACAGCGCCGAGGAAGCGCTCATGTTCCTGGTGCCGGGCGATACCGATACTGTTTTTGATGTTTCAAAGAAGATCATCGGCGATGTGTCCGAGGCAAGAAAGAGCGAACACGCCACCGGCGGCGTCGATGAACTGCTCGACAAGTTCGCCGCCCTGCCGCGTCCTCTTCTGGCCGGCAGCGTCCGCCTGATCCGCTATCTGGATTTCTGGGGCAAGAACCCTGATTTCATCACCGAAGGCGATCCGAACTATTCGACCATCCTGGTTTCCAACCTCGGCTCGATCAAGTGTCCGGCGGTTTACCACCACCTCAACAACTATGGCACCAACTCGATCATGGTCACGATCGGCACCCTGCACAAAGAGGAAATCCTCATGGAGGACGGTCATAAGGAAATCCGCGATGTCATCGATATCGGCGCGACCCTGGACGAAAGAATCGCCGACGGCTTCTATTTCGCCAGAAGCCTCAAGCTGATCCGCCATATTTTCGAAAATCCCGAACTGCTGGAAAAGCCGCTCAACGAGCCCAGCGGATTCGATTACAAATGAGAAATGATACAGCAGCCATCATGACTGCTGTTTTCATTTCAAAAGAAAAAAGCGCACATGGCGCTTCGTCAGTATTAATGGAACCACTTAGAGAGGGCGCCGACCACTTTCGAGAAATCGGTGATCGCGCTGTTCAGTGTGTCAAAGTCAATCTTGTCAACTTCCGTCAGTGAGGTTTCAATCTCCGCCGCAAGTTTGTCCACGGTTTCCATTGAGGTGTTTATGCTGTTCAGGGATTGAATCATCCGCGGCACCATGATCACCGCGGTAATGATCACCGCCGCAAGGGCGATGACGCCCAGCACCAGCATAATCATATTCATTGTCTGTTTCTTCCGGTTCATTTCCACCAGTTCCGCAAGAAGCTCATGGTCACTCATCATTTCAGTATTTTTTTCGCTCATGTTCAGTACCTTCCGCTATCATTTTACATTTACGGTATTTTTTTTGAAGACTGTGCAATAAAAAAATCATCCCGCGCATTGTATGGGTGAAAGGAGGAAGTCATGATGAAACATGTGATACTGCTCGGCACAGCGCTCAGTGCCGCCTTAAGTCTTCTGGTTTTCGCCCTCAGTGAAAAAGAGGCGGAAGAAGCCGGCCGCACAATAGTACCGGAAGAATACGCCCTGATTGAAAATGAGGAAGAGGACGGGGAGAGGGAACTGGAATACCGCTCACAGGAAGGAAAGATCGAAGTCACATTCAATGAGGACGGCAGTCTCAGAGAGTATGAATATGAACGCCTTCAGGAAGTCCATGAAAAGGAATTCAAACTCAAAGAAGAGGAAGTGATTCAGCTGCTGAAGAAAGAATTCCCTGAGGCTGAAAACATCAAAGTCACCCGGAAAACAAAAAAGAAAGAATCATATTACAAGGTGAAGTTCACTCTTGAAGACGCAAAAGGGGAGGCGGAATTCTCCGCGTCTTCCGGAACCCTCAATGAATATGAACTCGAATACGGAAGCAGGTAATCCCACCTGAAGACTCCTTTGGCTTATACTGATGCCAAAGGAGTTTTTCTCTTATGACAATGACACTGAACGAAGCAATGGAGGCCAGACACTCTGTGCGCTCCTATCTTGAAAAGCCTTTAAGCAAAGAAGCTTATGAGGAACTGACAAAGGAAATCGAAGACATCAACCTCAGCACCGGTCTGCATCTGCAGCTGGTCACAAACGAGCCCAAAGCGTTCAGCGGCGCCCTTGCCCGCTACGGCAGCTTTTCCGGTGTGAGCAATTACATCGCCCTGATCGGCCCGAAAGGAAAAGATCTCGCTGAAAAGTGCGGCTACTATGGCGAAAAGCTTGTGCTCAAAGCACAGCAGCTCGGACTGAACACCTGCTGGGTGGCGCTGACTTTTAAAAAGATTCCCGAAGCTTTTGTGATTGAAAAGGGAGAGAAGCTGGTCATGGTGATCGCCCTCGGCTATGGAAAGACTCAGGGAACAGCGCACAAGGGAAAGAAACTCGGCGAACTTTACAAAGCGGAAGGAAATGTGCCCAGATGGTTCACGGACGGCGTTTACGCGGCGTCCCTGGCTCCGACGGCAATGAACCAGCAGAAATTCACATTCCTTTACAAAGACGGCAATGTGGAGGTGAAGACCGGTTTTGGCGTGCACACGGACACGGATCTCGGCATTGTGAAATACCACTTCGAGGCAGGCGCTGAACTGCCCGGTTTCTTCGGCCTCTGAGCATATACGCGGATACTCCGCGTTTTTTCATCCGGGGATTGCGCATTCCCACTGTATAATGTAATCAGCAGCGGAGTTATTTATGAACAGCAGAGAATATACAGAATGGATCCTTTCGCAGCAGCGGGAGGACTGCGCCATTTCGCAGGAGAATGAGGATCATGTCATCATTTCTTCAGAATGCAGCGACGGCGAAGTGCAGATCTACCACCTTGAGTGCGATATCGCGGAACTGCGGCTGGCGGATCATGAAACCCACGAGAATTACTTTTTCCTGCATTTTGAACTGAAAGAGGAAGAACACGCCAAAGGGCTGTTTCAGGAGATGATGGACGCCTTGAAGAAACACACAGGCAGAACGTCCGTCAATATTCTTCTCAGCTGCACCAGCGGCTTCACCACAAGCTTCTTCGCGGAAAAGCTCAATGAGGCGGCTTCAACGCTTTCCCTGGATTATACGTTCAGCGCCACGGCTTTTTCAGAAATCCACAAGCACGGTTTTGACGCCGACGTGATTCTTCTGGCGCCTCAGATTGCCTGGCAGCTGAAGAAGGCGAAGGAAGTGTTTGAACCCCGTCTTGTCCTTGCCATTCCGGCAGCGGCCTTCGCGTCCTATGACGCCGGAGCGGTCATTCAGTTTGTGCAGGCGGAGCTTGCGAAGAAACAGACCACAAAGGAAGAGATCGCGATCGCGAAACTCATGCGCGACATCGACACCAGCGCCGTCATGTTTGTCATCAATATGGTTCATGACCGTGACAGCACCCGCTATTACCAGCGTCTTTATGAAGCCGGCAATGTGATCTTCACCGAGGAAGTCATCAAGGAACAGAATTCCCGCCAGGATATTATCGATATTCTCGACACCCAGTTAAGAGCCATCCGTCAGAAATTCAGAGTGGACGCTGTCTCCATTTCCGTGCCCGGTATTCTGACCGGGGAATCCGAAGTGAAACGGGTGGATTATGAGGAGCTTTCCCAAAGCCTCAGTGAACACTGCGGCTTGCCGGTCTATGTCTTCCATAACACGGTGGCCGTGGCCTATGGCTATTATGCCCAGCAGGGAAAGTATGACATTGTCTGCTACCACTCGCAGCCGGCCGGTACGATGGGCGGAGGAACCGGAACCGTCTACCGCGGCATGCCGGTCAACGGCAGAAACCAGATGGCAGGCGAACTGGATCCGATCTTCAGAATGCAGTTTCCCGAATTCGCGGACTCATTCAGTGAAGTGACGCCGGCGGACGTGAAAAGGGCGGTGGTCTTCTATCTGGCCGCGGCGATCTCTGAATTCGCGCCGGAAGTGATCCTGGTGCGCAGCGCGCTGACGCCGGATATGGATGAGCTGAAGGAAGAGCTGAAGAAGTATATGAAAGAAAAGGACATCCCCGACCTGATTCATGTCAGGGATATCGGCGAATACGCATTATTGGGAACCATGCTGTATGGAATGCACAGATTCAAGGGCGGGGTTTCTTCCGCGGCCCTTGTGAAATAAACACAGGAAGGAGAGCTGAAATATGAGTGACAAATTAAGAATCGGATTTATCGGCAACGGCAAAAGCACCAACCGCTACCACGCGCCTTTTATCCTGACAAGAAGGGACACCATCGAAATCAGAAAGATCTGGGCAAGAAACCTGAACAAGAAGGACTGGGCAAGAATTGAGGGCGTCACCTATACCGACAATCTGGATGATGTTCTTTATGATCCCGAAATCGATGTGATCGTCATCACCCTTCCCCATAACCTGCACTATGACTACATCAGGAAGGTTCTCGAAGCCGGAAAGAACTGCGTCTGCGAAAAGCCTTTCGTCGAAACAAGTGAGCAGGCAAAGGAACTGTTTGCCCTGGCGGATGAAAAGGGACTCATGCTGCAGTGCTATCAGAACAGAAGATTCGATTCCGATTTCCTGACCGTGCAGAAGGTCATTGAATCGGGAAAACTGGGCGATCTTCTTGAACTGGAAATGCATTTCGACTATTACCGTCCCGAAATTCCTGAATCCGTGAAGGAGTTCCATCCCGCCTTCAGCTACCTCTACGGACACGGCTGCCATACGCTTGATCAGGTTATCTCCTATTTCGGCAAACCGGATCATGTCCACTATGACGTCAGACAGCTTTTAGGCGAAGGAAGAATGAACGATTACTTTGATCTGGACCTTTACTACGGCATCCTCAAGGTTTCCGTCAAGTCCTCCTACTTCCGCGTCAAAGAAAGACCTTCCTTCATTGTCTATGGCAAAAAGGGCATGTTTGAGAAGTATTACAAAGACAGACAGGAAGCCGACCTCAAGAAGTTCTACCTGCCCGAAGGCCATTCCGACTTCGGCGTCGACACGCCCGATCAGTACGGCACGCTGAGATATTATGACGAAGACGGCTTCCATGAGGAAAAGGTCGTTTCCGTCAAAGGCGACTACGGATATTACTATGACGCTCTGTATGAAACAATCAGAAACGGAAAGCCGCAGCTGGTCACCCATGAGCAGACATTATGGCAGCTGGAGATGCTGGAGACAGGCGTCAGAGACCTCAGATAAGACAGAAGAATAGAACCTGCGGGTTCTTTTCGTTATGCTCAGATTTTGTCCAGAGGCTCCGCTTTGGAAGGAGGCGGGAACTCACGGTCGATGGCGTCCATGTAAGGCATGATGTCAAAGTCCGCGAAAGCCAGATTTGTTTTTAAATGCGAAAGCGATGAAGTTGAGAAAAGGGCAGGGCAGTCATTGAACCTTGTCACAAACCCCAGCATGAGCGCCTGGCGGGTGATGCCGTTTTCCTCACAGATTTTCTGAATCACCGGATTTTTTCTAACGCTGGCGTCAGAGCGGTAAGCCGAGCCAAGGGAAGAATAGGCCATCGGCATGATTCCATGCTCTCTTAAAAACGGAAGAAGATCATATTCCGGACCTCTGGTCATGAGGTTGTAGAGGATCTGATCGCAGAAGCAGTTTTCGCCTCCCGGTATTGCCAGCAGATCCTTCATGTCATGGATATCGAAATTGGACACGCCCCATTCCCTGATCAGGCCTTCTCTGCGGATTTCTTCAATCTCATCCACAAACTCTTCAAGGTTCACGTCTTCACGCCAGTGCAGAAGGTAGAGATCGAAATAATCCGTTCGCATTCTTTGCAGCGAATCCGTCACGCTTTTCCTCAGGCGGTGTTTCATGACGCTTTCGGGATGGACTTTATCAAGCAGATAATATGAATCGCGGGGAATGTCCCGCAGAGCTTTTTCCAGACGTTTTTCGCACATGCCGCACGCGTACATTTCGGCGGTATCGATTAATGTCAGACCATAGCTGCCGAGCGCCTCACGCACACAGGAAAGAGCTTCCGGCGGAGCGGAAGACCAGAACTGGGTGGTGCCGAGACCCGCCAGTGAGATTTTCTGGTAATCTTTTTGATATCGCATGGATTCATTATGGCATGAATCCCGGAGATCAGGGCATAAAATGCCTGCGTGGTGATTTTTGGCTTATAATGGGTACATGTTTTCCCGGGGAGAGTTTAAAAACAGAATGATACAGACACTCATGTGCGCGCTGGCCTTCTGCGCTGTTTCAGGCTGCGCCGCCCATGAAAGAGAGGAGAGTGAACCGGTGAATACGAAAGAGGAAGTCAGACTGATGGCCGCCACCGACCTTCATCATTTATCTGAAACGCTTTATGATTCTTCATCTGAAATCTTCGCGAAGCTGATGGCAACCAATGACGGCAAGCTGTTTGAGGAAAGCACAGCCATTCTCGAAGCGCTCAAAGAAAGAGCCATAGAAGAAAAACCGGACGCTTTACTGCTGGCCGGTGACCTGACATTCAATGGCGAACTGGTGTCGCTGAAGGAAATCGCGCAGGTGCTTGCGCAGGTGGAAGCGGCAGGCATTCCTGTTTATGTGATTCCCGGCAACCATGACATCAATTACGCTTACGCCTGTGAATACTTCGGCAATGAGGCAAAACCGGTGGAGCAGATTTCTCCGCAGGCTTTTGCGGAAGTGATGGGACCTTATGGCTATGAGGATGCTTTATACCGCGATGGCGCCTCGCTTTCCTATATCGCGTCTCTGGCGGATGATCTCTGGCTTTTGACACTGGACGCCAATGTGCCGGAAGAAAGAGGATACATTCCAGCGGAGACACTGACATGGGCAGAACCTCTTCTGGCAAAAGCGCAGGAAGAGCGAATCCGGGTTGTGGTGATGAGCCATCAGAACGTGCTGGTTCAGAACTCGATGATGTACAACGGCTATGTCATCAACAACCATGAGGCGGTTGAGCATATGCTGAAGAAATACGGGGTTACCCTGGTCATGAGCGGCCACTCGCATCTGGAACATACTGCCGTATCGGACGGCCTTACGGATATTTGTTCAGAATCTCTTGCCGTATATCCGCTGCAGTATGGTATGATAACTCTCGCCGCGTCTGAAACTGATTTCATCTATGAGAAGAAAAAGCTCGGCATCAAAGAACAGGAATCATTCGACCGCTTCGCTGAAACGGTGGAGAGGATGGTCGTCTCCATTGTGAGTGAAGCCACGCAGGATGAAACCGAGCGGGCCTGCATGACGGAATTCGCCATCGCCTTAAACGCCGCCTGCTTCTCAGGCGACAGACAGAGTGCCGAAGATCTCGCTGATGAGGCGGGCAGAAGGCTCTGGAGGCAGAAGGCAGGGGACACTTTCTGGGGATATTATATTGAAAATATCTTTGCGGAAATGGGACTGAACTGAGGTCAGTTGTGCGATCTTTCGCAATGTTTCAGTGTTTTTCAGGAAGAAAAAACTTTCATGAATTTTCACCGGAATTTTTGATTCAAAGCACTTGCGAAGCAATGTGAAATACTATAATCTTGGTATTGTTAAGAAAGGTTGGAAATCCAACCTTTCTGAATGTAAGGGGTGTTTTAATATGCAAGTAATCAAAAGAAGCGGTGAGGAAGTCACCTTCGATTCATTCAAAATCGAGAACGCGGTCCGCAAGGCAAACGCGGCCACAGAACCTGCAAAGCGCACAGACGAAGAAGAAATTGCCAGAATCACAAAGGCAGTTGTCGATAAATGCATGAACCTCGGCAGAGCCGTATCCGTCGAGGAAATCCAGGACATGGTTGAAAATGAGCTCATGGCAGCCAGAATCTATCAGGTCGCCCATAACTACATCACATACCGTTATGAAAGAGCTCTTGTCCGCAAGGCCAACACAACCGACAAGCAGATCCTGACCCTGATCGGCCGCACCAATGAAGAGGCCAAGCAGGAAAACTCAAACAAGAACCCGACCGTCAACTCCACCCAGCGTGACTATATGGCCGGTGAGGTTTCCAAGGATATCACCCGCAGATTCCTTCTGCCGCCGGAAATCTGGGAAGCCCACACAAAGGGAATCATCCATTTCCATGATGCCGACTACTTTGCCCAGCCGATGTACAACTGCTGCCTGATCAACCTCGAGGACATGCTGCAGAACGGAACGGTCATTTCCGAAACCGCGATTGAAAAGCCGCACAGCTTCGCGACCGCCTGCAATATCGCCACCCAGATCATTGCCCAGGTCGCTTCCAACCAGTACGGCGGCCAGACGGTTTCCCTGACCCACCTGGCACCGTTCGTTGAGGTTTCCAGACAGAAGCACAGAAGAGCGGTCGCCGAGGAACTCGCGGCTGCCGGCATCGACGTCGACAACGAAAAGGTCAATATCATCGCCGAAAAGAGAGTCCGCAAGGAAATCGAAACCGGCGTGCAGACAATCCAGTATCAGATCATCACTCTCATGACCACCAACGGCCAGGCTCCGTTCGTCACAGTCTTCATGTATCTTGATGAAGCGGAAGAAGGCCAGACAAGAGATGACCTGGCCCTCATCATTGAGGAAATGCTGAAGCAGAGAATGCTCGGCGTCAAGAACGAGAAGGGCGTCTACATCACACCGGCCTTCCCGAAGCTGATCTATGTTCTTGATGAGGACAACATCCACGAGGATTCCAAATACTGGTATCTGACAAAGCTCTCGGCTGAATGCACAGCCAAGAGAATGGTTCCGGACTACATCTCCGCGAAGATGATGAAGGAATACAAGGGCGACGTCTATGGCTGCATGGGCTGCCGTTCCTTCCTGACTCCGGACAGATTCACAGACACCGGCACATTCGGCAATCCCGAACACGCCGGCAACTATGATCCTTCAAAGCACAAGTATTACGGACGATTCAACCAGGGCGTCGTTACCCTCAACCTGGTCGATATCGCCTGCTCCTCAGGCAGGGATATGGACAAGTTCTGGCAGATCTTCGATGAAAGACTCGACCTCTGCTATGACGCTCTCATGATCCGTCACAACCGTCTCAAGGGCACACCGAGCGACGTCGCTCCGATTCTCTGGCAGAACGGCGCCATCGCCAGACTGCAGAAGGGCGAAGTCATCGACCCGCTGCTCTATAACGGCTATTCCACCATTTCCCTGGGATATGGCGGTCTGTGCGAGTGCGTGAAGTATATGACAGGCCTTTCCCACACAACGCCGGAAGGCGAAAAGTTCGGCCTGGAAGTCATGCAGCACATGAACGACGCCTGCGCGAAGTGGAAGGCTGCCACAAACATCGACTTCTCCGTTTACGGCACACCGATGGAATCCACAACCTACAAGTTCGCCAAGTGCCTGCAGGAAAGATTCGGCATCATCGAAGGCGTCACTGACAAGAACTACATCACAAACTCCTATCACATTCATGTGACAGAGAACATCAACGCCTTTGACAAGCTCACCAAGGAAGCACGCTTCCAGAAGCTTTCCCCGGGCGGAGCGATCTCCTATGTCGAAGTTCCCAACATGCAGAACAACATCCAGGCAGTCCTGGCGATCATGAAGCACATCTACAAGACAATCATGTACGCCGAGCTCAACACCAAGAGCGACTACTGCCAGGTGTGCGGATATGACGGTGAAATCCAGATCAAAGAGGATGAGCACCACAAGCTGATCTGGACCTGCCCGAACTGCGGCAACACCGACCAGAACAAGATGAACGTCGCAAGACGCACCTGCGGCTACATCGGCACCCAGTACTGGAACCAGGGCAGAACCCAGGAAATCAAGGAAAGAGTTCTCCACCTGTAATACCGGATTCATAACAGAATCAGATTGCCAAAGATGAAAACCCTCGCAAGATTTGTGAGGGTTTTGTTTTCGGCCGGTGTTCCGTCAGAAAAACACCGGCTGTGCCGGTGCTTCAGAAATGATACACAGGATTGCTTACTGTTCAAATTCAGCCGTGACTCTGGTGAGCAGCTCACAGATCGGCAGATGCTGGGGACAGACTCTTTCACACTTGCCGCATTTAATGCAGTCGGAAGGCTTTCCGTTTTCCGCCACCGCTCTTTCGTAATAGAGATTGACGTTCCAGTCTTTTTTGACCTGGGCGCCCTTGACGCGCGCGGGATGGACACAGAATATTACGGTTTCTTCTACAACCGTGTTTTTGAGGAAAGGGCGAATCATGATATTTCCCTTGCGCTCTCATCACCGGATGAACTGAAGGGCCTGATGCCGACTGATATCATCACCGCCGGTCAGGATAACCTGAAGCCGGAAGCAGAAAGATATTATGAACTGCTGCAGACCGCAGGTGTTGAGACGACATACCGCTGCTTTGAAAACAGCCGCCACGGTTTTCTCGTAAACCTTTATGATGAATGGCAGGAAGGCGAAGATTACGTTTCTTCTCTTGTCCTGAAGCATCTGGCTGCTCATAACGGCTGATCATATTGCACAGACAGTACTGAATAATGCATGCAGGAGCTTCCCGTTAACGGGAGGCTCTTTTCGCTGTGCCGAAACGCAAAATGAGAATGAGTCATACGCAAAGCCCTGTGTATTGTGAGACAATACAGGCAGAATGAATACAATAAATGAAATGATTGCATACTGCGGCGTGGACTGCGGTGAATGCGCTGATTTAAAAACGGGAAAATGCCCCGGCTGCCGCAGGAGCGTCTGGCCTGAGGGCAATGAATGTCCGCCGGTTTCCTGCTGCAGAAGAAAAGGGATTATCTGCTGCGGGGACTGCGAACGGTTTCCATGTAAGATGATGAAGGAATTCTATGAGGAAAACCGGGCGCATTACGAAGCATATGAACGCATGGAAGAATACAGAGCAAACAAAAGGGGAGAGATCACATGGTGACAGGATACAGGGCTGAACTGATTTCATTTACAGGCAATCCTTCCAGAAAAGTCAATGGAATGAAAGGCCATAAGGGCGTTCTGATTGAAGCCAGGACAGGAGAAGGACTGTTTCTTTTCTGGGTGGCGGATCTTAACTCCGAAGACGCTTATACCTTAAGGACCTCAACCGTCCTGTCAGTTGAAAACAGTCAGGAAGACCTCTATACCTACAGAACCGCCAACTCCGTTTATACCTTCCGGATTGAAGGTGAAACTTCAAAGGATGAACTGGCGGAAGCGGCGATGATGGTTGGATATTATGAAGTTTAAAAAATCCGGATCAGGTAACTGATCCGGAATGCTTTTTTATTCAGCTGCGGAGGCTTCCGCTTCCTTTGCTTTGGCAGCTTCTTCGGCTGCTTTTATTTTTGCGAGTTCCTCTTCTTCAAGCTGTCTGTAGGCAACCTTGCCGACAAGCGTCTTGGGAAGCTCCTCACGGAATTCGATGTCACGCGGCATTGCGTATTTTGCGATGTGGTGCTTGCAGTAATCCATCAGTTCCTGCTTTGTGGCGTCGTTTGCGGGGACGCCCGGCTTTAACATGACGAAGGCTTTGACTGCCTGGATGCGGTAAGGATCGGGGATGCCGATGACGCAGCTCATCTGGACCTTTTCATGGGCGTCGAGAATGTTTTCAAGCTGGGCGGGATAGATGTTGTATCCGGAGGAGATGATCATTCTCTTGGCGCGGCCTCTGAAGTAGATGAAGCCTTCATCATCCATCACGCCGAGGTCGCCTGTGTAAACCCATGTCAGACCGTCGTCATGGACGCGCAGGGTCTGGGCTGTTTCGACGGGATTGTTCATATAGCCCTTCATGACAGTAGGGCCGGCCAGAAGGATTTCGCCTTCCTCGCCATAAGGCAGTTCCTCATAGGTGCCCGGCTTGACAATCTTGATGTATGTGTCCGGGAAGGGAAGGCCGATGGAGCCTTCTTTATATCTGTCCCTCGGGGTCAGGCAGCAGGCGGTAACGGTTTCGGTTGTGCCGTATCCTTCTCTGACCTGGATTGCCGCCTTGTGGTCGGCTAAGAATTTATCGAACTTCTTCTTGAGCTCAATGGACAGCGAGTCGCCGCCGGAGAAGACGCCTTTAAGACTTGAGAGGTCAGCATTCTCCATGGAAGGCAGTCTCAGCAGCGCTTCGTAGAGTGTCGGCACGCCGGCAATGAAGTTGCACTTGTATTTGGTGATCAGCTTCGCATAGCTTTTGGCGGTGAAGCGGGGAACCAGAATGCAGCGGCCGCCCTGCGACAGCATTGTGTGCACGCAGACGCCAAGGCCGAAGCCATGGAATAAAGGCATCGCCGCCAGCATCTTGTCGCCGGGACGGAACATCGGGTTCGCCGCGATGACCTGCTGGCCCAGGGCGTTGAAGTTCTTGTTTGTCAACATGATGCCCTTGGTGGTTCCGGTTGTGCCGCCGGAATACAGGATGACAGCGGTATCGTCCGCTCCGGTCTTCACTTTATAATTCCAGAAGCACGCCTTGCCGAGGTTCATGAACTGCTTCCAGCGGATGACCGGCGCGTCAGCGGGGATCTTCTGGATCTTTCTGCCTTCGGTAAGCATGTAGCCGGTTCTTAAAGGCTGGGAGAGTTCATCCTTGACGGAAGCGATGATGATATTGACGATCTTTGTGTTGGCCCTGATCTTTTCGAACTTGTGGTAGAACTGATCAAGGGTGATTGCGGTGACGCTTTCGGAGGCGTTGAGGTAGAATTCAATCTCCTTTTCCGCGGAAAGCGGGTGGATCATGTTGGCGATGGCGCCGATTTCGTTGACGGCGTAGAACATGAAGATTGCCTGCGGGCAGTTGGGCATCGCGATGGTGACTCTGTCGCCCTGGCGGACGCCGATGGTGCGCAGGGATCTGGCGCAGCGGTTGATCTCGTCGATCATCCGTCTGTAGGTGGTTGAGCGGCCCATGAAATCAAAAGCGATGCTGTTGGGGTACTCATTTGCAATCTTTTCGACTGCCTCATACATGGATCCTTCAAAATAGTCCAGGTGGCTGGGAATGTCGCCCAGATGTTCGATCCACGGGGTTTTGACTTGTTTTGCGGTCATAGTTTTCTCCATTTAACAATAGATTATTATACTACTCTTTTCACGTCATAAGCGTGATTTATATCACCGGAGGATATGCGGAGTTTACATTTGCACGGATTTGTAAAGGCGGCTTGGCCGGGAAAAAGAAAATATTTTCATAAATCTGCAAAATTGCATGCACGAATTTACATTTTTTGAAACAGTTTCACTTGCCTTGGGAATTGCGTTGTTTTTATAATACTTTTGGCTGTTTTTTTTCAGCCGGGGGAGAGAGTGAAACATGGTTGAGACAATCACGAAATTCAACGATACACTGAACGGCCTGATCTGGGGATGGCCGGCGCTGGCGCTGCTCGGGTTTACCGGTGTGCTGATGACATGTCTGACCGGGTTCTTCCAGGTCACCCACTTCAGCTACTGGTGGAAACATACGATCGGCGCCATTTTTAAAGAGGAGCACATCACCCAGCACACCAAGGACAGAACGATTTCCCAGTTCCAGTCTCTGTGCACGGCTCTTGCGGCAACAGTCGGCACCGGCAATATCGTCGGCGTCGCCGGCGCGATCGCCACAGGCGGTCCGGGCGCTGTCTTCTGGATGATCCTGATTGCCTTCTTCGGCATGATGACCAACTATTCCGAAAACGTCCTGGGTATCCTCTACCGGAGAAAGAATACGGAAGATGAATGGTGCGGCGGCGCCATGTATTACCTTAAGGACGGTCTTGGGGCGAAGCCCGGCATGAAGGGCGTCGGGGCGGCGCTGGCGGTGCTGTTCTCCATCTTCTGCGTCATCGCTTCCTTCGGCATCGGCAACATGTCGCAGGTCAACTCGATGGTTTCCAACGTTTATACAGCCTTCGGCATTCCCCGCATCGCGACAGGCATCTTCCTGTTCATCGCGGTCGGTGCGGTCATTGTCGGCGGTTTAAAAAGAGTCGCAGCTTTCACGGAACGTCTTGTCCCGTTCATGGTCATTCTTTATCTTCTCGGCGCGCTCATTATTGTACTGACACATGTCACCGCCATTCCGGCTGCCCTTGTGTCGATCTTCAAAGGCGCTTTCGCCATGAAGTCGGTCGCCGGCGGCGTGGTCGGCGCGGGCATCGCGATGGCGATGAAGATGGGCATGAAGAGAGGCGTCTTCTCCAACGAGGCGGGTCTTGGCTCCTCGGTCATGGTCCATTCCAGCTCCAACGTCAGAGAGCCGGTCAGACAGGGCATGTGGGGTATCTTCGAAGTCTTCGCCGATACCGTTATCGTCTGCACACTGACTTCGATGGTCATCCTGACCAGCGGCGCGGTCAATCTGGAAACAGGCGCGCTTACTGCGGAAGCCGAAGCGGTCGGTTCCTCATCACTGGTTTCCTGGGCCTTCTCCAGCCAGTTCGGCCAGCTTGGCGCCGCGTTTGTGGCGCTGGCGATCCTGCTGTTTGCCTACTCCACGGTTCTGGGATGGAGCCACTACGGATCCAAGGCGTTTGAGTATCTCTTCGGCACAAAAGCGATCATGGTCTACCGGGTTGTGTTCGCTGTCATCGTTCTTGCCGGTTCGGTTGTCGAAGCCAAGCTGGCGTGGGATATCTCCGATACCTTCAACGGTCTGATGATGTTACCCAACCTGATCGGCGTTGTGATTCTTTCGCCGCAGGTCAGACAGTGCACAAAGAATTACGTCGACAGAAAACTGCACGGCATGGATCTCGAGCCGATGCTGTCGATGATTCCCGAAATCCAGGCAGTGCAGGAAAAAGAACTCGAAGCCGCGGGCGGCGAGGACTGATCCATTCTTAAGATTCAGACAGGCTGTACTTATGTGCGGCCTGTTTTTTTGACTTTTCCGGAAAACTGCGCAACCATAACGGTAAGGATTGCGCTTATAAGGGTGAAGGGAGAAAGAGTCATGGAAGATTCTGAAATTGTTGACCTTTATCTGAAAAGAGATGAATCCGCGATCAGAGAAACCTCAGCCAGGTATGGCTCAAAGCTGAGAAGCCTGGCGGACAGGATCCTTGAAAATGACGCCTCCGCCATGGAATGCGAAAACGACACCTATCTCAAAGCCTGGCACTCCATTCCGCCTTATGAGCCGCGCACATGGCTGTTTCCGTTTCTCGGCCGGATCATCCGCCATCTTGCGATTGATGAGTGCAGAAGGAAAAACGCGGAAAAAAGAAAAGGCGTTTACTTTGAGCTGACAAAGGAAATGGAGGAATGCGTTCCGGCCAAAGGCGGACCGGAAGAAGATCTGAACGCCGATCTTCTGGCACAGACAATCAGCGCTTATCTTGACACTCTTGGCGATGAGCCAAGGAACATCTTTGTGCGCCGCTACTGGTTCTTTGAGTCTGTTTCAGAGATTTCAAAGCGGTACGGCTTCAGTGAGTCAAAAGTCAAATCAGCTCTTTTCCGCACAAGGGAAGGGCTCAGAAAACATCTCGAAAAGGAGGGGTACAGTGTATGAAACCGGAAGAGATTCTCGACTCCGTCGGCAAAATCGAGCCGCGGATCGTGCAGGCTTCGCAGGTGACCGAAAAGAAGAACGGAAAATGGCAGTTCAGAGCACTGGCTGTCCTTGGCGCCCTTTGCCTGGCGGCAGTGCTTCTTTTCCCGAATATTTTCAAAAAGGACCAGCCATCGGATGCGGTGATTGACGAGCCGGTTCCCTTTGAACTCGACGGCCGTCTCTACCAGGTTCTGGAAGAACCGTCACAATGGACAAAGTACGGCATCCCGGAAATCCTTTCACAGGGCTATGCCGGTGAGCACCGCGCATGGCTGAACCATGAGGAAGGGGATGTTTACTCACTCAGCGACACTGAAACGGAAACCGAAATGCTGGAATACGCGCCCTGCGTCTGTCCGGCTGTGTATCTGGTCAAAGAAAACGGAACTTTCAAAGCTGCCGTCTTCTGCAATGACATCCACAAGCAGACAAACATCAGCGCCCCGATGGCGCAGCAGTTTGAAACATGGGGAATTCTCTCATCCGATGACATCGCTGAGATTGCCGAAACTGACTGGAACAGAAACAGCGTCACAGGCGCCGTGATTGAAGACAGGGAAACACTGAATGAATTCTATGATCTGGCAATGGATCTTGATCCCTATGGCAATGATGATTTCCAGGCGGAAGTCTTTGACGGCATCGATGAGGCACAGCAGGCGGAAGCCCATAATGCCTTCGCCGATGATCTGCGGACGATCCGTGTGCGCAACAGCGCAGGTCTCTGCTTCTGGATGGACGTCCATCCTTCCTATGGCTGGATCTACGGGCATGGCACAATGACCTATTACCGGATCAATGATGATATGGCCGGGTGGATTCAGAATAATCTGAAATAAACAAAACCTTAAACCATGCTGTATGCCATTTCATTGACAAATGGGGAAAAATCATCCTTTAATAAATCAAGGAGGGTTGTCTAATGGCAAACGAAATCAATCTCGAAAAAGCAAAAGAAGTTCTCGATTCCGGTCTTGAGGAAGCGAAGGAACTGATCCAGGATCCGTCCAAAATCACCGATCTGCTCGCACAGGTGGAAGAAAAGATCAAAGAAGTTCCGGTCATCGGAACAGGTCTTGCCAATGTGCCGACAATGATCTCCCTGGTCAAGAGCTACATCACAAAAGAATATGACGCTGTTTCCCCGAAGGTCATCGTCTCCGGCGTCAGCGCGCTTCTTTACCTGGTCAAGAAAAAGGATCTGATTCCCGATAATATTCCGATCCTGGGCCAGGCTGACGATATCGCCGTCATCGGCGTCGCCATGAAGGTGATTGAGCCCGAGCTTAACGCCTACAAAGAGTGGAAGGAATCACAGGCCTGATCTCACCGCAAACTGCCTCCGGGCAGTTTTTTTCTGACCCTTTATGAACGTGTTCAGAAAGAATCCGTTATAATATCAATGTATCTGAACGCGTTCAGAAAAAGGAGGACGCAATGCCGAAAATCATTCCGGATCTTAAAAAAAAAATTCTCGACGCCGCAAGAGAGAGAATCAAAGCGGGTGAAGAGATCGGCTTTTCGATGCGCTCCATCGCTGCCGAGTGCGGAATCTCACCCGGTTCCATCTACAACTACCACAAAGACAAGGTTTCCCTGATCGCCGCCGTCATGATGGATGACTGGGGCAGAACTCTTGAACAGATGAACCTTTCCGCCCGCACTGCCGTTTCTTTTGCCAAAGGCATGGAAGAACTGAGAGTCACTCTGCAGAATTTCATCGGCCGCTACCGCAAGGTATGGCATACCTTCGACAACGGGGCGGGTACCGTGGAATCGCAGAACAGCCGCCACAGGGAGATGATGGCGGAAATCAGAAAGCCGGTGACCGCGCTGCTCGGACGCTTTGGAAAAGCGGAGGATGAGAGGATTGCCGGACTGCTTGGCGAAATGGTTCTTTCCGCCGCTCTGCACAGTGACATCAGTCCCCGCGAGCTTGAACTGCTGTGCGGATATATTGTGAAGGAGAGTAAAAAATGAGCAGTTTTGAAGATCTGAGGATCGTCGATAATTTTTATCAGACAAGCCTGTTTTTTCCGATGCCGGTGGTTCTGATCAGCACTCTTGATGAAAACGGAAAGACCACCGTCGGTCCCTATTCCCTTGTGCAGCCGTTCTATATTGCCGGCAAGGACTATTACGCGATGATGCTGTGCTGCCGCAATTCCAGCAACACGGCGCAGAACCTGATCCGCTCGAAAAAGTGCGTCCTGAATTTCCTGCCGGACAAAAAGAAGTATTTCAAAGAAACCGTCCGTCTTGGCTGGCCGGGCGACAGGCCTGAAGAAAAGATGAAGGATTTTAAATTCCATCTTGAACCGGGCCTGATGGCGGAGAAACACCCGGGCGAAAGATATCCGATGGTCATTAAGGAAGCCTTCCAGGCGATGGAGTGCACATGGGTCGACACGCTTGAAAACAGTCAGGACACAAGACTGCTGAACGAAGGGGAAGACCATTATGAACAGGATTCCTATCATGACTTCAACGGCATCACCTCGCCGTTCGGCGCCCACTTTGTTCTGAGGGTCGACAAAATCCTCATGAAGAAAAAGTATTCGCAGGCCATCATCGACGGCGTGAAGGCAAAAGACTTCCCGCACTGCCCGGTTGACTACGGCTACCGCGATTCCAAAAACTTCTGGTACCACAGAAGGGCAAGGATGATCCCCGAACTCCTGCCGGTCAGAAAGACGACAATCCAGTCGGTCCGCTATGCCGCCGACCGCATCGATCCGTCCGTCACATTCACTGACGCCGCCTGTGAAAGACTGACCAATGTGCCGCGCGTCTTCCTGCCGGCCGCCATCAAGGGCTGCATCAAATGGGCGAAGGAAAACAATGTCACGGTACTGGATGAGGCGGAAATGATCATCATCAACGACAAACGTTCGAAAGAAAAGAAAAAATAAAAGAAGGAGAGCAAAACCATGAAAGTGCTGTTATGCGGCGCCTATGGCAAAC
This sequence comes from uncultured Erysipelotrichaceae bacterium, assembly GCA_902775735.1. Taxonomy (GTDB): domain Bacteria; phylum Bacillota_I; class Bacilli_A; order Erysipelotrichales; family Erysipelotrichaceae; genus Bulleidia. The sequence goes on from CACYNH010000004.1 coordinate 38,594, forward strand.
TTGGCACCGACATCCTCAAAGAGCTTGTGAAGCAGGGCCATGAAGTCCTGGCGGCTGACCTGAAAACACGTGAGATCGAAGGAATCGAAGGACAGTATGAAAAAGTGTCCGTCGACGTTACAAGACCCGACACCCTGAGAGGAATCTGCGAAGGAAAGGACGCCGTCATCACAACCGTCGGCCTGACCGGCTCCTCACAGACCGTCACTGCCTATGACATCGACTATCAGGGCAACCTGAACCTGCTCAATGCCGCAAAAAGAGCGGGCGTGAAGCACTTTGCCTATGTGTCCGTGCTCAAAGCCGACAATCCCAGAGCGGCGAAAGTCCCGATGCTTGACGCCAAGGCAAAAATGGAGAAGGAACTGAAGAACAGCGGCATCTCCTATACCATCTACAGGCCGACCGGCTATTTCTATGACATCGTCAAGGTGTTCAAGCCGATGGTGCAGAAGGGCAAGGTCACGCTGCTTGGCAAAGACGACATCTCCTGCAATGTCATCGACACGCCTGATCTTGCGGAATTCATCGTGAGCCATATGACGGAAAACAACCAGACATACAACATCGGCGGCACGGAAACCTACACCTACCAGGAAATCGCCGGAATGATGTTCAAAGTCAACGGCAAAGAGCCGCAGATCTCAAGAGCGCCGGCCGTGCTGTTTGACGTTCTCGCTTTTGTGAACAAAGTGAAGAAAACCGGCAAGGAGGGCGTGCTGCGCTTCTCCAAGTGGACGCTTTCCGAATCAATGGTGGCCGATATTCACTATGGCAAAGGCTCCTTAAAAAAGTACATTGAAGAAAACGGAAAGGCTGGCGCCTGAGCATGGGCTTTGAATAGTTCTGGATTCTCATCCTGGTATGCTTTCTTGCGTGTTCGGTCGGGTTTAAAAAGTTTATCTGGTTCATGTCGGTCGGCTACGGTCTTGCGATCGCGTGTGCCGGCGTGACACTGCTGGTGATGTTCATCCCGTCGCTTTCCGCTGTCACAATCATCCAGTGCGCGGTTCTTGTCTTCTACGGACTGCGTCTGGCTTCATTCCTGCTCAGACGTGAAATGAAATCCGCCGCCTACCGCAGGGTTCTTTCTTCCGCCGGAGGCACAGCCGATGTGCCGCTGCCGGTCAAGGTATGCATGTGGCTGTTCATGGGCGTTCTTTATGCCATTCAGGTATCGCCTGTCTTCTACCGCCTTTACAACGGCAGCACCGACACAGCCGTGCCGCTCATCGGCGCGGCTATCTCACTTGCCGGAGCTCTGATTGAAATGATCGCGGACATCCAGAAGAGCGAACAGAAGAAAGCCAATCCCGACAGAGTCGCGATGGAAGGCCTGTATAAGATCTGCCGCTGTCCCAACTACTTCGGCGAACTGCTGATGTGGACAGGCGTCACACTCGGCGGTATCACGGCATATCACGGCATCGGCCAGTGGCTGTTTGCGGCAATCGGCTTCATCGCCATCTGCGTCATCATGTTCGACGGGGCAAAGAGGCTTGAAAAGCGGCAGATGAAACGCTGCGGCAATGATCCGGAATACATTCATTACTGCGACACGACGCCGATCATCATTCCCGGCGTTCCGGTTTACCATTTAGTCAGAAAAGAAGACGTTCAGTGAGTGTGCCTGCGCGTAAGCGCAGAGCAGGTCATGAACCATCTGAAGTGAAGTGAGAAAGAGGAAGATCTCCTCTTTCTTTTTTCGCTTTAGGGCCTTGTATGGTATCCTTTAGGCATAAAGCGGGAAGGTGAAGAAAATGGGAATTGTCGTATTCGGAGCAGTGTTCGTTGATATCAAGGGCTATCCAGTTGACAAGTATATCGCCGGCGGCAGGAATGTCGGCTATGTGGTGCAGACCCATGGCGGCGTCAGCCGCAACGTGGCGGAGGATATCGCCAATGTGGAACTGCGGCCGACCTTTGTCTCGGTCGTTGACCACAGCGGCACATCCACGGATGTTCTGAAAAAGCTTGAGCGCCATAAGATCAATACAAAGTACATTGTCAGAAAAGACGGAGGCCTTGGCACCTGGCTGGCTGTTTTTGACAACAGCGGCGACGTGACCGCGTCAATCTCCCAGCGTCCGGATCTTTCTCCGATCGGACTGGTTCTCAAAGAACACGGCGATGAGATATTCAGCACTGCCGATTCCATCGCGGTTGAAATCGACATCGACCAGAAGATCCTCAAGCACATATTCTCCTTAGCGGCAAAATACGGCAAAAAGGTTTACGCCGTCGTCTCCAACATGTCGCTGGCGATGGAAAGAAGAGACCTGCTCAGAAAGTGCGACTGCATCATCTGCAATGAGCAGGAGGCGGGCATGCTGTTCAGCGTGGAATACGAAAACAGAACGCCGCAGGATTTCCTCGACCTTCTTAAGCACAGCATCTTCACCGCCGGTTTCCGCCGCATGGTTGTGACGCTTGGCTCGCAGGGAGCTGTCTACGCCTCCCAGGATGGCGAATCCGGCTATACGCCGCCCCAGAAAGTGGACGTCATCGATACCACCGGCGCCGGCGACGCGTTCTTTGCCGGCTGCGCCATCGGCCTGACCTATGGCAAGACACTGGCCCAGTCATGCGAAATCGGCACCAGACTGGCGGCTTCGGTCATCTGCACCAAAGAGAGCGTCTGCCCGCGTTTCAACCCGCAGGAATTCGACCTGCAGATCGCCCCGGAGGAATGATTGCATGCATTACGGAAATATCAAACAGTACGACATCGCCGACGGCCCGGGCTGCCGGACGACCCTGTTCGTCTCGGGCTGCACAAACCATTGCAAAAACTGCTTCCAGCCGGAAACATGGGATTTTAACTTCGGTGAACCTTATACGGAAGAAACCGAAAACAGGATCATGGAACTGCTGGCGGATGAAAACATCCAGGGACTCACGCTTCTTGGCGGCGAGCCGTTTGAGCCGGAAAATCAGCGGGTACTGGTTACACTGCTGAGGCGTGTGAGCAAAGAACTGCCGGAAAAGGACATCTGGAGCTATACTGGTTTCATCTATGACAGGGACCTTCTCAAAGGGCAGAGAAAGCATTGCGAAGTGACGGATGAAATGCTGTCGCTGATTGATGTGCTGGTCGACGGTCCGTTTATCGAGGAACTGAAAAAAATCACCCTGAAGTTCAGGGGTTCCGAAAACCAGCGCCTGATTGATATGAAGAAGACACTCGCCTCAAAAGAGGTCGTCCTGTACGCCGATTAGAAAAGAGGAGAATATGGCAGAACTGAACACAGTCATCAGAAACAGAAGAAGCGTCCGTAAGTATACAGAAGAAAAAGTCAGTCAGGACAAGGTTGATGAAATTATCGAAGCGGGTTTGTGGGCCGCCTCCGGCATGGGCAAGCAGGCACCGGTCATTCTGCAGGTCGATGACAGAGAGACAAGAGATCAGATCGCCAAGCTCAACGCGGCAGTCATGGGCCGTGACATGGATCCGTTTTACGGCGCCCCGCAGGTGCTGATTGTCTTAGCCGACCGCAGTGTTCCGACATATCTTTATGACGGCGCCCTGACAATGGGCAACATGATGCTGAAGGCGTATGATCTCGGCGTTTCCTCCTGCTGGATTCACCGGGCAAAGGAAGTCTTCAATACCGAAGAGGGAAAGGCCATTCTTGCCAGGGCCGGCATTGAAGGCGATTATGAAGGCATCGGCAATCTGATCATCGGGTATTGCGATGGCGAACTGCCGCCTGCGCGTGAGCGGAATCAGGGCAGAGTCTACAAAATCTGAGTTAAGAATGAACTGAGGCGGAAACGCCTCTTTTTTGTGTCCGGAAATAAAAAAAGACCAGGCGGTTAAGCCTGATCAGTTGTTGACGCCATGGTGCGGCGCGTAGGAGCCGGGGGTGAGGGCGGCGAATGTATAGCCGTTTTCAAGACCCCATTCAATGATGCTCGCGACTGCCGCGACGGAATATCCTTTCGTGTCGTGCTGCAGAACAACAGCCGGGACGCCCGCTCTTGCGCAGGCGGCGATGCCGTTGACCACATTGGAGTAGACAACCGATGTGTCGGTGGTTTCACCGGCGTCACCGGAGGAAACGTTCCAGTCGAAGTACTGGTAGCCGTAATTTGCGGCCTGCTGGGTCAGTCTGGACATGATGCCGGAGTTGTAGCTGCGGCTGACGGTATTGGAGCTGCCGCCCGGGAAGCGGAACATGGTGGAATAGATGCCGGTCTGTTCGGCGATGACGGCGTTCTGTCTGTTGAAGTCCGCCCAGTAGGCGTCTTCACTTGAATAGACATAGGCGTAATCATGTGTGGCTGTATGGACAGCGACGGTATGGCCGGCTGCCGCTTCCTTGGCCATGCAGTAGGCATAGCCCGGATATGCCGAGGTGGTGAAGAATGTCGCCTTGACATTGTACTGGTCGAGAATTCCGAGCAGCTGTTCGGTATACTGGCTGGGACCGTCGTCGAATGTCAGATAGACGGTTGTGGCGCCTTCGCCTGCGGGCGGGTCGCTGTTTTTCGGCTTTTCCTTGACGGTGACGGTTTTGGTCGCGACGGACTCGTTGCCGTGGCTGTCGCTGATTGTGTAGGTGACGGTGTATTCACCGGGTTTGGATGTGTCGACATCGGAAGTGATTTTGACGTCTTCGGAAAGATCGCCGTCAACGTCGTCTTCAGCGAACCATTCATGGGAGAATTTGTCGCCGACATAGACTGTGACCGAGTCGCCGCCGCTCAGGGTGATGACGGGTCCCTTGCGGTCATCGTAATTGATGGTTCTGACAACGCTGGCTGTATTGCCGGAGGAGTCGGAAACGGTGTAATAGACCTTGCCGTCTTTTTCTTCCGCTTTGACTTTCTCACTCAGATCCCCGTCGTAATTGTCCTCGGCTTTGAAGCCTTCCTCCTCATACTCATGGTTGTAGGGAGTATAGGAATCAGGATCGCTTTCCAGAACAATGCGGGGAGGCTGTGTGTCCTCGATGATGACGGTTCTTATCATTTCAGCGTGCTCGTTTTTATAATCCGCTGTATAAGTCAGTGTGTAGGTTCCGGTCTTTGTGTCATCGACAGATCCGGTTTCAGTGACCTCCACTTCATCCCTGATGAACGGCAGCCATGTGCCGGTATAGACGCAGGTCGCGCCTTCCTCTTTATAGGAAGTGCCGTATTCCAGATGCATGATGTCAGCGCCGTTGAGCTTCATCGCCAGTTCCCATTTATTCATTAACAGGATGACCGTCGCGCTGAGCGCCAGGACGGCGAAGACGATGGCCGCGATGGCCAGGCCCGAGACTTTGGGCAGTTTCTTCTTCTTTATATCCTTGTTTGTCATAGATGTAGTAATCCCCCACAAAATTATAGTGAATTTTTTATGAATGGTTATACTTAACGAACAGGATTTTGCAAAAAATTAAAGATTCACACATTCACGCATGTTTTGCACCCCTGCAGGTGAGGTACAAACAGCTTTTTCAGAGTAATATCCTTTACTTTTCCATGATTCATTCCATACAATCGACAGTGGAGAAGAAAACAATATGCATATCATCGGATGGATATTCACAGGGCTGATCAGCCTTCTTGGCGCGGCGGTCCTTGAACTTAACAGAAACACATTAACCGGATGGCTGCTGCTCATCATTGCGGCCTGCGGCATGATTTACGCCGGCGTCAGACCGCTCAGACCGGTTCCCTGGTGGGGAAGGGGACTGAGCGTGCTGGGATATCTTGCCCTTTGCGTCTGCATTGTCATGATCACCTGGCCGCCGATAAAACAAGTGCCCGCTTCAAAAGAAAAGAATCCGGAAAAAACAGAAACAGTCGCGACGCAGTATGGCGATGTGCGCGGCGTTGTGCTGAATGACAGCGCTGAACTGTTTGCCGGCATTCCTTACGAGGCACCGCCTGTGGATGAACTCAGATGGAAGGAACCGCAGGACGCACAGCCATGGTCAGGAATCAGGGAATGCGATACCTTCGCCCCGATGTCGATGCAGGTTCAGAACCTGCCCATCTACAGTTCGCTCGCGCAGATCATCGGCTATCATGACTACTCTGTTTCACTGGATGACAATTATGTGGAAGCCGCTTCCGAAGACAGCCTGTATCTCAATATCTGGAGACCCCGGGAAAGAACGGAGAAAGCTCCTGTCATCGTCTACATCCATGGCGGCTCGCTGCAGACCGGACAGCCCTGGTATGCCGATTACAGCGGCGAAGGGTTTGCGAAGGACGGGGTGATCTGCGTCAATATGGGCTACCGGCTGGGCGTGTTCGGTTTCCTGGCTTCACAGGAACTTGCACAGGAATCCCCAAACGGCACAGCGGGAAACTATGGTCTGCTGGATCAGATCAAAGCGCTTGAATGGGTGCAGAACAACATTGAACAGTTCGGAGGCGATCCGGACAATGTGACGCTCATCGGCGAATCGGCCGGGGCGGTCTGCGTTGACGCGCTCTGTGTTTCGCCGCTGGCAAAAGGATTGTTCAAAAGAGCGGTTCTTGAAAGCTCCACAGTCTCTTCAAAAGAACCTCCGCATTCTTACCGGCTTTTTGATGAGGCGATTGAATCGGGAAAAGAACTGATGAAGAAATACGGCTGTTCTTCCGTTAATGAACTCAGAAACCTTCCTGCCGAAAAAATCGTGGGCGAGCAGGAAACCCAGCATCACATCACCATCGACGGCTATGTGCTTCCCGATACGCCTTATAACCTCAGAAAGCAGGGCTTCCACAATGAAGAAGCTCTCCTTCATGGATACAACAGTGAGGAAAGCGGTCCCTTCATCATCTTCTCCCACGCGAAATTAAAGGATTACGAAAGCCGGATCAGAAGATGGTTCAATGAATACGCGGATGAGGTGCTTGCGTTATACAATCCTTCAACCGATGAAGAGGCGGATGAATACTGGGCGAAGATCTACGGGGCCATCTTCTTCAATTATTCCCATTACTGTCTGAACCGCATGGAAACAGAAAACAATGTGCCTGCCTGGGAATATCTTTTCACCAAAACAAACGGGAGGCTTGGCTGCTGGCACAGCGGCGAACTTGTCTATGCCTTCGGCGTCATTCCCAAAAACTCAAAGCTTTATACAGAAGAGGACAGAGAACTTTCAAAGACCATGCACGGGTACTGGGTGAACTTCGCGGAAACCGGCAATCCCAACGGAAACGGCCTGAACGGGTTTGAGCAGTCAGGGGATTCTTCAAAGGTGATGGAACTGGGAGAACATACAGGCATGATTGATGAGCCTCTTTTAAAGCTGTATGACATCCTTGACAGGATGTATGGCTGGCAGTGAATCCTCATTTCAGATGACCATATTAAAAGCCATCGGGTGATGGCTTTTTGAATGCTTATTCCGGACTTCCGCCGAGGATGAATGTGCGGATATCCTGACTTAATTCTTTTGTGTTTTCTTCACCGATATAGATCATGTGGCCTGACTTGTAGCCTTTGACAAAGACCCTGTCTTTGGGCAGACCGGCATGGTCAAGGGTGTAATACACATGGCCGAACTCGGTGCACAGGTCATACCAGCCGTTGGCGAAGAAGGTTCGCATGCCCGGTCTTCTGGTCATCGCGTTTCTGAGATGTTCCCCGGTGGTGCCGAACTGGACGTCCTTGTTCCAGTCTTTGTAATACATGGTCATGTTCACATAGGTGCGCTCCAGTGAAACGTTGAGGTAAGGAAGAATGTCGCCGGTCAGTGCCGCGTAGAAGTAGGTGTCATAGCGGTCGGCGGTGGCGTCATCCCATAAAGCCTTTTTCTCTTCATCCTTCCAGGGACTTAAGAGAGGTCTTGTGATTCTGCCGTCATAGCGGGAAACCGCCTTGCCGTCTTTCTTCAGGACTTCCTGTCTGTAGTCATTGTCGTCAATCTTCAGGCCATGGGCGATGAGATATTCTTTGGAAACGCCTGTATAGTAAGAAACCTTTTTCATGATTTCTTCTCTCTTTTCTTCCGACAGTGCTTCGCCTTTATATAAGGCAAGCAGATAATCCTCATCCGCGAACGCCTTGGCTTCCTTCACAAACTCTTCAACGCTCTGATCTGAAGGATGATTGTGATACCAGTTGACACCAGCGTAGGTGGGGAAGCCGATGACGCTTTCTTCGACCGGAACATTCCTGCCGAAATATTCACCGACAGTGACGGTGTTGCCGATCATGACGATGCCGTCGAAAGCCACGCCATAGGCTCTGTCCTTTCCGTTGACCGCGGCGATGCCGGCGGCGGTGGCACTTCTTGTGCAGCCATAGCTTTCGCCGATCAGGTATTTGGGGGAAAGGCCTCTTTTGTATCGTAAGCACCAGGCTTCGATAAAGTTGAGCAGTGCTTCGGCGTCGGCTTCAATGCCGAGGAAATTGTCCTTTTCCTCTTCATCCAGCAATAAGCCATATCCGGTTCCGACCGGGTCGATCAGAACCAGATCAGCGATGTCCAGAAGGCAGTCGGGATTGTCGATGACTTCATAGGGACCAAAGGCGCTTGGTCTGTCCGGTTCGCCGTAGGAGACTCTTCTTGTGCCGAAGAAGCCGGCGTGGACATAGATGGAGGAGGATCCCGGACCGCCGTTATAGGCAAAGATCACAGGTCTTGAGGAGACGTCCTTCACATCGGTTCTGAAATAGGAATAGGAGAAGATGGAAGCGACCGGCTTGCCGTCTTTGTTATAGAAGACATTGTCTTCACTGACGGTTTTATAGGGGATGGTTTCCCCTCTCAGTTCAAAGGTATGTTCGCTTTCAAATCTTGCCGGTGTGAATTCATCCGGCTTTATGCGTTCTGTTCTGTACATGTGTTTCACCTCTGACTGTAATCATACCAATCCTTTGAGAAAAAGAAACTGACATTGCCCGTACATGGAAATCATTTCAATTGAAAAAATCCCGCATGGAAACTACCATACAGGATATGAGTACACAGGGACACTTTCACGCATTGCTCGGACTGGCCGGGCTTGCCTTGTTCATTTATGCCATCCTGACGGCTGCCGGGAAGATTCCGGTGCCGTATCTGATCCCGCCGAAGACCGAAAAGGACAGGCAGAAGCAGATGCGTTTCTACGCCATCAGCTATGGCGGCATGGGGATGATGGCCATGATGGAGATGCTGGACTTCTATACCGACTGGCAGTGGGTGATTACACTCAACGCCTGCGTCAGGATTGTCGTGGTTCTCTATATTATGAGGCATCTGATCTTCAAGCCTTACATCCCGGGCTATGTGCCCGGCGATACAGCCGACAGGGCTGAGAAAATGGCGGAACTCGAGAGTAAAATGCGGACTGACGGCTGAAGAGACCGTCAGTTTTTATTATTCTCAAGCGCCTTGTTCAGCGAAGCGCCGTAGAAAAGAATCGTAATGACAAATTTGAGCCACATGGCGACCAGGAAGATCGCCGCCAGGGAACCGTAGATGGAGGAAGCCTTCCAGAAGTTGCCCATGAAGAAGCCAAATGCCAGGGTAAAGACAGCAGTGGCGATGGAAGTGAACAGGGCGCCGGGAAGCTGCGCTTTGAAATCCGGTTTTTTACCTGCCGGCAGCCATGCGTAGCAAAGCACAAACAAGGCGATCATCGCGGCTAAAGCAACCGGGCCGGAACTCTCCAGGATCTTCTTCAGTAATGCCGGCAATGTTTCAAGGGGAAGGGCGGCCATTAATGAATCAATCAGGTCAATAAGCGGCTGCTTCAATAACTGCGAAACAAGCAGTGCCGGCACCAGCAGGATGAACAGAATCGTGAACAGCAGCGCTTTCGGCTTTCCTTTCAGGCCTGATTTGGGCTGACCGGAAATCTGTTCAAGACCTGTCTGGATCGCGGAGACGCCGTTGGAGGCTGACCACAGTGTGGTAATTGCAGATACGGAAGCGATCAGACCTCCCGACTGGGCGTTGAGATTGTGGATCACCCCGTCCAGCATGGCCTGCACGGAAGGCAGATCTTTGAGGAACTGACTCAGCCAGGCACTGAAGTCAGCGGCGCTGAAGCCGGGCATGACATTGATGATGGCAATCACCAGCATCAATAACGGGATCATTGCCATCAGGATGTACAGGGTAGCGTAGCCGGAATAGACGGACATCTCATTTTCGGAAAAGATACGAAGGGTATCTTTGATGATCCGTACAAATCTATTATTTTTCATGTTGGATTGTCTCCGTTCTGTGATTCAATCATACTATTTTTCACCGCGATTGACACCGCAATCCGTCAGGTCAGGCGCTGAAAAGTTCAGATCGCATCAGAGAAAATGATGTTTCACTCCCTTTGAGCATGCAATAATGGAAACAGAAAATTGTATGAATCATTACATGGAGGCGATTATGAAGCTGATCACAAAAGTCATGACGGCGTTTCTCTTTTCCGTTTTCTGCATGTTTCTCTGCACACGCCTGGAAGTGAACGCGCAGGAGATTGCCGGAACAGAATTAAAGACAGAACAGGATTCACGTTCTTCAGAAGGAAACGCCTATGCGGTTCTGACTTCAGAAGGAGAACTGATCTTTTTCAGAAGCACGGAAACTTACGCCGACAAGTCAGAGCGGACCGTGAAAGACATTCTCGGAAACACATACACCGGAACCGTATTTGCGGGAGTGGAATCACTGGTGATTGATGACGACTGGGGCACAGCCTGGTATCCCGATTATTCACGGTCCATTAAGAGCGCCCATGTGGCGTCAGGGCAGACGATCCGTCCTGCCTCAATGCACAGCTGGTTCAAAAAATGCAGCTGCCTGACTTCCTTTGACGCCGAAGGCTTTGACACATCTCTGACGAAGGATATGAGCAGTATGTTCGCTATGGATTATGAAGAAGGCTCAGTTCTTGAAGAACTTGACCTCAGCAGCTTTGACACATCATCCGTGACTGATATGAGCAGAATGTTCGAAGAAGCGCGGAAACTGAAGAAACTTGACATAAGTTCCTTCAATACATCCAATGTGGAGAATATGTGCGGGATGTTCAGCGACTGCATAAGCCTGGAATCTCTTGACGTTACAGGCTTCAATACCTCAAAAGTCAGAGATATGTCGGCCATGTTCTGCAGTCTGTACAATGTCACTTCACTCGATGTCAGCCATATGGACCTGTCCGGCTGCACTACGATCCGGGGAATGTTCTCTGCATGCGGGGCTTCCTCATTTGACTTCAGTGCGTGGGACACTTCAAATGTTGAGGACATGAGGGCTCTGTTTAAAGGTTGCAGGAATTTCGTGAATCCTGATCTGAGCGGCCTTGATACTTCGAATGTGAATGATATGGAGGAAATGTTTGCCGGCTGTGAGAATCTTGAATCCCTCGACCTCAGCAGCTGGAATACAGAAAACCTGATCTACGGCGACAGTATGTTTGAGCGCTGCGGAAAGCTGAAGAGCCTGAACATCAGTACATGGAACACGCAGGTGCTCGGCTACACAAAATTCATGTTTATGGACTGCGTCAGCCTGAAAGAGATCGACCTCAGCCGCTGGCACGCTCCTGAGCTGAGAGAACTCAACGGAATGTTCGAGAACTGCCGGTCCCTTGAAAGCATGGATCTGAGCAGTCTGAAGCCGGAAAGAATCTGGACGATGCCCTGGATGTTCCTGGGCTGTGTGAATCTTAAGAAAGCCGATATCTCCGGATTCAAGGCAGGTGAAATCGCGAATTTCGGCATGGTTTTCGCCGACTGCCCCAGTCTTAAAGAACTGAACATGTCTGACTTCACAATGGAAAGCGCAGAACATATGTACAGCATGTTCGAAAACTGCGAAAGCCTTGAAACGCTGGATCTCAGCAATTTCAGAATCAATGACAGTACGTACTGCGAAGGCATGTTCAGTCATATGACCGCCCTTAAAACAGTTAAGCTCGGTCCGGAGTTAAAAGTCTGGAAGGATACATACCTTCTGCCGGAAGGCCAGTGGACAAACAAAGCGAAAAACATCACGCTCTCCGAAACCCAGCTTGCGAAGCAGTATCCTGCCAACGCAAATGCGTGGGCAGGCACATGGGAAAGAACGTCCGTGCGGATCGTGCCGGTTGAAAAGCTGCGGCTGTATGATGAAGAATTCTGGATCCGCGTCGGAGACTGCGGCTCTTTCGGGGTGAAAGTCGTTCCTGAAAACGCCACCGATGATTATCTGGTATGGTCAATTGCCAATCCCGCCATTGCGGAAGTGGATGTGCTGGATCTGAAAGGGCATGATACCGACATCACCGGAAAGAGGGCCGGCAGAACAACACTGACAGTCAGCACCCGCGATGGAAAGATAAAAGAAACGGTCCAGATCCGGGTTCTCTTCCAGGATGTAAGCAATATGTATGAACAGTATTATTTCAATCCTGTTTACTGGGCGGTCGACAAAGGCATCACCAACGGCTATACCGGAGCCAATGGCCTGGCGGCATATTTCAGACCGCAGAACAACTGCACAAGGGAAGCGGTCGTGACCTTCCTGTGGAGACTGGCAGGCAGACCTGAACCAAAATCCATGACTTCGAAATTCAAAGATGTGCAGGATTCTTCAAAGTATTACTACAAAGCTGTCTTATGGGCGGCGGAAAAGGGAATCGCAGGCGGCTACAGCGACGGAACCTTCCGCCCGGATGACACCTGCCTGAGAGAACATGTCGTCACATTCCTGTGGAGATATGCAGGAAAGCCGAACCCGGGCATTACAAAGAATCCGTTCAATGATGTGAAATCCTCAGACTATTATTACAGAGCTGCCTTATGGGCAAACGCCAAAGGAATCGCCAAAGGATATACCACCGGTCAGTACGCCGGCGGCTTCGGACCCAAGCTTGACTGTTTAAGGGAGCACGTCGTCACATTCCTTTACAGATACGCGAAATAGAAAACACATTGATCAGAACACAGGCCGGCAGGCTGAACTGCCGGTCTGTCTTTTTGAAAAGCAGGCGCTTTTTTTGAACGCTGTGTACAATTGAATAGAGGCGTAAGGAGGATTTGTCATGCCTAATGAACTCCGCTATGGCTATGTCACACAGCTTTATTACGAAATTCTCGGGATTGAAACGCCCAGGCAGCTTGACCTTCTGGATGAATGGTTTTCTGATCTTCTGATCAAAGAGGAAGAGTCCGATGGCAATACAAAGATTCCGCCGTTCTTTTCAGAACAGGATTCTCGGATCCACGCGGTCAGATACCATGGCCGTTTATATTCAGGCGCGGATGAGATCATCGCCCAGCTGACCGGCAGGCTCATCGGCACAGCGAAGGGCAACCGGGAAAAGCAGAGAAGAAATGCGGTTGTTATGTGCAAGCACATCACCAGGGTTCTCTGCGAAAACTGGAGCCGCTTTGAGGCGTTCCTCAATCATACGGGTGAAATGATTCTGCGGATGGATGAGGATCAGCTCAATGAATTCCTCAATAAACTTCTGGACTTTGTGAAAGAGATTGCCCTGGCCAGAAATGAAATGAGCGAAAGCGAAAGGGATGGCGAGCCGTTTCCGATGGACGATGAAATCTTTGACGCCGCTGTCTATAACGCAGCTTACCAGCTGAACCTGTGCACAGTTGACGGTCTGGTGCAGGGCTATGCCTGGCTGCTGCTGGGGTCATTGCTGAGAAATGAGTGCGGCAGGATCACAAGAAGATTCGATTCCTCCTTCAATGAGGTCAACCGCATGCCCTCGGAAGAGCCTGACCTGATTTCAAAGCTCGACTGCCTCTTCTTTCCGGAAGACTATGAATATACCTATGACGGCGATGATTTTGAATCAAAGTATCCCGACATTCACTGGCAGTGCGATCAGTGCGGAACATCTCTGAATTCACAGGAAGGCTTCACCGACCGCTATGGCAAGTGGCAGTGCCGCTTATGCGGATATGTCAATGACATAGATGAAGAGCACATCTTTGAAAACAATGAGGACGCGGAAAACAGGCGCAATCATATGGACGCTCAAAAGATCAGGGAAGCCATCGAAAGAAGAAAAACGCAATTATCTGAATAAACCATATACAAAAAGGAAATGCTTCCATGTATTCTAAAGGTAGAAGAAGGAGGCATTTTTCATGTCCCAGGATTTTTACAATTGGAATATAGATGAGTTTACCGCCGCTTCCGCTTCAAAAGAACCGGTCCCCGGCGGCGGGGGCGTCAGCGCCTTATGCGGTTCTCTTGCCGCAAGCCTTGCGGAAATGGTGACCAACCTCACCATCGGCAAAAAGAAATTTCTTGATTATACGGAAGAGCTTGAACAGATCAAAAGCACTGCCGAAGATCTGAGAAAAGACCTGCTTGCCTGCATCGCAAGGGACGCCGAAGCCTTTGCGCCGCTCGCCAAAGCGTACAGCCTGCCCAAGGAGACGCCGGGCTATCAGGAACTCATGGAACAGTGCTTACGGGTGGCGGCTGAACCGCCTTACGCGATTCTCAAAGACTGCGTCAAGATCATCGAACTGGACGAAAGACTGCAGGAAATCGGCTCAAAGCTGGCCATTTCCGACGCCGCGACTTCGGTCATGCTGGCGCACGGGGCGATGTATGGCGCCTATATGAATGTCATCGTCAACACAAGGCTGATGAAGGACACAGACTACGCTTCATCTTTCGCGAAGCAGGCAAAGGATCTGCTTGATGAATACGCTCCAAGAGCTTTGAAGGTTTATGACAACATTGCCGGGAGGCTGCTCAATGGCTGAATTATTAAAAGGAAAACCCGTCGCGGAAGCGCTTCTTGAAAAGTGCAGAACGCAGAGTGAAGAACTGAAGGAAAGGGGAATCACGCCGACCCTTGCCATCGTCAGATGCGGCGAGGATCCCGCTGATCTTTCCTATGAAAAAGGCGCGATGAAGCGCTGCGAAGCGGCAGGCGTTGCGGTAAAGAATATCGTCATGCCGGTGGATGTGGACGCTGAGACATTCTACAGAACAATCGACGAAACAAATAAAGATGCCTCCATCCACGGCATTCTCATGTTCCGCCCCGTTCCGAAGCATCTTGGCAAGGAGAAGTCGAGAAACGCGATCGCCCCTGAAAAGGATGTCGACGGCTGCACGGACGGCTCCCTGGCCGGAATCTTCACCAATACCGAAACCGGCTTTGCGCCATGCACGGCCCAGGCGGTCATTGAAATCTTCGACTACTACGGCATTGATCTGAAAGGAAAGAATGTCGCTCTCATCGGCCGCTCGCTGGTTGTCGGTAAGCCGCTGGCGATGATGCTGATGAACAGAAACGCGACCGTTACCGTCTGTCATACCAGAACAATTGACGTTCCTTCCATCACCAGAAAAGCGGATATCGTTGTCCTGGCTGCCGGCGTGAAGGAAATGGCGGACGCTTCCTATTTCTCAGAAGGACAGACTGTCGCGGACGTCGGCATCAACTGGAATGAGGAGAAGGGGAAGCTGTGCGGCGACGCATTGTTTGAAGAGGCGGAACCCATCGTTGCAAAGATCACCCCGGTGCCCGGCGGCGTCGGTTCGGTCACAACAGCTGTGCTCGTTTCCCATGTCGTGGAGGCGGCCATCCGTCAGAACAGATAAAACAGACCCGCAATTCCTGCGGGTTTTTGAGTGCGCATTCATGCACGTTTCTGTGCGCTGTGCTATAATTCTTCACGGCATCGGACCCGCGTTTCCAACCTGAATAAAAGCGTAGAGGTCCGGTGCCGTTTTCATTTCATAAAAAAGACAGGCGCTTTCTTCCGGCGCCTGTTCTTATATTATGCGTTTCTGATGCTGTCGCAGAGAGCGTTATACAGCATGCCCTGCTTCACCTGCTCAACATTGCCTTCAAGCACTTCAGCAAGCCTGAAAGCGAAGGGGAATGTGGTGGCCGGGCCTCTGGATGTGATGAGATTGCCGTCAGTCACAACCATGGATTCCATCTGGCTGTTGTCATCGATGTAATTCGCGTCGGCGAACATGGCGCGGTATTTGTCAGCCGGGTAGGAAGTCAGTGTTCTGCCGGTGCTGACGCCTGCTTCTTTGAGGACCATCGGGCCTGCGCAGATCGCGGCGACATATTTGTTTTCATCCATGAACTGTCTGACCCAGGCGAGAACCGGTTCGCTCTTTGCCAGGTTGGCGGCGCCGGGCATTCCGCCGGGAATGATGACCATGTCATAGTCGTTATAATCAATATCTGTGATCAGTCTGTCCGCTTTGACATACATGTCATGGCATCCTCTGACCATTTCTTCCTCGATGGAGACTGTATCGCAGGCAACGCCTGTTCTTCTCAGGATATCCGCCAGGAATAAGGATTCGCCTTCTTCATAGCCGTCGGCGAGTAAGACTGCTGCTTTTTTATCACTCATGTTTTTCACCTCACAACTGCATCATAATCAGAAACAGATTCTTCACCAAGGCTTTTCCAGATTATGGAAAATTCTGTCTGACACAGGAGCTCCGAAGTCAGCCATCCGCCCTTGTGAGCGTAAGAGGAAGTATACAAATCACAGCAGATTAGTTTAATGTTGGCTCACAATCAGGCAGGGACTTTCAATTTGTGGCAAAATAGACTTGTAGAAAAACATAAGGAGGAAACAGAACATGACATATTACAGGGACACGACATTCAGGGCCGTTTACCGCTGTTTTCTTCTGTACCAGAGAGAAGCCTTCGCGGATCTTCTTTCCAAAAATGATCTGTACGCCAGACACAGCCATGTGCTTGTTTACGGCTTCGCGGATCATATACGGGGACTTATGGTCACGATCCTGGGTTTCGCGGATATCACCGATGACGGCAGGGTGGAGGTCACAAGGCTTCCCGAAGGCAGAGTCAATAAACTGTTTTCCGATCTTGAACCGTTTGAATTCTGGCTGTTAGATGCGCAGTCGATGGGCATGGCTGACAGTTACAAGGAACTGATCTCCCATTATGATTCCATCGTTCCTGATCAGTTGCGGGCGATACGTGATCTGAACGCGCTGGATGAATGCCGCGACCGCTATAACATCGATGATGTGGCTGTTTATGTGAAAAACCGGAAGATATGGGTGCGCCTGGAAGGGATCAGAGACCATGTGTTTACCGGCGCTTCCCTGAATGAATCGGAAGGAATTCAAAAGGGAGATGAAATCCTCATCTCATTAAAAATGTTCAATGAGCATTTCTACTGCTCCGGCCAGCCTGCAGGCACAGCAGGCGGAACAACCCCGGCGGAGCGGGCGCTGTTAAAATACAGAAACTCGAAAGACAAAAGAGACGGCAGGGCGGCGATGGACACACTTGTCGAATCGGAAATCTTCGTGCCCCTGAACGTTCATAACATGAGCGACACGGAAAAGCAGCAGCTTGAAAAAGAACTCAGCGAAGGAAACTCACAGCGCTTTACAGCCTCCTCGCTCATGCGTCCCTTCTCTTCCGCCGCCAACGGAAAGAAAAGCTATTTTCCTGTCTTTACCTCCAAACAGCATCTCAAGCAGGCGATGCCCCAGGCGGTGGCGCTCAAAAAGCCTCTTTCCGAAATTATTACCGCATTGATGGACACCGATACCGGCACCGGCGGCGTGGCGGTCAATCCGGACGACAAACCTGTTTTCCTGATTCCTTCCACAATCTTCCCTTATCTCAAAATAAAAAAGACCGGGGAGGTCATCCCCGATCCTGAAAAGATGAATTAGAGAAGGGAAGCGACGCAGGCTTCAACTTCAGCCATGTCCGCGGTCGGCTCAAATCTTGCGACGACATTGCCTTCACGGTCAACGACGAACTTTGTGAAGTTCCACTTGATCTGCGGGTTGTTCATGAAGTCAGGGTCGATGTTTGCCAGATGCTTGTTCATGAATTCAGCGGCCTGGCCGGTGAATCCTTCAAAGCCTTTCCGACTCTTGAGGAAGGTGTAAAGAGGCAGTTCGTTTTCTCCGTTGACATCGGACTTGTGCATCTGCGGGAACTGTGTCTTGTAGTTCATTGTGCAGAATTCAGTGATTTCCTCGTCTGTGCCCGGAGTCTGGTGGCCGAACTGGTTGCAGGGGATATCGAGGACTTCAAATCCCTTTTCATTGTACTTTTCGTACATTTCTTCAATCGGAGCGTAGTGTGGGGTGAAACCGCAGCCTGTGGCTGTGTTGACGACAAGAACGACCTTGCCTTCAAAATTCTTCATCGGCACTTCATTGCCTTTTCTGTCAGTGACAGAGTAATCATAAAATCCCATGGTCATTTTCTCCTTCTGCTGTTACCTGAAGTTTAGCAGACTTTGAGAATTCTAAAAACCCATATGCAATCAGCCTGTTCACAGCCGTTTCCGTCCTGTGATTTTTTTATGCCTTTTTTAAAGAACAGGCAGGTTTTTTGCATGCTGTTTGTGCATCCGGCTGTCTTTACAAAACCTTGGAAATTTTTTGGGCATGTTAACAAACCTGCGGCTTCCCTATATTGAGGACAGCAGCAGGTTCCTCTTATCTTTTGGCTTGATTGTTCCGTGGGGAACCGCTGTATCGTGAAAAAAACTGATCGTGTATTAGAAAGTGAGGAAATGCCAATGAGTGAATACATCCGGCGGATCGATGAAGCGGACAAAGCCGTCAGAGAAGCGAAAAAAGCTCTGAGCCAGGTGGAAAAGAACCGCGAAAAGAAGCTGAAGCAGCTGAACAGGGAAATCAGGGATAACGAGGATTACATCGCAAAGCCCAGAAAAACCTATGCCGGCATCAGCCTTTACATCGACCATCTTGAATACGAAAAACACAACTACGTATTAAACGAAAACACATGGGCGGAAGTGATCACCTCCGGCCAGATCACAACCGCGGTCTCCACAAAATCAGGCAACGGCTTATCCGTAGGCGGCGCTCTGCTCGGGGGAGCCGTGGCAGGACCGCTGGGCGCGGTGGCCGGCGGCGTCAAACACAAGACAAAAGTCACAACCGAGGAAGTGGATCACAGAAAGCTCTACATCCATGTCAGCGGTGATGAAGGCGACTTCACCGCGGAAACAAAACCTGACGATGAAACAAAGGCAAGACAGTTCGCCAACGACATCAACAATTTCGCGAAGAAAGCGGAGGATGAAGTGCAGCGGGCCCAGAACAACCTGGATTATTCCAGGGAAAAGCTCCGTCTTGCGGAAGCGGATTTCACTGAAATCAACGAAGCCCAGTACGCTCTTGAGGAAAAGCAGCAGGCTAAAAGAGCCATCGAGGCCAGCTCCTCTCTTGAAGAAAGGGAACAGCTCACCGCCAGAAACAAAAAGAGGCAGAAAATGATCCTTATCGCTGCCGCCGTCGTTCTTCTCGCCTTTGCCGGATTCCTGTTCTCCAGACCGAAAACGCCGAAGCAGAACAATGAACCTGTGGCTGCCGTGACGCCCACTCCGACTCCCACTCCAAAGCCTACACCCACACCGACTCCGGAACCCACACCTGAGCCTACTCCCGAGCCTACTCCCGAACCTACTCCCGAACCAACGCCGGAAGCGGAGAAGTCCTCCGGCATCAGACCTGAATTCAAAGAATCCATGGAAGCTTATGAAGCATTCTTTGATGAATATGTCTCCTTCATGAAGAGCATCGATGAAGACAATCTGGGTCTGGATCAGATGACAAGATATCTGGAATTCCTGAACAAATACAATGACGCGATGGAGGCTCTTGACGCCATTGATGAATCCACCCTCACACCGGAAGAGGACAAACTCTATACGGAAACACTGCTCAGGATCGACCAGAAGCTTCTTGAGGCCATTGACTAGGAAGGAAGTGCCGGGTTTGAAAAACAGATACAGAACAAAGGCAATCCGGATTATGATCCTGTGCGAAATCCTGATTATGGTATTTCTGGCGTACCGCATCAGCGGCGTGCAGACATGGAACGGGATCGCCTTCATCCGTGACGGGGCGATGTTTACGGCAGGACTGATCGCGGGGCCGCTGGTCTTAAAAGAAATATGAACAGCAAGGTGACTTATTATACCGTGGGGGAAATCTGCGTACTGACCGGGGTGACAAGAAAGACGCTGTTCTACTATGACCGGATTGATCTGCTCAAGCCGGTCAGAAGAACAGGCGCGCAGAAACACAAGCTTTATGATTCGGGCTGCCTGGAGCGGTTAAGGCAGATCCTCGAATACCGGGAGGCAGGGCTGCAGATCGCGGAAATCAGGGAACTGGTCAATGACCCTGACTGCGACGCGCAGGCAATCCTGGAAAAGGCGCTGGCCAGAATCATTGAGCAGAAAAACGAAAAAGAAGCAGAAATACGCAAATTGCAGGACATGATCACAAGACTGCGGTAATGAGTATCATTGCCACTCTTGTCTGCACTCATTGTTCCGCAGGGAACAGTCCTGCACAAAGAAAGGATAAGAAAACATGTTCAAGAAAATCATCACATTTGCGGCCGGTATCGCGGTAGGGATCCTGGGTGTGTTCACCTATGATACCTTCAAGCCGAAGGACAGAAGCACGCCGCCTGTCGTGATCACTGATGACATTGAATACCGCATTCAGCAGATCGGCGAACTGGCCACAGCTGAATTTGTTTACACCATTACCCAGACTGCCGACAAGAAAGCTTTCGAAGTCTTCAATATCTCCATCCCGTTCACTTCCAGCCGGATTGTGTACAGTTATTCCGGAACGATCAAAGCAGGAATTGACTTCTCTGAAATCAAAGCCGTCACTGAAGGGGAAACCATACACATCACACTGCCTCAAAGCACGATACTTTCCAATGATCTCGACCATGACAGCCTGACTGTCTATGACGAAAAGAACAGCATCTTCAACCGCTTCTCCTTCTCTGACATGAACGCCTCCCAGGCGGATTTAAAGAAAACAGCGGAAGAAACCGCAGCTGAAAAGGGACTGCTTGAAACGGCGGACGCCAACGCCAGGGAGATCATCGAAAAAACAATCAGCTCCATGTACGGAAACGGGGAGTATACCGTCGTCTTTGACTGATCAGCCTCAAAGCCGCGCAGCGATGTGTGGTTTTGTTTTCACTCAGCCCGGGATATGGTATTGTCTGTCTGAAGGAGGGATCTTCCCATGATCAAAGGCATCCACCACATTTCAATGAAAACAGACAGTCCGGAAGTATTCACAAAAACAAAGCAGTTCTACACAGAAGTTTTAGGCCTTTCCATTGCCCGTGAGTGGGAAAGCGGAATCATGGTCGAAACCGGAAACTGCTGGCTGGAGATCAATAACGACAAACCGGGAATCAGGGAACTCGGCGCGATCCGCCACATGGCTTTCTATTGCGATGATGTCGATGAGCAGGTGAAGAAAGTGAAAGAAGCAGGCTATGAGGTTTTCATTGAACCCAAAGACATCTGCCTTCACTCCGAACCGCCCATCCCGGCAAGAATCGCCTTCTGCTATGGTCCTCTTGGCGAACAGATTGAATTCTTTCATGATCAGTCGGTAAACGGGCAGCGGTATCAGTGAACAGAAAAGTGTATTGAAATCCGGAACTTTATGGAGTTCCGGTTTTTAATCAGCAGTTCTGCTTATGGTGCGCTTCAGAAAACCGAATGGTTCCTATTTGAAGGGAAAGCTATAATACACGCGTCAACAGTCCACAGGAGGAACCGGAAATGAAAACTTACGCAAAAGCATTCCTTGCGGCTTTCATGGCATTATCCATGATGGCCTGTGCCTCTTCTGAAAAAACTCAGGAAGAGGAAACTGCCGTAAAGGAAGAAACAGAGAATACTGAAGCTGAAGTGCCTGAAGAAACACCCGCAGAAGAACACAGCAGCGATTCCCTGATCATTGTCTTTTCAAGAACAGGCGAACAGTACAATGTCGGCGAAATCGAAAAGGGCAATACGATGATTGTGGCCGAAATGATTCAGAATCATACCGGAGCGGATCTCTTTGAGATTCTGCCTGAGGATGATTATTATCCTTACACTTACAATGAACTGACCGAGGTCGCAAAACAGGAACAGCAGGATCAGGCAAGACCCGCGTACAAAGGAGATCTTCCCGATCTTTCTCAATACAGCACAGTCTTCATCGGCTCGCCGGTCTGGTGGGGCGATTATCCGATGTTAATGTACACGGTCCTGGAGAACAATGACTTCCACAGCAGAAAGCTTGTGCCCTTCGCCACAAGCGAAGGCAGCGGCCTTGCCGGCATGGATGAAAAGCTGAAGAGCCTTTTCCCTGACAGCGAAGTCACAGAAGGGCTTGCCATCCGCGGCACCGACGCCCAGCAGAACCGGGAAGAAACCGAAGCCAAAGTCAGCGGATGGCTTGAACAGCTCGGCTTTGCGCACCGGTAAAAACGAAAATTCAAAACCATCTGAACGGGGGAAGAAAATTCTCCCGCTTTTTTGTGTTTCACCTTATTGAAAACGCTTTCCCTGCATGGCATAATGGGTTTCCTTTCGTAAAGTTCTTTGAAAACTGAATATCTGAATACGGCAGCCCGAGACGGCCGGATCAGTTTGCATCTGGATTAAATTACCGCGGCACCCGTAAAAATGTTTGGATGTGTTTTTGTGTCAAGTTGGAGGTTACTATGCAGTTTGGAAACAGGACTTTCTTCATTTCTGAAAACGTCAGCGATCACTACGCCAGAAGATTCGCCAGGGAGATTTCACTCCGCAGCGGAAAGACGACGGCAGATCCCGGCGTTCATGCGGACTACATCATTTACGATGCGGAAAAAGACATTGCGGAACTGGAAGAGCTGGATCATTCGGCTGTGAAAATCACAGTGAATGAGATGGTGAGCATCATCGACTCCGCCCAGCTTCCGGACAATGACGGGTTCTGCGTCATCGGCAGTGTGCTGGTGAAGTGGATCCCGGAAGAATCAGACAGAAATACCCTGAGAATCCCCAATGGCGTCACCAGAATCAAAGGCGACGCGTTCCAGCCCGTCTTCTCATGCCAGGAGGCTGTATTCAAAAAGAAACGAAACGGAATCATCCGGATTCAGTTCCCGAAAACACTGAGGGTCATTGAACCTGACGCGTTTAAGGGATTTGAAAGTCTGGAATCCGTTCAGTTCCAGGAAGGACTTCAGGAGCTCGGCGGTTTCCGCGGCTGCGTCCATCTGGACAATGTGGCAATCCCGAAAAGCTGCACGAAAATCAGCGATCACGCTTTTGAAGGCGGCAGGTTTCTGTCCCAGATTCTCTGGAATGAAAACGTCACTGAAATCGGCAGGAACGCTTTCAAAGGCACATGGCTCATGGCTTTCACCTCATGGGACAGTTTAAAAACAATCGGCGAAGAAGCCTTTGCCGGCTGTGATCTGCTTTCCGAAGTGAATCTCAGCGGAACTGAAATCGAATGCGGGAAGTACTGTTTTAAAGGCTCCGCGGTTCAGAAACTCACAGTCAGCGCCGGTTCATGTGTTCTGAAAAACTGCTGTTTCTCCGCCTGCACAAAACTCAGGCAGATTGAAATTGAAAAAGGCAGAGTCACAATCACATCAACGACCTTCCCTGTGGAAACAGTCAGCAGCAGACTGAAAGCCATAAAACAGGGGACATGCCCGGATGCTGAACGTGACATGTGGACGGATATGATGAGGACGTATAAAAAGAGATTCATGAACAGACTTCCGGTGGACGATTATATTAAATACGCACCAATGTGCGCTGAAATCATGGGAATCAAAGATTTCAGAATTGACCGTCAGGAACTCGTGCAGAGAGAAGCACTTTACAGAATTTCATGGCTGATCAGGAATCTCGGTCTGAATCCCAATGTCCGCAAATACTACCGTGAAGGAAAACTATATTACTCCTATATGACGGCAGGCGGATTCATGGGCTCCATCGATACCATCAATTACAATCCCCGCTATGCGGAAATTGTAAAGAAAGCGGAAGAGACATACGGCATCAAAGTCTACCATGCCATCGAGGGACAGGGAATGTTCGGACCGGAACTTGTGCTGCTGTGTATTGAGAGTTTATACAGCGACTGGCCTTACAGCAGGCCCGACAGCAGCTGGATGATGGCGTATGTGCACAATATTGAACTTGACGAAGGGGAATTCGGCGATGTGGAACTCGACTCCTATCAGGGAGCGCTTTACAGAGTCGGATAACAGCTGAACAGTTACAGATACAAATGAAGACAGGTGAACAGAGAACAATCTCTGAACACCTGTCTTTTTCTGTTCTTCTGTTGACCGTTCCGCGGGGAACAGAAGTAGCGTTAAAGAGGCTCCGCGGATCATCTTGGCGGGGTGTGCAGAAAAATGTACAGGTACGAATCGTATGATGATTCTGCGAAGGCAGAGTGCAGGCACTGATTTCTGCCGGAGTGAGATGAAGAAGGAGGGTTAACGATTATGAAACTGATCGCGGTGAAATGTCCCAATTGCGGGGCAGACCTTGAATATGAAGAAGGAATGAGCAAAATGTTCTGCCGATACTGCGGCACACCGGTCATCCTTGATGATGAGTCGGTGAAGATCAATATAACAAACAGGATTGTCGATGAGGCGGAACTTGAAAAGGTGAAGCTGCAGCGGGCACAGTATGAGCACAGACACGAAAGAGAACTGGAGCAGGAAAAGGATCTTGCCGAAAAGGAACGGGCGTGGAAGCAGCTGTTAATGGAATACCTTGGCGGAGTGGGAATTACACTGTTTATTGCAATGGCATTCCAGAATACGGCATCCGGTTTTCTGAACGATCTCATTACAGGCCTGTGCGGTGCGGTATGGTTCATCGGCGGAATCGCGGTGTGGGTCATGAAACCCAAAACAAACAGAATGCCTGAACAGGATTACAGCCGTTCAGGAAGGAACGTTTACCGCTATGATGACAGATCTGACCGCAGTCAGGTGATTGCGCTGCTCATCTGTATCTTTGCCGGATACTTCGGAGCGCATTATTTCTATGTCCGCAGACATGCGATGGGAATTGTCTATCTGTTCACGGTTGGACTTTTCGGGTTTGGTTGGCTCTACGATTGTTTTAGAATAGCAATGGGGAAATTCCCGGATGACAATGGCAGAGTCCTTCGCTGACATTGAAGAATGATCCGGAACAAACGGATCAATAAAGAGCAGATGAAAAGGATTATAAAAACACTTCTTGCACTGCCGCTTTGTTTCTCTCTGCTTTCATGCAGAAGTGAAACAGCAGGCGTACAGGAGAATGCAGAACAGGAACAGGTGATTGAAAATACCGTTGTGCCGTTATTCGATACAGCGGTCTTTCACTATGAGCAGCTGCCTGTATACCAGGGACAGCCTTATATTGAAGTCAATGACAATCATTCCTTTGAACCTCTGGAGGACACCATTGAATTCATCCGTGTCAGCCAACAGGATGAGCTTGGCAGATGCGGTGAAGTTGAAGCGGTCATCGGCCCGGACACACTTCCCGATACAAAGAGGGGATCAATCGGCGGGATCCGTCCGACCGGCTGGCATACAATCCGCTACGATGATCTGATTGATGGAAGCTATCTTTACAACCGCTGTCATCTCATTGCCTATGAAATCAGCGGCATCAACGCTGATGAAGAGATCCTGGTCACCGGCACAAGATACATGAATGTGGAGGGGATGTTACCGTTTGAAAATAAGATCGCAGGCTATATCAGATCAACCGGCAATCATGTCTGGTACCATGCGGTGCCTGTATTTATCGATGAGGAACTTGTCTGCCGCGGCATTCTTCTTGAAGCGAAATCCATCGAAGCGGATGATCTGGAATTCTGCGTGTTCTGCTATAACGTTCAGCCCGGCATCACTATTGACTATATGACCGGTGAAAGCGAAAGGACAGAACAAATCATCAGCAGAACTGTCCCTTCACCTCAGCAGGAATACATCCTGAACACCAACACAAAGAAATTTCATTATCCTGACTGCGACAGTGTCAAGTCTATGAAAGAAAAGAATAAAGAAGTAACATACTCTTCGAGAGAAGAATTAATAGAGGATGGCTATCAGCCATGCGCTGTATGCAATCCTTAAAAGAAAAGGGGGAATCATGAAATATATTGTGAATACACAGGGAAAGGTTTATGACTACAAACAGGTTGCCTATTCTGTTAACGCCGAAACAAAAGAAGAAGCGGAGCGCATCGCCCTGCAGAGATTCCATGATGATTATATTGTCGCGGATGATGAACTTTCCGCCAGCGCTTCCGGCGTGAAGATCAGGGTGATCGCGGCGCTTGCGGGTCTGTCCGTCGCCTGCATTCTTGCGCTGATCGGATTCAGATCGGGAACCACAAGAAATCCCTCAACAATCAGACCGGACTTCGCGTCCATTCTGTATGCGGCGGGAATCTATCTTATCCTGCTGTTCAAGTTCAAGGGCGTGAAGAATGTGTTTTCAATGAAGGAAATCTCAGAATCCTTCAAAGACTGGAAGGATATTGTTCTGGGATTGCTGATGATATTGTTAATCGCGTCGTTTATCCAGCTGCTGTTCTCGCAGATGAAGATCGGATTTAAATTTCTTTCCTTCAGTATGGACCTCAGACTGCTTGCCTTAGGGCTTGCGCTGATCGCTTACTTCGGCTCAGGCCTGCTCAGCCTGATCTGCTTCGTTCTGTTCTGCCTGCTTTCCAAAATGAGCATTTCCGGATTGAGCGCAGTCCTTGGCAATGTGCAGGGGATTCTCTTCCTTGCGGCATCTCTGGTCGGCATCGTTGCATTCATCAGTTCCAAATCCTCTCTTTATCAGGGCATCCTGAACGTGAAGGCGTTCTTCAATAATCCCGCAAAGAAACTCAGAGCACAGCAGGCGCAGGACTTACCTGATTCCCAGTAGATTCACCGGCACATTGTGATAAACAATGTGTCTTTTTCTTAAATCTCACCGTATTGACCGTTCCTTCGGGAACGGTTTTACACTGGGCTTAACAGGATTTGTACTGCACAGAGGACGAATGTATTCCGTCTTCAGAAAAGTGCAGATATGCAGGTTTGAGTTCAGATCAGATGGAGTATCAGGAAAATCAGAACGACTGTTTCTGTATATGTCCTTTGGTGCCGGATAATCACGGAGGTGAAATGAATGAAAAAGATTCTGTTTTTATTGATCACAGCACTGTTTGCGCTGACCGGCTGCGCGGAATCCAATCCGGGCGAGGAGGCTGTTATTGAAGTTTTCAAAGGAAGTGAACTTGGCGCATATATTGAGAAAACGGAGGCTTATACGGAGAGTACTGACCCCGAAGAACTCCTTGGCGCAGAACATCAATATACGGAAAAAGTCGGTTTGTTCGATAACCGCTACAAAACAGACAGCTCTGATCCGTCTGTTGTCATTGAAGTCTTTGACAATAAACAGGACGCGCAGATCAGATATGACTATTACAGTATGATCAATGAATGCCGCAAAGCCTTCACAGAATCGAAAGATCTGAAGATTGACGGGATGGCTGTCCTCAAAGAAGCGGCAGTATATCAGAACGGCAATATCGTCATGAAGGCACTGGATACGATGGGGCATAACGTCGCTGAAGCTTATTTCAAAGTCATGGAAACATATCTTTCCGATACGAATTACAGCCAGAAGGGGCTTGTATCGGATGAAGAGTATGAGACACTTCACAAAGAGGCGGTTGATGACAGAAAGAATGAAGCGGAAGCCGCTGTGGAAAAGGCTGCTTCAGATATCCTGAATCAGGCTGACCGGGCTGTGAAAGACCAGCTGGATAAGTTTAAGGACGCGCTGGATGATTCAGCATTGACTGAAACTGAAAAGCTTATTTCAAGTACATACAGCAGCGGATTCTTTGATCAGAAGCGCAGGGAGTGGGAAGAATCTTTCAATGTACTCAAAGATCTGAAGGCGGAAAAGGAAACAGAGTATCAGGCAGAGGCGGACCGGATTGACGCACTGATCGCGGATGCGCTGGAGAATCCTGACCAGGAGAAATATGACACCATCAGTGAGGCAGTCAATGCTGTCCCGGATAACTATTACTTTGAGAAGATAATTCCCTCCTGGAATAAAAAACTCAGTGAGCTCAAGGACACCCTGATCATTATGGAAAGGGACAGAAATGCGGCGGAACTGAACAGAAAACTCGATGAAGCGGAAAAGACACTCGATCCGGATCTCTTTGATGAAATCAAAGAGAGCGTGAAGTCCTATACGTACAACAATCTCTATAACGACTTCATCGATGACTGGAATTCAAGAATCAGGGCGATTGAGGACGCTGTCGCAAAAGAAAGGCGCAAAAAGGAAATCGCAGATTTCAAGGCCTCCTGCAAAAAAATCGGCTATAAAGAATTCTCAAGAAATTCGGAAGACTATGTCGGAACGCCGGTTTACTTCAAGGGTGAAGTAATTCAGGTTGTGGACCAGGATGAGGACGGAGCCGAACTGCGGGTGAACGTCACAGCAACCGGAACGTACTACACTTACTATACGGATACCGTTTATGTCGAATACGACAACTCGGATGAAATCAGCACAACCAAAATTCTTGAAGATGACATTATCGAAATCTGGGGCTATGGCGCCGGCGATGTCTCATATACTTCTGTACTCGGATCGAAGATCACGATTCCTGCAGTACTTGCGAAATACATTAAAGTGAAGTAAGAAGTCTGATTATTGCATATAGCACAGATGAACTGACAGGGAATGGGTGAAAACCTGTTCCCTGTAATCGTCTGCAGTGTATCCGTATGCCTGCAGACCGTGGCAGTTTTTTTGTCAGCGGGCACATCTAATCTTGAACATGAAAAGGGAGGACAGAAGATGGACAAATGGGAAGAATGCTGTGAACTTGTTGAACATGTTTTCGGGGAAAAGCCGGAATCGCCTGAGGAACTGGTCCAGATCATGATCTGCATGGCGGATGCGATTGTGGACTTAAGAAACGGCGAAAGAAAACCGCAGAGTACACTGCGGTCATAAAACATCAATAATCGATCAGGAAGATCGCCATGCTGATTTTGGTGAAGTATTCCTGGTTTTTTACTGTCAGGACCCTGGCGGTTAAGAGTTTGCCGGCGTCCATGAGCCTTGAGAAGACGACGTTGTCTTTTTCCGGCACATAGCCAAGCTTGCTGTTCTGTGAGTCCAGGACAACAATGGCTTTGTCATCGTAGGGATTATCCTCACGTTTAAGAGTCAGCCTGTCGCCCACCTGAATTCTTTTCAGAGGCTCTTTGTCTTTGAGATAGGAAGTGCCTGCGATATAGGTGTCGAATAAATGGATCTCCCTGACGAGGGGCTTGATCACTTCACCGATGCCTTTTTCATCGATGACACTTAAAACGTTTTCTTTTTTGACTGTCAGTTCATTGCTCATGAGTATGTCTCCGTGAAGCTGAATGTGCTTAAAACCTCATCCAGCTGTTTTGCGTATTCTGTATAGGACTTCAGCTCATCCTCAAGTTCCCGCTTTCTGTCTTTTGTTTCTTCTTCATCTTCAAGAATAAAGCGGTATCTGTAGGGAAGGGAAGTGAGGATGTCCCGGATTTCTTCTCTGAGTTTACTGAGCTTTTCTTCAAGATTTGGAATTTGGAAATCAACAGAATTGTCAGAAAGGGAGGCGAGATATCTCTCCGTCTGAAATTTCAGTTCTTCAAGAGCCTCCAGCTGATTGTATGTATAAGCGGCCACGATCTGATTCCACAAATCCCGTATGACGTCATTTTCCGCAAGATCAGGCCTTCTGTCCGGGTGGATCAGTTTTGCCAGATGCCGGTAGATTTCTTTAATCTTCTTCAGATCGGAGAAGGAAACGGGTGAACCGCTTCTGGCCGCGATTGTCTGTTCAATCATTTCATCCAGCTGTTCATTATAATCCGCCATGACCGCCTCGATATAATTCTCCAGCTCAGCACGGTTCAATGCTTCGCCTCTGTTGACTCTTGCCTGGCACCATGCAATCTGTTTCTTTTTCGAAATGCAGGAAATCTTTGTCCTGAAGATTTCGTTGACCAGATCGCCGAAGACACGGAGATATTCCAGCCGGAACCGTTCTCCTTCTTTTTTTATCGAGTCTCTTCTGCTGAGAAGACTCTCATATTCCTCATAGCGGGAATCTTTTTCTCTGATCAGTTCGTTTGTCATGCAGTCACCTCGAAATCATAGAGCCTGTTATAGATCACATACAGCATTTCCGTGCCGATCTTCGCGCCGGCAAAGAATGCATCGACGTCCTTAAAGCGCTGCTCACCGAAATGCACGGCAATTCCGTTTTCGGTATCGACTGCGGAAGCGGTGTACTTCTTTCCTTCGTATCTGAAAGTAACTGTGCATGGTTTTGTGAACAGGTAATACAGATCATAGAAACCGAAATCATTCCGATCGAACTCAATGATTGAATACAGGTCTACCGTCGCCCATTTCATGACATTGAAGTCCCCGAAAAAGCCGGTGTATCTGATCCTCTGCGCTAAGAAATCCCTGGCGTCCAGATACAGATCAGCCGCTTCTTCTTTTCTTCCCTGTTCCTTGCGGATCACGGCCAGTCTTGTATAGATTTCTGAGAAGGGAGCTCCCGGTGAGCGGGTATGTTCCACTTCCTTCTTCGCTTTTTCAATGGTTTCAACATACCTGGCATAATCCTTCTCAACGTAATAGCCGTTTTTGTACATTTCAGCCACTTTGATCATGGATCTGAAATTGCCGTTTTCCGCCGCTTTGGAATAATAATGAAATGCCTTTTCGTAGTCGGTGACGCCGGTTCTGCCGTAATACCAGATATAGCCAAGACCTTCAGCCGCCCAGCCATCGCCGCACATGTGTGCCATTTCGTAATATTTCAAAGCCAGGTCAAACTTCTTCAGACCGTAATAATAGCTGCCCAGCTCCACCATGTATTCCGGATCCTTTGTTTCCTCAATCAGGTAATTCAGTGATTCGGTATATTCAAATTCCTCATCCTCGTTTAAAGAAGGCTTCACCCTGTATTTCCGCGCAATCCTTTCCGCTGTTCTGATATCCATGTTTTTCTCCCTTTTTCCATCCTGATTATCGTTGAAGTCCTGTGCGTTTTTTGCGCCAGAATCACAAGAAAAAACGGCCTCATCATGAGACCGTTAAGCAAGAGTTGTTAAGCTTTGTTTCCTTTGGATCTGAGGATCAGGAAGATGGCCGCAAGCACAGCAATGCCGATTCCCGCGTAAATCAGGATCCCGAGGCTGTTGGTGGCTTTTGAAACAACCACCAGTTCCTTTGCGCCGCCGTTGTCCGCGAACAGATCGACTGTGACGGTTCTGCCGTCCACTGTGCCGATATTTGCGGATTCGATTTTCTGGGGCATTGTGATCGTGATTTTTGCCTCAGCGCCGCTCTGCTTAAGCTGTTCAAGAGTGGCGGACTGGCCCATTTCGGCGATACTGTCGGTGACGTCCGACTGGGCGCTGTCAATCTGAATGGTGACGGTGATGGTGTTCTTTTCCTTGGTGACCTTGTATTCACTGGTGTCGATATTGGTCATGCGGTAGCCTCTGTAGAGCTGATCGCCTTCACCTTCTTCAATGGGAGTGAATTCTGAATCGGGGTATTTCTCCTGTTCCTGGGCAATCCAGGAGTTCAGGGCAGTATCGGAATCGGTGCCGCCCATTTCAAGCATGCTGTTCTGGAGCAGGGTTTCGCTGGTGCCGGTGATGACGCCGTCTTTACTGACGGTCAGACTGATGCGGCTTTTGAAGCAGCCGGATAACAGTAAGGCGAAGCAGCAGAGAGCGATTAATCTGATAAACTTTTTCATTCGGAAATTTCCTCCTGTACATTTTCATTATATCGGAAAGCGGTTTGCCGCAAAGATCAAAACTGGAAATGGAATTTTAAGATCGCCCGGGCACCGTGATGGGGAAACAGTGAACCGGCACAGAAAATGTACGGTACAATGTTAGAAAAGATAAAACGGATAAAACGATTATGAGCAGAATAATAAAGATTTTATTAACAGTTTCACTCGTGATTCTCTTTCTCCCATTTCTGGTAGTGAATGCGAGAAGCAGCGACCCCGGATTCAACGGACAGAATATTAACGCGCAGGATTATGACCGTTATTCCTCGCCCGTCAGGTCAAACCTCATCCGTCTGGATTCAGGCTGGATGATTCTGCACGTGGATGATCAGCAGATCGTCAGGGCGGTCTATTATGACGAGAGCTATATGATGCAGAGGAAAGTGGAAATCACGGACGGGCTTCCGCTTTTCGGCGGCTTCTATGCCGGCACTGACGGCTTTTACTACATTGTCAGCGGTCAGAACAATAAGGAGGAATCTGCTGATACGGAGTGTTTCAGGGTCACAAAGTACGATACAGACTGGAGGCGGATCGGTTATGCTTCGCTTTGCGGCTGCAATACCGTCCGGCCGTTTTACTGCGGCTCATGCCGGATGGCACAGGCGGGAAAATACCTGCTTGTCCATACCTGTCATACAATGTATACGGCTGCCGACGGGCTGAACCATCAGTCCAATATCACCTTCCAGGTGGATACTGCGGAAATGACAGTCACTGATTTCCGCTGTGAGGTTGAAGGCGGTTCCTCCGGTTATGTTTCCCATTCCATGAACCAGTACGTTATTGCGGATGATGATCATATGGTCACACTCGATCAGGGTGACGGGTATCCGCGAAGCGCGGTTCTGTTCAGATACAGAAATCCCGTTTCCTCCGGGACCTTCAGGACCGGAGAGGTCAACGCGGATGGCGTACAGCTCAGAGGCTTCGCAGGTGCCACCGGCACCAACAACCCCAACGCCTCCCTCGGCGGTCTTGCGGCATCTTCCACACATTATCTGGCTGCCGGCAGTTCAACGCGCCAGGAATCACTCTCACAGAAAACAAGAAATATATTCGTGGCGGCTGCCGATAAAGAGAACATCCAGAACAAAGAAATATACTGGCTGACTGATATGGAAGAAACAGGCGTCAATTCGCTCGCCGCACCGAAACTTGTGGATCTGAAGAATGATACATACATGGTCATGTGGTCTGACTTCGGCTATTATCATTCGTTCGGCTATCCGGCGAATGTATACTGGACAATTCTTGATCATGAAGGAAAACAGCTCACCGATATCATCACCGGCAGGGGGATTATGAGCGACTGCGATCCGGCTGTGCATGATAACAAGGTCATCTGGTATACCTGCTATCTGAATGCTGTGACCTTCCATGTTATCGACCTCAGCACGCAGACTCTTACGATGTTTCAGGCGAAGACACCGGACTGGACAGAAGTGACGGACATCATTGTTGACAGCACCGATGTGTACATCAGCCTGGGTGAAACATATGACATGTGGCCTGAGCCTGAACCGCAGGACGCCGATGACGCGGCGATCTACTATAAGTCCATGGATCCTTCCATTGCCTTCTGTGATGGAACCGACAGAATCAAAGCCGTCTCTGTCGGAAAAACCGTGATCCGTTTATTCACTGCCAACGGTGTCTACCGGGATATTGATTTTACAGTTGTGCCCAAAACGGACGATATCACTTTCGGCACACTCAATACCGTCATGAATACCGGTGAAACACAGATCTGGACAGTGACGGTAAGCCCGGAAGAAGCACAGCCTTATCTGCGCTATATCAGTTCGGATCCTTCCGTGATCAGTATCAGTCCGGACGGTGTGCTTACGGCGCTGAAGCCGGGCACAGCAAAAGTTACAGCCTGCGTATCTGACATTGGACCTTCACGAAAATACGCAATCACTGTCAAAGGCAGACCGGCTCCTGAATCCGTTTCACTGGACAGAACATCCCTTGAGATGGCAACTGAAACCGATACAAAGCTCACAGCAGCGGTCCGGCCTTCCGGCGCTGATCAGACCGTCACATGGACCAGCAGCGATGACAATATTGCCAGGGTGGATTCCGCCGGCAAAGTGACTGCACTCAGATATGGCACAGTCACAATCACAGCCGCATCAAAAGCAGATCATTCCTTAACAGCTTCCTGCACAATCCAGACAAGGTTCTATGATGTCAATGACAGCAGTAAGTATTATTACAAGCCTGTCTACTGGGCAGCGGACAATGGCATTACAACAGGCTACGACAGAGTTTACTTCGGTCCTCAGCAGAACTGCACAAGAAGAGAATTGAGCATCTTCTTATGGAGGCTTGCGGGCAAACCGGCAGCTTCAGGATCACTGCCGTTCAGCGATACCGGCAAATACGCAAAAACAACGGATTCTTACAAAGCGATTCTCTGGTGTTATACAAACGGTATTGTCAAAGGCTATTCCGACGGTACATTCAAGCCGGACAATCCCATTGTCCGTAAAGACACAATGATCATGTTATACAGATTAGCAGGAAAGCCTGCCGTTTCCGGAACATTGAAGTTCCCTGACGCCAGAGCACTGGGCTATGGACCTGAAACAGATACATACAGAGCAATCGTCTGGGGAACACAGCTTGAAATCACCAAAGGCTATTCCGACGGTTCCTTCAAACCGCTTGCCAACTGCTTAAGAGAGCATATCGTCACATTCGTATACAGATTTGACTCCGCATCCAGCGTATCATTGCAAAAACGGAATCATTTCAGCCGCATGTGAGATAATATTTCAGAACGGAGGACACAGATGAAAGTATTACTGATTAACGGCAGCCCGAAGCCCAATGGCTGCACCGCAAGAGCGCTTAAAGAAGTCGCGGACACACTGGAAAAAGAAGGGGTGGAAACGGAAATCCTCACCATCGGCAATCAGGCCATCCGCGGCTGCATCGCCTGCGGCTATTGCAAAACAAACAAAAAGTGCGTCTTCAATGACATCGTCAATGAGGCGGCAGTGAAGTTTGAGGAGGCCGACGGCCTTGTGATCGGCTCGCCTGTTTACTACGGCAGCGCCAACGGAACCCTGGTTTCTTTCCTTGACCGTCTTTTCTACAGCACATCATTCTCAAAGAAGATGAAGGCCGGCGCTTCGGTTGTTTCCTGCCGGCGCGGAGGAAATACCGCCACATTCGATGAGCTGAACAAGTATTTCACCATTTCCGAGATGCCGGTTGTCTCAAGCCGCTACTGGAACATGGTGCATGGCTTTACGGCGGATGATGTGGAAAGGGACGCGGAAGGTCTGCAGACCATGCGGGTTCTGGCACGCAATATGGCGTTCCTGATGAAGGGCATCGCCCTGGCAAAGGAAGAATACGGGCTTCCGGAAGCCGAAAAAACAGTTTTCACAAACTTCATGGATGGCAAGTAAGCCGCACCGGGATTTCATCTTCAAAGCATTAAGCAGGACATTGTTCCTGCTTTTTTTCGTTTTTATACCACCGGTTTATTTTTCTGAAGGCCATGGAAAAGTAGAATGGCATTGCGTCAGGGAAATGCCCCTCACGCATAAGACGCTTACAGCAGAATACATCTCAGCGTTGGAAAGACAGATGCGTGTGTCATAAAGCGTCTTGCAATTTCATCCGGCACTTACCGCAAATACCAATAGGATGATCGATACAGCAAAACAGTAAACTGAAAGAACCGCGTTACCGTGAACCAGTAGGCCCGGGGGACAGTGTCGGGTTTATAGAAGCCGGCCTGAACATTCACGCACGCAGACGCGGAATCACCGCAAAGGAGGGATAAAGGGATGCACAATACAGAAAATCTGGTCCAGGGTCTTATGACCGGACAGGCAATGAAAGTTACTGAGAATGGCGCATCGGCGCTTGACAGTGCCCTTGCCGGTTCTCTCCTTGACCTTTTCGCGATGGCCGGTTCATTGAGAACAAGGCCGCAGGCGGCAGTTCCTGTCTTCCGCAGAGCGATGGCGGAGGACAGGCTGCTTGCCGCAAAACTTGCTTTCTATACCCGCGATATCCGCGGGGGTCTGGGCGAAAGGGACACGGCGAGAGTCATGTTCCGCACCATGGCCGACATGGATCCTGAAGCGATGAGGAAGAACCTTCATCTCATCGCCGAATACGGCCGATATGACGACCTTGCGGATCTTCTGGATTCACGGGTGAAGGACGACGTTCTTGCCCTTCTTCATGAACAGCTGAAGCAGGATATCCTTGCCATGAAAGAGGGCAGGCCCGTTTCACTTCTGGCCAAATGGCTGCCTTCAATCAATACCTCCTCTTCCTCTTCACGCAGAAAAGCCAGACGCATCGCGGAAGCGTTCGGCTTCAGTGAAAGGGAGTACAGAAAAACCCTTACCGCCTTACGCTCATATCTCAATGTCACTGAAGTCAGGCTCACAGAGAAGGCGTATGACGAAATCCGCTATGAGGCGGTTCCTTCTCTTGCCATGCGCAGATATGGCAATGCGTTTTCAAGACATGATGAAAAGCGCTTTGGGGCTTATCTTGAAAAAGTGAATGCAGGAAATTCCCGCATCCACGCTGACACGCTGTATCCCTATGACATTGTGCGCGCCTATTGCGGGGAAAACATCTATGACTTCTTCAGCTGTTATGACCATGTGCCATGCGTCAATCCGGTTCTTGAAGCACAGTGGAAGGCGCTGCCGGATTATCTTGAAAAACCGGAAA
Source organism: uncultured Erysipelotrichaceae bacterium (assembly GCA_902775735.1). GTDB lineage: Bacteria > Bacillota_I > Bacilli_A > Erysipelotrichales > Erysipelotrichaceae > Bulleidia. The sequence continues at coordinate 74,938 of CACYNH010000004.1, forward strand.
ACTGCCTGGTGATGGTGGATATCTCCGGTTCAATGTACGGCCTGCCGATCTGCACCTCCGTCGGCCTTGGCATCTACTTCGCCCAAAGAAACAAAGGCGCCTTCCGCAACAGGATCATGCTGTTTGCGGAAAGGCCGCAGCTGGTGGAGCTGAAAGGGGAAACCCTCCGGGATCAGATGGTGGAAATCGCTTCTCTGGATCCGGGCTATAACACCGATCTGGAAGCGGCGTTTGAGCTGGTTCTCAAAACGGCGGTGCGCCTGAATCTGCCGCAGGAAGAGCTGCCGGAAAGGATCATTGTCATCTCCGACAATGAAATCGACTGTCTGCGCAGACAGACAGACTGGCTGTTCGCCGATGAGATGAAACGGCGGTTTGAGAAGGCCGGCTATAGAATGCCTTCGCTGGTCTTATGGAATGTCGATTCCAGGCATAACACATTCCATGCAAGGGGTGACGCTGAAAATGTGATCTTATGCTCAGGCCAGGCGGCTTCGGTGTTTAAAAATCTCATCGGGACCTTGCAAATGAGTCCCTATGAGTATATGATTCATGTGCTTAATAACCCCCGCTACGATGCCGTAACGGTCTGAGAAGACATCAAAACGTTTGGAAGGAATGCACGCTGGAAAAGACTTTTTCTCTGCGCGCATTTCACGCATGAATAGGAGGTGTTAATGTTCAATGAGTCACTGCCTGTCATTGATATGCAGGCAACCGGCCGCAACATCGAAAAGCTCAGAAGGCTCAACCGCCTGAAAGTTGTCGATGTGCAGGACTACTTCGATTTCAATACACCGCAGGCCATTTATAAATGGGAGAGAGGAAGGAGCCTCCCGTCACTGGAAAATCTGCTCGCTCTGGCAAAGATCTACAACTGCGCCATCGAGGACATCATCGTCGTCAGGGATCACAAGCCCTGATTTTTATTTTGCCTTTTTCTTAAATGACATTTGCACCAAAAATGTTCTTCACTGGCAGATGAAAAGAAGGCGGAATTCCTTCATAATATAGGTATCCATAAACAGAAGGAGAGAATCTATAATGGCAAAATTCCCGAAAAACTTCCTTTGGGGCGGCGCTACCGCTGCCAACCAGTTTGAAGGCGGCTATGACGCTGACGGCAAAGGACTTTCAGTTCCCGATGTCATCATGGGCGGCACCGTCGACAAACCCCGTTTCATCACACCTGCAGGCGTGAAGCCGGATACATACTATCCTTCCCACGAGGCGATTGATTTCTATCATCACTGGAAAGAGGATATCGACCTCTTCGCTGAAATGGGCTTCAAGTGCTTCCGTCTTTCCGTACAGTGGAGCCGCTTCTTCCCAAACGGCGATGATGAAGAACCGCTGCAGGCAGGCATTGACTTCTACAAGAACATCTTTAAGCACTGCCAGGAATGCGGCATTGAACCGCTGGTCACCATCTCCCACTATGAATTCCCGCTGGCTCTTTCCCACAAGTACGGCGGCTGGGACAACCCTGTGATCATCGACCTCTGGCTGAAGTTCACAAAGCTGTGCTTCACAGAATACAAAGGGCTGGTCAGATACTGGCTGACCTTCAATGAGATCAACTGCGGCACCATCGCAGGCATGGGCGCGATCTATGGTCTGGGCATCCTGCCGAAAGAAGATAAGCCGATCACATTCGGCCCGGGAACTGACTGGGATGAACCGCAGAGACGTTTTGTGGGTCTGCACAATCAGTTTGTCGCCAGCGCGAAGGCGGTCGTCCAGGGGCATGAAATCGATCCGGAAAACAAGATCGGCTGTATGATCGCCGGCTCTGCCAACTATCCGTACAGCTGCCGTCCTGACGATGTTCTGGCTGCCCTGGAAGCAGACAGACAGTTCAACTTCTACTGCGGCGATGTCCAGGCCAGAGGCGCATATCCGGCATGGGCACCCTCTTACTGGGCTGAACACGGCGCGGATGTCGGTGCGATGAAGGCATTGGCGGAAAGAGACGCCGAAGTTCTCAAAGCAGGCAAAGTTGACTTCTACAGCTTCTCCTATTACCAGTCCAACACAGTTTCCACCGATCCGGAGCTGACCAAGGGAAAAGGCAACCTGTTCGGCGGCATCCAGAACCCGTATCTGGAAGCTTCCGCATGGGGCTGGACCATCGACCCGAAGGGACTGCGCTACTATCTTGAAACCGTCTATGACAGATATCAGATTCCTCTGATGATCGTGGAAAACGGTCTTGGCGCGGTTGACGTCAAGGGCGAAGACGGAAAGATCCACGACGACTACAGAATCGACTACATGAAGAAGCACATCGAACAGATGGCAATCGCCATTGAGCACGGCGTTGACCTGATGGGCTACACAATGTGGGGCTGCATTGACCTTGTCTCCGCCTCCACCGGCGAAATGAAGAAGCGCTACGGCTTCATCTATGTCGACAAGGACAACGACGGCAACGGCGACCTGCACAGAGAAAGAAAAGACTCTTTCTACTGGTACAAGAAGGTCTGCGAAAGCAACGGCGAAATTCTCTGAGATTTTCACTGAAACAGCATGCACGCAAAGAGCAGGGGGAAACCCTGCTTTTTGTGACGGCAGTCAAATTTTCGAAGGATCGCCAATCCCCAAAATCCTTAGTCCGTTGTACCATGTTGGTAAAGGAGAACTCCGCTGAACCAGAAAGCGGACATAACAGATCATATGAGCATTCTGAAACTGAAACCGGTGTTCAAGGATTATTTATGGGGCGGCCGCCGTCTCGTCGATGAATATAACATGGACTTTGACGGAGAGATCCTCGCCGAGGCATGGACGCTGAGCTGCCATCCCGACGGACCTTCCGTGATCGCCAACGGACCATACGCCGGCAGAACACTGCAGGAATATATCAACATCAACGGCATGGAAGTTCTCGGCACCCACTGCCGCAGATTCCGCGACTTCCCGATCCTTGTCAAGATGATCGACGCGAAGGACAATCTTTCCATCCAGGTTCATCCTTCCAACGGCTTCGCTCTTTCAAAGGAAGGGCAGTATGGAAAAACGGAAATGTGGTATGTGCTTGACGCTGCTGAAGGATCCTTCATTTATTACGGCTTCCGCCAGGAAATCACAAAAGAGGAATTTTCACAGAGAATCAGAGACAACACACTCCAGGAAGTGCTCAACGCCGTGGAAGTCCATAAAGGCGATGCTTTCCTGATTGAAGCGGGCACAATCCACGCCATCGGCAATGGTGTGCTGATCGCGGAAATCCAGCAGAATTCCAATGTCACCTACCGTGTCTATGACTATGGCAGAACCGGCAAGGACGGCAGAAAGAGAGACCTGCATATTGAAAAAGCATTAGCAGTCACAACCAGAATGCCCGTTGTCGAAAAAAGAGACGGCTATCCCCATGTGGCGGACTGCGATTACTTCACTGTCGATAAACTGAATCTGGATGGCGAACTGATGTACCGCACCCAGGGCACCGTTTCCGAAACCTCCTTCCTGCACATCCTGATCCAGGATGGCGAAGGGATCATTTCAAACAAAAACGAAAAAGTCTCCTACCGCAAAGGCGATTCACTGTTCTTGCCGGCCGGCAGCGGCGACTGGCAGATCCAGGGCACCTGCGACGCGCTGCTGACCACCATCCGTGAGAAGGCTTCCCCGATCCGGGTCGGCGTCGACATCGGCTCCTCGTTTGTGCAGATCGGCATCGTCAACAGTGAGCAGCACCTCGTCACTTCCGAAAGATACACGATGGATCAGTCCATGACCCCGGAAGAGTTCATCGATGATCTGGCGCAGCGTGTGCTGGATATTCTTTCCGAAAATGATATCCCGCTTGATCAATGCATCGGCGTGGGCGTCGGCATTCCCGGCACCATCGACAGGAAAAAGGGAAGAGTCCTTTATTCCAACAACATCAGATGGGAGGATGTTCCGATTGTCGAAAGACTCGGCAAAGTGATTCCCTGTCCGGTCAGAATCGCCAACAACGCCGACTGCGCGGCTCTCGGCGAAGCGGCAGCCGGTGCAGGCAAAGACTACTCGGATGTAGTGCTCTTCACCCTCGGCGGAGGCGTCGGCGGAGGAATCATCCTTTCCGGAAGGGTCTTTGAAGGCGGTATCATGGGCGGTTCGGAAATCGGCCACATGGTTGTACGGGCCGGCGGAAGAAAATGTTCCTGCGGCAGAAAAGGCTGCCTTGAGGCATACGCTTCCGTTCCCGCGCTTCTTAAAGACGCAAAGAACAGGCTCAATAAAGAACTGACCCTGGATGAAGTCTTCACCCTGTACCGTGAGGGCAATGAGGAAATGGCCGCAGTGATTCAAGATTACACGGACATCCTTTCCACCGGCATCGTCAATATCATCAACATGTTCAGACCGCAGCTGATCCTGATCGGCGGGATGATCTCCGAATACGCGGAGGATCTTCTGCCGGCACTCAGAAAAGCGGCGGAAAGTGAATCCTTCGGCGGAAGCCATGGCATGATTCCCGATATCAAGGCAGCTGAACTTGGCTCATATGCCGGTATGATCGGCGCAGCAAACCTCTGATTCAGATTTCTTAACAGCTCTCTGCTGAAATATGCAGAGAGTTTTTTTTGTGGAAAATCTTCATTTCAGGCATATAAAGAAATGGAGGTCAGACCGAATGAAAATACTCACGGTTCTTAAAGCTGACGAAGCACGTACCCAGTACGATCAGGCCGCAAAGACTCTGATAGGCAGTAAAGAAACACTGGCAAGAATCCTGCAGGGAACAATGAAGGAATTTGCGGACATGGAGGTCAAAGACATTATTCCGTGTATAGAAAGCGTAGAGACAGGCAGGCCAATGAACCCGGGAATGATGAACAGTGAATCGTTTCGGGGGATGAATCCTGAAGATTATCAGCCCGGGGAAGGCAGGGTCTTTTTCGATTTTCTGACACGCGTAATGACACCGGGCTGCAGGTATCTTATTGAGGTGAATGTTGAAATCAACAATCGAACAGACAGGTGGAAAATCCTTATTCCCCGTTCCGTGTATTATTCTTCACGCATTCTCTCGTCACAGGGAGACAGGGATTTTTCGATTAAGCATCACGAATATGACAAAGCTCACAAAGCGGTAAGTATCTGGATTTCACTTGATATGCCTGATTCACAGGCAGACAGAATCATCCGATTTGCACTGAACCCTGAGTTTATCTATGGGGATCCTTTCGAACTGAGCGGCAATTACGATCTGCTTGAAATCATCCACGTCACAGTAGGAAAAACGAAGTCCTCCAGCAACAAACTGACCGGCTTTCTATACTCTCTTCTTTCAAATCACCTCAAGTACGTCGAAAAGATCGAATTATTGACAAATGAGTTCAGAATGGTTATTAAAGATAGAGAAAGAGAGGCACTGGTAACGATGGACGGGCTTTATGATGGGTATATCCTCAAATACTTTGCCGAAGGTGAAGCCCAGGGCTTTGAAAAGGGTGAAGCCCAAGGCTTAAAAACCGGCGGCAGCAAAAAGATTATCAAACTGATACAGAGAAAGCTGGATAAGGGCAGATCTTTTGAACAGGCCTGTGCTGAACTGGATCTGACTGAAGAGGAGATTGAAGAAATCAGACCGGAATTCACCCGGTGAAGTCAGGCAGGAAAGATCATTGAACTCATTTGTCATAATCATCAAAAAAATCACCGCATGATCAGCGGTGATAATACTTTTTCTGAATGGCTTCCTCAGATATCGAAGTCACTGTTTTCCAGGTCCCTGGAAGTGACAGAATCAATTTTCTTTTTTCTTTCACGGTTTTCCAGATAGTTTCTTGTGTAGAGAACGGAGTAGATCACATTGAGGATGAAGGAGAAACATTCCTGGGAATAGAAGGTGGCGATGTTATCCGACTGGATTTCATAGGGAGGAATCGTCAGACTCACAGCTGCGTGGTCTGTGATATATGTGGTAACCTTGGATGAAAGAGAAATCCACGGCACATGATTTCTTTCCAGCATCTGCGCGCATCTGAACATTGACGTACTGCCGCCGCGGTAAGAAACAAAGAGAGCGGTGGTTCTTTCGGTTGCCATTGTGGAATATACAGACTGCTCGCTGTTCGCTGTTGTAAGAACAGCGATTTTTTTGAGTTTGGCAAGCCGGTTCTGGAAAGCACGGAGAGTGATTGCGGAATCGCCGACGCCATAGAGGAACAGATAATCCGCCTTGCGGATCAGATCAACGGCTTTGTTGATCTTTGTGTAATCCAGGGACTGCAGTGTCTCCTGGACTGCTTTGTTCACAAGCAGGGCGAGATTATTGGCAATCAGGGATGGCTGAGCGCCGAAATGGAAGGGGTGATTGACATCCACAACCTCATCGAGAACACCGGGATTGGTGACCTCCTTGAGGTACTGGATCTTGAAATCCCGGAATCCTTCACAGCCGACTTTCTGCGCCAGTCTGCGGATCGTTGTCGTCGATGTATATGACATATCTGCGATTTCGTGAATTGACAGATAAGCCAGCTCTTCTCCGTAATCGAGAATGAAAGCAGCCAGCGCGCTTTCCGATGGTGAAAATCCTTCCTGTTTTCTCAGCTGTTCGATGATCATAAATCTTCCTCCGCGTATCTTTATTATAAGGAACCAGACGTGCCGTATGCACGTTTGTATTTTTGTGTCACAAAGTGACAGATAAACAGGCATTCAGAACGGTCTGCTTTTGTCACTTTGTGACAGAACATTCCAAAACAGAGAAATCCTTTTCCCGGGACGCTATCTTGAAAGTGCGAAAAGCGAAAGGGGAAAATTGAGATGAATAAATTCTCAGAATGGCTTATGAGCTTCGGCGCATGGGCCGCAAACAACAAGTATCTCGCTTCAATCCGTGACGCTTTCATGGCTTACATGCCCATGACAATCATCGGCGCCATCGGCACACTCTGGACTTACGTTATCGTTGACACGAATTCAGGTCTGGCAAGACTGATTCCTGCTGTTGCGGGTCTTTCCTTCCTGAATCCGCTGTTCAACGCACTCAACTTCTGCACAATCGGCTGTATCACTGTCGGCATCACATTCGCCATCGGCTACCAGATCGGCCACCGCAACAAGCTCAACGCCCTGTACTCCGGTCTTCTGGCAGTCTGCGCGCTGCTGATCGTCACCAACTACGCGGTTGACCCGAGCGGCGTCTCCGTTACTCTGGCAGACGGCACAGCCAAGACAATCGCTGAACTGCTTCCTTCCGGAGCAGTCGCGGGAACAGTCGCAGCCATCGCTTCCGGTTCACTGGGTTCCACAGGTCTCTTCACCGGCATGATCATCGGCATCCTCTCCATTGAACTGCTTGCTTTCTTCAACAAGTTCGAAGGCATCAAGATCAAACTTCCGGATTCCGTTCCGCCCAATGTCGCTGAATCCTTCAGTTCCCTGATTCCGTCATTCCTGGCTCTTATGACTGTAGGCCTCATCGGCTACATCATCAACACAACCAGCGGCATCTACTTCAATGACATGATCTTCAACATCGTCCAGAAGCCTCTGCAGAATGTCGGCGGCTCCTTCATCGGCGGTCTGATCTTCGTCATCGTCATCACACTGTTCTGGTGTGTGGGTCTCCATGGCAACAACATGACAGCCGCTGTCACTTCACCGCTCTTCACAGCGCTGCTGCTTGAAAACGAAGCAGCGATCCAGGCCGGCCAGAAAGCGACAAACATCGTCAACGCTTCCTACTGGGCATGCTTCATCACAATCTGCGGCACAGGTATCGCCCTGGCCATCACACTGGCAATCCTGATCGCCGGCAGGAGAGACGACAACAGAGCCATCGCAAAACTGTCCCTGCTGCCCAACCTGTTCAACATCAACGAAACGATCGTCTTCGGTATCCCGGTTGTCCTCAACCCGCCGATGTGCGTAGGCTTCGTCTTAGCGCCCGTCGCTTCCTATATCATCTCCTATGTCTTAACAGCCATCGGCTTCTGCCCGGTTATGTACATCAACGTGCCGTGGACAACTCCGATCCTGCTCTCCGGCTTCCTGGCTTCCGGCGGCAACATCATGGGCGCCGTGACCCAGCTGATCTGCCTCGCTGCTGCGGTTCTGGTTTACATTCCGTGCATCAAGGTCCATGAAAAGATGCAGGAAAGAAACGAAGCGGAAAACAACTGATTTAAAAACGATTATGGTCCTGTGCCCCTTAAGAAGGGGCGCGGGACCATGCTATACTGAACCTGAAGGAGAAAATATCAACTATGCTGTTTGAAAGTCTCATGCACATTGCCCTGTTCACGGACAGAATGGACGAAATGATTCACTTCTATACGGATATTCTGGGCGGAAAGACCAAAGCCGTTGTCCGCTATGGCGTCTATAAGGACAGACCGGACAGAAAGGCGATGTATGAAATCGCACAGAAGGATCCGGAAAGAATCTTCAACATCTACATTGAAATGGCACCGGGACAGTTTGTGGAGCTCTTCCCGAAAATGGAAGGGCAGAAGGATCACACCGGCTTCAATGAGCATCTGGGCTATTCGCATTACGCCTTCCTGGTTTCCGATATCTTTGAGACAAGAAAGATTCTCGAAGAAAGAGGCCTTCAGTTTGACACAGACATCTCCAAGGGACCTTCGGAAACATGGCAGATGTGGGCCCATGATCCCGACGGCAACAAATTTGAAATCATGCAGTATACAGAAAACTCAATCCAGGTGAAAGGAAATCTCTGATTATGAAACTCGGTATTATCGGCTCCGGACAGATCGTCCGTGACTTTCTTCCCAAACTCGTAAAGATGGACGGCATGGATGTTGTGGCGATCATGGACATCCCGGCTGTCAGAGAACCTCTGGAGGCTCTCTGCAAAGAGAACGGCGTGGCCAGCGCGGTCACAGACTTTGAAGACCTGTGCGCCCTGGACATCGACACGATCTATGTCGCTGTTCCCAACTTCCTGCATTACATGTATTGCGAAAAGGCACTGAACAGAGGCTATAACGTCATCGTTGAAAAGCCGATGACATCAAACATCGAGGAATCCGAAGCCCTGAAGAAGATCGCGGAGGAAAAGAATCTCTTCCTCTTTGAAGCGATCACAACAGTCTACTTTGAAGCATATGAAAAGATCCGCACATGGCTGCCTGAAATCGGAACCGTCAAGATGGTTTCCTGCAACTACAGCCAGTATTCCAGCCGCTACGACCTCTTCAGAGAAGGTCAGACACTGCCGGCGTTCGATCCGGCCAAGTCAGGCGGCGCCCTCATGGATCTCAACCTCTACAACCTGCACTTTGTGATGGGCCTGTTCGGTGAACCCAAAGACGCGAAGTACTTCCCGAATATCGAAAGAGGCATCGACACCAGCGGCCAGCTTGTGCTCACTTATGACGGCTTCACTGCCAACCTCATCGCCTGCAAGGACTGCGCGGCTCCGTTCCACTTCGTCATCGAAGGCACAGACGGCTATATCACCATCCAGTATCCGCCCAACCTCATCGGTGAAGTCACTCTCCACAGAAGGAAGGGTGAGGAAGAAAAGTTTGAAGACGGCATGGCATGGAACAGACTCATTCCTGAATTCACCGCCTTCATCAATACCATCAACTCCAACGACCACGCCTTCTGCATGAAGCAGCTTGAAGAAAGCATTGCTGTGTCAAGAGTGCAGACAAAGGCACGCCGTGAAGCAGGCATCGTGTTCGCGGCAGACAAGAACTGAAAACTCCCCAAAATATTAAAATCTGGTTAATCATGACTGCCATGGCACTCAACTCCCTTTCAGTGTCATGGCAGTTTTTATTTTCCGGTTTCTTGGATATAATACGGACTGTACACAAACAGGAGAAACCTATGAGCAAAGCGGATATCGAATTCATCAACATGTGCAGAGACATTCTTGAAAACGGCACATCAACGGAAGGGCAGAAAGTCAGACCCCACTGGCCGGACGGAACGCCTGCCTATACAATCATGAAATTCGGGGAGATCAACCGCTTTGACCTGCGTGAGGAATTCCCGATGTTAACCCTGCGAAAAACAGGAATCAAGAGCGCAACCGATGAAGTGTTATGGATCTGGCAGAAGAAGTCCAACAACATCAATGACCTGGGTCCCCATATCTGGGATGAATGGGCGGATGAAACCGGCTCCATCGGCAAAGCCTACGGATACCAGATGGCAGTGAAACATTCCTGCAAAGATGTGAAGGATGAAGGCCTTGTGAACGCCTTCCCTGAATACTATGAATTCTCTAAAAACGAAGAGGGCGAAGACATCTTCCGTGACAGTGAAACCGGCCGTGTGGCGGCTGTGAAGAAAAACGGAAAGTGGCATATGGACCAGGTGGACAAGGTGATCTATGATCTTAAGAACACGCCGTTCTCCAGAAGAATCATGACCACGATCTGGAATCCGGAAGACCTCGATGAAATGAACCTGCAGCCCTGCGCCTACAGCGTCACATTTGTCGTCAGCCAGGAAAAGGGAAAAGAAAAGCTCACCCTCAACATGATCCTCAACCAGAGAAGCCAGGATGTTCTGGCTGCCTGGGCATGGAACACATGCCAGTACGCGGTCCTGCAGCACATGATCGCCCAGGTCTGCGACATGGAGGCAGGGGAGTTCATCCATGTCGACGCCAACGCCCATATCTACGCGCCGCGGCACATTCCCGCCATTGAGGAACTGATTCAGCGCACGCCCCAGCCGGCACCTGAATTCTGGCTCGATCCTGAAATCCATGATTTCTACCGCTTCACTAAAGACAGCGTCGCCTTAAAGAACTATCAGGTGGCAGGAGACCAGATCCGCAATATCGAAATCGCGGTATAAGGAGGATTCCCATGAAAGCAATCGCAGCAGTCGATCAGAACTGGGCCATCGGAAACAAAGGACAGCTGCTTGTCCATATTTCCGAAGACATGAAAAACTTCCGCCGTCTGACTTCAGGAAAAACAGTCATCTACGGAAGAAAGACACTGGAGACATTCCCCCATGCAAAACCTCTGCCAAAGAGAGACAACATCATCCTTTCAAGAAATCCCGCTTATACAGTGGAGGGCGCACAGGTCATTCACTCCATTGAAGAACTGAAAGAAATCCTTCCCGAAAATACCGATGACTTTATCGTCATCGGCGGCGACAGCATCTATCATGCCTTACTGCCTCTTTGCGATGAATGCGTCATCACAAAGGTCGAAAACAGCTATGAAGCGGACGCCTGGTTCACCAATCTGGACGAAGATCCGGAGTGGGCACTTGCCGAAAGAGGGGAAGACAGGGAAGCCGAAGGGCTCATCTTCCATTTCGACACATACAGAAGAATCCGTTAAGAGAGCGCCGGAAGGCGTTTTCTTTTTTGCAAAGGAAATCCGGGGAAATCGACCCTGAAGCTGAAATCGGTCCGGTCTGCGCGATCCAGGTTGTCTATCCTCTGACTTCCAGGGCTGAAGACGTCAGCGCTGCCTGGCAGGCGGAGGAACTGATGGAATTCTGTCTGCTTGACATGAGCGTGCGCGGGGCGTATTCACCTTTTGTCAGGTCATATCTCAAAACCCATGATCTTTATCCGCAGACGGAAGAAGGGGATGAGGAAGTCCTGAAGGGCAGCACCTGCGATTTCATCGTCGTCAATTATTACTTCAGCGTCTGCGCAAGAGAAAAGACAGGACCCGTCAACTATAACCAGCCTCCGTTCTGGGTATCGGATCTCTATGATATCTGTGATAATCCTTATCTTGAGAAAACAGAATGGATGAACATGGGCATCGATCCCGCCGGACTCAGAACAGGCATGGAAAAGATTTACCAGCGCTACCAGCTGCCGATGATCATCACCGAAAACGGGATGGCAGTCAGTGAGCAGCCGGATGAAGAAGGCAAGATCCATGATTCCTACAGAATCGAATACCTCCACGCCCATCTTCTTGAGATTCATAAGATGCTTGAAGAGGGAATTGAAATCCGCGGCTACTGTCCGTGGTCGTTCGTTGATGTGGTTTCCTCACACCAGGGTTTCGCCAAGAGATACGGTCTTGTCTATGTCGACAGGACTGAAACAGATCCGAAGGAATGCAGACGGATCCCCAAAGACAGTTTTTACTGGTACAAGCAGGTCATCCATGATCATGGCATTGAGGATGAATTGTGCTAAACTGAAACAAGAGAAAGATTATGAATGACAGAATACCAATGGGATCCGTATCAGAAAAGCTTCTGAACTTTATCGATACGGCGCAGGTTCACGATTCTTATTGTCAACTACCATACCCAAACATGACTGAGTCAGGTTATGGATATGGCTTGTAAATGAAATGCTTAAAGCATTTCAGATACAACTTGTCGTATCTGCCCA
>CACYNH010000005.1 GCA_902775735.1 uncultured Erysipelotrichaceae bacterium
CTGATACTGTCTAAGGCTTTTTCCATATGTCCTTAAGGACGAATCTCGCAACTCTTGAAATTTGGGGGTTGACAGGGGTTCTTACATATCAGATTTGCAAAAGATTGGTGAAAAGAAAGCCGCATTCCTCCCCACCCAAATCAAAGATTTTGGATGGGGTATCCTGCGGTTGTGAATGAAAATAACTTACTTCTGTATGGGCTGATAAACTGTTCCGCTCATCAGAACGGAGCCGTCATCTCCGGTAAGAATGAAGACAAACGGGCGGTCGCAGGTGAATTCGATTTCGTCCATCTCAGTGATGATTCCGGTTGTCTTCATACTGATCACTGTAAAGGCGGCAGCTTCCAGGCCTTCTTCATCCGTCTTAAGCCCGGCGGCGTGGTAGATATCAGAAACGCACATGCCGGTTTCTTCGCAAAGATTGGAGAAGTCGGCGGAAGCGGTAAACAGGGACCCAAGGCCAAGGGACTTAAGATCATCGGCGATGGAGCGGCCGGATTTGAGATCCAGCTTCGGAACACTCAGGACCACTTCCCCTCTTAAACGGTCAAGATCTGTTTCTTCTGACTGGGCAAGCTCATAGGCCTTCGGATCGGAAAGGATGTCCTGCAAGGAAGTGCCCTCTTCCGGCAGATAGAGCCACAGTGTTCCAAGATCGCTCAGAGGCAGGCCGTGTGCAGACCAGCTGTCTGTCTTAAATACATCGCCATAGAGGCGGCTGTGCATCATTTCCGTTTCAATCCCGCCTTTTGGCGTTGTGAAGGTTCCCTGGTCAGTGAGGTCGGCGCTGAACTTTTCCGCCCAGGCGGCTTTGAGATAAAGAGCGCTGACCAGTGCCGCGGATGTTTCCGGGCTGAGCTGCTGGGCGTCTGCCTGTTCTTTTAAAAGATTGTTTGTCTTTTCATTGAGCCAGTCATGGAACTGATCATTGAATTTCTGTGAGCCCATTTCTCCGCGGTAAACGGAAGCGTGGTAATCACTGTTCATAATCTCAGGAAGAGTGCTTTTGAAGTTATAGAGATCGGAAAGCCAAAGGCTGTTATTGACCATTTCCGTGACCGTCGGGGTCAGCTGCTGGTGCGCTTTCCAGTAAAGGTCGCTGATGGTTCTGAGCTCTTCGATGGAATCTGTGTCAAGAAGATTAAAGAGGAGTTCCCTTGATTCTCCGCCTGCGCATTCCCCCAGCATGGAAAGAGCCAGGTACAGATTCAGCGGCGAGACGACTGTGCTCTCTTCAGTTTCCTGATGAAGCAGCGGCAGTGTTTTCAGGGCAAAGTTTCTGATCTGTTCTTTGTATACGGCGGACTGTTCGAGCTTTTTGTAACGCTCTTCCATATCATTGGAATAATCCTCAGAGAAAATATACTCCTGAGGATCCTTTTCAGCTGACACAAACACCGGCTGTTCCGCCTCCCAGCTGTTTTTTGTGACGGTCTCTTTTTCTGTATGTGTTTCCGCTTCCTGCGCAGGCGCCCCGCACGATGCCAGCATCCCCAGGCTCAGGATGCAGGGAAGAATTATTTTCTTTTTCATGGTTTCTGATCCTCCTGCCTTATGTGTGTACGTTTCGGCAGCTTTCTTACAGGATATAACAAAAACAGCAGAGAAAACTCCCTGCTGTTATGAATATTACTCGGTGGCGCCGTATTCCTGATAGTAAGCGTCGATTCTGCCAAGAAGCTCATCGTCAAGCGCGTTCTTCTCTTTGAGAATCTCAACAACTTCCTTCATGGAGACAATGGCGGCTGTGGGGAAGCCGTAAAGATCCGCGATTTCAGCCAGGGCTGTCTTGTTTCCTTTGCCCTTTTCATTGCGGTTGAGGGAAACGATCAGGCCTTTGATTTCAACATCCGCCTGGGCTCTGACGATCGGGACGGTTTCTTCCATGGACTTGCCGGAAGTGGTGACGTCTTCGATCATGATGACGCGGTCGCCGTCTTTGAGCTTGGATCCCAGCAGGATGCCGGTATCGCCATGGTCCTTGACTTCCTTGCGGTTGGAGCAGTAGCGGACCTCTTTGCCATAGAGTTCATGGATGGCCATGCATGTGGCGACGGCCAGCGGGATGCCCTTGTAGGCAGGGCCGAAGAGGACGTCGAAATCAAGACCGAAGTTGTCGTTGATCGCCTTTGCGTAATAGCAGGCGATCTCGTGGAGCTGTCCGCCCTCGACATAAGCGCCGGCGTTCATGAAGAACGGGCTCTTCCGGCCGGACTTCAGGGTGAAGTCGCCGAACTTGAGGGCGTTGCACGCCAGCATGAATTCGGTAAACTGCTTCTTATATTCTTCCATTGCTGATCTCCTTTTCAATCAGGCTGTATGTTTCAGCCGGATTCTCTGATTTTGTGATGGAGCGGCCGACGACGATCATATCGCAGCCCTGCTCTCTTGCCAGTGCCGGCGTGGCGACTCTCTTCTGATCATCGACGCTGTTTCCGGCCAGACGGATGCCCGGGGTGACGGTCAGGAATTTATCGCCGCAGGCTTCGTGGATCGCTCTTGCCTCATGGACGGAGCACACAACGCCGTCCAGTCCTGCTTCCTTCGCGTTTTTCGCATAGTGGACAACAGTGTCAAGAACCGCGCCGGGAATGCCGAGCTCTTTGTTCATGGCTTCCTGGGAGGTGCTTGTCAGGATGGTGACGCCGATCAGCTTCGGCACTTCCTGTCCTTCCGGCGTTCCTTCAATCAGGCCCTGTTTGGCCGCCTTCATCATTTCAATGCCGCCGGCGCAATGGCAGTTGACGATATCGACGCCGAGCGCCGCCAGGTTCTTCATGCCGCCTTTGACGGTGTTGGGGATGTCATGAAGCTTGAGATCGAGGAAGATCTTATGGCCCATGGATTTGACCTCCCGGATGATGTCAAGACCGCAGGCGTAGGTCAGCTCCATGCCGATTTTGACATAGACCGGCTCTTCAAACTGCTTCAGGAATTCAATGACCTGTTCACGGGTGGAAAAATCGAGTGCGATGATGGTTCTGCTCATTTCAAGCTCCTTCCTGTGGCTTCCTTTACAGAAGCGTTACCATATTTTTCAAGCACACTGCCGAGATTCTCGATGATCTTCGGACAGACATAGGGATCGACAAAGTTGGCGGCGCCGACTTCAACCGCGGACGCTCCGGCGTACAGGAATTCAAGCACATCCTCCGCGCTGGAAATACCGCCCACGCCGATGATCGGGATGTTCACCGCCTTTGCGCACTGGTAAACCATGCGGACAGCGACCGGTTTGATGGCGGGACCTGACAGGCCGCCGGTTGTGTTGGCAAGCAGCGGTTTTCCTGTTTTCAGGTCAATCCGCATGCCGAGAAGCGTGTTGATCAGCACCAGCCCGTCAGCCCCGGCGTTTTCGACCGCTTTGGCGATTTCGACGATATTTGTGACGTTGGGGGTCAGCTTGACATAGACCGGCTTGGCGGAAGCCTCCTTCGCCATTCTGGTGATGTTTGCGGCAAGCTGCGGGTCTGTTCCAAGGCCGATACCGCCGTGTTTCACGTTGGGACAGGAGATGTTGAGCTCATAGGCTTTGACAACCTTTGAATCATTCATCTTCCTGATGACTTCAATATAATCCTCTTCGCTCGCTCCGGCCACATTGGCAATGACTTCGGTATCGAACTGTTCAAGAAACGGCAGTTCTTTTTCGATGATGTAGTCGACGCCATGGTTCTGAAGACCGATCGCGTTTAACATGCCCATCGGGGTTTCGGCAATGCGGGGCACCGGGGTGCCGAATCTTTCCTTCGGGGTCGCGCTCTTGATCGCGATGCCCCCAAGCAGGGAAAGATCATAGAGCTCCGCCAGCTCGCGTCCGTAGCCGGCGCAGCCGGAAGCGGGAATCACCGGGTTTTTGAGATTGAGTCCCGGCAGTTTGACTGAAAGATCCATTACAGCACCGCCTTTCCGATTTCAAAGACAGGTCCGTCTTTGCATACACGCATGGATTCACCGTTCTGATCTTTGACGACACAGCCCATGCAGGCGCCCATGCCGCAGGCCATCCGGCTTTCCAGGGAAACACAGCCTTCGCTGTAGGCCGCCGAAACCGCCTTTAACATCGGCAGCGGGCCGCAGGCAAGCACATAGGTTTCCTCAATGCCGTTTTCGCGGATCGCGTCAAGCACGGTTCCCTGAGTGCCGTAGGAGCCGTCCATCGTCGCCGCGTAAACACTCGCGCCAAGCTCTCTGAATTCTTCTTCCAGCATGAGCGAGGCTTTGTCGTTGTATCCAAGCACGGCCGTGACCTTCTGCCCTGCTTCGATATACTTCTTTGCGGTTAAGAGCAGCGGCGGCGTGCCGACCCCGCCCCCGATCAAAAGCACACTGCGCTTTTCAACCGGGAAACCATGGCCGAGCGGCCCGAACAGGTTTATTGACTGTCCTGCCTCCATTTCACTCATTGCCTTTGTGCCGTCGCCGACGGTTTTATAGACAAGGGTGAGGGTTTCTTCATCAGCCATACAGACGGAGATGGGGCGTCTGAGATAAAAGCCGGGGACCTGCACCTGGACAAACTGGCCGCACTGCACTTCTTCAGCGATGTCTGTTTTCAGAATCATGCGGAATGTGTCCGCGGCGATTTTTTCATTTTTCAAGATAAGAGCCTGATCTGTTTTCACGCTTCTTTCCTCCATACGGTTTTTCCGGAAACGATGGTTTCCTTCACTTCGCATCTGACTGTCCAGCCGTCAAACGGCGTGTTTCTTCCTTTGGAGAAGAAACTGTTTTTGTTAATAACTGATTCTTCGCCGAGGCTGACAAGGATCAGATCCGCGTCATATCCTTTTTCGATTTTTCCTTTGTGTTGCAGACCGAACCGCTCCGCCGGCTTTGTGCTCATCCAGTTGACAAGCTGGCCAAGGGTCCATCTTTTCTGTTTATAAACAAATTCGGTATAAAGAAGCGGGAAGCTGGTTTCCAGTGAGATGATGCCGAAGGCGGCATTTGCCATCGGTTTGTTTTTGTCCGCTTCCGTGTGCGGCGCGTGGTCGCTGGCGATGAAATCAAGGGTTCCGTCCTCCAGCGCTTCGATTAATGCCATCCGGTCTTCATGGGTGCGCAGCGGCGGATTCATTTTCCAGTTGGGGCCTTTGACATCTCTGTCTTCAAGAAGAAGATGATGGGCGGTGACTTCAGCGCTGACATCCAGTCCTTTCGCCTTGGCGGCTCTCAGGGCATTGAGGCTTGTGATCGCGGAAATATGGCAGCCATGGTAGCGCAATCCCGTTGTCTCAGCCAGCTTCAGATCGCGTTCCAGCTGGGCGCTTTCGCATTCGGAAGGAATTCCCAGCCAGCCGTTTTCCGTGACGGCAGGACTGTCATGGACGCTGGCGCCGGGTCTTCTGTAATTCATGTCTTCGGTATGGCATGCCATCAGGGCGTCAAGGCGTCTGACTTCCTTCTGCGCTTTTTCCATGACCCCGTCGTTTGCCACGCCGACCCCGTCGTCGGAGAACCAGCGGATGCCGAGCTGTTTCATGCCTTCCATGTCAGAGACTTCCTCACCCTTTTCCCCTTTTGTGATGGTGCCGTAGGGAATGACGTTGACATAAGCGTCCTGTCTGATTTTTTCAAGATAAGCTTCCATCGTCTGCTTATTGTCAGGGAACGGATTGAGGTTGGGCATCGCGAAGATTGTCGTAAAGCCGCCATGGGCAGCCGCCTTTGAGCCGGTGGCGATGGTTTCCTTGTGCTCAAATCCGGGCTCGCGCAGATGCACATGGACATCGATGAGGCCGGGCAGTACCGCCATGCCTGAGGCGTCGGTGATTTCAGCGTCCGCTTCAATGTGAGGGGCGATTTCAAGGATGCCGCTTTCGTCAAATAAGAGTTCCAGGTTTTCCAGGGTGCCGTTAATCAGCACCTTTGCGTTTCTGATGATGCGCTTCATTGCCTGCTCCTTCCTGTCTGTTTTAAAAAAACAGCTTCTCTTGGAAAGAGAAACTGTCAAAGAATCATATGAGTCGTGAAAAGAAAGAAAAAACGCAGACACGATCAGCCATAAGGACTTCAGGATTGGGTTTCAACAGAGTGATTGTACCTGCCATGCCTGCCTCCTTCTTTTCTTCAGGAAAGAACCGGATTCCTTCCTGTCGTGATGTATTCTAGCATAAGAGCCACCGATTGAAAATGATTTCTCTATGCCTTCTTCCCGTGGGGATGCGCCTCGGCCACCACTTTTTTCAGACGGTCCTGGGTCACGTGGGTGTAGATCTGGGTGGTGGAAAGATTCTCATGGCCGAGCAGTTCCTGCACAATCCTGAGGTCCGCCCCGTTGTCCAGCAGGTGGGTCGCGAAGGAATGGCGGATCATATGGGGATGGATGTGCATCGCAAGACCTGCCTTCTCCCCTGCCTTTTCCACGATCATCTGGATCGCTCTTGAAGTGATCGGTGTGCCCCTCTGGGAGACAAAGAGAATTCCATGCTCAGGTTTGTTTTCCATGAAGTGCGGCCGGGCCTCTTTGATGTAAAGAGTGAGCAGCTGTCTGCACCTTGGATAAAACGGAACCATTCTTTCCTTTGACTCCTTGCCCAGCACGCTCAGCCAGCCGTCTTTGACCCTGACGTCCATTTTCCTTAAACCCGCGCATTCACTCACACGCAGACCGCAGGCGTACATCGTTTCAATGATGCAGCGGTCGCGGATGCCGGCCGGGGTGGAGAGATCAAAGGAGGACAGGAGCGTCTCCATCTGCTCAAAGGTCAGATATTCAGGCAGATGCCGCCTGGTTTTCGCGCCTTTGAAGACAGCCACCGGATTGGATGAAACGCCTTCATGCAGGTTCAGATAGCGCCAGAAGGATTTCAGAGCCGAAAGGTTTCTGGCGTAGCTGGCGTTTGATAAGGGCTTTGAAGAAAACTCGCCGCTTCTCAAGCGGGTGATGTAATCGGAAACGGTGTCCCGCCCGACGTCTTCAAAGGAATCGATTTTCTTTGAACGCAGGTAATCCAGGAAACGTTCAAGATCGCGCCGGTAGGCGTCTTCGGTATCCTTTGAGCCGGTCCTTTCAACGGAAAGAAGCGCGAGGAATCTTTCCAGGGAGGTCTCAAAGTCTGCCATCGCTCTTCATCTCCGCAATGATGGCAAGGGACTGCGGGGCGAACGCGGACTTGCGGTCTTTCTTTTTGACTTTGCCTTCCAGATACATGATGCCGAAGTTGGCGTTCATCGGCTGGAAGTGACTGGGATCGGCGTGGGTGATGTAGTGGCTCATCGCCCCGATCATCGTTCTGGGACCGGGTTCGACCGGCTTTTCGCCTTTGAGCACATGGGCCAGGTTGATTCCTGCTAACATGCCCGAGGCGGCCGATTCGATATAGCCCTCGACGCCGGTCATCTGGCCGGCGAAGAATAAATCGTCACGGTCTTTGAACTGATAGGTTTCCCTCAGCCATCTGGGCGAATTGATGTAGGTGTTTCTGTGCATGACGCCATAGCGGACGATCTCACAGTTCTCAAGACCCGGAATCAGCTGCAGGATTTTTTTCTGCTCGCCCCATTTGAGATGGGTCTGGAAGCCGACGATGTTGTAGAGGGTCGCTTCCGCGTTGTCCTGTCTTAACTGGACGACGGCGTAGGGACGCTTCTTTCCCTCCTGCTCAAGGCCGACCGGTTTCATCGGTCCAAACAGCAGGGTGTCCCTTCCTCTTTTCGCCATGACTTCAAAAGGCATGCAGCCTTCGAAATAGACTTCTTTTTCAAAGGAATGCATTTCCGCTGTTTCGCCGCTGATGACAGCCCGGTAGAAAGTCTCAAACTCCTCCAGGGTCATCGGGCAGTTGATATAATCGGCGCTTCCCTTGTCGTAGCGGGACTTGCGGTAGGCTTTACTCATGTCGATGGATTCGGCCGTCACAATCGGCGCGGCGGCGTCATAGAAATAACATGACTCCTGATCCATCCTTTTTATAATCGCTTCCGCCAGCGGCTCTGAAGTCAAAGGACCGGTGGCGATGACGCACGGCGCATCGGGGATTTCCGTGATTTCCTCTGACTGAACTGTGATCAGCGGATGGGCTTTGATAGCGTCGGTGACTGCCTGTGAAAACTTTTCCCTGTCCACCGCCAGGGCGCTGCCGGCGGGAACTTTGTTTTCATCGGCGCACCGCATGATCAGCGAGCCGATTTCGCGCATCTCCTGCTTGAGCAGGCCGACCGCGTTGGTTAACGCGTCCGAGCGCAGCGAGTTTGAACAGACCAGTTCGGCGAAGGTGTCGGCGTGATGGGCCGGGCTTTTTTTGAGCGGCTTCATCTCGATGAGGGTGACTTCAATCCCCCTTTGCGCGAGCTGCCAGGCGGCTTCGCATCCGGCCAGGCCGGCGCCGATGACCAGTGCTTTCCTCATGCGGCCTTCTTCCTGCGCGCTGTGCGCTTTGCCGGCGTCTTTGCGGGTTTGTCCTCAGCCCCTTCGCTCTTTGCCTTGTCGCGGCGGGAAATGATTCTTTCGCCGTTGAGGTTTTCCATGTAGCGGCACTTGGGGAAGCCGGAGCAGCCATGGAAATAGGTGCCGAAGCGGGACTTTCTCTTTAACAGCTCACGGCCGCATTCCGGACACATTTTGCCGGTCGGCTCGGGCTTTTCCTTTTCAGTGACTTCGATCTTTCTGGTATAGCGGCAGGACGGGAAATTCGAGCAGGAAATGAAGCGGCCGTATCTGCCGTTGCGGTAGACAAGTTCGCTGCCGCAGTCCGGGCATGTTTCCCCGACCTTTTCCGGCTGCAGTTTTTCCATATTTTCATAGGCCCTGTCGACAAGCGGCGTGAAGCGGTTCCAGAAATTGCGGAGCGTTTCGATTTCATCCAGAGCGCCGTCGGCGATCCGGTCGAGCTTGGTTTCCATTTCCGCTGTATAGCGGACATTGATGATATCAGAGAAGAACTCGTCGAGCTTTTCTGTTGTCAGCTCACCCTGTTCGGTCGGCACAAACACTTTTGTGCGGCTCTTTTCGCTCGCCTTTTCCAGGGTGACATAGCCTCTTGCCTGGATCGTGTCGATGATCATGGCATAGGTGGAAGGACGGCCGATGCCGTCTTCCTCAAGAGCCTTGATCAGTCTGGCTTCGGTATAGCGTGCCGGCGGTTCGGTGAAGTGCTGGCTGGCATTGACTGAGTTGGCGTTCAGCTGTTCGCCCTGGTTCATCACCGGCAGGATGACGTCCTTGCCGGACTCATATTCACCATAGACCTTCAGATAGCCGTCGAATGTCATCGTCGATCCCTGGGCGCTGAAATCATAGATGCCCTGGCTCAGCGTGACGCTGAGGGAATCGTATTTCGCCGCTGCCATCAGGGAACTGAGGGCTCTTGCGTAAATCATCTTATAAAGACGGTACTGTTCACTTGTCAGATACGGCTTGATCTTATCCGGCGTATTGGCAAGCGACGTCGGGCGGATCGCCTCGTGGGCGTCCTGGGAACTGGCGTCGTTGCGCACGGTATAGCGGCCCAGATACTGCTTTCCGTATTCCTCCTGGATCAGGCTTCTGGCCTGATTGACGAAGACGTCGGAAAGACGGGTGGAGTCGGTTCTCATGTATGTGATCAGACCCTCCTGGCCGGAGCCGATGTCGATGCCTTCGTAAAGACGCTGGGCGACGGACATCGTGCGCTTGGCGGAGAAGGAAAGCTTGGTCGAGGCTTCCTGCTGCAGGGTTGAAGTGATGAACGGCAGTCTGGCGTCGCGCTTTCTCTGGGTGGTTTTGATTTCCGAAACGGTAAACGGACCCTGGCAGCCGTCGACGACCTTCTGCGCCTCTTCCCCGTTTGTCAGCTCCGCTTTTTCGCCGCTGATCTTTGAAAGAGAAGCAGTGAACTTCTTTCTGTCTTTTGTGAATTCAGCTTCGACCGTCCAGTATTCCTTCGGCACGAAGGCGCGGATTTCCTTTTCCCTTTCGACGATCAGCTTGAGCGCCACCGACTGCACGCGGCCGGCGGACTTGGAGCGGATCTTGGAGTTGAGCAGTTTGGAAAGCTTGAAGCCGATCATGCGGTCCAGGATTCTTCTGGTCTCCTGGGAATGGACGAGGTCCATGTCGATGGTGCGGGGTTTGCTGAAAGCTTCGGTAACGGCATTCTTTGTGATTTCATGGAATGTCACACGGTCGGCTGCGTTTTCATCAAGACCCAGCTCCTGGGCCAGATGCCAGCTGATCGCTTCTCCTTCACGGTCAGGGTCGGTTGCCAGATATACATAATCGGCTTTGGCCGCCTGGCTTCTGAGTTCCTTCACGGTATCGGTTTTGTCTTTGGAAACGACATAATCCGCTTTGAAATCATTATCAACATCAACGCCGAGTCCGTCTTTTCCCCTGATCGCCAGATCGCGGATATGGCCCTTGGACGAAACGACGGTATAGCCCTCGCCCAGGTATTTCGCGATGGTTTTGGATTTTGACGGTGACTCGACAATAACAAGATTCTTCATAGGCATTACTCCCATTATCAAAAAACAACGACACTAACATAGCGTAAAAAAAACAAACTTTCAACTCATTATGAGTTTCGGCCTGATTTCACGCAGCTGTGAAGATGTGTAGAGAATATTGGCTCCTTCCGCGATCAGGATATCGCAGCCCCTGCCCGCCTCGTCATTGAAGGGATAGGGAAAGGTGTAGATATCGCGGCTGACCGCAAGCGCCTCGTTGACGGTGATCATCGTGCCGGAGCGCTGTTTTGCGGCGGTGACGATGCATGCCTGGCCCAGGGCGGCGATGATCCGGTTGCGCCAGGGAAAGTTCTCTTTCCTGACGCCTGTGAAAAACGGATATTCACTCAGAATCAGATCATTCTTTGCCATGGCCTCATACAGATCATGATTCTCTTTCGGGTATCTGGTGCCAAGGCCTGAGCCGATGACGCCGATTGTGTGTCCGCCTTCAAGCGCCCGCTTATGGACGATGGCGTCGGCTCCTTTGGCAAGACCTGAGACAAGCACAAACCGTTTCTTCAGTTCATCGGCCGCAAGAGCGGTAAGATATTCGCCATAGACGCTGAGGTCGCGTGAGCCGACGATGGTGATCATGGGTTCTTCGAGCAGTCGGATGTTCCCCTGATAAAAAAGAACCCAGGGCGGACAGGCGAGCTGGCGCAGGCAGTCAGGATACTCCGCGTCAAGAATGGTGATATACCGTTCTCTGATTCCGGGCTTGCGCGGCTGTTCTGCCGAAACGACAGCCCGGGCAATCAGATCCCAGGCTCCGTGATATTGATATGCGTAAGCAGCGAGTGTTTCACGTTCCATGAAATGCACCTCCTGCCTGTTATATTCCCCTCTTTTTTCAGAATTCCTCACCGAAAAGATCGAGTTTTGTCTGAACCGCCCTGACCGGAGCGAAGCTTCTCCGGTGGATTTCGGTGATGCCGTACTTTTCAATCGCCTCAAGATGGGCTTTGGTCGGATAGCCTTTGTTTTTCGCAAATCCGTAGACCGGCCAGACCTCGTCATACATTAACATCGTTCTGTCCCTGGTGACTTTGGCCAGGATTGAGGCGGCCGCAACGGAGACGGATTTCTGGTCGCCCTTGACGGGATGGTAGACTTCCCGGTCGGGGAAATCCAGCGGCATCGCGTCGGTGACAACGACGGCTTCCGGGGCTTCGCGGACGATCTGCGCCATCGCCAGCTGGTCGGCGTGGTAGATGTCATAGCGGTCGATATCGGCTTCGGAAACCTGCACGATCTGAAACCACAGAGCGTCTTCCATGATCGTTTCATAAAGAGCGTCCCGCTTTTTTTCGGACAGGCCCTTGGAATCATAGATGTCAGGATTCTCATAGCCCGGCTCAAAGATGACGCCGGCGACGGTCAAAGGACCGGCCAGAGGGCCTCTGCCCGCTTCATCGATGCCAAGCAGGTATTTCCCTTTTGCCCAGGCGTCGTGCTCGAAATCATTCGGCGTTTTCTTCACTGTTTTCGTCTTTGGCATGTTCAAGACTAAGCCTCCCGAGTCTGGCGTGGCGCAGTTCGGTCAGAAACAGTTCAGCCGCCCTTTTTGTGTCGGCTTCCCCGTTTTCCCTGAGACATCTGCGTTTGGCGGCGATCGCCTTTAACATCCCGTTGGGATTGACTTCGCCGGATTCATAGATCTCCTCCAGCTTTCCCGGATAAAGATCCTGGATGACATGGATGGCGTCCATCGCGATCATCTTGCGGTCAAGGATATCGTCGTTGATGGAGCCAAGCGCCGCAAGAAGCGAACCGGTCATCTCATCGTCGAATTTGGGCCATAAGACGCCCGGCGTGTCGAGCAGTTCGAGCTGGGGATCGGCATGGATCCATGTCAGGCTTCTGGTGACGCCCGGCTTGTCGGCTGCTTTGACGGTATTCTTTCCGGCGATGCGGTTGATCATTGTGCTTTTGCCGACGTTGGGAATGCCGCAGGCCATTGCCCTGACGGCGCGGGGATTGATGCCCCTTGCCCGCTGCTTATCCCGCTTGGGCTTCATCAGCACAAGCGCTTCGCGGATGATTTTCTTGCCGGCGGATGAATCGCGCATCAGATCGACCGCAAGGCACGACTGATTGTCTTTGCGCAGCGCCCTGACCCATTTTTCGGTCTGGACGGGATCGGCCATATCTGTTTTGGCCAATACAATAAGGCGCGGTTTTCCCTGCGCCATCATGTTAAGCATCGGATTTGTGGAAGCTTCCGGAATGCGGGCGTCGCGCAGCTCGATGATCAGATCGACTGCCTTGAGCCTCTCTGTCATCTGCCGCCTTGCCTTTTCCATGTGGCCCGGATACCACTGAACCTTTACCATGTATGCACCCCGAAGCCGGAGAACGGGAACAGGATAAAGATTCCCTTGGAGACGATCTGATCCTTTCTGAAAGGACCGTAATAGCGGGAATCGGTGGAATGGGGACGGTTGTCGCCAAGGCACAGATACTCATCATCGCCAAGGGTGATGGCGTCCATGTCATCCATGAAGATTCCCTCATCAAAATTGAGCGCGTATTCAGTTTCGAGGAATTCCTCCTCCATCGCCTCGCCGTTGATGTAAAGCGTGCCGTCACTGTAGGAGACGGTCTCTCCCGGCAGGCCGACGCAGCGCTTGACCAGATATTCATTCTTGGATTCCAGATAGACGATCACGATATCAAAGCGTCTGATTCCGTCCATGCTGTAGCCAAGCAGATTTGAGACGCCGATGGAGCCGTTGGTCAGTGTGGGATACATTGAGGAACCCTTGACCTGGATCGGTCTTAAGATGTAATTCACTGTCAGCAGGACAGCGGTCATGCAGATGGCAAGATCGCGGAAAAAGAGCACAACTTCCCTCAGGGCGGTGGAGCGGAATCCTTTGTTTGAATCCTCTTCCTTCTTCTGCGGCTCTTTCTTTGCCTCAGTGCGGGGCGCTTCACGGTCGGCGGTCAGTTTTTCAAAAACCTGTGTTTCTGAAAGTCCGGACACGTCCTCGTCCGCTTCTTCCCCTTCCGCCAGCTGTTCAAGAACGCTGGTTTTGGCAAGGAAGCTGAGATCTTCTGTGTTTTCGCCTGCCGGCATATCAAAGATTTCGTTCTTTTCATTTTCCATATACCTGCCTATTATAACACTGAAGACTCAAAAAGACAGACTGTTTGAAAGTCTGTCTTTTCCTTAAGAAATCTTTGTTTTTTCTTATTTTCCGCTGATGGCGAGGGACTCAAACCAGACGCTCGGCGTCACTGTTGAGGAAAGACCTCTCTTCAGGTCGCTGCCGACCGCTTTGACACCTGAAAGAAGTGTGAGGATGTTGCCGGCGGCTGTAAACAGCGTCAGGCCCTCCGCTTTCTTTCCGTCTTTCACCGCGAAGCCGGAGCACTGCAGGGAGAAGTCGCCGCTGACGTGGTCGAGGCCTGCGTGCAGACCGGCAAACTCAGTGATCAGGATGCCGCTGCCCATTTCTGCCATGAGTTCTTCCTGTGTCTTTTCACCCGGCTCAATCCAGAAATTGCGCGGGGAAACATCGACCGGAGAGCTGTAGGAACCGCGGAACCCGTTGCCGGTGCTTTCGGTATTCATCGCCCTGGCGCTTGCGGTATTGTGCAGGATTGTTTTTAAAACGCCATGGTCCACGACCAGCTTGCGCTTTGTCGGGCAGCCTTCATCATCGAAAGGCCACTGCTGAAGGGCTTCGAGGCAGGAAGGATCGTCGATGACCGTGATCAGCTCACTGAAAACCTTTGTGTCCATCTTTCCGCACAGAGGTGAAATGCCCTTGCGTACAGATTCCCCGCAGAACATCGGGCTGAACGCGCGGACCAGGGAAGTCAGTGCCTTGCGGTCGATGATGACCGGAACATTTCCCGACGCCGGAGTATCGGCGCCAAGCCGGGAAAGAACGCCTTCGCAGAGTGTCCTGACGAATTCATCAAGATCGAATGTATGGATGTCCTCAACCGCTTCAAACTCATAGTGGGTGCGGATTTCCTCTCCCTGCTTTGCGGCAGCGGAGGCGACGATGACATTGACGCCGGAGGTATCGCATACATCCAGGCCGAGGGAATTGACGATTGTCCTTCTTTCTCTTCCTTCTTCATATTCAAGATCGCCCACCTGGAAGATTCTTTCATCATAGGCAAGGATCTTTTCTTCTGTTTTCTTTAAGAACGCGCGGATTTCATCAGGATGGAAGGAAGCCGGTTTCTTCTTTTCCGCAAAGGTGATTTCCTGCGGCTTTGCAAGTGAGGCCCTGACGTCGGATGTGATCATGGCAGCCTGGGCCTTCATGGAGGAAAGAATGTCGTCCATCTGCTCATCGCCGGTGTCTTCGCTTGAGGCGTTGACAAGCTTTTCATCGATGACGCCGCGGAAGGAGGTGCCTAAAACGTGGGATGTCACATAGGAGTCCAGGGTCCCTTCAAACCATGTGAATTTTCTTTCTTCGCTCAGCAGCCGGTAGATTTCGAAACTCTCAAATCCTTCCTTCGCCGCTGCTTCAAACCATCTGTTTTTATCCATTGGATGTACCTCCGACTGTAATGGAACTGACAAGGATCGCCGGCTGGCCGACATCGGTCGGAATCGAGCCGCTGACCGAGCCGCACATACCTTCCGCCCGCTTCAGGTTCGAGCAGACCTTTTCGATGTTCATGAGGATTTCTTCGCCGCTGCCGATCAGGGCCGCGCCTTTGACGGGAACGGTGATCTTTCCGTTTTCGATGAGCCAGCCTTCCTGGACGGAAAAGTTGAATTCGCCGGTCTGCGGGTTGACGCTGCCGCCGCCCATCTTTTTGGCGTAAAGGCCTTTTTCGATGCCTTCAAACAGTTCTTCAAATGTGCTGGTGCCTTCGGTGATGAAGGTGTTGGTCATTCTTGAGGTCGGCTCATACTGATAGGATTCCCTTCTTGAGGAGGAAGTGGAAGCCATGCCCATTCTGCGTCCGCCGAGGGTGTCGATCATGTAGGATGTCAGGACGCCGTCCTTGATCAGCTGCCTTCTCTGCTGGAAGTTGCCTTCATCGTCGATATTCTGCGAACCCCAGGCGTTGGGGATCGTTCCGTCATCAACGGCGCTGACGCATGAGCTTGCGATTTTCTTTCCCAGTTTGCCGGCAAAGACCGACTGGTTTCTGGAAACGCTTGTCGCCTCCAGGGCATGTCCGCAGGCCTCATGGAAGATAACGCCGCCGAAGCCGTTGTCAATGACAACAGGCATTTTTCCTGAGGGGCAGTCCACCGCTCTCAAATTGACAAGGGCGGTCTCTGCGGCAGCTTTGCCGATTTCTTCGGGAATTTCGGTTTCATAGAATTCAAGACCCATCCCGGCGCCCGGACCGTAGAAGCCCGACTGCATGCGGCCCTCTTCCCGGGCGTAGGCATTGGCCCTGATTCTGGTTCTGACTCTTGTATCGGAAATCAATCTGCCGTCGGAATTTGAAATCTGCACTTCCTGGCGGACATTGAGAAGGCCGGACTGGACTTTGACAATTCTTTCATCCACGCTTTTGGCGCCCTGGCAGACACGGACAAGAAGCTTTACACGCTCATCCTGGCTGACGTCATCGAACTGCACTTTTACCGGATGTCTGTTTTCATAATTGACACGGGTCAAGACAACATCCCTGCCCTCCTGCTTTTCGCCGATTGCCCCGCGCAGGTCATTGATCAGAGCGGTCAGTGACTCTTCATCGGTTTCGTTGGAATAGGCGTAAACCGAGCTGAGCCCTTTGTAAAGGCGGATACCGGCGCCTCTGGTGATGGTGCGGCTGACTTTTTCGACCTGTTCATTGAGCATTGCGATGTCTTCGGAAATCTGGTCTTCCTCATAGATTTCGGCGAAGTCCGCTTCACTCTTCATGCACAGGCTCAGATACTTTTCCAGTTCTTTCTTTTCAAGCATAGGGATCCTTTCTTTTATTAAACGAAAAAGGAAGGTACAGGGTACCTTCCTTAGCTTCCACCGATTAGCGGATTTCCTTGATACGGGCGTTCTTAGCGGAGAGACCCTTGAGGTAGGAGAGCTTCGCTCTTCTGACTTTACCGCGTCTGACTACTTCGATCTTGTCAATGATCGGGGTGTGGAGCGGGAATGTTCTCTGGACACCGACACCGCTGGAAATCTTACGAACTGTGAAGCTGGCACCAATGCCGCCGTTGGAACGGTCAACACAGACGCCTTCGAAGATCTGGATACGGGACTTTTCACCTTCTCTGATTCTTACATGAACTCTGAGGGTGTCACCAGCTCTGAACTGGGGAATGTCATCACGCATCTGTTCTTTTGTGATTCTGTCGACTAAACTTAAATCCATCTTTCTGTCTCCTTTTTAACGATTGATCTGACTGCTCATAGCCCGTGATATCTGCCAGCGGAACAGCGATGCGCATACGCGCCTGTTTATATTAACACAGCCCCGTCCCTGCAGGCAATAGCGAAAAACGCGGATTCTGTCTGATTCTTTCCGGTGTTTATCAGGTCGATAATCCCATGCATTACTGTATAATGACAGTGACGGTAAAAGAAAGGAAAATCAGTCTATGGCAAAATTACCTGAAGGTTTCTTATGGGGAGGCGCGACAGCAGCCAACCAGTTTGAAGGCGGTTTTTCTGAAGGCGGAAAAGGCGTCAACTCATCCGACTGCACCACCCGCGGATCCAGAACAAAGCCGCGCATGGTCACTTTCAAAACAAAAGAAGGCGAAATCAAAGCTGTTCCGATGTTCGGCATGAACATTGAGGAAGATGTTGAATACGGCGTCTTTGAAGGCTATGACTACCCTTCCCACCAGGGCATTGACTTCTACCATCATTATAAAGAGGATATCGCTCTCTTTGGTGAGATGGGATTCAAAACATTCCGTCTTTCCATCAACTGGGCAAGAATCTTCCCGACCGGAATGGAAGAGACACCCAACGAAAACGGTCTGAAGTTCTATGACGACGTCTTTGATGAACTGCACAAGTACAATATCGAACCGCTGGTCACTCTGTCCCATTATGAAACACCGATCGGCCTTGCCAACGCCTGGGAGTCCTGGGTCGACGCCCGCACGATCCCCTGCTTCGAAAGATATGTAAAGACTGTCGGTGAAAGATACAAGGGCAAGTGCCGCTACTGGCTGACGTTCAACGAGATCAACATCGCGGCAATGTCACCCTGGATGTAAAGCGGCGTCGGCAGAAACAACCCGCAGGTTGTCGCCGACATTTCCAAGCACCAGCTGCTTGCTTCCGCAAAAGCAGTTATGATCCTGCATGAAATCGATCCTGCCAACCTTGTCGGCAACATGGTCGCCTATGGCGCGGTATATCCTTACACATGCAATCCTGCCGATGTGCTTGCGGCGAAGCAGAGAATGCACAGCTATCATTTCTATGAAGACGTGCAGGCAAGAGGCGTCTATCCCACCTACAAGCTGAAGGAATATGAACGCGAAGGCGTAAACTTCTCACTGACCGATGAAGAAAAAGAAACCCTGCTCAAAGGAACGGTCGACTTCCTGTCCATTTCCTATTACATGAGCTCCGTGGCAACCGTGGATCCGGAAATCCTCAAGCAGGTCGCCGAAGGCAATATGGGTCTTGGCGGCGTCAGGAACCCTTATCTGAAGGCTTCCGACTGGGGCTGGGCAATTGACCCGACCGGACTCAGAATCGCGATCAACGAGCTCTGGGAGCGCTATGGCAAGCCGGTCTACATCGTTGAAAACAGCCTTGGCACCCAGGACAAGCTGGAAGAAGACAAGACCTGCCACGACCAGGCTCATATCGATTATCTGCGCAGCCATATTGAGGCGATGGCAGACGCGATCAACATCGACGGCTGTGAAGTCATGGGCTATACACCGTGGGGATGCATCGACCTGGTTTCCGCTTCCACCGGCGAAATGCACAAGAGATACGGCTTCATCTATGTCGACTACCAGGATGACGGAACCGGCGACGGCGCCCGCTACCGCAAGGATTCCTTCTGGTGGTGGAAGAAAGTCATCGCCACAAACGGCGAAGACCTCTCCGATCTTTAATCTTCATACAGACAGCGTGCCAAAAGGCGCGCTGTTTTTCTTTGCGCAAAAAAAACATGGAGTTCTTTTCCATGTTTTCAGAACGGTTCAGAAATCTTCGGAATTGATCCGCACTGCTGAAAGCTGTCCGTTATTTTCCGTGACCTGAATAACAAAGTCAAAGCGGTCAATCATCGTGCATAAATCAAAGTCGCGGCGCGGGAAGATGTGATTCTGAGCCGGATCAAAGAACTTCTTTCCTTCGCTAAAGCGCAGATCCGAAGCCTGCTGCTCAATGTCCGCAAGCGGCTCATGAATCAGCAGCGAGCGGATATACTGGGCGCACAGTTCATCCTCTTCCGTCTGTTTCTTCGCGTTCCAGCCCATCGCCACAAGAGAAACATGTTCCGGATTCTTCTTTTCAATATAGGAAGCGATCGCTTTTGCGTTGTTGAGGGAACCGGTCAGGATTTCCTGTCCTTTCGGGATAGCGGTGAGTCCCTGGACGCCGGCGCTGGTGGTATGAATGAGGGTTCTGCCGGTCAGATCAATGTTTTCAAATTCACTGGGCGCATTGCCGAAATCAAAGCCTTCAATCTTGATGCCGTTGCGCTCTCCTGCGATCAGCCATTCTGGATGGGCGTCCCTTAAGGCAAACGCGTCTTCCACAGTTCCAGCAGGAATAATCTGTTTCACCCCTGCCGCGTACGCCCAGCACTCCAGGGAAAAGGCCCGGAAGACGTCAATGACGACGCACAGTCCCTGTGCTTTCTGAGCCCCTTCCAGCAGGTGCAGGATTTCGATCTGTTCCTTCTTCATCAGACGTCCTTTTCCGTGATGATCCCGTAGATCATCGGCTTCTTTTCCGCTGCCAGCGGTGAAATCTCAATGGCTTCCAGAAGCAGCTTCTTCACTTCCTCAAGCCTTGTTTCATCATTGACGTAAAGCGTGCACAGAGTGTCGCTGAGGCTGACATGATCGCCGCTTCTGACTTTCATGACAAGACCGACCGCAGGATCGATGGGATCGGATTTCTTCGCTCTGCCGGCGCCCAGCATCTGGGCGGCGGTGCCGATCTTTTCGGCTTCGATTGAATGGATATAGCCCGTCTTAGGCGCTTTGAGATCGATGATCTGTCTGACTTTAAGCAGCTCATCTATTTTTTCCAGACATAAATATGAGGAATCGCCGCCCTGCAGTTCAACCATTTTCTGCAAACGCCTGAGTCCTTCGCCCGAATCAATGGCAGCCTTCAGGGAGCTTCTTGCGTCTTTTTCATTTTCGGCCAGCCCGCCCAGCATCAGCATATGCACTCCCAGCAACATGCATACTTCATAAAGCGGATCGGTTTCCGGAATCTTTCCGCTTAACAGTTCCACCGCTTCCCTGACTTCCAGGGCGTTGCCCACAGCCATGCCCAGCGGCTGGTTCATATCGGTGATTAACGCCGTGACCTTACGGCCCATGAGGCGGCCGATTCTGACCATCAGCTTTGCCAGTTCAAAAGCCTCTTCCTTTTCACGCATGAACGCGCCGGTTCCGGTTTTGACGTCGAGCACAATCGCGTCGGCGCCGGAAGCGAGTTTCTTGGACATGATGGAGCTTGCGATCAGAGGAATCGAGCGGACGGTTGCGGTCACATCGCGCAGCGCGTACATCATTTTATCCGCCGGCACCAGATTCTTTGACTGGCCGATGACGGCGACGCCGTTTTCCCTGACGATGTCAATAAACTTATCCATTTCAATTTCAACGGAGCAGCCGGGAATGGATTCCAGCTTGTCGAGGGTTCCGCCGGTATGGCCAAGACCCCTGCCGCTCATTTTGGCGACCGTTCCTCCGCACGCGGCCACAAGCGGCGCCACAGCCAGAGTCGTCGTGTCGCCGACGCCGCCGGTGGAATGCTTGTCAAGCTTCACACCGGGCAGTGAGGAAAGATCAGCGGTATCGCCGCTGTTCATCATTGTCAGGGTCAGGATCGCCGTTTCCCCCGCGCTCATCCCCATCATCCGCACCGCCATCATGAAGGCGCTCATCTGGTAGTCGGGTATATCCCCTGCCACATAGCCGTTCACGATAAATTCTATTTCTTCCTTTGACAGCTCAAAACCGTCTGCTTTTTTTTCAATCAGGTCAACAGTTCTCATGAAATGATCCTCTTTGTTTCAATTCTTTATATTCACGCAAATAATGCTGTATCTATAAAAAGTATGCCACTTTATGAGAAATTTTGAAAGTTTCGGATAATCATGAGTGCTCCCTGCCTCACAGAGTGTGATAATATCTATGAGCCGCGCGTGACGCGCTGTGGAGGTTTTCGATGAATCCTAAAAACAAAAAGATTATGGCCGCGCTATTTACCGGCGTCTTCTGCATCTTTGTCTTTGCCGGGCTGGCCTATTTTTTCTACCGTCTCGATGAGGCGCCGGGTCTGATCCGTTTCCTTTACGGTTCCCTGTTCACCGGTCTTTGTTTCGGGATGTCCTGTGTTGTGACGGAAAGAATCGAAGAAATCCGCAAAGGAGAAACAGATGATCTTGACAACTACTGAAACATTCCCGGGAAGAACCTATGAAGTTCTCGGCATCGTCAAAGGCTCCACCGTCCAGACCGTCAATGCTGTGCGTGATATCGGCGCCAGCCTGAAGACACTGGTCGGCGGTGAAGTCATCAAGTACAACGAATTAATGAACACAGCCAGAGCCCTCGCCACAAAAAGAATGTGCGAGGAAGCGGAAGAGATGGGAGCTGACGCGGTGATCTGTGTCCGCTATTCCTCCGCCTCCATCATGCAGGGCGCAGCCGAAGTCATGGCGTATGGAACCGCCATCGTATTTACAGCTTAAGTTTCCGATTATAAAAGCTGCCGGCCGGCAGCTTTTCATATGGAATGATACGGATGTCAGACAGCCGCGCGGCTTCTGCAGAGAGCCGTTTCGGCAAGGGTGATCGAAAACCGGCAGTAAAGAAGCGCCGCCTCATACGGGCTCATATCCGCCTTCAGCGCGCAGTCATGTGTGTTTTCATGGCGCACATAGCTGTTCATGACGCTCACCCACTGTTCAGCGGAATACGGATCCCTGCTTCCTTCATACTGACTTCTTGCGTAATCGATCATCGCGTTTCTCATAATTTCCTTGTTCATACTCTTCACCTCACACCTGCATATTAATGCATTGCGAAAAACATTATGTACATGGCCATGTACAGGAAAAGAAAAAATCCGGATCGCCGTCCGGATTATGCGTGTCAGAAAATATATGTCCAGATCACCGCGATGATCACTGCCGGTAACATATTCGCCACCCGGAATGTTCTGTCCTTTAGCAGATTGACGCCCACACAGAAGATCAGCACCGAGCCGACCAGGGAAAGATTTGTGATCGCCGCCTGTGATAATAGAGGCGCCACAAGTCTGGCAAGAAGCGTCACCGAACCCTGCAGGACAAAGACGGGAATCGCCGAGAAGATCGCGCCTTTGCCAAGAGAAGCGGCCATGACCATGATGATGACAAAGTCGAGTACTGCCTTCATCGCCAGCGTTTCATAATTGCCGGTCAGCCCGTCCTGGATCGATCCGACGATCGCCATCGCCCCGATGCATACAGTCAGGGATGCAGTCACAAAGGCGGAGACAAACTGTGCGTCCTTCGCATTGCCGGTTTTCTGCCTGAGCCATTCGCCGAAGCTGATGAACCTGCCGTCGATATCAAGGAACTCACCGATCAGTGAGCCGATGGCCAGGGAGATGATCATCATCATCGAGCCTTCCATTGAGACTGTGTTTCCCTCAATGTGAATCATATTGCCGATGGTTCCGGAAATCCCGACAAACAATACCGCCACGGCGTTGGCTTTATTCAGGATTTCCCGGTAGTTTTCCTTCAGCCACCTTCCGGATACCATTCCCAGCAGGCCGCCGGCGACAATCGCGCCGGTATTAATAAAAGTCCCCATTCCAGTCATACGAGATACCGTCACTTTCAACAAACGGTATTGTACGCTTTGAAACGGGGACTTTCAATCAGAGAACACAGAGATATTCCATCATGACAATCAGATGGCAGAGGCTTCCGGCGAGCACGAAACAATGGAAGATTTCATGGCAGCCGAAGACTTCCGAGGTGATGAATTTCGGTTTGACCGCGTAGAAGACGGCGCCGATGCTGTAGAGGATTCCCCCTGCCGCAAGCCACGCGACCCCGCCCGCTCCGATCGCTTCAACAATCGAAGGAATCGAGAACACGCACATCCATCCCATGACGGTATAGATCACGGAAGAAACCCATTTCGGACATGTCACCCAGCAGAATTTGAAGATCATGCCGGCCAGCGCAGTCGTATAGATCACCGCCAGCAGAAGCGGTCCGCATGTATGTCTGAGCGCGACCAGACAGACCGGCGTGTAGCTGCCGGCAATGAGCAGGAAGATGCTCATGTGATCGGTCTTTTTCAGAATCAGGTTGGCCTTTTCGGATATGTTGAAGGCGTGGTAGCTGAAGGAAGCCCCATAGAGCAGGATCATGCTTAACATGAAGACGGCATAGGAAGCTAATGAAATCACATCCGCCCCGCACAGCGAGGCGCGGATGAGAAGAACCGGCATCATGACAATGGCGCCGATGAAGCCGAACAGATGAGTCAAAGCGCTCCATTTGTCCTTGAGCCGGAAATGAAAGACCGGCTCCTCATGAATATTCATGGAATCAGGCATATATAATGTTGACATATAAACCTCCGGATATTTTCAATCTTATGATCGGTTATTGATTAACCGTTTCTGTTACTATATTATCGGTTATTCATTAACCTGTCAAGAGTTCCGGATATTTTGTTTGACGTTAACCGATATCTTTACTACAATGAAGCCATGAATGAACAGAATTATATGAAAGAAGCCCTCGGCAGCTTCGCGATGCCTTCCTATGAACAGATTCCCGACGTCGGGCTGTATCTTGAGCAGGTGGCCAGATTCATCAACAGTTTCCTGACCGCATATCCGGAAATGACCGTCACCCCGTCGATGATCTCCAACTATGCCAAGCAGAAGCTCATCGCCCGCGTCAACAAAAAAACCTATACCCGTGAGCAGATCGCGGCGTTAATCATGATCGCCCTTTCCAAGACTGTGATCTCCATTGAGC
Organism: uncultured Erysipelotrichaceae bacterium; assembly: GCA_902775735.1. Lineage (GTDB taxonomy): Bacteria > Bacillota_I > Bacilli_A > Erysipelotrichales > Erysipelotrichaceae > Bulleidia. Next base: position 23,584 of record CACYNH010000005.1, read on the forward strand.
ATGTCAGGCTCATGCTGGAGGAACTGCGGGAAACGGATGAGTCGCTTGAAAAAGCCTACACCCTTTTCGCAGGCTCATTAACGGACGTTCTGCACAGCCTTGGCGACAATGACACGTACATTGCCCCGGGCGCGGAAAGCGATACCGGCAGGATGATGAAAAATATCGTCATCGCCATCGCCCACAAAATGTATCTTGAGAAGTATTTTGAAACACGCTCCTCGTAATGGAGCGTGTTTTCAATTGAAAAGACCCCGCCTGTTCAGCGGAGTCAGCTGGAATAATTTGTATAAGAGTTTTAACGCAGTTTTCTGCCGCAGTGGATGCAGAAACGCATTTCCGGATCCGGAATCCTTGTGCCGCATTGCGGGCAGAAGCGCAGCGCCGCGGGAGCAGATACAGAGACTTCCTCCTTAACGGTTTCCGGAACCTGTGTTTCTTCTGTTTTATCTGAATCAGTGACCTCTTCAGCAAACGGCACCGCACGCTCTGCCGGAGCTTCCGCTTCAGGAAGATCTGCCGGCGGATCAAGGGTCAGAACGATTTCTTCAGGCTGTGCAGGCAGGTCGTTTTCAGCAGGCTCATCACTGTAACTCTCTGTGATTTCTTCCGCTGTCTCTGCCGCTTCAGCCGCAGGTTCTTCATTGACGTTTTCAATGACTTCTTCCGCCGCTTCCGGAAGCACGTCAGTGACGGGTTCTTCAGCAGCAGTTTCTTCAATGACAGGCTCAGTCACAGGCATTGATTCCGCAGGCTCTTCATAAACCGGCTGTGTTTCTTCAATCACAGGTTCCTCTGCAGGTTTGAGGGCGTTGATGGAAGCTTCGGTTTCCTTTAACAGCGCCTCCAGTTCATCGGCCTCTTCCTTTGCCGGTTCATCGGCTGTCATAAAGACAGATGAAGGTGCGGGTTCAGGTTCTTTTGCTGTTTCTTCAGGCGTCAAGAATACTGGCGCTTCTGTTTCCGGTCTGCTTTGAGGTTCAGCAGCCGGTTCGCTCTTCACAGGTTCATCCTGCCATTCATCCTCATCGTCTTCATCTTCATAGGGTTCCTGGATATCGACGGACTGATAAAGATGGCGGCGTTTCATGTAATAGATGACATTGAAAATGAAGTAAAGCAGCGAGAAAACTCCTAAAAGGACAAGCGTCACTTTTAAGGCTGTGATGATACCCGGCGTAATCTGGATGGTTTTGCCGGTGCGTGCCTGGTAATACTGGGCGGCGGTGACAATCCCGCCTCTTGTAAAGCCGTATTCCCATGCCAGCCAGATTGAGGCGATACTCATGAGCAGCTGAACAGCCAGATAAGCGATCCAGCATTTCCAGCTGTGGCTGCGCCAGCGGATGGAACCGGTCCAGGCTAACAGGACCAGGACGAAGAGCAGCAGAGTGCCCGCCAGGACAGCGACCACCGGCCAGAAGTACGCCCCAAGGTGGAAAACGTCGGTTCCGGCCAGCGTGAGCCAGCTTTTCAGCTCACCGTTTGTCCATGATAAATCGAATCCGAAAAGATCCGCGAACATTGAAATCAGGTTATAGCCGTAATAGAGAATGGCAGCCGGCATTCCGATAAACTGCAGGAAGCGGTGCCATTTCAGCTTCGGCTTCTGTCTGGTAACGGTCATAAATACCTCCCGTGATAAATCTTTTGAACATTCCTATTATACTTCTTTTCATGTCGCGGAAATGAAAAATGACAGCCAAACGGCTGTCACTCACAATCCTTAAACTTTTTGAGGATCTTTTTTTCTTCCTCGGTAAACTCGTGTTTGGCGTAAAGATCGGGTCTGACCTTTTCTGTTAAGCGCAGCGACTGCAGGACGCGCCACTCACGGATTTTGGCGTGGTTGCCGGAAAGAAGAATCTCCGGGACAAGATCGCCTTTATAGTCGGCGGGATGGGTGTACTGGGGATATTCAAGAAGCCCGTTCTCATGGGACTCCTCATCCGTGCTGGTATCCCGGATGGAGCCTTTGAGCAGACGGATCACGGAATCCATGATCACCATTGAAGCCAGTTCGCCTCCGGTCAGAACATAGTCGCCGATCGAGACCAGTTCGTCGACATGTTTGTTGATGCGGGCATCAAGGCCTTCATAATGGCCGCATAACAGGATCAGATGATCCTTCTTTGAAAGTTCCCTTGCTTTGGCCTGGGAATACGGCGTGCCGGCCGGACTCATGAGCAGCGTATAGCTGTCTTCGGTTTTCACTGAATCCAGAGCGTCAAGAACAGGCTGGCACTTCATGACCATGCCGCTGCCGCCGCCGAACGGCGTGTCGTCGACATGCTTGTAGTTGCCCGGGGCGAAATCGCGGATCTGCACAAACTCCACTTCAGCCAGTCCCCTTTCAATGGACCTGCCGATAATGGAAGTCTTCAGGAAATTCTCATACATTTCCGGAAACAGGGTCAATACGGTAATCTTCACAGCAATCCCTCCACGACATGAATGACAATGGTCTTTTCATCAATGTTCACTTCTTTGATGAAAGCAGGCACATAGGGAATCAGCGCCTCGCCGCCGTCTTCCTTTTCAATCCTGAGGTAATTGTTGGCGCCGAGTGTTTCCTCGATGTCAATGACTGTTCCGATTGCAGTTCCGTTTTCATCAGCCGCCTTCAGGCCTCTCAGTTCAGAGCGGTAGTATTCTCCCTCTTTGAGAGGTTTTCTTGATTCCTGATCAATATAGATTTCACATTCTTTATACTGTTCGACCAGGTTGATATCCTGCATGTCCTTAAAGCTGACAAGCGAAAAGCCCTTGTGGCTGCGGAAAGAAGCCGTGATGAAAGGAAGGTACTTTCCGTCTTTTAAAACATAGACAGTGTTTCCTTTCTTATAGCGGAGCTCATCAAAATCAGAATAGCTTTTGATTTTCAGTTCTCCCTTAATTCCGAATGTATTGACGATTTTGCCGATGCAGATATATTCCATAGTTTTCCCTTTTTTCCAAGAAAAAGGATGCGTGTCACGCATCCTAGATCTGTTCGAATTTAATCGTGACTTTCTTGTCTTCCGCGTGGGAAGCGACAGACATGACCTGGCGCAGTGCCGAAGCCATACTGCCCTTTCTGCCGATCAGACGTGCAATGTCATCGTTATCCGCATAAACATGAAGAACAACTTCACGCTCATTCAGGCTGGGCATGACGCGGACATCAAGATTGTCTTTGTTCTCAACCATCGGCTTGCACAGGTCGAGAAGAACCTTATCAAGCTCTGCCATGTGAGATTAAGCCTTCTTCTTGGCTGCTTCCTTGGCATCGTGATACTGCTTCATAACACCCTTCTTGGACAGAATGTTACGGACAGTGTCAGACGGCTGTGCGCCGTTGTTGAGCCACTTAAGTGCCTTTTCAGCGTCGACTTCAACAGTCTCCGGTTCTGTAGTCGGGTTGATCCAGCCGACTGTTTCGATCTCACGGCCGTCTCTGCGGGCACGTGCGTCGATCGCGACGATACGGTATCTGGGGGCCTTCTTGGCGCCCATTCTCTTCAGACGAAGTTTAACTGCCATAATTTGTTTCCTCCTTGGTTCAGCATGGATGATTATAGCACACAGCAATAAGGTGTCAAGGCAAAAACCTTGACACCTTATGATTTTTTTCAGCCGGTTCAGAATCTGTATTTTTTCTTGTTTCTGGCCTGGATCTGGCGCATCTGTTCCATCATTTTCGGATCATTCGCGGCGTTTTCCATGTTGTTCATCATCTTTTCAAGCGATTCTTCGTTGAGGCTGCCGCTTCTGGAAAGCGCGCCGAGCTGGTCCATCTGCTTCTTGACCCGCTGGAACTGGTTGATGAGCTTGTTGACGTCATTGACGGTTGTGCCGCTGCCGGCCGCGATTCTCTTCTTCATCGTGCCGCGCAGTTTTTCGGGATGCGCCCTTTCATACGGCGTCATTGACTGGATGATCGCCTTGGTGTGCTTCATCGCGTCATTGGCCATTCCTTCATCCAGCATGCCGGCGTACTGGTTCATGCCCGGTAACATCTTCATGATGCCGGAGAGCGGACCGAGCTTCTGGATCTGCTCGAACTGCTTGAGCATGTCTTCCATCGTGAACTGGCCGTTGAGCATTCTTTCGGCCATCTTCTCGGTTTCTTCCATGTCCATCTTTTCCTGGGCTCTTTCGACCAGGGAGACGATGTCGCCCATGCCCAGGATTCTGTCGGCCATGCGGTCGGGATGGAAGACGCCCATGTCATCGAGCTTTTCGCCTTCACCGACGAACTTGACGGGAACGCCTGTGATCTTCTTGACGGAGAGGACGCCGCCGCCTCTGGAGTCGCCGTCGAACTTGGTGACGACAAGACCTGTCAGAGGAAGCGCCTCATGGAATGCCTGAGCGACGTTGACGATGTCCTGACCGGTCATGGCGTCGACTGTCAGCAGGATTTCATCCGGCTCGACATTGACGTTGATGACCTGCAGTTCATTCATCAGCTCTTCATCGATATGCAGACGGCCGGCGGTATCGATAATGACGGTATCGTAGCCGTTTTCACGGGCATGGATCATACCTCTGCCGACGGTTTCCTTGGCGCTCTTTTCAACGCCGAGGGAGTAAACGTCGACGCCGATTTCATTGCCGAGTGTCTGCAGCTGTTCAATCGCGGCCGGACGGATGACGTCGGCGGCGATCATGAGCACTTTGCGGTTGTTTTTCTCTTTGAAGATTTTTGCGATCTTCGCGGCGGATGTGGTTTTACCTGTACCCTGAAGACCGACCATCATGATGGTGGTGACGCCTTCTTCTTTGAAATTGATTCCCGCTTCCTCGGTGCCCAGCAGTTCAATGATCTGATCATGAACGATCTTGACCAGCTGCTGTCCCGGTTCAACGGAGGAGAGGACGTCCTCGCCTCTTGCCTTTTCCCGGATGTCGTCCAGGAACTGTTTGACGATTCTGTAGTTTACATCAGCTTCCAGAAGCGCGAGACGCACTTCCTTCAGCATATCTTCCATATTCGCATCGGTCAGTGTGCCCTTGCCGGCCACATTGCGCATCGCTTTATTCAGTCTTTCACTCAATGAATCAAAAGCCATAATTTCACCTCGAACAGCACTATTCTACCATACCCTTGAGGTGTTGGGAAATGACTGACAGTTTCAGCAGCGTTCGCGGCCGAAAGATACTTTTTCGCCGATCAGCACCGGTTTTCCCTCTTCATCGCTTTCAATGCGCCCGCGCACCACCAGCATGGTGCCGGGCTCAGCCGCCATGCATTCCATGACGATTCCTTTCCATAAGCGCACGCTCAGCCGGTCTTTTTCCAGAACGCCGTCCGCCCGGCGGAAAGGACGCTCGGTTTCAACTGTAATCCTGCTGAAATCTTCTCTTGTGTTCTCTGTTGGCGGGCAGAGATACCCGACGATTGTAAAAGTTGCCAGCATTTGTGCCTCCGTGCGTTATTTTCCGATTCCGCCCTTCTCTTTTCAAAAACGGAAATCCGCGGAATATGAGAAAAAAGACAGATCTGTCCGGGACAAATCTGTCTTTTCAGTGAATATCACGCAAGTTCAGCCTCAGCTGAGGTGAAAAAACTGCCTCATCCTGCGCTGAAAGCGCATATGGCGCTGTGCCTTTTTGATATCTCTGCTCCATTTACAGGACGGACCGCACCCGCCGCAGTCGCCGGTGCAGGAGTCAAGTCCGTTATCCATGAGATATTTAATACAGATATATACAACGGCAAGTACAGCCGCCAGTGTGACCAGTGTGCCAAGATTCATGTTTTCTTCCTCCTGCGCTTTCATCATACTGATTCATTGTTCAATGTCAATTAGTTTGCACTAACTTTTATCCTGAAGAAAAGGCACAGCCTGAGCCGTACCTTTACTTGTTCGGTTTGATGTAAACGTCGCGGGGCTTGGAACCCTGGGCCGGACCGATGACCCCTTCCTGCTCAAGGGCGTCGATGATTCTTGCGGCACGGTTGTAGCCGATGCCGAAGCGTCTCTGCAGAAGCGAGGTGGAAGCCTTCTGGGCTTCGATGACATATTCCTTCACCTCTTTGAACATCGGATCTTCGGAAACGCCGATCACGCCTTCATTGCCGTCGACTCCCTCCAGCATGATGAAGTGGTCGTTGTATTCAGGCGGTCCGTATTTCTTGACTTCGTCGGCGATTCTCGCCACTTCCTCATCGCTGATCAATACGCCCTGCACACGGATCGGCGCGCTCTGGCCGATCGGCATGTACAGCATGTCGCCGTAGCCGAGCAGGCGCTCGGCGCCGGTATGGTCGAGAATCGTGCGGGAATCGGTGCCCGAGGAAACAGAGAACGCGATACGGCTGGGAATGTTGGCCTTGATGAGACCGGTGATGACGTCAACGGAAGGACGCTGGGTGGCGACGATCAGGTGGATGCCGGCGGCACGGGCCAGCTGGGTGATACGCTGGATGGAAGTTTCGACTTCCTTTCCGGCGACCGCCATCAGGTCGGCGAGCTCATCGATAATGACGACGATGTACGGCAGCAGTTTGGGCGCCGGGGAACCGTCGGGATTGGGCTGGCCGTTCTGGGCTTTGACCTTTTCGTTATAGACTTCAATGTTTCTTACACCGCTTGCGGAGAAGATGTTATAGCGCTCATCCATCATCTGGACCACCACCTTGAGGGCGGCGGACGCCTGGGTCGCGTCATTGATGACCGGACCGATCAGGTGCGGAATGTTCTGATAAGGCGTGAACTCGACTTTCTTCGGGTCGATCAGCAGCATCTTCACTTCATCCGGTTTTGTCCTTAAAAGAAGCGATGTGATGATCGAGTTCATACATACGGATTTGCCTGATCCGGTGGCGCCGGCGATCAAAAGATGCGGCATCTTGTCCAGACGGCATGTGATGCAGTTGCCGAGCAGGTCTTTGCCGACAAAGAAGAGAAGCTTGCTGTCTTTCTCCTTGGCCGGAACCATGCGGACAAGCTCGCGCATGCGCACCGGCGTGCTGGCGACGTTGGGAATTTCGACGCCGACGGCGTTGCGGCCCGGGATCGGTGCTTCGATACGGACGTCCTTGGCAGCCAGCTGCATCTTGATGTTGTTTTCGATGGAAAGAATCCGGGAAACCTTGACGTTGGCGTCAGGGCGGATTTCAAACTGGGTGACGGCCGGACCGATATGGGTGTCCAGGAGCTGCGCCTCGATATCGAAGTTGCGCAGGATATGGATTAACAGCTCGCCCTTCTCGGCTGCCGCCTGCTCGTTTTCAATGTTGGCGGAACTGCGGGCGACCGGATCAAGAAGCGCGTTGGCGTTGGGAAGCTTATAGGGTCCCTTGCGCCGTTTCAGCGGCGGATCCTGTTTGTTTTCCTGCGGGATCGGAACCGATTCAGGCTGGGGCTGGGGCGCGGCGGCGGCCGGAACAAGGTCCTCGATCTCTTCTGTCTGCTCTTCTGAAACAACAGGCTCTTCCTCAAAATCAATCTGATCCTGAACGTATTCAGGCTCAATGTCAGGCACAGCCGGTTTCGGACCGCCTCTGAAGACTTCATCCACGTCAATGAAGACCGACTCCTGCGAGGAGATCACCTTGCCTGGGATCTGCACAACCGGAAGATTGCGGGTGGGACCGTCAGCCGTGATATTGACAAGGGTGCGCACAACCGGCCGTTCCGGCTCTTCATTTTCGACATAGACCGGAGCGGTCAGGATATCCATGCCGGCGGTGAACTCGCCGGTATCGTCGGCTTTGATGTTCACCATCTTCTTTTCCTTGTGCTCTTTGATCATATTCCAGAGGTTGACAGGTTCTTTGGGTTCCGGTTCCTCCTGGGGTTCAAAGCGCTCGGGATGATCGCGTCTTTCCTGTCTTGCCGGGGTTCTGAAGAAATCGCACAGCGTATGCCACGCCTTCTTGTAAACATCCAGTGAAACCAGCAGCAGCGCTGAAATGATGAACAGGACGCAGATCACAAGGATCGTGCCGGCTCTGCCGAACAGCATTGAACTCAGCGCATATAAAAGCGCGCCGGTCAGACCGCCGGAGGGATTGACCTGAAGATCAGCCTTGAAGTAGTCCTTGAATAAGGCGATCATGTCAATAAACGGTCCCCAGCCGGTGGTGCCGTCGTGAATATCGATGAATGTGCAGAGCATGACAATGGCTGCGGCGATCAGGATGACCGGTACGGGATTCTTTTCTCTGACGCCATGGCGGCGGTTCATCACGTTCACTAACAGCATCCCGACAATCAGTCCCAGAACAGCCCAGAACAGGTTGCCGAACAGGTATCTCTGCAGATTGAAAAGCAGGAGTCCGACAAAACCGGTTCTGAAAATGCCCATGAGGATGACAGCAGAAAGGATCACAACAGTGATCCATTGTCTGAGCTCTTCGTTTTGTTCTTTTTTGATCTGTGCTTTTGTTTTTCTGGCCACTTTATCCTCTTAATCAACTGTATTGATCTCGACGATGGCCGGCAGGATCATCGGCCTCTTGCCGGTTTCCCGCATGACATAGCGGCTGATCTTTTCCCGCGCTTCCGCCCGGCAGCCCATATTCTCATAGCGGCCTTCCGCCACTGCCTCGTCGATTGTACGTTCCATAATACTGCCGATTTCCTTGACGATGTAATCGGCGTCTTTCAAGTATATCACACCGCGGCTCTGAACGTCGGGTCCGCCGATGATCTCTTTTGTCGCGTGGTTGATGACGATGCCGACGACGATCGCCCCGTCGGTGGAAAGCAGTTCACGGTCCTTGAGGATCATGCCGCTTTCATCAAGCTTGTCGTTGCCGTCGACCATGACGTTGTCCACCGGCACGCTGCCGAAGCTGCGGCTCAGCACGCCGTCGTTGATTTCCGTCACCTGGCCGTTGTCCATGACGATGATGGTACCTGCGTTGTAGCCCATGTCAAGGGCGATGTTGGCGTTGGCGATGAGCTGTCTGTATTCGCCTTTGACCGGTACATAGAATTTCGGCTTCATCAGATAGATCATCATCTTGAGATCCTCTTTTGAAGCATGCATGGAGAACATTCTTCTCGAATCGACGGTCAGAACTCTGCCGGCTTCCTTGTAGAGGTCGTCTTCCATGACCGCCTCTTCCCTTTCCGTTCCCGGAACGGCCGGAGAAGCGACGATGACGGTGTCGCTCTGGCGCAGTTCGATCTTATCATCTTCGTGGGAAGCGATTCTGTGCACCTTGCGGAAGATTGAGGAGCCGGTGCCGGCGATGATGATAATGACATTTTCCATGTCATTGCTGAAAGAGCTCTGCGCCACTTCAAGACCGGCCGGGATGTGGTAATAGCCCAGCTTTGCCATATCGTTCATCAGTTCGCGCAGCTCGCTGTCATAGATCATGACGCGGCGGTTGTATTTATTGGCAAGCTCGATGACTTCAATGACTCTGTAGATGTTCTGGTTGAACAGCGTGATCAGCATGCGGCCGTTGGTGTTTTCGAAATACTGCTCAATGGCCGGAGTGATTTTGTGGTTGGGGGCGCTGTGGCCTTCCCTGGTCGAGCCGACCGACTCGCACATCAGGGCCAGGACGCCGTTGGAGCCGAGGTTGGTGATGTTGGTGATGTCCATGCGGAAGGCTTCGTTCTTGGTGTCGTAGTCGACGATGAACTCACTCGAGTATACCACATAGCCGTCTTCTGTTTTGATGGCGACGCCGAAACCGTCGGCGATGGACTGGGTGGTGCCGAATGTGATGATTTCGGTTTTGTTGATTTTGAAGCGGGCATTGCGCATGACCCGGTGGATGTTGAGGTCCCTGATCCCCGCCTTCTTCGCTTTTCTTTCGAACATTAAGGCGGTCAGCGGCGCCATATATACGGGAACTTTGGGCAGTTCCTTCAGCAGATGCGGCAATGCGGCCATCACATCGTCATGGCCATGGGTGATGAAAATACCGCGGATATTTGCCACGTTTTCTTTGAGATAGCGGAAATCGGGAATGATCATCTCAACGCCGAGCTGATCCGTTTCCGGATATTTCATACCGCATTCCATGACGAATATATCATCATTATTCTGCACAACATACATGTTCTTGCCGTCTTCATCGAGACCGCCAAGAGCAAAAATGCGCACTTTACTCATATTATATTTCCTCCGTTTTCACGATTAAAAAACTGTCTTACGGCTTTTTTATATTATAGCGTAAAAAGACACGTAAAAGAACTGTGAATCACAGAGCTTTTCCATCGAGTGAGAAACTGTGGACAGCGGTGATTTCGACATCGACGATCTGATCTGTCATCGAAGGATCACCCCTGAAGTTGACGAGTTTGTTTTCTTCGCTGTAGCCGCTGAGAACTTCCTCATTCTTTTTGGAAGGCCCTTCGCAGAGCACCTTCAGTGTCCTGCCAAGATAGGTCCGGTTGCGCGCTGCGGCGATGGCAGAGAGACGGTCGTTGAGGATCTGCAGTCTCTCCTTTTTCACTTCAGCCGGGATATTGTCCTCCATCCTGGCGGCGGGAGTGCCGGAGCGGGGAGAATAGACAAAGGAATAGGCAAGATCGAACTGACAGTAGTCAACCAGATCGAGGGTTGCCTGGAACTGTTCATCGGTTTCGCCCGGGAAGCCGACGATCAGGTCGGTTGTAAAGGTAATGTCGGGGATCTTCTTGCGCATATCGTCATAGAGCTTCCGGTAGCTGTCGGCCGTATAGCCGCGGTTCATCCGCTTCAGAATCTCATCCGAGCCCGACTGCACAGGCAGATGCAGGGATTTCATGATATTGGGATATTTCACCATCGCGTCAATCGTCGTTGCGCTGTAGTCGCGGGGATGGCTGGTATAGAAACGGATTCTTTCGATGCCTGTTTCAGCGGCGCTTTCAAGCAGTGAGGTAAACCCGTCCTCCATGCCGAGATCCTTTCCGTAGGCGTTGACATTCTGGCCGAGAAGAACAGCTTCCTTTCTGCCCTCCTGCTTCAAGGCTCTGATTTCAGCGAGGATATCCTCTTTTCTTCTGGATCTTTCCCTTCCTCTTGTATAGGGAACGATGCAGTAGGTGCAGAATTTGTCGCAGCCGTACATGATATGGACAAATCCCTTGGCGGACGCGCTTCTTCTGACCGGCAGTTCCTCGATCAGATCGCCCTCCTGGGAGAGAACTTCAATCGTTCTCTTTCCGGTGGCCATGACTTTGACCAGCAGTTCCGGCAGCCGCCATAAGTTGTGGGTGCCGAACACCAGGTCCACCTGGGGATAGGAGCTGATGATCCTGTTGACGACAACCTCCTCCTGGGCCATGCAGCCGCACAGGCAGATAATCTGTCCGGGGTGTTTCGCCTTGACTGATTTGAGGGAGCCGATTTCACCGAAAACACGGTCTTCGGCAGCCTGGCGGATGGCGCATGTATTGAAGATCAGCACGTCGGCTTCGCTTGTGGATTCGGTCATTTCAAAGCCCATCAGTTCCAGAATGCCGGCCATTGTTTCGCCATCGCGGACATTGGCCTGACAGCCATAGGTGCGGATGTAGTATTTCTTTCCTCTGCCGATATTGACAGCGCTGTCATCCATGACAAACCGGCTGCAGCCGGCAGCGGTGTTGCGCAGGGACCTGTTTCTTTCGCGGTTCATTTCCGGCAGGATATAATCATTCTTCTTCGTTTTCATGCCGTCCATTATATCAGAAAGAAAAGCACAGCGGCACTGTGTTGAAAAAATGAGGACGGCGCGGAAATTAAAAAACCGGTCGGGCAACCGGTTTTTAATGTGTTTCTTATTTCTCGGAAATAGCAGAAACAGGGCATGTACCTGTGCAGGCGAGGCAAGTAATGCATACGTCCTCATTGCACTCGGACTTTCCATCTGCATCGAGCGAGAGAGCTGTAACAGGGCAAACACCTACACAAGCTCCGCAGCCGATGCACATATCCTTATCAACTGTTACGGGCATGATGATCCTCCTTCGTCTGTATTATATTCCTCTTTCAGAAGTGATTCAATAATCGGGAATTTATTTTGTGAAAAATCTTAAATTCCAAACAATGTCAGTCACTTTGGCGGGGACGTTTCTGCATCCGGACAATACGGATGGCGCGGTTGGTCTTTTCATCGGTCTCAATCAGGCATCCGCAGATCAGCGAAGGCCCGGCGGCCGGCGTATAGCGGCTGGGCTTCTTATAGACATAGCGGCTGATCACTTCGTCCGCGTCCCGGCCCAAGACCGAATTGAACGGACCGCACATGCCGACATCGGTGATGAAGGCGCAGCCGTCGATAATCTGCTCATCCGCGGTCTGCACATGGGTGTGGGTGCCGATCACGGCGGTCACACGGTCGGCGAAGACACGGGCAAACATCATCTTCTCTCCTGTCGACTCGCCATGCAGGTCAACGATGATCAGATCGGCGTCGATTTCAGGCAGCAGTCTGCTCATCGCTTCATACGGCGGCATTGTCACAGGCATCATGAACGCTTCGCACATGATCGATACAACAGCGATCCGTTTGCCGCCGCACTCGGCAACGACAAAAGGAGTTCCTGCGTCGGCCGGTTCGATGTTGGCCGGTCTGACCAGGCGCGGACAAAGGTCCATGTTTTCTATGATTTCCTTTTTTGAAAAAGCGTGATTTCCGAGGGTCACGACATCGGCTCCGGCTGAAGTCAGCCGGCTGTAGATTGAAGCGGTAATGCCTTTGCCATGGGCGGCGTTTTCGCCGTTGACGATTACAAAGTCAGCGCCGGTTTCCGCTTTCATATTGCTCAGGTTCCTGATTACGGCCTCACGGCCGCTCTTGGCGACCACGTCGCCCAGAAACAGTATTTTCATGAGTTCCCTTCCGGCTCAGGTTTCAAATTGTAAACAGAAGCCTCGTGAATGTCACATAAAAATTCACGTGCCACTATCATACAGGGTTCTGAATTGGCTTGCAAGGCTTGATCCTTGACTCTCATTGGAAACCGGACTGAACAATTCCAGCGCCATGATCATGCATGAATACGCCTGTTCCGTGCCGCTTAAGGACTGCCGCTTTCATGCATCAAAGCGCAAAAAAGAGCGCCGCTTTTTCAGCGGCACTCCTGTCAGTAAAGTTTTAACGGGCAAGTTCCTGAACCCTGACTTCGCGGATCAGAGTGACCTTGATCTGGCCCGGATAGGTCAGCTCATTTTCAATCTTCTCACGGATGTCATGGGCGATCTTGACCATGGTGATGTCGTCAATCTTATCCGGCTTGACGAGAACCCTGACCTCACGGCCTGCCTGAATCGCGAACGCCTTTTCGACGCCGTCGAAGGAGCCGGCGATTTTTTCCAGATTCTCAAGACGGTTGATATAGCCTTCCATGGACTCATAGCGGGCGCCGGGTCTGGCGGCGGACAGTGTGTCGGCCGCGGCAACCAGAACCGCGATGATGTCCTGGGCTTCGGTATCGCCGTGGTGGCTTTCGATGGAATTGACGACGATGCTGTTTTCGCCGTATTTCTTGGCGACTCTCGCGCCGAGTTCGACGTGGGAGCCTTCCTGTTCAAAGTCGAGCGCCTTGCCGATGTCATGAAGCAGACCGGCACGCTTGGCAAGTCCCTGGTTGAGGCCGAGTTCGGCTGCCATCATGCCTGCCAGCATCGCGACTTCCATGGAATGTTCCAGACCGTTCTGGCCATAGCTGTAACGGAATCTGAGACGGCCGATCAGTTTGACCAGCTCTTTGTTCATGCGGCCGATGCCGAGCTTGAAGATTGCGTCGTTGCCGATCTTCAGGATGGTTTCGTCGAGTTCTCTTGTGACCTTTTCCACGACTTCCTCGATTCTGCCGGGCTGGATTCTTCCGTCCTTCATCAGAATCTCAAGCGACTGCCGCGCGATTTCACGGCGGATCGGGTCGAAGCAGGAAACAGTGATGATGTCCGGTGTGTCGTCGATGATCAGATCAACGCCGGTCGCCTGTTCGATGGCTTTGATGTTGCGGCCTTCACGGCCGATGATGCGGCCCTTCATTTCCTCACTGGGCAAAGTGACTGTTGAAACGGTTCTTTCGATGGTTTCTTCCTGTGAATAGCGCTGGATTGCCAGTGAAATAATGTTTCTGGCAACATCGGCAGCCTTTGTTTCGGCTTCCTCCTGCTGTTCATGAAGATATTGAGCGATTTCTTTTTCCGTCCGCTTCTCGACGGCTTCCATAAGTTCCTTCCGGGCATCTTCCTGGCTCATGGCGGCGACTCTTTCCAGTTCCTCCACCTGCTTTCCGATGTTCTTCTGAAGTTCCTGCTCCATTTCGCTGAGTTTGTTTAGTTTGTTGTCAACGATCTTTTCTTTCTCGCTGACTTTGTTTTCTTTCTGAACCAGATTATCTTCACGGAAATTCAGACTGTCTTCACGGCGTGTGAGCGTACGTTCCATGCCGGTCAGCCTGTCGCGCTGCGATTTGATTTCCTTTTCAGCCTGCAGCTTCATCTCATAAACCTGCTGTTTTCCGTCCAGATTTGCCTGACGGACAGCAGTTTCCGCTTTCGAGTTAGCTTCATCAAGAATGTCGCGGGACTTTTCTTTTGCCCTGTCAAGTCCCAGCTTGCCGGCAATCAGCATAATGCCGATGCCGATCATAACACCTACAATACCAGCGAAAATGGCGGTCCCGAGATTTCCCATAGACTCTCCTCCATTTTCTAATGCTGTGAGTTTAACCCTGCTGTATTATACCCATTTCACAAGTTTTTCACAAGTGGCTTGAACAGGTATGCACAGGGCGGTGAATTACAGAATGTTCACCAGCGCTCCGGCCGCCAGCCCGCACAGATAGCCGACGATCACATCCGAAGGATAATGAACTCCCAGCATCACCCGCACCGCGCATGAAACCATGCTGCAAACCAGCAGGATATACGCCGGAATCTTTGCAAAACACATCAGGCACATGGCAATGACCACCGCCGAAAACACATGGCGGCTGGGCATTGAGCACCCCTTTGTCTGCTTGTCGAAAAAGACGTCAAGCTCATACGCCTCATAGGGACGGGGCCGGTTGATGATTTTCCTGACAAAAGTCAGCAGAAAAAACGAAACGGCCGGAATGAAAAGGATTTTCGCAAATACGCGGGAATCCGTGAAAAGCGCCCATACAAGCAGGACGGGATACAGCAGATACATGGCGTAAGTGAAATACATATTGAACAGGATCAGAATCTCCTGTTTTCTTTCATCCCTGCGGACTTCTGAGGTCAGTCTGTGATAAAACGCACTGTAATCCATGTCAGCTATTATATCAAAAAAGAAGACAGCGGACTGTCTTCTCATCTTTTTGTTACAGCAGGAACTGATAAAGTGTGAAGGCTGCGTAGATGCACAGAAGCAGGATACCCTGCTTTCTGTAGAGCTTTCCTGTTTTAAGAGCCGGCACACAGAGGATCGCCATGACTCCCAGCATGACCGGGATATCGACAAGCAGCGATGAGTTGATTCCCATCAGCGTCTTTTCCGCCGGCACCGCAAACGGTGACAGTGTGATCGCCATACCGGAAACCAGAACGATATTGAACAGGTTGGCGCCGATGACATTGCCCAGCGACAGAGCGCCATGCCCCTTTATAAGTGAAGTGATGGCGGTGACAAGCTCAGGCAGCGAAGTGCCAAGAGCGACCATTGTCAGGCCAATGACAGAATCCGGAACGCCGAGTGCCGCCGCGATGATTGTGCCGTTATTGACAAGCAGGTTGGCGCCGCCCGCGATAGCCGCAGCGCCCGCCACAAGCAGAACAAGCTCCATGACAAGAGAGAGTTCCTTCTTTTCCTCTTCCTCTTCCCCTGCTTCCTCAGCCGGCTGTGTTTTCATCTGGCGCACCGACAGGAACATATAAACCGCGAACATGACAAGGAAGAGAATACCGACCCATCTGTCAAAGCGGCCGAGTGTATAGGCGATCAGCGAATAGATACCGGCAGCGGCGAAGAATGCGGAAGCCGGCAGAACCAGCGATTTCTTATTGACCTTGCCAGGCATGACCGCGATCGTCAGCGCCGCGATCAGGCTGGTGTTGCATATAATCGATCCGATGGCGTTTCCGTAGGAAATGCCGCTGTTGTGCTGCAGAGCCGCCTGGGCGGAAACCATAACCTCCGGCAGGGTTGTGCCGATTGAAACGACTGTCGCGCCGATCAGCAGTTCAGGCAGATGGAAACGGTGGGCGATGCCGGTGGCACCGTCGACAAACCAGTCGCCGCCCTTGATCAGAAGAGCGAAACCGAGCAGAAACAATAAAACAGCTTTTAACATAACTTCTTTACCTCCAGGCCTTCAGGCCGCATTTCTCTGTTTTCCAAAGAAAAAGTGCTGCTGTCCCAGCTGCACTGTGCGGATATCAGACATACCACGCAGTCAAAAACAACTGTATGGGTCTTGCGGTCTGAGGATGGCCGGGCATTTCACCGTGATGACGACCATTCCCCGCGGGTAAGCGTCCGCTACTCCCCCCGGACGTGTCTACTTTAACACTTTGAAAAGAATGTTTCAATCCGCAAAAAAGCAGCCGGCAAAAGCTGACTGCTTCAATGGGTTATTCCGCTGCTTCCGCGGTTTCCGGCTGTTCCTTCTGCGGGAAGAGCTTCGCCTTGACCTTTTCGGTGACTTCGGCGTCGAATTCAGGATGCGCCTTCATGTATTCCCTGACCGCGTTGAAGCCCTGGCCGATCTTGTCGCCGTTATAGGAGAACCAGGCGCCGGCCTTGTCGATGATGTCATTTTCAACCGCGAGGTTGATGACTTCGTCGAGGTGGCTGATGCCTTCGCCGTAGATGATGTTGACGGTCGCTGTCTTGAACGGCGGGGCAACCTTGTTTTTGACGACCTTGATCTTTGTGGCGCTGCCGATGGCGTCCTGGCCGTTCTTGAGGGTCTCGCCCCTTCTGACGTCAAGACGGACGGATGCGTAGAACTTGAGGGCACGGCCGCCCGGGGTTGTTTCGGGGTTGCCGAACATGATGCCGACCTTTTCACGCAGCTGGTTGATGAAGATCGCCGTTGTGCTGGAGCGGTTCATGACGCCGGCCAGTTTTCTCATCGCCTTGGACATCAGTCTTGCCTGCAGGCCGACGGAAGCGTCGCCCATTTCGCCATCCAGTTCCGCCTGGGGAACCAGAGCCGCGACGGAGTCGATGACGACCAGGTCAATCGCGCCGCTCTTGATGAGCAGTTCGGTGATTTCCAGCGCCTGCTCACCGGAGTCGGGTTGGGAGAGAATCAGTTCATCGATATCGACGCCAAGGTTTTTCGCGTAAACCGGGTCGATGGCGTTTTCCGCGTCGATGAAAGCGCAGCGGCCGCCCTGCTTCTGGCATTCGGCGATCGCGTGCAGTGCCAGTGTTGTTTTACCGGAGGATTCCGGACCGTAGATCTCGACGATTCTGCCTTTGGGATAGCCGCCGATGCCCAGCGCCTGATCAAGGGCGAGGGAGCCGGAAGGAATCGCGTCAACGGATACTTCCGCCCGGTCGCCGAGCTTCATGATGGAGCCCTTGCCGTATTCTTTTTCAATTGCCTTGAGCGCGTCAGCGAGAAGCTGATCTTTCTTTTCTTCACTTAATTCTTTTGCGGATTTTGTTTCTTTTGCCATATAGCCTCCTGCTGATTCTTATATACACGGTGAACCGCGGATTCCCCGCGATTTTTTTATTTGGATTCGAGAATATCCTCTTTCATCTGGTTGAAATACTGGACGCCGGACGCAAAGCTCACGAAGGCGGCGAACCACAGCATGAATGTGCTGACGGGGATGCCGAGCAGCTCAAACGGCAGATTGTTGAGCAGCACCAGAGCGACCGTGATCATCTGCAGGACAGTCTTGAGCTTGCCCATCATGCCGGCAGCCACAACCTTGCCGTTGGTGGCGGCCATCATGCGGCAGCCGTCGACGACTGTGTCGCGGGCGATCATGATAATGACCGGAACAACCGGGATCAGACCCTTGGCGACAAACAGCAGGAACATCGTTGTTGTTAACAGTTTGTCGGCGATCGGGTCGGCGAATTTGCCGAAGGTTGTGATCATGTTGCGGGAGCGGGCAATGTGGCCGTCAAGCGCGTCGGTCACCGCCGCCACAACATAAACAGCCAGGGCGATCAGGTTGATGACAGGCAGCGAGACGCTGCGGATCTGCAGAACAGCCGGTTCAATGCCGAACGAAGCGTACGGGAAGAGGTAAATCAGGATAATGACCGGAATCAGTACGATTCTGAAGACGGTAAGTCTGTTGGGAAGATTCATCTTTCTTCCTCCTTTATATTTATCTAACTTACTAAGTATAGCATAACCGCAGGTTTTTTTGACTCCTTTGGCAGGAGCGCCGGTCCACGATCGGTTATGCAACGGTGATATATTAGCACAGCAATGACTGTTGCGCAAACGATTTGATCAGGCAATTTCATGCGGGCTGACTGCATAAAAAAAACGGAGGAGAATATCGGTTCCCCTCCTGTATGAGCACAATCATAAGCCATGTTCTGTTCGCCTTGCGGCGCGGCAGCCATTTATCTCTGCGTAAGCAGCCGGATCGTGGTTTCATTTCACCTTCTCCGGTTCCCCTACCAAATTTGGGTTTCTCGCCTGAGGGGTTTATCGCGTTCCACTCTGTGCGTTTCCGCACAGACTTCGTCACTGTGACACCTTAAGGACCTTACCCATGGGCAAAACGCCTTTAGGGATCAGGTTCCGCCGTCATCCTTGCGGATGCCTGGCCTTATTGATTGGACCAGCACAGACACTACTGTCATCGCAGACAGTGCGAGCATGGACTTTCCTCTGGAATACCAGCGGCTGCCTCATGTGCGCATATACATTTTTATTTGCGGTTCTTTGAGTCGAAAACCTGCTTTTCAAGCCGGCTCAGACGCTTGAGGATGTCAACCTGGGAAGCAGCCTGGGAAATCGGGTCCGCTTCCGACTGGGCCTGGGCCTTCGCCCTGCCTTCAAGTTCGATCACCTTCGCCCGCAGAGACGCATTGGTTCTTTCAAGATCCTCTACCTTTTCCTTATAATCGGCGATCATCCGGTCGTATGTCTGATAGTCCTTGATGACAGTATCGAGCATTGCGTCCACCTGATCGGGATTATAGCCCTGAAAATCGATTGAAAACTCCTGATTAACGATCTTCTGCGGATCAAGAATAAGCTTTTGGGCCATGTTCAACGCACCTCCTGCGGATCATTATCTCATCCCGTTTTTTGAAAATCAATAAATCTTCCTTATTTATGTGAACAAATGTATAATATCAACGGTGAATCAGCCATGGTAAATTATCCTAACGGAAAGAAGAGCACATGGACAGTCCGCACGGCTTCCGCCGGCGGCCGCGGCATGGCTCTGGAAAAAGATATCAACACGACAAATGACAGCTATCTCAGCGACGATCTGGCGGTCATCCACAAGAAACCGACGCCGGTCACAATCGTCAAGGTTGACTATCCCCAGCGCTCCGCCGCGAAAATCACCGAAGCGTACTTCAAGATTCCTTCGACTACCGACTACAACGGTATTTATAAAGGAAAGTACATCGACTTTGAAGCCAAGGAATGCGCCTCACGCACCTCCTTCCCGCTCAAATCGATCCATATGCACCAGATCAGACATCTGGAATCCGTACTGCGTCATGGCGGAATCGCGTTTGTCATTGTCCGCTGGGTGGAATATGATGAAACCTGGTTTGTGGAGGCGGACAGAATGATCGCGTTCGTGGACAGAGCCGAAAGGCGTTCCATTCCCCATGAATGGTTTGTGCAGAACGGTGCGCTGATTCCCTCATCCTACATCAGACCTGTCGATTATCTTAAGATTGTGGACAGGCTCTATTTCAGTAAAGGAGGTACCACCCCTGATGGCAGGTAAAACAAAAAAGAACACCGGACTCAGACGGAGATTCCACGGATTCCGGTTTATTACCCTGTTCATGGCGATTCTGGTCGGCTTTGAACTGGTAGGCGGCGCGGTCGCACTGTATGGTCTCAACACATGGCTGAAGGGCAAACCTGAAATTGATGTCAAGGACTTCTTCACCCAGGAGTCCACGCTGATTTACGACAAGAACGGCCGGGAAATCGCCGACGTCGGCACCCAGCTGCGTGAAAACATCACCTATGACCAGGTTCCTGACGCATTAATCGACGCGTTCCTTTCGATCGAGGACAGCCGCTACTTCACCCACAACGGCTTCGACATTCCCCGTTTCGGCAAGGCGGTCATTGAAACCCTGGCCAACGGCAACATGCAGGGCGGCTCCACCTTCACGATGCAGCTGGTCAAGCTGACCTACTTTGTCAACGACGAGGACGGCACCAGCCGGACAAAGGATATCGAATATAAAATCCAGCAGATCGCCCTGGCGATGGATCTGGAAAAAAGATCAACCAAAAAAGAAATCTTTGAGATGTATCTCAACAAGATGAACTACGGCGGCATCGGCAACATCCGCGGGATCCAGAAAGCCTCCCAGCAGTACTTCGACAAGAATGTCTGGGAGATGAACACCGCCGAGTGTGCCCTCTTGGCCGGCATTGTCAATTCACCTTATTACTACGACCCGCACAACTATCTTGAAAATGCCACCGAAAGAAGAAACGACGTGCTCAAAATGATGACCTACCACGGCTACCTCAGTCCGGAAGCGCGCGATCTGGCGATGGAGATCAAGGTTGAGGACAGCCTTGTGGATCCCTATGAACAGATGTATGACGGGGAAGCCTATCAGTATCAGGCTTACATTGATGAAGCGATCAAGGAAGCGGAAAGAGTGACCGGCAACGATCCTCTGACGGTTTCCATGGAAATCTACACAGCGATGGATCCCGAGGTCCAGGACGCGATGGAAGGCATCCTGGCCGGCGAATGGGATGGAATTGTATGGCCCAACGATAAGATTGAATACGCCATCATTTCCGAAAACAACCAGACCGGCGAAATCGTCGGCATCGGCGGCGGCCGCAACTATTCAAGAGGCGGCACGATGCTGCTGAACCACGCGACTGATCAGTACAACCAGCCCGGTTCAACGGTCAAGCCTTTCCTGGATTACCTGCTGGCCTTTGAATTCTGCGGCTGGGCAACCGACCACACGATCACCGACCAGCCTGTCGCTTATGGCGATCATGTCTTCCAGAACGCCTACTCCAACGGCTTCTCTGGAGAAATGTTATTGACTGAAGCGCTGGGCCGCTCGCTCAACACACCGGCGATCCAGACCCTTCAGGCAGTCATCGATGAAGTCGGCGTCGACCGTGTCTGCGATTATCTTGAATCGCTGAACTTCTCGACATTCGACCGAAATGAGTTCAACATCCAGTACGCGATCGGCGGTGCCACATTCCGCTGCAGCGCCAAGGAACTCATGGCAGCCCACGCCATCAACATGAACGGCGGCTATTATATCGAACCGCACACAATAAAGAAGATCGTCTACAGAAGCGGTCTGCAGAACCCGGTTGAGTTCAACTACACCGGCACCCAGGTTGTCTCCAGCCAGGCGGCCTTCATGATGAGCACCCTGCTGGAAAAGAACGTTTCCATCAACTACCAGAACTTCATGCAGCTGCTGGCAAGGGATTATCCGGTCTATGCGAAAACAGGAACCACCGACTGGGGCGATTCCGGTCTGCAGTACGGCATTCCCCAGGGCGCCGCGAAAGACAACTGGATGGTCGCTGAGACCAATCACTTCACCACTGTTGTCTGGTATGGCTATGACAGACTCTATGAGGATACCAAGTGCTGGTTTGACTACGAGGACATCCTCTACAACATGAACGGCTATATCCAGAATTACCTGCTTGACATCATCAACCGCGATGTCGACTGCTCAGGCGGTGTGCCAAGACCTGACGGCGTCAGTGAAATCACCCACATCAAGAGCCTGTATCCTTACACAGCGGTCATTCCGGGCATGAGCTCTGAATACTACTCAACCGGCTATATCAAGAGCGAATACAACACACTGGTGCAGCCTGAAGGCTACAGCGCCCTGTATTCCCTCTCCAACTTCTCCGCTTCCATCGATGATGACTACAACCTCTCCTACAGCTGGGCAGCCTATCCGGATCCCAGCAAGCTTGAAGCAGCAGGCAGCTACAAGGATATCTCCCTGCGCAATGCCGACGGTTCCATCTGGGTCTACGCGACCGGCAGACGCCTGTTCGATTATTCCTGGGTCTATGGCCATGTGGAATACAGAGGCTATGTGTCCCAGCACGGCAGCGTGGTCAAGGAGTTCTCCTCATCGAGTTCCTCCGGAGCGGTCAATCTTGAATCTGTCCTTGATTCAGGCACGGCCACAACCGTATGCGGCTATTACGCCTACTCTTCCGGCAGCTCGCAGTCCAATGAACTGTGCGACACATTCACGACGCCGAGCAAACGCATCTACGCCCCGGAATACGGCACGGATTATGATGATATCGTCGCCTGGAGCGACAGATATGACTTCTTCATCAGGGTCAGCTACCAGTATCCTGATGACGATCATCCTGACGGAACAATGGATCTGAGATACAACGGCCACACATGCTGGGGACAGGATGTCACCGGTGCTTCCAAGCCGTTCCAGCTCAACATCTATACTTACGACTGATCAACGAAATAAGAGAACGCGGCGCGTTCTCTTATTTTTTTATATTGATGGATTTTTTAAATCAGTATTCTTTCTTTACAATGATGCGCTCGCTGATCTTTTCCGAAAGGACAAACAGGATCACAAACACCATTAAGATCACCGGCACCGCCGTATCGGCGCTGATCGCGTTGATGCCGGAAAGATCGATATGCAGAAACTGCATGAGCGATGACGAGCCGAAGACAGCGACCAGAACAGCGGCGTAGATGATATACTGGGCCATTCTGGACTTTTCACTGCCGTATTTTAGCCTTAACGGCAGGGATACCGCGCTCATCAATAACGCCACCCCCATCATGACCAGGGAGCCTTCGATCATCGGAACAAACTCAATCGGTTCATGGCGGATCAGGCTGATCACAGTAACAACCAGCAACCCGGCGATGACTGTGCAGATCACTGTCAGGGCTGTGAGAAGATACTTTTCCCTGACGTAGGTCCTGCGGTTTACCGGCAGTGAAAACAGGAATGAGAAGCCATGGTCGAATTCATCATAGCCGATCGTGCCGAGAACCGCGAAGGCCGAGACGACCGACAGATAGCCGATGACAAATTCCCCGTCGAATGTGAAGGCCATGAAGACGCCGCACATGAGGATGATCAGAAGCGACTTTGCCTGCTGGGCAAGGATCATCAGGTCTTTGTATAACAGCCCTTTCATACATTTTCTCCTTTTACCATAAGCAGGATCAGATCGTCGATCCCGCTTTTTTCAATGACAAGATCAGGATAGTTTTCCATATAGTAGGCTCTCTGGCCGGTCAATACACTCCATCCCCACGCCTCTTTTCTCGCTTTTAAAAGATATGAGCGGTCAAGCGCGCGGAACTGGGCGGGATCGGCTTTGATCACGGCGTAATCATTGAGAAGCGTGTCTGTTTCCTCATGGAGGATGATCTTTCCTTCATGGATCATATAGAAATCATCGCAGAGACTTTCCAGGTCGGTGGAGATATGGGAGCTGATCAGGATGCATGTATCGGGATTTTCAACCATATAGGCTCTGATCATTTCCAGCACTTCATCCCTGGCGATGACATCAAGGCCGGCGGTCGGCTCATCGAGGATTAAGACATCCGCTTTATGTGTTAAAGCGGTCAGAACCTTCAGCTTCGCCTTCATGCCGGTGGACAGGTCATTGATTGTCTTATTGTCGGAAAGTCCCGCTTTGCGGCATCCTTCGGCAAACTTGTCCGCCTCAAAGGAAGGATAGAAACAGGGAAGAATCTTACGGACCTGGCCGATCGTCAGCCAGCCGGAGAATGTGCTGTCGGCCATGACTGTGCCGATGCGCTGTCTGTCTTTCTCCGTCAGTTCAGTGATGTCTTTTCCGAATACCCTGATTTTTCCCGCATCCGGATATACAAGGGAAAGGATGGATTTGAACAGCGTGCTTTTGCCGGCGCCGTTCTGGCCGATGAGACCGGTGATCTTCCCCTTTTCAGCTGTTAAGCTGACGTTAAGGGAAAATCCGGTATATTCCTTTTTCACATCTTTTACTTCAATCATAATGACTCCTCAAAAATCATCGCGGCAAGTTCAAGGAACTGCTCTTTGTCAATTCCGTAGTTCTTTGCCCGCTCAATGATCTTTATGAGATTTTTTTCAATCTCCATCTGCTGCTGTTCCTGAAGCAGCGCAGTGTTCTCCGCCGTCACATACGTTCCCTTGCCATGGACAGTCGCGCATAAGCCTTCCGCTTCCAGACAGTCATAGGCCTTTTTGACTGTCAGGGCGCTGATCTTCAGCTGGGCCGCGAGGGCTCTGACGCTTGGCAGCGCCGTGCCGCTTGCCAGTTCGCCGGTCGCGATCATGCTGCGGATACGGCCGCAGATCTGTTCATAGATGGGAACCATGGACGATGTGCTGATAATAATATTCATTGAAGATATCTCCCGGGATTTCGCCCATAAACAGTGTATAACAGTGCAAACAGTCTGTAAACTGTTATATGGTGTTTATTCTGTGAAAATAAAAAAAAGCGCATGTTTCCACGCGCTCAGAGATACTGGTATAACCCTGCATACAGGGCTTTGATCGTTTTGATATAGTCGCTCTCGCTGACGCCGATGATGATGTTCAGCTCAGAGCAGCCCGCGTCGATCATCTTGACATTGATGCCTGCTTCTGAAATGATCCTCAGGACATTGGCAGCCACGCCGACATTGGTGGAGATACCTTCACCGACAACAGTGACAAGAGCGATGCCGTCCTCAATGAACAGCTTGTCCGGATGGAACTCCTTCGCGATTTCCAGCATGACCTTTTCCCGGCACTTTTCAAAGTAGGAAGTTTCGGCAATGACGGAAATGATATCGATGGACGTCGGGGTATGCTCATAGGAGATACCGTTATCGGCAAGGATTTCCAGAACCCTGGCGCCGAAGCCGACCTGGGTGTTCATCATCGCCATTTCGATCTGCAGGTTGGAGAAGCCTGTCTTACCGGCGATGCCGGTGACGGGATGGTGCTTCATATCGACCGGATAGGCCGCCACGATCATGGTTCCTTCGGCTTCCGGATTCATTGTGTTTCTGACCTGGATCGGAATGCCGGCGGAGCGGATCGGCAGGATCGCATCCTCATGGACAACGGAAGCGCCCATGTAGGAAAGCTCGCGCAGTTCCCTGTAGGAAATCCATCTGACCTGTTTGGGGTTTTCGATGATGCGGGGATCGGCGGTCATGACGCTGTCGACGTCGGTCCAGTTTTCATATAAGGATGCCTTGACGCTTCTTGCGATCACAGCGCCGGTGACGTCGGAGCCCCCTCTTGTGAAGGTGGTGATGACGCCATGGGTGTCGGCGCCATAGAAACCGGGAATCACGGCATGGGAGAAATTGTCGAGAATCGCCCCTGCTGTGCGGTATGTCATGTGATGGGAAAGAACATGATTCTCTTTGAAGATGATCAGGTCCTTCGCGTCAAGAAACGGCCAGCCAAGATAGCAGGCGAAGATTTTGGCGCTGAGGTATTCACCCCTGCTTGCAAGCCAGTTGGGGTTGCAGTCGGAAGTGAGGCCATTGCGGATGGTTTCAAACTCAGCGTCCAGATCAAAATCAATGCCCAGCCCTTCAACGATTTCGCGGAAGCGCTCATAGATCACAAGCAGTGTCGGCATTGTGTCATAGCCGTTGGTGATTTCGGAATAGATTCTGTATAAAAGATCCGTGATTTTAATATCGTCCTTAAAGCGCTTGCCCGGCGCCGAGACGATGACATAGCGTCTTTCATCATCGGAGTTCAGTATTTCTGCACATCTTTTCATCATGGCAGCTGTCGCCATTGACGTGCCGCCGAACTTGACTGTCTTCATAATTTCCCTCAAACAGGTGAAATTATAATATTGCCATAACATGTCAGTCAATCGCATGAACGCATGAAAAGATCATTTCACTGCATTTGAACACTCAGCGTGCTATGATGAAGTTACAAAGAAAAGGCGAAAGCCTGGAGGATAATTTATATGCTGCGTGAAGTTACTTTCAAATCGTACAACGGGCGCGACACTGTTTACGGCTGGGTCTATGTCCCTGCTGAAGAACCTGTCGGCGTCATCCAGCTGATCCATGGTTTCGGCGAGCATTCCCGCCGCTACCTGCACATGATCACAAGTTTCATGGAAGCCGGCTATATCGTCGCTGCCGACGACCATGTAGGACACGGCAAGACCGCTGTTGAAAATGACACCTGGGGCGACTGGGGCAACGCCGGTTTTGAAACGATGGTTGAGGATGAAAAAAAGCTCCATGACATCGTCGCTGAGCTTTATCCGGGTGTCCCCTATTTCATGTTCGGCCATTCCATGGGCTCTTTTATCACAAGAATGTATATGGCAAGATACGGCGAAGATCTCGACGGCGCCACGATCTGCGGCACGACCGGTGTCTGGCCGGGCTTGGAGGATAACCTGGAAGTTCTGAAGAAACTCATTGAAGAAGGCAAAGGCGAAGAATCCGATCCGACCCTCGGCGCGAAATTTATGGGCTGGATGTTTGCCAGATGCACCGAAGGCGTGAAACTTGGCAATGAGTGGATCTGCGATGATCCGTATGTGCAGAAGGATCATGCCGAAGATCCCTTCGACGCCTTCACCAAACCCACCAGCAACCGCGCATGGCTGTATTTCAACCAGATGATGGAAGACATCACCGGTGAAGAGTGGGCAAAGAAGGTTCCGGCTGATCTGCCTGTATACAACATCGCCGGCGATCAGGACCCGGTCGGCCAGTACGGCACAGGCGTCTACCAGACAGCCAACTGGCTGGCGGACACAGGCCATGATGTGACCACGGTTCTTTACACCGGCTACCGCCACGAAATCCACAACTACAAGGAAATCAGAGACACCGTTGAACAGGGAATCATCTCCTTCTTCGATCTCTGCCTTGAATAATCCGCAATGAAAAACTTCGGGAGTCCCGAAGTTTTTTTATGCTTCTTTTGTTTTCTGAATCTCTTCGATCAGTTCAATCGCATCGAAGATCATCCGGTTGCAGTGGGTCATCTTGTCGCCGCCTTTTTCCATATTGCGCTTAAGAAGATCCCTGCAGTCGGTCAGGTTTTCATGTTTTGCCTTCATGCCGTTGACAAACGCGTTTCTTGAGGCGTTGTCGTCAAGGCCGAGCAGGCCCATGACCATTAAGCCGGATGTATAGGCGCCGCAGACGGAGCCCATTTTCATACCGCCGCCAAAGTGGACGGTCAGAGCTTCCAGCTGCTTTTCATCCATATCCAGATCTTCCGCAAACGCCATCGCGCATGTCTGGGCGCAGTTGTACTTCGGCATTCCGTTTTCCCTGAACTGCTTACGCAGCTCAGCTGCTTTTTCTGATTTCTTACTCATCACTCATACTCCCTGTACACCCTGCCATTCTACCACATTACATTCTTTCAAAGCCGAGGAAACGGGTGCCCTGGAATGTCAGCCGGCCATAGTCGCCTTCCGCGATCATTCCGTAATCCCTGCCGCTGACGCCAAGCTCCATCCGGTCGCCGCTTTCCACTTCAAATGTGACGTAATACCATGTTGTGTGATGCATCATGTGATTATTCCAGTGATGGGTGACCTCTTCGCGTTTTGAAACGCATGCGGCGTCCACGGTCAGTACCGGCTGATGATTATTGTAATTCCACTGGCGGATGATTCTGACGAAGACCGCGATGATCATGCAGAAGACAAGCGTGAACACGATCATGAACATAATCCTCATTACGTTAAAATCCGGAAACATGATCATAAGTTACTCCCAGTTCAGCGGATCGATGCCGCTCTCGATATAGTCAAGGAAAAGAAGCTGACGGCTCATTGTCCTGTAGCCGTACGACCAGAAGATGCCGCTGATCCCGCCGGTGATGGCTTCAAGAAGGAACCAGCCGATGAAGGAAAGGTCAAAGCTGAACAGTTCCATTCTGCGGCCATAGGTCATATCCGAACAGAGGTCCAGGATTTCCTGCGGGGAAAGCTCGGGATGTTCTTCCAGCAGCTGCGGGACAAAGTAATACTCATAGGCTTTCATAATGCCCGGAATCACCAGCAGCAGGCTGTAGACGAAGATTGTCAGATCCCTTCTCAGCATTGTCCCGACAATCCTGTGGTAGTCGGGCGAGCGGAATACCGAAAAAATTCTGCCTTCGCTTGATCCGTCGGTCTGATGGCGGAACCATGACTTGATGGAATACTCCAGAGGATTCTTCACATAGATCGCAAAGACAACTGCCGCCGCAACCGCGCACAGGGCAATTACAGCCACCATCATCGATCCCAGTACGCCAAGTCCTGACATGTTATATGCGTAATGGAACGGTCCGATGTGAATGGACAGTGTGTTCTCCCCGGCGTAATGGCTTGTCTGTGAAAGCTTTCCCGCCAGCAGCGCTCCAAGCGCTCCCACCGCCGCCATCGTCAGCCAGTCCCTGCGCATGTATTCCTTCGCTTCATATTTGATTAAGTCAAAGCTTTTCATATTGCACCTCCTCAATGAAAAACCGGATCCGCATGCGCCGGGTCCGGCTGAGTGTCCATTGCGTCCCGCGGCTTATGCGCCGTGAGTCTTGCATAATCGGGATGGCCGGGATTGCTCCGTGCTGACGGCCATGCCTGACAGAATGCTCTGTCTGCTACTCCCTCACTTGATATTAATATAGCACAAACTGACCGGCGGTCAATAGCATTTCATCTAAATTATTACCGGAGTCTGAACCGCATGACATAGTCATCCATAAAGAAGCCGTTGCCGATGTCGTTTTTCTCTTCGCGGACGATCTCAAAACCCATGTTCAGATACGATTCCACGGCGGAATTGAAGCGGTTGACGTTGAGGAAAATCCCTTCCAGGCCTTCTTTCCCTGCTTCTTTTTTGACAAATTCCAGCATCTTTGAGGCATGGCCTTTATGGCGCTCATCTTTGTACAGATAGAATTTGGAAAGATACATATCGCTGCCTTTGGGATAAAAGGCAAGGAATCCGAGATTTCTTCCTTCCTCTTTGACAAAGTAATAGCGGTATCCGTTTTCCAGCTGTTAGTGAACAGCTTCCGGCGTCTGGAAAAGGGAAATCATATAATCATTCTGCTCTCTGCCGATGAGCGGATCGAAGTGTTCGCGGACTATGGCTTTGGCCATGGAACTCATTTCTTCAATTCTTTCCTGATCATTCACTTCAAGCTTTTCAAAATATGTCATATGGCCTCCTTAAGGAAAAAGGCAGAGGATTCATCCCCTGCCGTGTGTGAATGATTCAGAGTCCTCAGAACTCAACAGTTTCGGGAGCTGCTGTGAAGGAGGAGAAAGTCGCCTTCGCGTTCTTCAGATAAAAGACAGCTGTGTTGCCGTCGCCTGCCTTGTACATCTTCTGCAGGCTGACATAATCCGCCAGCATGGATTCCTGGGCTTCGATTCTTTCATCAAGAACAGCTTCGGCGGCGACTCTGAGCCATGTGCCGTTTTTGAAGGCGCAGATTTCAACCTTCGGGTTGGCGATCATCTGCTTTGCACAGTCCTTGACAAGACCGGTCTGGATGTAGAGCTTGTCCTCGAAGATGTGGGCGGTGCCGAACGGACGGACACGGGGCTGGTCGCCTTCGACTGTTGCCAGATAATAAGTTCCTGCTTCTTTTAAGAAAGTGCATACTTTTTCAATATTGCTCATAATGATTTCCTCTCTTTTTTTTCTATTATAGGTTGAATTTCCTTTTCAGTCAGCGCGGGTGCTCAGAAAGCTTCCTCATCAATGCCGTAAGTGTTGTTCATGTCATCGACGAATGCCGCGAACTTTGACCTGTCAAAGCCGTTTTCGAAATTCAGCTCCTGGGTGAAGCCGCTGTTTCCTTTTGCGACAAGAGTGCCGCGCACACGGATCCTGCCGTCGGTGCTGGCCTGGAACTCGATATAGTTTTTCGAGTCGCGGATGCCGGAGATGGAAGCGGTGCCCCGCTGTGCCTCGTAGATATGGCGGAGCTGGCGGGAGAACTGGCCCATGGTTTTATAATCGATGTGAATGGCGCCGTCAGCGGAGAAGTTGTCGGAGAACACTTTGATGTTGACCATTGTGTTTGCCGGGGCGCTGATTCTCTGATCAATCAGCATTACATTCATTTCAAGCTGGAAAAGCTCGGTTTCAATCAGATGCATAGGTTCCTCCCTCCTGCCTTTTGCGGCAGTTATTCCTGTCTAAATCATACCATCGGCTGAAACTTTTGGATACGTTAACAAAAAAAGCCTGACGGCTTTTTATGAATATTTCAACTTTCGGCGGATCATGAAATAGAGTAACGCATACAGCTCACGGACATAGAATGTCAGAAACAGCCACCAGGCGGTCGGCGCTGAAACTGAGGAGCTCTGAAGTCCGAGATCCTTTGCGATCAGAGAAGCGCGGTATAAATGAAACTCATTGGAACAGATGGCAATCACCGGATTGAGATTCTTTTCCCTGATCAGCTCCAGCGAATAACGCAGATTTTCCTCCGTAGTTTCCGAGCGGTTTTCCTCAATGATTCTCTCTTCACTGATTCCATGGGCAGCGAGCCATTTCCTCATCGCTTCCGCTTCGGAAATCTTTTCCTTTTTTCCCTGACCGCCGGAGCAGATCACTTTTGTCTCAGGATAAGCTTCCAGATATTTTAATGCAGCCCTTAAGCGCTCCACCTGCATGAGCGACGGTCTGGTGCCGATGATCTCGCAGCCAAGAATGATCAGGGTTTCATTCCCATTTGGTTTTCTTCTGAGCGTTCTGATCATGCCGTAAGTAAGAACAGCGGAAATCAGAAGGCAGATGATGAGAAAAACAAACAATGCGAGAATGAATGGATTCTTCAGAATGGCCGGCTCAACGGAAAGCCGGTAAAGAAAATAAGCGCACAATACACCGGTCACATTGCCGATGTTGACGACCTGGCCGGTAAAGACCGGCAGGATAAACCATACAGCCAGGATGACCGCAATGACAGTAAATATATTCATTTGCTGTTCTCCTCATCGCGGATGGAGGCCATCATCATATGGTCGGAAATCATGATCAGGATGCCTATAATCAGTAAGCCGCTCACAGCCAGAACCGGCGTTCGCAGGAAGGAATCGTGGGCGTAGGTGTCGATGATGGTGGCGGTCAGGGCGAACATGCCGACCAGGGCGTCCATCATGTTGATGACATGGATCATCCGGTTGATCCGGTGACGCTTGCGGCCGTGGTAGGCGGTTTTGAAGGCGTTCCAGATCCGGAAACATGTATAGATAATGATATAGTAGCGCATCCATACCCAGTAGGATTTCGAGTGGCCGAAGAAGACCATTTCGCCGATCATGACCGAAAGCGCCACATTCATCAGGACAAGCAGCACCCCTGTTGTCTCCATGGATTTTCTTGAGATTTCGTCTTTTTCTTTGGGATGCGGGGTGTTATGGACAACCCATTTCCTGTTGCATAAATAGATCCGGATCAGGGTCAGAAGGCCATAGTAGACGGCCAGTGACATGAACCAGTCGGAATCGGAGAACAGGCTGTGAATGAGATAAAAAAGAGCCAGAAAACCTCCGGTCACAATCGACACAAGGAAAAGAACCAGTTCCCGGAAGAATCTGCTTGTTTTCCAATAATGCCTGAAAACAGCCAGCTGCTTTCTGATCTCATCCATAATGCAATATCATAGCATTTTTTAAGAATTAGTTAAGAGCCGCCTCTCTCAAAGGACAGAAACGGCTTTGATTACTGCGTCTGCCAGGTCATGAAGCGGCATCGAGAAAACATTCTCCTTCCCCATTTCATCGGCGCAGGGCAGATGGATGAAGCCGCTGATGATCTGAGGATGTTTTATCGAGCATGCATGGCGCACCGCATAGAAGACATGGTTGCACACAAAGGTGCCGGCGCTTTCGGAAACCGAAACCGGAAAACCTGCATTTTTAAGAGCGGCTTCCATTTTCCTGAACGGCAGCGAAGTGAAGTAAGCGTCGGGTCCGTCTTCGAAGATTTTCTCGTCATGGGGCTGCTCCCCGGCGTTGTCCCTGATGCGGAAGTCATCGGCATTGACGGCGGTCCTTTCGACCGTGATCCCCTTTCTGCCGGCCGCTAAGCCAAGTGAAATCACACAGTCCGGATTCTCTTTTTCAATCAGGTTCAGGATCTGTTCCTGAGCAGCTTTGCGGGCAACCGGCAGGATTGCCGTGATGATTTCATTTCCGTTGATTTCATCGGAAATCAGGGAGAGAACTTCACCGGAAGGATTGTATGTGTCGGAGCCGAACGGCTCAAAGCCTGTGATCAGTATCTTCATAGAATCATTGTAAACGCGATCTTTGAGAAGCCCAAGTTTAAGTTTTTGACCGCCAGTCAGCATTGTGTTGAATTTGTGAAATCTTCATGTATATTAAAGTCATGGAAGAGAATGAAATCCGCGAGAAAAATGATCTGAATATTCCCTTTTCAAAGAAACCGGAAGAGCCTGCTGTCAAGCCTGTCATAAAGGAAAAACGGAAGAAGAAACCCGGGATTCCGGCGCCGGCCTGGTTCGGCATCGGCTGCGCCGCGGTCATCGGGGCCATGCTGATCGGATGGCATGTCAGGGAAAAGATCCTGGGCGAGGAGATTGTCTTACTGGATACCTCCGTGCCTGTTTTTGCCGGCTATTCCAGCGGCGGCTATCTGGCTGAGGATTTCGCGCCGGAGGAAAACGCCCTGAAGCTTCTTGAGGAAGAAGTGAATGAACGCCGGGAAAAAGGAAGATCCACGGATGATCTGGAAAAGCTGATCCGTTCGGTCTCCTGCAATTTCGAAAAGGCGTCGGGCTATTCGAACAACGAGAATCTTGTCTATGCCTGCACCTATGATCAGCAGGCGGCGGAAAATGCCGGGATCCGTTTTACAAACACAATGAAAACCTATACGGTTTCCGGTCTGCCTGAATACGCGGTGCTTGATGTGTTCAGCGGCGTCAGCGCCGACTGGGTTCTTTCCGATTCGGGACTTTCAATCGGCATCAGCTCCCCGGCTGAATACAGGGACATGGGCATCACCTACTCCTACAGCTTTGAGGGGGAGGAATATAACGGGGAAACCGTGAACATCCATGCCGAGTTTGATCAGAATGTGTTAATGTCCTACGGCTATGTGGTCAATGACGATGAAATCACATGGCAGTTAGGTCCGATGCCGGAAGCGGTCAGTGAAGCTGAAATGCTCAGCGAGGAGGAAAAGAACCTGCTGATTGAGGAGCTGCACACTAAGCTGGAATCGGAAGTCGCCGGCTGTTCGAACCGGGCAACCCTGTCCGCCTTCACCGGCACCTACAGCATTGTCATCAATTCAATTGAAAAAGCCTCAATTGAAAAAACCGTGATCAGCTGGTTTGAGGACATTCCCTCCTTCCGGATCACGTTTGATCTTTCGGTCAGCTCGGATTTCCCGATCGGCGATTATACATCATTCACAGCTTCATATACAGGCCGCATCTACCGGATGGGAGACGGCTCCATCCGCTTCCTGACCAACACGGTCCACGCCTGTGAATTCAGCGGATTCTTCGGTGCCTACAGTCTCAAAGAAACCGGAGAATAAGAAAAAACAGACCAAAACCGCTAAATTATACTATTATGTTGATAGCGCTTACAGAGTAAGCATGAAAAGTCATAATTCAGGAGGTTTTGAAATGGCTGATAAGAGAATCGTATTATTCTGCGCCGGCGGCATGTCCACATCCCTGCTGGTCAACAAAATGAGAGACGCTGCCGCTGCGGCAGGCAAAAACTACAGCATCGACGCTTACGGACTTTCTTCCGTTGAAGAGCACGGTCCGGAAGCTGACTGCATCCTTCTCGGTCCGCAGGTCCGCTACGCGTTAAAGCAGCTGCAGGCCAAGTTCCCGGGTAAGCCGATCGACGGCATTGACATGAGAGTCTACGGCATGATGGACGGCAAGGGCGCCATCGAGATCGCCAGAAAGCTTCTCAACGACTGATCATTCCATTTAAAAAGCGGCGGTGCCGCTTTTAGTTTAGTTTGCGATGATTTCGTAGGCAAGTCTTGGATCGTTGTCGGTTGTGACATAAATGATGCCGCAGTATGTGAAGCCTAGTTTTTTCAGACAGTTCTGCATGACCCAGTTGTCGCCATGGGTGTCCATTCTTAAGTGGCCGCACTGATTAATCGCCCATTTGATGCAGAAGGAGCCTGCCCCTTTGACGGTATGGGCGGAAGCGATGCGGTGGACAACCCCGTAGGTCTCATCTCCGATCCACTTTCCTTCGATCGTGTCGTAGGTTGACTCAATCCTTTCCCCGTGATCGTAGAAGAAGACGGCGGCGATGGTTCCATTGTCCCGGCAGACATAGCTTCTGCCGGTTTCGATATCCTTTTCAATCAGTTCACGGGGCGGCCAGCCATAGGCGCTCCACTGTCTCGGATTGCCGTGCTCGCGCATGAACTTCCTGGCTCCGGCATAGATCGCCATGACCTCATCGAGATCTTCAGGCCTTGTTCTTTCGATTTCCATCCGGTTTCTCCTGCTCTTTGAAGTGCTTATTTTTCTCATGGCAGATTTTCGTGAACGGGCAGCGGTCACATTCGGGATTGCGGCTGTGGCAGAGATAGCGGCCGAAGAAGATCATCTGATGATGGGTTTTGATCCATCTTTCCTTCGGGACTTTTCTTTTGAGTTTTCTTTCGATCGTGTCCACGTCATCCTTGCTGTAGGCTAGACCGAGCCTTTTCGAAACACGTGAGACATGGGTATCGACAGCCAGGGCGGGAATGCCGAAACATTCGCTCTGGATGACATTGGCGCACTTTCTGCCCACCCCTGCCAGCGTGGTCAGCTCTTCAATGGTCTCCGGGATTTTCCCGTCATACTGATCAATGACTCCTTTGGCGAAGCCTTTGATGGACCTTGCTTTGTTGCGGTAAAGACCAAGGGAAGAGATGGCTGCCTCAAGGTCTTTAAGATCAGCTTTTGCCAGCGATTCAAGATCGGGGTATTTTTCAAACAGGGCCGGAGTGACACGGTTGACCGAAGCGTCGGTTGTCTGGGCGCTTAAGATCACCGCCACCGCCATTTCATAGGGATTGCGATGAACAAGCTCACACTGCGCGTCTGGATAAAGCTTATCAAGATGGGAAAGGATTTCTTCAGGGGTCATGTGTTCCATGTCTCATGCCTCCCCTTCGATCATCTCGACGGTTCTTCCTTCTGTTTTCCAGTCATTGAGGATTTTATCAATATAATTGATGGAAAGATGCTGGTAGGCGGACGCCTGGCGCAGCGCGTAGAGGATGAGTTTTTTATCTGTTGTCCGGTTCCAGTCGGAAATCTTTGTCATTTCCATGTTGGAAAGCGGACGGCCGAATTCGGTTTCGAATGTGTCGAACAGGGAGGAGTCAAGAACCCTTTCGCTTCTGGCTGTATCGGTGTCGAACAGACCGTTCAGGATAAAGCGCACCTTTTTCGCGCTGGCTCTGATTTCCAAATACTTTTTGGCGCACAGGGTTGAGATGGACTGGTCCACCTGTTCCATGGTCAGACCTGTTTTTTTATGAAGGATTTCCATTGTGACGGGAATGTTATGCTCATTGAAAAAATCGATCAGAAGCACAAGGATTGTTTCGTTTGCGTCAAGTCCGAGCAGTTCAAGGTGATCCAGGATCCAGTCTCTGCGGTTTACGAAATTCTGTTCATACCACTTCATAAAAAACCTCTTTGCGTGTAACCGCTATTATAAATTACGCGGAAATATGAATTCAATGAAAACTATCTGTTTCATTGCTTATTTGACTCTTTTGGAGTATTTTTTACCCGATGGGTTCTTATCTGATACTGACACTTTCGATTATTCTCTGGGGATCTTCGGTCGTCGCGACCAGGATCGCCGGTTTTTCGATCGGGCCGGTAGCGCTCGCGTTTTTCAGGATCGCGATCGCCGCTGTTCTGATGAGCGCCATCCGGCTGTTTTCAAAAGAGAAAAAGAAAAGACCTGCGGGAAAGGATATGAAACTGATCGCCCTTTCGGCACTGCTTGGCATCACGTTTTATTACATGATCGAAAACCTGGGGATCATGATGACAGCCGCCTCCACCGCCTCGATGATTTCCGGCTCCTATCCGGCGATCACACTGGCACTGGGTTTTGCCTTCTTCCATGAAAAGATCACCGTTTCAAGAGTGGCGGGCATTCTTCTTTCCATGGCAGGCATCGGCGTGCTGACATTTTCCGCTGGAGGATCCTCTTCCCTGCTTGGCATCGGATTGCTGGTGCTGGATGGAGTCTTCTGGGCTCTGTACAATTACATGGTGCAGGCGATCTCGGATGAGCTTGACGCCTTTACGATCAGCTGGTATCAGACGCTGTGGGCGGCGCTGTTCTATCTGCCCTTCCTGTTTCTGGAAAAAGGCGGTATGCCTGCGCTGGATATGACTTCCATTCTGTGCATTCTTTATCTTGGGGCGGGCTGTTCCACCCTTGCCTATATTCTCTATAACGCCGGTCTGCGGGGTGTTTCGGCTTTCGCAGCCGCGACCCTTCTGAACCTGATGCCTTTATCCGGAACAGTTCTTTCGGCGCTCATCCTCCATGAAACGGTCAGCTTAAGATCGTGGTTTGGGGGCGCATTGATCATTGCCGGCGTTGTCATTGCCAACCGCAGAAAGTGAGCATTCCTTTTTAAATCGGGGTTTGCTAGAATATTGTTTATGCTGAAGAAAGTAGTTTACGCGCTTCTGGCGCTTTTAGTTGCTTACAGCTGCGGCGTTGTCACCTTCCGCATTTTTGAGCCGAAGACTGACGCCAACGTGGTTGAGGAAAGCGCATATCTTGATTATGACTCCCTGAAGGAATATGTCATGAGCACCGGTGAATCGGTGACCCATTACCTTTTCTTCTATTCCAGGGAAGACAATGACAGCGTCTATGTCAAAAACACGGTCTTAGCGACTGTGACAGCTGATACGCAGATGCAGATCGACAAGATTATCGAAACCGTCGATATCACTTCCCTGCAGCAGAATATGACCGATGGCAAGCTGAGCGCCGACTGGGGCATTTCAAGATATCCCGCCTTCGCGGCGGTGACTGTCGCCGACGGAGCGCCGGTTGTGCTGAACTCGCTTGAATATGACGGGGAGATCCCGCTTTCCGCCGCCCAGGTTGAAGAGTGGCTGCGGCTGAACGGTCTGATCAATTCAAACTGAACATCCTGAAAAAGGATGTTTTCTTTTGTGAAAAAATACAGCGGATCTTCCGCTGTATGATGAATCATTCTTTATTCTGTTTTTAACGTGCGCCCTGCACCTTGTGGGGAAGATAGAATTCTTCAAGAGCTGTGATTTCCTCTTCCGAAAGCTTCAGCTCATACGCTTTTGAAGCGTCGAGGAAATGGTTCTTTTTCGTGGCGCCGA
The DNA here is from genome assembly GCA_902775735.1 of uncultured Erysipelotrichaceae bacterium. Lineage (GTDB taxonomy): Bacteria > Bacillota_I > Bacilli_A > Erysipelotrichales > Erysipelotrichaceae > Bulleidia. The sequence goes on from CACYNH010000005.1 coordinate 61,040, forward strand.
CAATCGGTGCGGCCGCTCCTCTGGCGTACAGCCAGGCAAGAGCGACGCAGGCCATGGAGACATTTCTTTCTTCAGCGATTGCAGCGACGCGGTCCACGATCAGCTGATCCTGACTTTCCGTGCGGTCATATTTGGCTGCGGACATGCGGTCGGTGCGGCTGCGCAGGGAATCGGTGCGCCATTTCTGATGGGAGAGATGGCCGCCGGCCAACGGACTGTAGGGAATGAGGGAAACATTGTACTGTCTGCAGACAGGAATCAGTTCCCTTTCGTCTTCGCGGTAGAGCAGGTTGTAATGATTCTGCATCGTCACAAACTTTGTCCAGCCGTTTGTCTCAGCGCACAGCTGCAGGTTGTGAAACTGATAGCCGTACATCGCCGAAGCGCCAAGATATCTCACCTTTCCTTCCTGCACAAGTTCATTGAGGGTTTCCATCGTTTCCTCAATGGGCGTGTCATAGTCGAAGCGGTGGATCTGATAGAGGTCGAGATAATCGGTGCCGAGCCTGGTCAGGCTGCCTTCGATTTCTCTTCTGATCGCTTCGCGGGAAAGTTTTCCTTCATTGAAATAGACCTTGGAGGCAAGGATGATCTGATTCCTTGGAATCCCGAGGTTTCTGATGGCTTTGCCGATATATTCTTCGCTTGTGCCGCCGGAATACTGGTTGGCGGTGTCGATGAAGTTGACGCCAAGATCATAAGCGAAAGCGATCATCTCCTGCGTATCCGCTTCATTGAGCGTCCACTCATGGAATTCGGATGAGGCTTTGCCGAAGGACATTCCCCCTACAGCAATTCTTGAAACTTCCAGGTCACTGTTTCCAAGCTTTACATATTCCATGCCTGATCCTCCCTGTAAACATCGGCGATGTATTCACGGCCGATCGCGTCGGCGCACTTTTCGATCATTGGCTCGATCATTTCAATCGCTTTTTCTTCATCTGTTGCTCTGGCGGTGATGCGGATGAGATTGCCGTCTTCTTTGATATAGGTGGCAACGGTCGGATTTTCACTGTCGAGCAGCTCCCCGAGGCGGGAAGCGACAGGCGCTTCGCCGACCGCGGAAACCGGAGCCTGATCAAAGCCGAGCAGTTTAATATCAACCGAGACAAGCACCTGGCCGGAAAGTTTCTTCAGATACGGAATGCAGTATTCCTCAAACATCGGTTTCATTTCTTTCGGAACGCCGGGAAGTAAAATGCAGCGTCTGCCGTGATCTTCCATGATCGAGCCCGGGGAAAGGCCGTGGTGGTTATGAAGGATGATGGAATCATCCGGCACAACAGCGCATTTGAGCAGGCTGGCTTTCCACTCATCGGAGTCGCTTCTTGAAAGAGCTGCCCCCATCATTTCAACTGTCTTTTCATCGGTGACAGGCTTTTTGTTGAAATAGGCGATGATCATCTCTCTTGTGATGTCGTCCTTTGTCGGGCCAAGGCCGCCGGTCAGGATGCACAGTTCCGCCCTTGAGTAAGCGATGTCAAGGACCGAGCGGATGCGCTCAGGATTGTCACCGACGGTTGTCTGGAAATGAACCTCGATGCCAAGGTCTGCCAGCTGTTTTGAAAGATACTGGGCGTTGGTGTTGACGATGTTGCCGAGAAGAAGCTCGGTTCCGACACTGATAATTTCCGCGATCATAGTTTCCTTCTCTACGAAAAACAGCACTGGTTACAGCGCTGCCTCTTTTGTTTCAAGTCTGGTCTGAGGCTGGTCGGCCCATAAGGCCTCAAGACGGTAGGTTTTTCTTGTTTCATCGGTGAAGATGTGGACGATGACTTCGTTGAGGTCAACGAGCACCCATGTGCTGTCCTTTTCGCCTTCGCGGACTCTGACGTCATAGCCGTATTTCGCGGCTTCCTGCTCGACAAATTCAGCCAGCGACTGGGCGTGGCGGACGTTTCTGGCGGTGGCGATCACAAAATAATCCGTGAACGGGCTGACGGCTGACATATCGATGGTGACGATATCCTCACCGAGTTTTTCATCAAGTGTTTTTAATACAATATCAAGAAGTTCAGACATGAATTCCCTCCGTTTCAAGTATATACGCTTTTGACTCTTCGCGTATCAGATTTGCGGCCGCTTTGAGATCTTTTTCCGCCAGCGCTCTCTGCTTTGAAACATCATATCCCCTTAACGGTTCGATTTTATCGGCGATATAGAGCAGATACGCCCAGTCTGTATGACCGTCGCCGATTGTATGATGTTCCATGGCGTAAGCGATGTCCGGATCCTCAAGGCAGAGACTCTGCTTTGCGTAAATGACGCCGGTATAGCTGTGCCAGACCTTGGGCGAAATGCTGAGCCATTCCGGCTTGTAAATCTCAATGATCTTCCGGTTGGCTTCATCGCTGAATCCCTTTGTCAGATCATGCAGCATGCCCATGACCCAGGCCTTCTTTTCATCCATGTGATGCACTGCCGCCAGCTGCCGGCAGACTTCAGCCACCGAGCATGTATGGGCATAGCGGTGGGGATTGCACATGGCTTTTGCGGTTGCATTCAGATAATACCCTTCTCTGATCAGTTCACCCCGGATGCCGTAAGCCGCTTTGCGGTATTCCCCTTTGCGGATTTCTTCCTCATCCGCCGGTGTGAGCGTTTCAGCGTCTTTCACTTCAGAAGTGACATGCAGGTGACGGTAAGGCGCCAGGGCTTTTTTCAATAAGCGCGTGCGGAGTTCTTTTGAAAGAACCCCTTCTTCATTCACGGCAAGATACAGATCATGAGCGCCATGTTCTCTCTGGTACGCAAGAGCGGCCTCAATCTCCTTCTGCGAGACGGGGTCGAAGGAAGAAAGCAGAACAGAACTCATGGCAGGATGATCTTAGGCTCTTTGGCCCGTTTGTAAAGAACGATCTGCCGTCCGATGACCTGGATGCATTCGCTCTTTGTCAGCATGGCCAGATCAAAGGCGAGCTCCTTGAGGTCGGCGTCGCAGTTCTTTAAGACGCTGACCTTGACCAGCTCATGTTTCTTCAGATAATCCGAAACGGTCTTGACCATGTTGTCGGAGATCGCGTTCTGGCCGATCTGGAAAACGGGCTTTTCCGTCTGGGCTAAAGAACGCAGATAAACTTTCTGTTTCGTTGTTAACATTACAGCATTGCCTTTCTGTATGTGACACTGACGCCTTTGGGCACATGGACGCTTACGGTCCGGATTTCTCCGGAGACGCAGGCCCAGCCAAGGCCGTCAATCACAATATCCATTTTAGCGGAATCCTTATGCTTTCTGGAAACCTGGAATTCCTTGACCTGCGCGCATGGCGACAGCATCTTTCCCAGGTGTTTCTTCCAGAGCTCATCCGCCCCTTCCAGTTTTGAGCGGTGCAGCGGCATCTGGTTGGAAAGATAGAAGACGCAGCTCGCTTTTTCGCAGCCTTCCAGATCGATTCTGGCCAGGCCGCCGATGGCGAAGGACTGATCGCCCTTCAGCTGGTAGACGGTCGGCTTGACGGCTGTCTGGGGCACGATGGTCTTGAGATCTTTTTCATCCGTGATCATCAGGACGGAATGCTCGATTTCGATGCCGGGCGTGTCGATATAAACCTGACCGCCGATTTCGATTTCATTGAAATCCAGCGTGGTGCCCGGATAGCGGGACATCGTCAGAACTTCGTTGCCGGCCAGCCGGTTCAGAATCGTGCTCTTGCCGGAATTGGCGCGGCCGATCACGGCGCAGGGTTTGCCCTTCGCGCTCTGCTTTACGATTCTGCGGATTTCCTCGATCGATTCCAGATCGTCACGGCTGCTCAGGATCAGGGTATCGACATGAATGCCGAGATCCTTCAGTCTTGAAAAGACAAACCGCGCGCATTTTTCATCGGAGAGCGTTTCGGGAAGAAGGTCTCTTTTATTGGCGGCCAGGATAATCTTCTTGTCCGCCAGTTTTCTTGAAAGCCCCTCCAGCATGCCGGCCTCAAAATCGAAGAGGTCGGCCACCCAGAGAACGATGCAGTCAAGCTCATTTACACGTGAGAGAACTTCATCGGGATCGATCCCGGTCTTCATGGAGACCGTCAGGTCGCCATAGTGGCTTAAGCGGAAACAGCGCTGGCAGTATTCACTGCCAGCCTTGGGCGTGTAGCCGATCAGCTTCGGGTTTTCGCTCTGCAGCTGCGCGCCGCAGCCTCTGCACTTTGCCATGTCAGTTCTCCTCATCGAAAAGGCTCAGCTTTTCGATATCATCATGCACGGTGTCGTCGGCGCCTTCGGGAATGTCGATGATGCGGCATTCCTCAATGCCTTTTCTGATCTGCCATCCTGCCTTGAGCACAAGCGGCGAAGAGAAGCCGGCGTCCCTCGGTTTCAGGGGAATGTCGACAGCGCGGATGGTCTGGATTTCAGGATCGGCGAAGGTCAGCTGCTGACCGGCGGTGATTCCGCAGGCATAGACGATCTTTGAAGGATTTGTCTTGAGCTTGCGGCAGATCAGATTGCCCTTGATCGGTCTGTTGCCGGCCGGGATTTCCGCCAGTTTAACGCGCTTCATTGCGCCCTGGTCAGTCATGAACATGACCGCCTGGGTACTGGCGTCGATCACAGCGCCCCAGCCGACTTTATCGCCTCTGGCCAGGGTCATGGACTTGACGCCCTTGGACTTGATGCCGGTGGACGGAATGTCATCAACCGGGAAATGGTAGGCAAGACCGTCGCGGGAAACCATGAGGACTTCCTGTCCGCTGTAGGCAAGGGAGGCGTTGATCATGGAAACGCCTTTGGGCAGGTTCATCGCGGTCACGACTTTGGAATTGCGCTCGACCTGCCAGCCGGAGACCGGCGTCTTTTTGATCTGGCCGCCATCGCTGACAGTCACGATCCAGGCCCATGTGTTGAAATCCTTGATCACGGCGGCGTTGATGATCTTGTCATCGCCGTCAATGCGGACCGCCTTGTTTAAGTGCATGCCCATGTCCTTCCATTTGCCTTCCTCAATCTGCCAGACAGGCAGAGAGGCGTAGTTGCCTTTGGACGTAAACAGTAATAATGTGTCGACAGTGTCGCATTCCAGGCTGCCGATCAGGGTGTCGCCCGCCTTGAGGCCGGTTTCGGTTCCGGTGGAAGCGTTGTAGGAACGCAGGGAAACGCGCTTGACATAGGCGTCTTTTGATACGGTGATGACCACCCGCTCATTGGTGACCATGCGGGCGCGGTCGATGACGATGTTTTCGACTTCGCCCTGGATTTCAGTCCGGCGCGGGGTGCCGTATTCTTTCTTCACTGCCCTGAGCTCCTTGATGATGACGGAGTGCAGGACATTCTCGTTTTCGATGATCGATTTTGTTTCCTCGATTTTGTTGACCAGCTCGGCAAACTCATTGCGCAGGATGGTGATATCGGTATTGGATAAACGGTAAAGACGCAGGGAAACGATCGCTTCGGCCTGGGGCTCATCGAAGCCGTATTCCTTCATGAGGTTCTTTTTCGCGTCGGCCTTGTCCTTTGAGGCGCGGATGATGCGGATGACCTCGTCAAGAATCGAGACAGCCTTCATCAGGCCTTCGATGATGTGGATCCGGTTTTCCATCCGGTTGAGCTCATAGTGTGCTCTTCTTAAGACAACTTCCTTGCGGAAAGCGATAAAGGCGTCCAGCAGTCCGATCAGGCCCACCTGCACCGGCCGCTTGTCGATGATCGCGACGTTGTTGTAGGAGTAGTAGCACTGCAAATCTGTATTTTTGTAGAAGTAGTTGAGAATCAGATTCGCGTCTGCTTCTTTTTTGACATCAACGACAATCCTTAAACCGTTGCGGTCGGACTCGTCGCGGACATCGAGAATGCCGTCGATATCACGGGAAGCCCTGATCTCATCCATCTTGCGGACGAGCTGGCCCTTGATGATTTCATAGGGAATCTCGGTGATCACGATCTGCTGAATGCTTTTGGCGTCGACGATTTCGCACTTTGAGCGGATGACGATTCTGCCCTTTCCGGTTTCAAAGGCGTCGCGGATGCCCTGTTCGCCCTGAACGATGCCGCCGGTCGGAAAATCGGGACCGGGAATGATGTCCATTAAATCATTCAGGCTGCATTCGGGATTCTGAATTCTGTAGATGGCCGCGTCAACCGCCTCGTTGAGGTTGTGGGGCGGCATGTTGGTGGCGTAGCCGGCGGCGATGCCGGTGGCGCCGTTTACCAGCATGACCGGGAAAGGAACCGGCAGGACTGTCGGCTCATTTTCGGTATCGTCAAAGTTGGGCGCCATCTCGACGGTATCCTTGTCGAGATCGTCCTCCATGACCTGGGTCACTTTGGCCAGTCTGACTTCGGTATAACGCATGGCGGCGGCCGGGTCGTCGTCGATCGAGCCGTTGTTGCCGTGCATGTCGATTAAAGGCAGGCGGACCTTCCAGTCCTGGGACATTCTGACCATCGCGTCATAGACGGAGGTATCGCCGTGGGGATGGTAGTTACCGATGACAAGACCGACCGTCTTGGCCGACTTGCGGTAAGGATGGTCCCAGGTGTTGCCGTCATGGTACATGGCGTAGAGGATTCTTCTCTGGACCGGCTTGAGGCCGTCTCTTGCGTCGGGAAGCGCGCGCTCCTGGATGATGTACTTGGCATAGCGGCCGAAACCGGCGCCCATGATATCCTCAAGAAGCTCGTCCCTGTATTTGGTTTTATCTTCAATCGTCTTTTTCTTTGCCATTACTGATCCACCCTGAAGTCATCCTCAAGCGTAAAGGAGATGTTGTTTTCAATCCATTCCCTTCTGCGTTCCGCCTTGTCGCCCATAAGCACGGAGACTCTTCTTTCCGCCTTCATGCCATCCTCGATGCCGACCCTGATCAGGGTGCGGCTGGAGGGATCCATGGTGGTTTCCCAGAGCTGGGTGGCGTTCATTTCGCCAAGGCCCTTGTAGCGCTGGATTTCGCATTTGCCCATCTTTTTGCGCAGGGCGTCAAGCTCATCATCCGTATAGCAGTACTCCATGGTCTTGCCTTTGGAAACTCTGTAGAGCGGCGGTAAGGCGATATAGACCATGCCATGCTCAATCAGAGGGCGCATGTAGCGGTAGAAGAATGTCAGAAGAAGGATCTGGATATGGGAGCCGTCGTCGTCGGCGTCGGTCATGATAATGACTTTGCCGTAGTTGGATTCCTCCCAGTTGAAATCGGGGCCGACACCGGCGCCCAGTGTATAGATGAGCGTGTTGAGCTCCTCGTTTTTCTCAATATCGGAAAGCGAGCACTTTTCGGTGTTGAGGACTTTTCCTCTTAACGGCAGGATCGCCTGGTAATGGGAATCCCTGCCCTGCTTTGCCGAGCCGCCGGCGGAGTCGCCCTCGACCAGGAAGAGTTCCTTGATTCTGGCGTCTTTGGTCTGGGCCGGAGCCAGTTTGCCGGAGAGCACCTTTTCGCCCTTGCCGACCTTCCTGCCTTTTCTCGCCTCTTCCCTTGCCTTGCGGGCCGCTTCTCTGGCCAATGATGCCTTCAGCATCTTTCTTACCAGCATGTCCGACTGGGTCTTGTTTTCCTCAAGCCAGTAGGAAAGCTTTTCGGCGACGACCGCGTCGACCGCGTTTTTGGCCTGGGGCGTGCCGAGCTTGCCTTTGGTCTGCCCTTCAAACTGCAGAATTTCCTCGGGAACGGAAACGGAAAGGATTGTCGTTAAGCCTTCCCTGACGTCGCTGCCCTCGAGATTCTTGTCCTTTTCCTTGAGCAGGCCGTATTTTCTGGCGTAGTCGTTGACCGCCTTGGTGAAGGCGCTCTTGAAGCCGACTTCATGCGAGCCGCCGTCCATCGTTCTGACCAGGTTGACAAAGCTGTAGGTGTTTTCCTGATAGTCGTCGGTATACTGGAAAGCCGCGTCGACGTGGATTCCGAGGGCGTCGCCCTGGAATTTGACCGGATCCATGAGCGGGTTTCTGTCTTCATGCAGGTATTTGAGGAAGGCGGTTAAGCCGTCGGTATACTGGAAGACTTCCTGCTGGGGCTTTTTGCCGCGCTTATCGGTGACGGCGATGGCGATGCCGGAAAGCAGGAACGCTTCCTCTCTCGCCCTTTCGCAGACCGTGTCAAAGCGGAATTCGGTGGTGGTGAAGATCTTACGGTCGGGTTTGAAGCGGACGGTCGAGCCGGTTCTGTTCGTTTTGCCGAGCTTCTGAAGTTTGCCGATGGACTTGCCGCCGTTTTTGAATTCCATGCGCACCAGTTCGCCGTCATGCGCCACTTCAACCGTGAGCCATTCGCTTAATGCGTTGACAACGGAGGCTCCGACGCCATGCAGACCGCCGGCGGTCTTGTAGCCGCCTTCGGAAGTGAATTTGCCGCCGGCATGAAGGACTGTAAAAATAACCTGAAGCGTGTTGACGCCGCTGGCATGCATGCCGGTGGGCATGCCGCGGCCCTCGTCTGTGACGGTGACACTGCCGTCATCCTCCAGGGTAATGGTAATCTTTTTTCCATAGCCGTTCAGGGCTTCGTCGATGGCGTTGTCCACGATCTCCCAGATGAGATGATGCAGACCATGGCTGTCGGTCGAGCCGATATACATACCGGGTCTCTTGCGGACCGCCTCGAGGCCTTCGAGAATCTGAATACTGCTGTCATCGTATTTATTTGCCATTCTTTTCTCCATTAACCGTAACATTATAACAAAAATTCCCCCTGTGGGGAATTGTGACACAGCGATTATTTGGAAGCGCAACAATCCGTCCGGAAACGGGCGGGATCCGCTTTGTTTCCGCGGTTTTTCACTCCATATCCGCGAGAATCGCGCGGTACATGCGGTTGGCGTTGCGGCAGATCTCAGGACCGTAGGCTTCGACGAAATTGCAGAGGTCTTCTTCCGAAAGATCATCGGTGTCAAAGCAGTATGAGAACGCGGCGGCGTGGGTCGCCTCATGGCGGCAGACACGGTGCAGAAGCTCATCGGAGATCTGGGCGTTGCGGATATAGATTTCACAGCTGTCAAAATAGGTCATGCCATAAGCCCAGCCATCGCCTGTCTTCAGCTTGAAATTGTCAGGTTCGACACCATAAACGTCCCATGTCAGGTTGTTGATCTTGATCTTGCACATGTTTCATCGCTCCGTACACATGAGTTTACGTACGAAAAAACATGTAATCAAGATGAAACTTTGTTCATTCCTGCACAATATGTTTCCCGCCCATAATAACCGGAAAAGATATTTTTGACCCCTTTTTTCACAAGCTGAGGGCAGTTCCGGGCGGGTTTTACGCTTCTCTGTCCTTTTCCGCGGTCATATCTGAAGTTGTTTGTCTGAGCCTGTTTTTCACAAGACAGACGGCTCAGAAGATGTTTTCAGGAACGGTGCGGTCCAGCTTCTCTGCGGAAAGCGTGAGGGTTCTGAGATCCGCTTCCGTCTGGATCAGGATCATCTGCAGCTGCTTTAACTGCGCACGGCTTAATGGGATTCCCCTTTTTTCAAGATCGGCCTGCAGGCGCTTCATGAGCCATTCCGGCATCCAGCGGACAATTGCGGCGGCCACAGAGCTCAGGGTCAGAAAACTGAAGTGCATGAAGAAGATGTCCTGTTCCCAGTTGAGAATCTGCTCAGCAGTCTTTACATACTGGCTGATTCCCTCCAGGTCAAACAGGAAGAGAACGGTATTGATGTGCTTTGTCACTTCCGGATTGGCCTGCTCATAGCGGATCATGTAGGCCATAAAGTAAGCGATATTGCGGCGGTCTGATTCCTCTTCAGCGATCTTCAGGATTGTGTTCAGGGTTTCCTTTACCGTCATCGAACGGTTAAGGGAAAGGATCGCGTCAAGGACCTTGTTCATCGTTTTAAGAATGCTTGTTCTGCGCTCATTGTCCAGCGATCTCAGCAGAGAATTGCAGAAAGCGTCGAATTCCCGCATTTCCACAGGTCTGCCGTTTTCATCAATGTCCATATGAGGCTTTCCATCTTCATCAAAGCGGAGGAAGGTGTTTGCCATGTGGGTTTCGGCAAAGCCGCCGGAACCGTAATTGTATCCAAAGTAATAGGTTTCGCTGCCGATGTCATTGAGCAGCAGGCTGACATAGTCATAGTTGACGATGTGGTTTTCGATTCTGTTCTGTCTTTCTCTGATCTTCTCTTCGTATCTTTGGAAGAATTTGTCGGAGAAGCCTTCGGAGTTGAAGCTGAGGCAGTGCTTTGGCGTTTCATCAAGGATGGCGATGTATTTGGCCTTGTTGCCGCCTTTGGAATGGCCGGTCAGGATGACCTGGCGTGTTTCTAAATGAAAGTGCTTATAGACAGAGCGGTACCACAGCAGCGCTTTGATCTGCTGGATGGAATCGGAAACATTGGCGCTGGCGAAATTGTCCTTCCACTGCGGCGAGCCGGGCGCCATTTCCGTTCCTTCAAAAGCAATCACGGCTTCATTGGTTCTCGAAGAAGTAAACAAAGCAAAGCGGCAGTTTCCGCCCTTTTCGCTTGTGTCGGTATAGACTGTTTTAACCATCAGGTCCATTAAGAGCGGATCACTGCGGATGGCGTCTGTGACCTGTCTCTGCTCTTCGGCTGTTGTCATCGGAGGATTCGATGGATCATCCTGCCAGCCGGAAAGGTCAATGGCATTCATGAATGTTCTGAGTTTTCTGCCTTCAAAGTCACACAGATCAGGAAAAGGACCGTTCTGCGGCTTCATGTACATGAGATTGTTGATCAGCAGGTATTGGAGGACATTCAGTTTCATGAGTGTTCCCTTTCTCTTCCGCATCAGATCAGAAGCGATGTTCTTTTTCACATCATCCCATACCCTGCATGCATTTTCAACTGAGCGTGAAAAAAGCAGTCTTCCGCTTTGGAAAACTGCTCTTAACCGGCTTAATGTGTTTTCACCTTATGCTTCAAACACAAAGGCGCGGTCATAGGCGCTGTGCAATGCGTCGTAGATCTGTCCGGGTCTGTCGCTGTCGCCGGTCAGAACAAGCTTGTTTCCGAACGCTTCTTTCATCGCGTCGATATCCGGTCTTTCGCTCTTAACGCCCATGGCGAGAACAACGCTGTCTGCCTTGATGGATTCGGTTTCTTTTGTCGCGGTATCCATGACGGTGATTTCGCCGTCCTTGACAGCGCAGAGGGCTTTGCCTTTTGCGATCGCTCCGCCGGCTTTGGCGATTTCCTGCACCAGATGCATGACCACACTCGGGTAGAGTCCTTTGCCGACGGTGTTCATCATTTCGACAACGGTGACCTTATGGTCTTTACTGAGTGTTTCCGCGGTTTCAAGTCCGGTGACGCCGCCGCCGATGACGGCGACATCGCCTGTCACTTCAGCCTTTCCGCAAAGGACATCCTCGGCTGTAACGGCCTTTTCAATGCCTTCAATGGCGGGAATTGCGGGTCTGCCGCCGGCTGCCATGAACACGCCTTCAAAGCCTTCCGCTTTCAGATCAGCGGCTGAAGGTGAAGTGTTCAGTCTGACTTTGACGCCTGCTTCCTCAATTTCCGCTTTCATTGTCTCAACAAACTCGCACAGCATTGTCTTGTTGGGAGGAACCGCGGCGACATTGACGGTGCCGCCAAGCTTTTCTGTCTTTTCAAAGAGGGTGACGTCGAAGCCTCTTGCGGCAAGGACAGTCCCTGCCTGCATGCCGGCCGGGCCGCCGCCGATGACAGCGATCTTCCTGCCGTTTCCGTTTTTGACGAGCTTGTCTTTGCCCCACTCGAACTCACGGCCAAGAACCGGGTTCAAAGTGCAGCCAAGAGGCAGGCCGTCATTGAGAATCCTGAAGCATTCCATGCAGCCAAGGCACTTGCGGATGGAAAGGTCTTTTCCTTCGTATGCCTTTGCGCCCCAGGCGGAATCGGCCAGGAAGCCTCTTGCGATGCCGACGAAGTCGCAGTTGCCTTCTTCCAGCATCTGCTCGGCGAAGGAAGGATGCTTGATGTTGTCGACCGCGATGACGGGAATATTGACAGCCTTGCGGATATTGGCGCCGAGATGGCGCTTCCATCCTTCGGCGAAATAGGAAGGCTCAATAATTGTGGCGCCGGAATCATACATGCCGCAGCTGATGTTCAGCGCGTCAATGCCGAGGGATTCCAGATACTTCGCGATGCGGATGCCTTCCTCATCATCAATGCCGCCTTCAAGATAATCATTGCCGTTCATTCTGACGCTGATCGGGAAAGCCGGTCCGCAATAGGCGCGGATGCCCATGATGATTTCGGTGACAAAGCGCATTCTGCCTTCGAAGCTGCCGCCGTATTTGTCTTCTCTTTTGTTTGTATAGGGAGAAAGGAACTGGGAAACCAGATAGCCGTGGGCCGCGTGGATTTCAACTCCATCCACGCCTGCCTTCTGGGCAATGACGGCACCGGTCACGAATTTCTTCACCATCGCTCCGACTTCTTCCGTGGTCAAAGGGCGGGGCTGTTCGCCGATCACACGGCAGGTCACATCGGAAGCGGAAACGGGCTGCCTGCCGCCGATCAGGCGTGAAGGTGTCTGGCTGCCGGGATGATGGAGCTGGACAAACAGCTTTGTGCCATAGGCGTGAACAGCTTCCGCAAGTCTGTGGAGCTGACCGACGACATGGGTGTTTGTGACGCTGAGCTGGTTCGGGGTGCCTACGCCTGTTTCATCGTCAACCCTGGTAATTTCTGTGATGATCAGACCGGCTCCTCCTTTGGCTCTTTCCGCGTAATAGCGGATCATTCTGGGACCGGCTTCGCCGCTGGATTCGGCCAGCGAGCATCCCATGGCCGGCATGACGATACGGTTTTTGAGCTCCAGTTTTCCGATTTTTCCGGGCTCAAACAGTTTTGTGTAAGTCATAATGTCCTCCTGTTTCTCTGAATGATGTATGACATGGTGAAACTTCTGATTCCATTATATTGTCTTTACTGATCTGAGACCGGGATGATGCACCAAAAAAAGCCGGCAGTGCCGGCTCAGTGAAACGGGGTTCGGTTAAAGGCTTTTGAGAAGGAACGGGAAGGCCTGCTCAAAGTTGACGCCATAGGTGTTGTGGTTTTCTTCCGCCAGGGTCAGACGGATGGATTCCTTGACAAAGTCGCAGGCAATCTTCACTGATTCTTCAAAGGATTTGCCGTTGACCAGAGCGCCGCATAAAGTGGAAGCCCAGATGTCTCCGGTGCCATGGAAGTGCTCCGGTTCCTCTTCATTGGCGTAATAGAAATATTCCTTTGTCTCTGAATCATAGGCATACGCGCCAAGCTTTCCCTTTTCAAAGCTGACGCCGGTCAGGACTGCTTTCTTCGCTCCGCTCTGAGTCAGCTTCACCAGCATGTCGCGGATGTAGGCTTCATCATATTCAGGCTGATAAGGAATATCCAGCAGGAAGGAAGCTTCAGTCAGGTTGGGGACGATAATATCCGCGATTGCGCAGAGGCTGTTCATTTCCTTTGCGAACGCGGGTGTGAAGCCGGCGTAGAGTTTTCCGTTGTCCGCCATGCAGGGATCGACCAGGCGGATACTGTTTTCGCCGAATTCAGAGAAGAGCTTTTTGGCAAGGCTGATCTGTTCAAAGGAGCCCAGGTAGCCTGTATATAACGCTTCGAAGCGGAAGCCTTCTTTTTTCCAGTGGGCGAAGATGCCTTCGATTTCTTTTGTCAGATCGCAGAAGGTGAATCCCTGAAACATGGTGTGGGTGGAAAGCACAGCAGTCGGGATGACAGCCGCTTCAATTCCCATGGCTGAGATCACCGGCAGTGCGACAGTCAGTGAGCATTTGCCGATACAGGAGATATCCTGCATAGTAGCGATTCGTTTCATAATCAACCTCCGTTTTTCTATAGTATATGCGATTCTGACTATATAAACAGTGCCAGTTCCATATAATTTTATAAGGTCAGATAGCGTAAAAAAAAGAACTCATGGCGTTCATGAGTCCTGAAGTTACAGTTTGACAAAGCGGTACATCGCTTCAAAACCGAAGTAATTCTTTCTGTGCAGAACCGCAAATCCTCTTCTGGAAGCTTCCCTCTCCAGTTCTTCAAAGGAGAAGAGCGCCTCTTCGGCATATCCCCAGTCAAGAAGCGCGTCGGTGATATGGACCGCTGTTCTTGAAAGATCGGCGATATAGATACTGCCGCCCTTTTTTAAGACCCGCCGGCATTCATCGAAGAATGTCCGCCAGCCTTCGACATGATGGAGAATGCAGAAATCAAGAACAGCGTCAAAGCTTTCATCCTCAAACTGACTGAGATCGGAAGCGTCGCACTGAATGAATGAAGCATTTGGAATGTTTCTGCCTCTTGCGATTTCCAGCTGTTCCTCCATGAGATCGATGCCGGTATAGGAAGCCGGATGCTCCTTGCACAGCACGGAAGCGGCGTATCCGCTGCCGCAGCCCACTTCCAGAAAATCCTTCCCTTCAATTTCCAGGCCGAACTTCTGAAATTGCGGATTTCCCCGTTTTTGATATACCATTTGCGCCATGGCATCTGCATGGCTTCAAATTCACTGACGCTCAGTTTCATAACCGACCTCCCCGTCTGTCACAAAAAGAAGATAGATGAACCAGATGATCATGCCGGCGTTCATGCATAAAGTGTCCAGGGCATTGATGAGCGGGTTCACAGGAAAAAAATATTTGAGACCGCTGAAAAGCGCCATCCATAATGCCGGCGTGAACCATTGCGATCTTAACGGCAGAACTGTTTTCCGAAGAGAACAGATACCGGCAGGATGAAAAGCCCGGTGCCGGCCATAAACCAGGAAAGAACCTGGGCAGGCTTGTACATGGAAATCATCGCCTCCGCCGCCGAAACAGCCATGACGGTATTGCCTTTGTGCATCATAAAACTGTAAAGCCAGACGCCGCTGCTCACAGTGAAATGGATGATCATCCAGCCAAAGGGAATCATCGCCATCACAAAGCGCATGATCCTTCTGGTCTCCCTTTCCCGGTAGATGTCCGCCATCCGCACACAGCCAAGGGTCAGAAACGGAATGCCCAGCGTGCCGAGAAACATCGTTGTGAAGTTACCACCACCCAATTGCTAAGCAATATGGATGGGGCTTCTGTGTGCCCGGAAAGCTTTCACTTCCCGGACATCCGGAATGTATCTGGATGAT